>NZ_JBFACK010000012.1:0-299854 GCF_040640795.1 Streptomyces sp. NPDC021622
TGTGGGTGTTGTGGGGTGGGGGGGGGGTGTGGTTCGGGTGCGCCTCCGCCAACCCCCCCCCCCCGCCCCGCGGGCGCCTCAGCTGTCGAAGCCGAGGCCCAGCTTGTCCATCGTCTTCAGCCACAGATTGCGCCTGCCGCCGTTCTCGTCGGCCCGCGCCAGGGACCACTTGGTCAACGCGACGCCCGTCCACGCGAACGGCTCGGGCGGGAACGGCAGCGGCTTCGTGCGGACCATCTCCAGGGAGGTGCGTTCCGTGCGCTCGCCCGAGAGCAGGTCGAGCATCACGTCGGCACCGAAGCGGGTGGCCCCGACACCGAGCCCGGTGTAGCCCGCCGCGTATGCGACGCGTCCCGCGTGGGCCGTGCCGAAGAACGCCGAGAAGCGCGAGCAGGTGTCGATCGCGCCGCCCCACGCGTGCGTGAAGCGCAGGCCCTCCAGCTGCGGGAAACAGGTGAAGAAGTGGCCCGCCAGCTTCGCGTACGTCTCGGGGCGGTCGTCGTGCTCGGCTCGCAGCTTGCCGCCGAAGGGGTAGATCGCGTCGTAGCCGCCCCACAGGATGCGGTTGTCGGCGGAGAGCCGGAAGTAGTGGAACTGGTTGGCGCTGTCGCCCAGGCCCTGGCGGTTCTTCCAGCCGATGGCCGCCAGCTGCTCCTCGCTCAGCGGTTCGGTCATCAGCGCGTAGTCGTAGACCGGGACCGTGTACGGCCGCAGGCGCTTGACCAGGGACGGGAAGATGTTCGTGGCGAGCGCGACCTGGCGGGCGCGGACCCGGCCGTAGGGGGTGCGGACCGCCATCCCGGCGCCGGACGAGGCGAGTTGGAGCGCGGGCGTGTGCTCGTAGATGCGTACGCCCTTCTCCAGGCAGGCCCGCTTGAGGCCCCAGGCCAGCTTCGCCGGGTGCAGCATCGCGACGCCTTCGCGGTCCCAGAGGCCGCCGAGGAAGGTGGGCGAGTCGACGTGCTCGCGCACCGCGTCCGCGTCCAGGAGTTCGGACCCGTCCGCGAGGCCGTGCTCCGCCATCTCGCCGTACATTTCGTGGAGTTCGGCGAGCTGGTGCGGCTGCGTCGCCACGTCGATCTCACCGGTGCGTTCGAAGTCGCAGTCGATGGAGTAGCGCTTGACGGCCGCCTCGATCTCGTCGAGGTTGCGGGCGCCGAGCTCCTCCAGCTTCGCGATCTCGCCGGGCCAGCGGGACAGGCCGTTGGAGATGCCGTGCGTGAGAGAGGCGGCGCAGAAGCCGCCGTTGCGGCCGGAGGCGGCCCAGCCCGCCTCGCGGCCTTCGACGAGGACCACATCGCGGTGCGGATCGCGCTCCTTGGCGATGAGCGCGGTCCACAGTCCGCTGTAGCCACCGCCGACGACGAGCAGGTCGCACTGTTCGTCGGCGGTGAGGGCGGGCTCGGCGTGCGGCTTGCCCGGGTCGTCCAGCCAGTAGGACACCGGCTGGGCGTCGGAGAGAGACTTGGTCCAACGGGGGGTCATGGCGCTTGGGGCCATGATTTCCAACTCCTTCAGGAATTCACTTACTTGGCGGTTCTGTTGCGACGCTTGCCGAGCAGCATTCCGGCGAGCACCAGAAGCACGGCGACGAGGAACATCGCCGTACCGATCACATTGATCTGAACGGGCGTGCCCCGCTGCGCCGATCCCCAGACGAACATGGGGAAGGTCACGGTGGAGCCCGCGTTGAAGTTCGTGATGATGAAGTCGTCGAAGGAGAGCGCGAAGGCGAGCAGTGCGCCGGCCGCGATGCCCGGCGCGGCGATCGGGAGCGTCACCCTCAGAAACGTCTGCACGGGACCCGCGTAAAGGTCCTGCGCGGCCTGTTCCAGGCGCGGGTCCATCGACATGACGCGCGCCTTGACGGCGGTCACCACGAAGCTGAGGCAGAACATGATGTGGGCGATCAAAACCGTCCAGAAGCCCAGCTGCGCGCCCATGTTGAGGAAGAGCGTGAGCAGCGAGGCGGCCATCACGACCTCGGGCATCGCCATCGGCAGGAAGATCAGCGAGTTCACCGCGCCGCGCGCCCGGAAGCGGTAGCGCACGAGGGCGAAGGCGATCATCGTGCCGAGCAGCGTCGCGCCGATCGTCGCCCAGGTGGCGATCTGCAGGCTCAGCGAGAGCGAGCCGCACATGTCGGCGACACCGCACGGGTCTTTCCAGGCGTCGAGCGAGAACTCCTGCCAGGAGTAATTGAAGCGCCCCGTCGGATTGTTGAAGGAGAACACCGTCACGACGATGTTCGGGAGCAGCAGATACGCGAGCGTCAGCAGACCAGCGATGACGACGAATTTGCCGCGGAGCCAGCGGAAGAAGGCAGCCATCAGACGAGATCCTCCGTCCCGGACTTACGGATGTAGACGGTGACCATGACCAGGATCGCCGCCATGAGGATGAAGGAGAGTGCCGCGGCCGTCGGGTAATCCAGGATGCGCAGGAATTGCGTCTGGATGACGTTTCCGACCATGCGGGTGTCGGTGGAGCCGAGCAGATCCGCGTTGACGTAGTCGCCGGCCGCCGGAATGAAGGTGAGCAGCGTTCCGGAGACGACACCCGGCATGGAGAGCGGGAAGGTCACCTTGCGGAAGGTGGTGGACGGCTTGGCGTAGAGATCGCCCGCCGCCTCGTGCAGGCGCCCGTCGATGCGTTCGAGGGACGTATAGAGCGGCAGGATCATGAACGGCAGGAAGTTGTACGTGAGTCCGCAGATCACCGCGAGGGGTGTGGCAAGGACCCGGTCGCCCTGCGTGACGCCCAGCCAGCTGGTGACGTCCAGGACGTGCAGCGAGTTGAGGGCGCCCACCAGGGGCCCGCCGTCCGCGAGGATCGTCTTCCAGGCCAGCGTACGGATGAGGAAGCTGGTGAAGAACGGCGCGATGACGAGTACGAGGATGAGGTTGCGCCAGCGGCCCGCGCGGAACGCGATCAGATACGCGAGCGGATAGCCGAGCAGCAGACACAGGATCGTGGCGGCGCCCGCGTACATCACCGAGCGCAGGAACTGCGGCCAGTAGTCGTTCAGGGCGTCCCAGTAGGTGGCGAAGTGCCAGGTGACCTTGAAGCCGTCCTCGAGGGAGCCGGTCTGGACCGAGGTCGATGCCTGGTAGACCAGCGGCAGCGCGAAGAAGACGACGAGCCAGAGGATGCCGGGGAGCAGCAGCCAGTAGGGGACGAGGCGGCCGCGTTTGCGGATCTTGCGGGGCGCCGCCTCGGGCTCTTTCTCCGGGGGCGCTTCGGTGAGGGTCGTCGTCATGCGGAGGCGTCCTCCTCGACCTTCTCGACGCCCGCCTCGACGTCCTGCGCGGCGTCCAGGCCGAAGGTGTGCGCCGGGTTCCAGTGCAGGACGACCTCGGTGCCGGGCACGAGGCGGGTGTCGCGCTCGATGTTCTGCGCGTACACCTCGAAGGAGTCGCAGAGCGGGCTGTCGACGACGTACTGCGTGGAGACGCCGATGAAGCTGCTGTCGGCGATGCGGCCCGTGATGCGGTTGCGCCCGTCGGGGATCTCCCCCGCCGCGTCGGCGTGCGTGAGGGAGATCTTCTCCGGGCGTACGCCGAGCAGGACCTTGCCGCCCGTGGCCGTGGAAGCCGAACATCGCGCGGCCGGCAGCGTGAGCTTGCCGTCGCCCGCCTTCAGGGTGAGGTCGTCGCCGCTGCGTCCGGCGATCTCTGCCTCTATGAAGTTGGACGTGCCGAGGAAGTTGGCGACGAAGGTGGTGCCCGGGTTCTCGTAGAGGTCGGCGGGGGCGCCGAGCTGTTCGACGCGGCCCGCGTTCATCACCGCGACCTGGTCGGCCATCGTCATGGCCTCCTCCTGGTCGTGCGTGACGTGCACGAAGGTGATGCCCACCTCGGTCTGGATGCGCTTGAGTTCGAGCTGCATCTGGCGGCGCAGCTTCAGGTCGAGGGCGCCGAGCGGCTCGTCGAGGAGCAGCACCTTGGGGTGGTTGATCAGGGCGCGGGCGACGGCGACGCGCTGCTGCTGGCCGCCGGAGAGCTGGTGCGGCTTCTTGCGGGCCTGCTCGCCGAGCTGGACCAGGTCGAGCATCTCGCCGACCTGCTTCTTCACGGACTTGATGCCGCGGCGGCGCAGGCCAAAGGCGACGTTCTCGAAGATGTCGAGGTGCGGGAAGAGCGCGTACGACTGGAAGACGGTGTTGACGGGCCGCTTGTAGGGCGGCAGTGCCGTGACGTCCTGGTCGCCGAGGTGGACGGTGCCCGATGTGGGCTCCTCGAGTCCCGCGATCATGCGGAGCGTCGTGGTCTTGCCACAGCCGGATGCGCCGAGCAGCGCGAAGAAGGAGCCCTGCGGCACGGTCAGGTCCAGCGGCTGCACGGCGGTGAAGGAGCCGTACGTCTTGCTGATCCCGGTGAGGCGGACGTCGCCGCTGTGTTCTGTAGCAGTCGTCATGGTGCGTCCAGGGGGTCGAGGGAGAGTCAAGGGGGACTACAGGAGGCGCGAGGCGCCGCTCAGGAGCCGGATCACGCGCCGGTGAGCTTCGCGAACTTCTCCTCGTACGCCGTCTCTTCCTTCGGCGTGAGCGAGCGGAAACCGCGGGACTTCGCCGCCATCTCCTTGTCCGGGAGGATCAGCGTGTTGTTCGCCGCGTCCTTGTCGAGCTTCGCGAGCTCGGGGCGTACGCCGTCGACGGGGCAGACGTAGTTGATGTACGCGGCGAGGCGGGCGGCGGGCTCGGGCTCGTAGTAGTAGTCGATGAGCCGTTCCGCGTTGCGCTTGTGGCGCGCCTTGTTCGGGACGAGGAGGTTGTCCGTGGACGTGATGTAACCGGCGTCCGGGATGTGGAAGTCGATGTCCGGGTTGTCGGCCTTGAGCTGGACGATGTCACCGGCCCAGGCCAGACACGCGGCGAGGTCGCCCTTGTCCAGGTCCGAGGTGTAGTCGTTGCCGGTGAAGCGGCGGATCTGCTTCTTGTCGACGGCCTTCTGGAGGCGGGCGATCGCCGCGTCGAAGTCGTCGTCGGTGAACTTCCCCGGGTCCTTGCCCATGTCGATGAGCGTCATGCCGACGGAGTCGCGCATCTCGGAGAGGAAGCCGACGCGGCCCTTGAGCTTGGGGTTGTCCAGGAGCTGCGACACCGAGGTGATCTCTTCGCCGTCGGTCGCCTTCTTGTTGTACGCGATGACCGTGGAGATGCCGGTCCAGGGGTACGAGTACGCGCGCCCCGGGTCCCAGTCCGGGTTGCGGAACTGGGACGCCAGGTTGGCGTACGCGTGGGGCAGGTTGGCCGGGTCCAGTTTCTGGACCCACCCGAAGCGGATGAGCCGGGCCGCGAGCCAGTCCGTGACGCAGATGAGGTCGCGTCCGGTGTCCTGACCTGCCGCGAGCTGCGGCTTGATCTTCCCGAAGAACTCGACGTTGTCGTTGATGTCCTCGGTGTACTTGACCTTGATGCCGGTCCGCTTGGTGAACGCGTCCAGGGTGGGGCGGTTCTCGTCGTCGTCGACGTCCATGTACTCGGTCCAGTTGGAGAAGAAGATCTGCTTCTCCTTGGCCGAGTGGTCCTCGGACGAGACATCGCCCTGACCCTTGCTCGCTGCCGGGATCCCGCAGGCACTGAGTGCCCCGAGGCCGCCGATGGCGAACGCGCCGCCGGTGCCGGCGCGCAGCAGGGAACGGCGGGTGAGGGCTGCCCTGCCGTTCCTGAAGCTGCGCTGCATGGCGGCCAGTTGGGGCGGGGACAGGCGTTCGGGCTCGTACTGCTCCATGCGCTTGGTTGCCCTTTCGGGAGGGTGTGCGGCCGCTGGTCGGGCGGCCTACTGGCTATCGGTCCCCGAAGATCGTGCGGTGCCAGTCCTTGCGGACCACCGCAGTGTTGTCGAACATGACGTGCTTGACCTGCGTGTACTCCTCGAAGGAGTAGGCGGACATGTCCTTTCCGTAGCCCGATGCCTTGTATCCGCCGTGCGGCATCTCGCTGAGGATCGGGATGTGGTCGTTGATCCAGACGCAGCCCGCCTTGATCTCGCGGGTCGCGCGGTTGGCGCGGAAGACGTCGCGGCTCCAGGCGGAGGCGGCGAGGCCGTAGGGGGTGTCGTTGGCGAGCCGGATGCCCTCGTCGTCGGAGTCGAACGGCAGCACCACAAGAACCGGCCCGAAGATCTCGGACTGCACGATCTCGCTGTCCTGCGCGGCGTCGGCGATGAGGGTGGGCTTGTAGAAGGCGCCGGGGTGGGCGAGCGCCTCGCCACCGGTGACCACGCGCGCGTAGGAGCGGGCCCGGTCGACGAAACCGGCGACGCGGTCGCGGTGGACGTGCGAGATGAGCGGCCCGAGGTCGGTGCTCGGGTCGAACGGGTCGCCGAGCCGCACGCTCTCCATGAGCTCGGCGACGCCCTCTACGAAGGCGTCGTACAACGGTCGCTGTACGTACGCGCGCGTGGCGGCCGTGCAGTCCTGCCCGGTGTTGATGAGCGCGCCGGCCACCGCGCCGTGCACGGCGGCCTCCAGGTCGGCGTCGTCGAAGACGACGAAGGGAGCCTTGCCGCCGAGCTCCAGGTGCAGTCGCTTCACCGTGGCGGTGGCGATCTCGGCGACGCGCTTGCCGACGCCGGTGGAGCCGGTGAAGGAGGTCATGGCGACGTCGGGGTGGCCGACGAGCCGCTCTCCGGCGTCCCGCCCGGCGCCGCTGATGATGTTGACGACACCGTCGGGGATGCCCGCCTCGGTGGCGGCCTGCGCGAAGAGGAGCGAGGTGAAGGGGGTGAGCTCGGCGGGCTTGAGGACGATGGTGTTACCGGCGGCGATGGCCGGGAGCACCTTCCAGGCGGCCATCTGGAGCGGGTAATTCCAGGGCGCGATGGAGCCGACGACGCCGATGGGCTCACGGCGGATGTACGAGGTGTGGTCACCGGAGTACTCGCCTGCCGACTGGCCCTGGAGATGCCGTGCCGCCCCCGCGAAGAAGGCGGCGTTGTCGACGGTCCCGGGGACGTCGAACTCCCGGCTCAGCTTGATCGGCTTGCCGCACTGGAGCGACTCGGCCTGGGCGAACTCCTCGGCGCGGTCGGCCAGGACGGCGGCGAAGCGGTGCAGGGCGTCGGAGCGCTCGCCGGGCGTGGCGCCCGCCCACGCGGGGAAGGCGTGCGCGGCCGCGGCGACCGCGGCGTCGACGTCCTTCTCGCCCGCGAGTTCGTATGTGTGGACCGTGTCGCCCGTGGCCGGGTCGACGACCGCCTGGGTTCTCCCCGACGTGCCCTCGGTCAGCCGTCCGGCGATGTACTGCGCGCCTTCCGCGAAGTGGTCCTGCGCCTGGAAGTTGTGCATGACGCTCTCCTCCGCCGTCGCCCCCGTCCCGCAGGGGTCGGCGTAGCTCCAGATCGATTTGAGTGCCGATCCTGACAGAGCACTGATGCTCCAACAAGTGATTCCGTTGTTGCCTTTTGGTTACGCGACGGAATCTGTCGACCAGGTGTCGAGTCGTCCCGGAAAACCCAGGACGGAGTGTCAGTGGTGCGTGCCAGACTCGCATGCATGACGAAGATCGACTCGGTGGAAGCGCTGGTCGCGGCGTTGCGGAAGGGCGACGGCGAGCGGGTGAAGTACCTCCATTTCTGGGGGCACACCCCGCGCAGGGACGGCACGCTCGGCTCCAGCTGCCTGAGCCAGTGGTGGCTCGCGCCGTTCACCGTGGACGGGGTGGAGTACGGGACGGCCGAGCACTGGATGATGGCGGCCAAGGCCCGCCTTTTCGATGACGCGGAGGCGGAGCGCGCGGTCCTCGCCTCGCGGACGCCCGCCGAGGCGAAGAAGGCGGGGCGCCTGGTGCGGGGCTTCGACGAGGCGATATGGGAGCGGGAGCGCTTCGGGATCGTGGTCGAGGGCAGCGTCCACAAGTTCTCGTCGACGGACGAGCTCCGCGGATTCCTCGTGGGGACGGGTTCGCGGGTCCTTGTGGAGGCAAGCCCCGTGGACCGCATCTGGGGCGTGGGCCTGGCAGCCGACGACCCCCGGATCGAGGATCCGGAGAAGTGGCGGGGGCCGAATCTGCTGGGGTTCGCCTTGATGGCGGCCAGGGACCGGCTCCGCTAGGCGTTCGGCTCAGGGGCCGGCGGCCACGGTCACCGCGTGGCCGCTCTCCCCCGAGGCGCCGTCCTCGAACGCGTCGTCCGGGATGACGATCAGCGCCACCAGGAGCCCCACGCCCAGCACGACCCCGGCGATCCCGCAGATGATCCCCGCCAGCGCCTGCCCGGGATTCGTCGCCTCGCCGCGCCGCGCCCTGCCGCGCCCGATCGCCCCGAAGATGATCGCGAGGACGCCGAGGACGATCGCCAGGGGCCACAGGCAGAAGACGGCGGCCGCGATGATCCCCAGGACGAGCGAGGTCACGCCCATCCCGTTGGCGGGCGCCATCGGCATGGCGGGCCAGCCGTACCCGGGCGGGCCCTGCCCCTGGTGGCCCGGATACCCGGGGTAGCCGGGATATCCCTGCGGACTCGGGTACCCCGGGTGCCCCGGACCTCCCGGGTGACCCGGACCTCCCGGGTAGCCGTACGGCATCTGCCCCGGCCCCTCGGGACCGATCGGAGGCGGCGGCACCGGCTCACCCGCCCCGGCGGCCGGCGGCGGAGGCGGCGCGAAGGGACCGCCCGCGGCGATCGTCGACTGATCGTGCACGGAGGGAGCCGACCACCCCGAAGCCCGCCCCGCACCCGGCGGCACCTCCTCGGGCGGCGCCCACGGATCCCGCTTCTCCAACGGAACCGGCGCTCCCGGAGCTCCCGGTGACCCAGCGGCCCCCCGTGACCCCGCAGCCCCCCGCGGCGCATCCTCCGGCGGCGGTGCCCACGGATCCCGCTCAGGCTCGGCGCCGGTGCCCGGCGCCGGCCCCTCGGCCTTGGACATGGCGAGTCACCTCTTTCATACGTTCCGTCATGCTACGGCCCCGGCGCCGCCCGGCAGCCGCCAGCCCGCCACCGGAATCCCGCCGCCTACGATGTTCCGCGACCCACCGATCAGCCGATCAAGCCCGTTCCTGGGGAGGAAACCGTGACCGAACCGCGCACCGCAGAGCAGCAGCGTGACCCACATGCCTTCATCGCCGGACTGCCCAAGGCGGAACTGCATGTGCACCACGTCGGCTCGGCGTCCCCCCGTATCGTCTCCGCGCTCTCCGCCCGCCACCCCGACTCCAAGGTGCCGACGGACGTGGAGGCCCTCGCGGACTACTTCACGTTCACGGACTTCGCGCACTTCATCCAGGTCTACCTCTCGGTCGTGGACCTGGTCCGCACCCCGGACGACGTACGCCTGCTCACGTACGAAGTCGCCCGCGACATGGCCCGGCAGAACATCCGCTACGCCGAGCTGACCGTCACCCCCTTCAGCTCCGTGCGCCGCGGCATCGACGACCGCGCCTTCATGGACGCCATCGAGGACGCCCGCAAGGCGGCGCAGGACGAGCTCGGCGTCGTACTGCGCTGGTGCTTCGACATCCCCGGCGAGGCGGGCCTGGAGTCCGCCGAGGAGACGCTGCGGCTCGCGACCACGGACAAGCTGCGCCCCGAGGGCCTGGTCTCGTTCGGGCTCGGCGGCCCCGAGATCGGCGTACCGAGACCGCAGTTCAAGCCGTACTTCGACCGCGCGATCGCGGCCGGCCTGCACTCCGTGCCGCACGCCGGTGAGACGACGGGCCCGCAGACGATCTGGGACGCCCTGACCGACCTGGGCGCCGAGCGCATCGGCCACGGCACCAGCGCCGCCCAGGACCCGAAGCTGCTCGCGTACCTCGCCGAGCAGCGCATTCCGCTCGAGGTCTGCCCGACGTCGAACATCGCGACCCGCGCCGTCACCACCATCGACGAGCACCCCATCAAGGAGTTCGTCGCCGCCGGCGTCCCGGTCACCATCAACTCCGACGACCCGCCCATGTTCGGCACCGACCTGAACAGCGAGTACGCGGTCGCGGCCCGCCTCCTCGGCCTCGACGAACGGGGCATCGCGGCCCTGGCCAGGAACGCCGTCGAGGCGTCGTTCCTCGACCCGGCGGGCAAGGCGAGGATCGTCGCGGAGATCGACACGTACACGGACACCTGGCTCGCTCCGTAGGACGGAACCACAGGGCGGCACCACAATGGGCTCATGCGCACCGTGACAGCCGTGGCCCACCGAGGCGATCCCTACCGTGTCCGCGAGAACACCCTCCCGTCCCTGCGCTCCGCGCTCGAACGGGGCGCGGACGCGGTGGAGATCGACGTCCGCGTCAGCCGTGACGGCGTCCCCGTCCTGCTGCACGACGCGACGCTCAAGCGCCTTTGGGACCACGAACGCCCGCTGTCCGCGCTCTCCGTCGACGAGGTGCGCGGCCTCACCGGGTACGGCGTACCCACCCTCGAAGAGGCCATCGAGGCGACCGAAGGACACCGGCTCATGGTGGATCTGCCGGGCGCGACGCCCGAGTCCGTACGCACGGTCGTCGGCATGATCGCCGACTGCGGGGCGGCGGAGCGCGCGTACTACTGCGCGGGCGCGCAGACGATGCTCGCGGTGCGCGCCGCCGATCCCGCCGCCGAGATCGCCCTGACCTGGACGAGCCTCGCCCCGCCGCGCCGCGCCGTGCTCGACGCGATCAAGCCGCGCTGGCTCAACTACCGCTTCACGCTGCTCGACCGCGACCTGACCGTCGAGGTGCAGCGCGAGGGATTCCTCGTCTCGGCCTGGACCCCGGACACGAAGCGCTCGATGCGCCGCCTAGTCGACATCGGCGTCGACGCGATCACCACGAACCGCGTCGACGTGCTCCACAGGGTCCTCGCGGCGCACGCCTGACGGCAAAGGACCCGCGTCACCGCCCGCCCGTGGCGTACGCGAGCGGCGGCGCGATCGCGCCCTCGCTCACCCTCCTCCCCCAAGCTCTTCATGAGCAGGGGGACCCCCTGCCCGATGACGCAGCGCGGCCGTCGCCTCCACGAGCCCTGCGCGGTCGAGGCCACCGGCGACGAAGGGCGCACAGCCGATGTCCTTCACCAGTTCCCGGGCCGGGCACCCACTGAGCACCGAGCGCGCGATCTGCTCTCCAACACCTGGAACGCCGTGGTCCTGTGGGCCCTGCGGCACGGCCCGCGCCGCCCCGGCGACCTGCGCGCGCACATCGGCGGCATCAGCCCCAAGATCCTCACGGAGACCCTGCGCCGCCTGGAGTACAACGGCCTGGTCTCCCGCACGGCACAGGAGCGAGCCGACCGGGCGTCGGGCGAGCCTGCGTAGACAACGCGCCATGGCGAGCCTGCCGTCCGGGGGTCCGCCCAGCGCTGACCTGGGCCGCAGGGACGGGACGGCCATGGAACCGTCGGCTTTCCGCCGGACGTCATGACCTTGTACGTTCATGTGTACTCAGGGCAGTTGATGATGTAGGTGTGACGGGGGTTGCAACATGGCGGGCCATAGGCCGCGGGATTGGCATGTCCTGGACTTGGACAAGGATCCGACTCCGGGTGATCCGGACCGGGTGCGGAGTCTCGCCAAGAATCTGCATGACTTCTCCGACGATGTCGGCAGGGTGCTGCGCGACATCAAGGGGATGGCGGGCGAGGACGCGATCCTGAAGTGGGCGGGCAAAACCGCGGACGCGTTCACGGAGCAGTTCGAGGATGCTCCCGCCAAGCTGAAGAAGCTCAAGAAGAGCTACGAGATGGCCGGCGATGCCCTGTCCGCGTACTGGCCGGACCTGGAGCGCGCCCAGACCCTCGCCGACAAGGCGCTGGTCAAGGGCCGTGAGGCGCAGGCCGACTTGAGCAGTGCCAAGTCCAAGCTGACGTCGGCGAACTCGTGGGTGGAGCGGGCGGGCAAGGAAGCCGACAAGTACAAGGACGACGACGACGGCAACAAGGGCAAGGATGTGCCCAAGCCGGACCCGGACAAGGTCAAGGCCGCCACCCGCAACGCCGCCTCCGCCGAGAAGGCGCAGACCACCGCGCAGGGTGATGTCACCTCGGCGCAGAGTGCGCTGGATGCGGCGAAGAAGATGGCCGAGGACGCGCGCAAGATGCGCCAGGAGGCCGCCGGGACGGCCAAGCGGAAGATCGACGAGGCCTCCGACGCGGGCATCCAGAACCGCAAGTGGTGGGAGGAGATCGGCGACTGGGTCTCCGACAACTGGGACACCATCATCGCGGTCTGCAAGGTCGTCGTCGCCGTGGTCGGCGTGATTGCGATGATCGTGGGCGGGCCCATTCTCGCCGCGATCGTGATCGTGGCCGGAGCGATCGTCCTCGCCGACACCCTGAGTAAATACGCAAAAGGCCAAGCCACCCTCATGGACGTCGCGTTCGCCGCGATGGACTGCATTCCGGGAGCCAAGGGCCTCACCACCGCCGCCAAGCTCGCCAAGGGGATGAAGGGCCTCAAGGGGATGGGCAAGGGCCTCAAGAACGGCCTGCGGCGCGGCGGGGACGACCTGGCCACCAGCAAGCCCGCCAAGGGCCGCTGCAAGAACGGCGACCCCATCGACATGGTCTCCGGCGAGATGCTCATGGAGAAGACCGACGTCCAACTGCCGGGCCTGCTGCCGCTGATCCTGCGCCGCACCCACCTCTCCAGCTACTTCTCGGGCCGCTGGTTCGGCCCGTCCTGGGCATCCACGCTGGACGAGCGCCTCGAACTCGACCACGAAGGCGCGCTGTTCGCCACCGAGGACGGCATGATCCTCATCTACCCGGTGCCCGCGCCCGGCACCTCGGTCATGCCCGTGGCAGGCCCGCGCTGGCCACTGGACTGGGACGGCGCCCCCGGTGCGCCGATCCGCATCACCGACCCGGACAGCGGCCACACCCGCCACTTCGCGCCGACGGGCAGGGCCGCGGCCGCCGACGAGGCGTTCACCATGCCGCTCGCCGCGGTGACGGACGGCAACGGCCACCGCATCGACTTCGACCGGGCCACCGACGGCACCCCCGTCGCCGTACGCCACTCGGGCGGTTACCACATCGACGTCGACACCGAGGGCGGCCGGGTGTCCGGGCTTCGCCTGCGCGATGCCGAGGCCGGTCCCGACGGCACGACCCTGCTGCGTTACGGGTACGACGACGCCGGCAATCTGAGCGAGATCCACAACTCGTCCGGACTGCCCTACCGGCTCGGCTACGACGAGCACGCCCGCGTCACGTCCTGGACCGACCGCAACGACTTCTGGTTCCGGTTCACCTACGACGAAGAGGACCGCTGCATCCGCGGCGAGGGCGCGGACTCCGCCCTCGACTGCGTGATCGGCTACGACCCCGACGAACGCGTCACCCGCTACACCGACTCGCTCGGCCACACCACCGAGTACCACCACGACGAGCGGCTCCATCTCACCCGCGTCGTCGACCCGTTGGGCTTTGCCGTGCACACCGAGTACGACGCCCGCGGCCATCTGGTGTCCCGCACCGACGAGCTGGGCCGCACGACCCGCTTCACCCTCGACGCGCACGGCCAGCCGGTGCGCATGGACCGTCCTGACGGCACCAGCGTCCAGGTGGAGTACGCGGACGGCATCCTGCCGGTCGCCATCACGGAGGCCGACGGGGCGCGCTGGGAGGGCGCGTACGACGACCGGGGCAACCTGCTCACCAGCACCGACCCGCTGGGCGCGGTGAGTTCGTACGGCTATGACGAGCGCGGATACCGGGTCAGCGAGACCGACGCGCTCGGCAACACCATCAGGTTCGAGAACGACGGGGCCGGTCTTCCGGTGCGGGTCGTCGATCCGCGCGGCAGTGTCGTCACCGTGCGCAGGGACGCGTTCGGCCGTGCCGTGGAGATCCACGACGCGGTCGGCGGGACGGTCCGGCAGAGCTGGAACCCGGAAGGCCTGCTGCTGTGGCGGGAGCGCGCCGACGGCGGCCGGGAGGCCTGGTCGTACGACGCGGAGGGCAACCTCACCGAGCACCGCGACGCGGCCGGGTCCACCACCACGTTCGAGTACGGGGCATTCGACCTGCCCAGCGCGAGGACCGACCCGGACGGCACCCGCTACCGCTTCACCCACGACTCCGAGCTGCGGCTCACGGGAGTGCTCAACCCCCGTGGCAACACCTGGAGTTACCGCTATGACGCGGCGGGCACCCTGATCGGCGAGACGGACTTCGAGGGCCGCACGCTCACCTATGCCTGCGACCCGACAGGACAACAGGTCGAGCGGACCAACGGCACCGGCCAGACGGTGCGGGTGACCCGCGACGCCGCGGGCCGTGTGGTGACCTCACGCACCAACGACGGCACGGTCACCTCGCTGCGCTACGACCCGTCCGGGCGCCTCCTGGAGGCGACGAGCCCCCTCGGCAGCGTCGCCTACGCCTACGACATGGCCGGCCGGATCGTCGCCGAGACCGTCGAAGGCCGCACCGTCACCAGCGCGTACGACCCACTGGGCAGGAGGGTGCGGCGGACCACTCCGTCCGGCGCCACCTCGCACTGGTCGTACGACTCCGCGGGCCTGCCCACCTCGCTGGTGACCGCGGGCGGCGAGCTGACCTTCGCGCATGACGCGGCGGGCCGGGAGACCGCCCGCGGCCTGGGCGCCGCGGCCACGCTGACCCAATCCTGGGACGCGGGGCACCGCCTCGTCGAGCAGGTCGTCCGGGCGAGCACCGGCGGCGGCACGGCCGTGCGGCAGTCCCGCTCCTACGCCTACCGCGCGGACGGATTCCTGACCGGGGTCGAGGACCGCCTGGCCGGCGCCCGCACGTTCGACCTAGACCCCGTGGGCCGTGTCACCCGGGTGTCGGCCCGGACCTGGACCGAGACCTACGCCTACGACGACCTCGGCAACCTCACCGCCGCCGACCACCCGGCCCCCGGCGGTCAGGACGCGCAGGGCCCGGCGCACCACTCCGGGACGAACGTCACCGCGGCGGGCCGCAGCACGTACGAGCGCGACGCCCAGGGGCGGGTGACCCGTGTGATCCGGCGGACCCTGTCCGGCCTGCGCCGCATCTGGACGTACGCCTGGGACGCCGAGGACCGGCTCACCGAGGCCGGGACGCCGGACAGCGGCGTGTGGCGCTACCGCTATGACGCGCTCGGCCGCCGGACCGCCAAGTCCCGCCTGAACGAGGACGGTTCGGTCGCCGAGGAGATCCTCTTCACCTGGGACGGCGGCAACCTCGCGGAGCAGACGTCGCTCCGGGACGGCCTGGCCCAGACCGACACCTGGGACTGGGAGCCGGGCACCCACCGTGCGGCGGCCCAGGTGCGCAGCCGGTGGCGCACCGCGGACCCGGACGAGGTCAGCAGGCAGTTCTACGCGATCGTCACCGACCTGGTCGGCACCCCCAGCGAACTCGTCGGCGACGACGGCGCGATCGCCTGGCGCTCCGCCACCAGCCTGTGGGGCAGGCCGCTGGCCGGCACCGACGACGGCCTGTGCCCGCTGTCCTTCCCCGGCCAGTACCGCGACCCGGAAACAGGCCTGCACTACAACCTGTCCCGCTACTACGACCCGGACACGGCGAGCTACCTCTCCCCCGACCCGCTGGGCCTGACCCCTGCCCCGAACCACCACGCGTACGTCGACAACCCGCTGCGCTGGAGCGACCCGCTCGGCCTTGAGGGCGACACTCCGACCCGTATCTACGACGACTCGGAGTACGACAAGCACGGTTCGGGCGCCTCTTCGTCGGCCAAGGGCGAGATCGGCCGCGCGCCCGCGAACGGCCAGGCCGCCCTTGACCGGTCCATCGTCCGGGGCGACGGCACCAACCCGGATGACTTCCGGCGCGTCGGCGTGGACCACGTGAACAACGAGATCGTGGTTCTCGACCGGCACAGGTACGAAACCGACAAGAACGGCAAGATCGTCAAGGAGATCTACCATGGCCACGTGCAGGCCTCGTACCCGTCGAGCGCGGTCAAGGAGAACACTCTGACCAAGCTGGTGAGGGCCAAAATGATCAACAACAAGAAGAAGCAGAAGGTGCTCCCGCCGCCGAAGTGCGACGGGTGACGTACGCAGGAAGCAGGAAGTACCGGTCATGGCGTCCAAATGGAACTGGCAGAGCGGCGAAGGCCTGTTGGGCATCGACGACCCCGCCGAGTGGGACGCGGCCTACGAGCGCGGCGAGGAGCGCCTCGGCACGGCGGTGATCGGACTCGCCTTCAACTGTCCCCTGGAGGAGGCCTCGCCCCGCATCATCAAGGCGATGCGGTTGCCGGACCGCGGTCAGCGAGGATTCGCGTACACCGCGGCCGGCACGGCGGCACGGGTCAACGGCGAACTCACCCCGGAGCTGTACGCCGCGCTGCGCGCGGAGGGGCACGGTGGCCTCGCCGAGACCGCGGTCGACGACACCCTCGACTACGTGCCGTTCCGGAAGCTGCCGCTGTGGTTCAAGTGGCGCACGGTCGCCTCAAAGGTGAAGGACAAACTGGCGACCTGGCGGCTGAACATCACGTACGCGGCCGAGGACGCCCGAAAGGCCCTGAGCCGCCGCCGCTGACGCGAGGAGAGCCGCACCGCGAGAACACCTTCCCAGGCTCTACGCGACACCCGTCATCCTCGCGAACACCGTGACGTTGTTGGGGTAGTAGTTCCGGTCCGCGTCGAAGTCGCCGCCGCAGGTGATCAGGCGGAGCCCCGCGTAGTCGATGTTCTTGTACACCTCCAGGGTGGGGAATTTCTTCTTCGGGTACTCCTCGACGCGGTCCACGGTGAAGGTGGCCGTCTTCCCGTCCTGGCGTGTCACCTCGACGGTGTCTCCGGCCTTCATCGTCTTCAGCTTCTTGAAGACCGCGTCCGCGCCGTTCCAGGTCACGTGTCCGGCGATCACCGCCGGGCCCCGGGAGCCGGGGGTGGGGCCCGGTTCGTACCAGCCCGCCAGGTCGGGGTTCTTCGGCGTCGTCATCGCCCCTTTCGCGTTCTGCCCCAGCGTCTCCAGCTCGCTGGACACGCCCAGGGAGGGGATGGCGATCCGCTGTGGCATCGACCGGTCCAGAGCTGTGGCGGACCGGCCCGACCCCGACCCCGACCCCGTCGCCGGTGTTTGGTCACCTGCCGCACCGCCCCGCGCCGTGCTCTGGCCCTGCGGGGACGCCGACGAGGCAGTCGTGTCCTCGCCCGCGCATGCGGTGAGTACCAGGGCCGCCGCGACGGCGGCGATCACTGCGGCGGAGCCATGGCGGAAGCGGGCCCACACCCTGCGGACCGAGCGGCTCACGCGGCATCCCCCGTCTTCGCAGCCGGGGCAACGGCAACCGCAGCGGCCACCATCCGCCGCCGCGCGAGAAGCAGCACTCCAGCGGCCGCCGCCGACGCCGCCCCGGCGGCACCGATCACCACACCCTGGGACGTGCCGCCCGCGTCGCCGCCCCCGGTCTCGACCCCGCCGACGGGGACGGATCCGACGGCCGCGCCCTTGACCACACCGCAGTTGGTCGGAGCGGTGGCCTCCTGGGGAAGCTTCGGGTCGAGTTCGCTCTTGCCCGCGCCCTCGAAGTCGTACTTGCCGTTGTCGTTGCGGTCGACGCCGTGCTGCACGATGTGCAGGTCCTTGATCTGGTCCACCACGTCCTGCCCCACGGTGATGGTCCGCTTGTAGGAGACCTTGCCCTGCGCGTCGGCCACCGGCATCCGGTCCACGGCGAGGCCGCTGCCCGCGTCGGTGCCCCCGGATTCGGTCAGCGAGATGTTGATGTCGCCGTAGTGGACGGTGGCCTCGGTGTTGTCGAGGACGCCGTCGCCGTTGGTGTCGGCACTGTCGTCCGGGCACTGGAAGTCGTGCCCGTCGGTGGATCCGTGCAGGTGCTGTGCCGAGGGCTGGCCGGGTACCAGTCCCTCGGACTTGATCCATACGGTCAGCGCATTGCCGCGCAGGCTCAGGAGGGCCGTTCCCTTGGAGCCGGAGCCGTTCAGCTGCGCCAGGTCGATCTGGTAGGCCGGGGGGTCCGCCGCGAACACCGGGGACGAGACGGCCACGGTGAGAAGGGTGACGGGCAGAGCGGCGAGCGCCGCGAGAAGGCCGGTCCGCTTGGGCATCACGTTCATTCCTTTTCCGCGGCACCCGAAAGGACGGGAAGGCCGCATGTCGTACGGAATTCCTGGCGATGCCCGAGCGATCCGCCGAACGTCACATGGGCATCAACTGCCCCTTGGCTGCGAGGCAGTTACCCATGAAACGGAACGAGGCTCTCGGGTGTTCAAAGGGAGGAGCTACAGACCGGCGATCGCGTTCCACCGCTTCGCGAACTCCGTCCGCTCCTCAGAAGTGATGTCCCGCGCGATCGCGAGCCGCCCCCGCATCGCGTCGTCCGGGAAGATCAGCGGGTCCTCGGCGAGGGCCGCCACTTCCTTGTCCTTGGAGGAGGCGAGGATGTCGCGGGCGGCCGGGACGGGGCAGACGTAATTGACCCAGGCGGCCAGCTCGGCGGCTACTTCCGGCTCGTAGTAGTAGTCGACGAGCCGCTCCGCGTTCCGCTTGTGGCCCGCCAGGTTGGGGATCATCAGGGACTCCGCCCACAGCTCCGCGCCCTCATCGGGGACGACGAACTCGATGTCCGGGTCGTCCGCCTGGAGCTGGATCACGTCGCCGCTGTAGGCCTGGCAGGCCAGGACGTCGCCGCTGGAGAGGTCCTTGATGTAGTCGTTGCCGGTGAACCGGCGGATGTGCTTCGCCGCCACCAGCTTCTCCACCTTGTCGCACACGCGGTGGAAGTCGTCGGCCTTCCACTTCGTGATGTCGACGCCGTCGCCCTGCATCAGGAGCGCGAACGACTCGTCGAGCCCGGAGAGCAGCGTGACCTTGCCCTTGAGGTCATCGGCCCACAGATCGGACACCTGCTTGATCTCGCGGCCGACCTTGCGCTTGTTGTACGCGATGCCGGTGATGCCGGACTGCCAGGGCACCGTGTGCTTGCGGCCCGGGTCGAAGCTGGGTGAACGCAGCAGCGGGTCAAGGTACTTGGCGACGTTCGGCTGCTTGCTCCGGTCCATCGCCTGGACCCATCCCAGGCGCACGAAACGGGCGCACATCCAGTCGCTGATGACGATGAGATCCCGGCCCGTCTCCTGGTGGTTCATCAGGGACGGGCTGATCTTGCCGAAGAACTCGTCGTTGTCGTTGATCTCCTCCGTGTAGCGGACGTCGATGCCGGTCCGCTTCTCGAAGGCGTCGAGCGTGGGCCGCTTCGCCGCGTCATCGTCGTCGGTGTCGATGTAGAGCGGCCAGTTGGCGAAGGTGAGCTTCCTGTCCTGCCTCGACCGGTCGGGCGCTCCCCGCTCACCGGGCCCGATGTACGCGGCCGGCACACCGCACCCCGCGAGCGCACCGATCGCGGCACCACCGCCAACGGCGCGCAGCAGGGACCGGCGGGACACGGAGGGTATCGGGTTCGCTCGCACCTCGGCAGCATGCGCCTGCGTGCCTCGTACAAGCAATGGACGCTGCGTCGAGCCGAGCAGTCGGGACACGACACCCTGTCGATCACGCGTCGATCACGCGTCGATCACGCGGGCTCCAGCCACCCCGCCAGGTCCCCCGCCGTGATCCGCTCCAGCGGCGCGGCGTCGACCGGACCCGGGTAGAGGCGGTACGCCGTGCCGGACGCGGCGTCCTCCGCGCCCGCCAACTCGCCGTGCAGAAGCGCGAGAAGGGCACGGCGGCCGGTCAGCTCCGGCTCGGCACACAGCGCGTCCGGCTCCCAGCCGTCGCGGATGCGCAGCGCGAAGTCGGCGCGCGGCTCGTCCTCGGCACGGCGGTAGCCCCACAGGACGTGACCGCGGCCGCGTACGTACACGTCGCCTTCGGTGCGCGCCGCCGCCGTCCAGCAGGCCAGGTCCCACAGGGTGGCCCGGCCGCGCGGCTGGAACGAGTCGAGCAGGTCGTTGCCGATGTGCGCGAGCTGCCGCTTGTAACGCCACACGTCGTGGTTGCCGCCGGTGGTGGCGAGGGTGACGTCGGCCCACCACGCGCGGCGCGTCCGCAGGTCGACGATCATCGGCACCCGCAGCGTCGCGTCGCCCGCGAGGTCGAAGCGCTGGCGGACGGTGCGCGGGTCGTAGACGGCCCGCCCCTTGCCCCCGACACCTTCGACACGTTCGACACCTTCGACACCTTCGACCGCCATGAACCCCGCGAAGGCGTCCGGGAGTTCGTCGAACGGCACGTCGTTGTACGAGAGGACCGCGGGCACCACGAACCGCACCCCCGTGCCCGCCAACCGCGGCAGGTCCAGGTCCAGGTACTCGGTGGCCCCGTGCGGGGCCGGCGCCGAGGTCAGGTCCCCGGAGTGCCGGGCGGCGCCGCCCGCGTACTCAAGCTGCGTGTAGTCGCAGAGACCGACGAAGCGCCACAGGTCGTCGTAGAGCGCGACGGACAGGTCGAGGTCGACGCGCAGGCCCTTGGGCTGCAGCCAGTGCAGGAAGAGCCGCACGGTCTCGCTGTCCTTCGGCATGGGCAGTGAGCTGCCGCGCGGCACCGCGACCAGCGAGGCCGCCGACGCCCGCTCGGCGAACGGCACCGGCAGGTCGGCGAGCGAGGCGTCCAGGACGGCCACGTCGTACCGCTCCCCCTCGCGCGCCGCGAGCCGCCGCACGGCCTCCGCCCCGATCAGCTCACCGGCCCGGCCCGCCACCCGGGCAGGCAGCGGCGGCCGGTGGTCCTCGACCGCGTACGCCTTGGTGACCCGCCCGCGCGGGAAGAAGACGCGGCGGTGCCCCGGCACGGAACGGACCTTCATCCGCCCGTACGCGCCGAGCAGCGGCCCGGGAGCGGTGCGCGGCAGGGCGTCGGCGAGCGCATCGCCCACCGCGGCCGGGAGCGTCGCCGAGCCCGACCGGGCCAGCAACAGGTCGAGGCGGCGCAGGAGTTCACCGGGGCGCTCGCGAAGGAGTCCGGCGGCGGCCTCGGTGTCCCAGCGGCCGAGCGCCTCCTCGACGAGCCCCTGCCAGGTGACGACGCGCAGCCGGTCGCCTTCGAGGCGGACGTCCTCGTGCCGGGCGGCCTCGGCGAGCAGCGTCTCGCCGAGGGCGCCGTCGCCGATGCGGGTCCCGCGCAGGACCGCGAAGGCGAGCGCCACGCGCGCGTGCCGGTGGGCGCCCTCGAAGGGGTGCAGGATTTCACCGGCCCGCTTCCACGCGCGCGGGTGGCGGGCCATGTCCTCGGCGAGGCGCCGGAAGTCGAACGCGTCGAGCAGGGCGAGGAGTTCGCGGCGCACGGGCCGCGAAAGCCCCCGCAGGCGCGGCAGTTCGAGCAGATCGGGGTCGCCCCCGGAACGTACGACGAGTACGCGCAGCACATCCGTGGCGGTATCGGCGTACCGCCCCACGAGCGCGCGCACGTCGGGCACATCGAGCAGCGGCGCGAGCGCGAGCGCCTTGCTCTCGCGCAGCGGAATGGCGGCCGGGAGCCAGTTCGCGGCGTCGGCCGGGTCCAGGTGCCCGAGGAGCAGGACCAGGTCGTCGTGGTCCTGGGGGTTGAGAGGCGTGCGGCGGGCGAGCAGCGCGGCGAGTTCGGCGGCTGCGTCGCCCGGCGCGCCGAGGCGCAGCGCGCGCAGGATCTCGCCGCCGTCACCGCCAAGGCCCGCCCCTGTGTCGATCCAGGGATCGGTGGGCCCGTCCGTCTCGTAACGCTGCTCGCAGATCGGGCAGCCGTACCAGACGCAGCACTCCTCGCAGCAGCCCCAGTCCAGCATCTTCGGGTGGCAGTCGTCGCACAGCAGATGCGCGCAGGGCGCGAGCGCACGCACCCGGGCCTTGGTGCCCGCGCAGTTCATGCAGGGCTGGTGCGGCTGGGCGGCGAGGTGTGCGAGGACGGTCGCGGTGAAGCGGTCGTACGCGTGCTGGTAGGGGATCTCGTCGGGGAACCGACGGAACAGCGGGGCATGGTGACGGTCGGAGCCCATCAGGGCGTCGACATCGGCGAGCAGCCCCCGCCCGGTCACCGCGAGGTCCTGGGCGGACAGCGCGGTCAGCGCGCGGCGCAGCGGGGCGGTCAACAGGTGCCCGCGGTCGGCGAGTTCGGCTTCGAGGACGACGACGGCGGCGTCGCTCACGGCGGACCGTCCGGCGCCTTCGGGAACGTACACACTCTGCCGACGGCGGAGCAGCAGTCCCGCGAGGTCGTCGTTCGTCGTTGTCGCCGTCATCAGGTCACACCCCCGTAGTACAGAAAGGCGGGGGCGGGGAGTGGATGCGCTACGGATCTTTTGCAGAGAAGAGAAAGAAGGAAGCACATCACGGAGCCGCCCCCGCGTACCTGACGGTACGCGGGGGCGGATAAGGCGTCACACGATTAAACGCCGAGGGCCCCGTAGGGGCGCGGGGAACTGTGCGACCAGCCCCCACGGTCCGCGGAGGCCGACGGCGAGCGACGAGGCAGACGGATCCGCCAGGCCGGTTCCCGCTGAGCCCGAGGCGCCTAGCCCTCGATCGACGTCATCACGTGCTTGATGCGCGTGTAGTCGTCGAAGCCGTACGCCGAAAGGTCCTTGCCGTAGCCGGACTTCTTGAAGCCGCCGTGCGGCATCTCCGCGACCAGCGGGATGTGCGTGTTGATCCAGACGCAGCCGAAGTCGAGGACCTTGGACATGCGCATGGCGCGCGCGTGGTTCTGCGTCCAGACCGATGAGGCCAGGGCGTAGTCGACGCCGTTCGCGTACGACACGGCCTGCGCCTCGTCCGTGAAGGACTGGACGGTGATGACCGGGCCGAAGACCTCGTTCTGGATGATCTCGTCGTCCTGCTTGAGGCCCGAGACGACGGTCGGGGCGTAGAAGTAGCCCTTCTCGCCGACCCGCTGACCGCCGGCCTCGACCTTGGCGTGCGCCGGAAGGCGGTCGATGAAGCCGGAGACCTGCTTCAGCTGGTTGGCGTTGTTGAGCGGGCCGAAGAGCACGTCCTCGTCGTCCGGCTGGCCGGTCTTCGTGTCGGCGGCGGCCTTGGCGAGCGCCGTCACGAACTCGTCGTGGATGGACTCGTGGACGAGCACGCGCGTGGCGGCCGTACAGTCCTGGCCCGCGTTGAAGAAGCCCGCCACCGAGATGTCCTCGACGGCCTTGGCGATGTCGGCGTCCTCGAAGACGACGACCGGCGCCTTGCCGCCCAGCTCCAGGTGGACCCGCTTGAGGTCCTTGGACGCGGACTCGGCGACCTGCATGCCGGCGCGCACGGAGCCGGTGATGGAGGCCATCGCCGGGGTGTGGTGCTCGACCATCGCGCGGCCCGTGTCACGGTCGCCGCAGACGACGTTGAAGACGCCCTTGGGGACGATCGAGCCGATGATCTCGGCCATCAGGACGGTCGACGCGGGGGTCGTGTCCGAGGGCTTGAGGACGACGGTGTTGCCCGCGGCGAGCGCCGGGGCGAACTTCCAGACACCCATCATCATCGGGTAGTTCCACGGGGCGACCTGCGCGCAGACGCCGATCGGCTCGCGGCGGATGATGGAGGTCAGACCCTCCATGTACTCGCCGGCCGCGCGGCCTTCGAGCATCCGGGCCGCACCCGCGAAGAAGCGGATCTGGTCGACCATGGGCGGGATCTCCTCGGACCGCGTGAGTCCGATCGGCTTGCCCGTGTTCTCGACCTCGGCGGCGATGAGCTCCTCGGCGCGCTCCTCGAACGCGTCGGCGATCTTCAGCAGGGCCTTCTGACGCTCGGCGGGCGTCAGGTCACGCCAGGCGGGGAACGCGGCCGCGGCCGCCTCCATGGCGGCGTCGACGTCGCTCTGTCCCGACAGCGGCGCGGTGGCGTAGGACTCGCCGGTGGCGGGGTTGACCACCTCGGTGGTCCGGCCGTCGGCGGCGTCCCGGAATTCGCCGTTGATGTAGTTACGCAGACGGCGCAGCTCGGTGGTCACGTCCTGCCCTCCTGATGTCCAGTGGATGAGACACCCACCCTAGTCGTTCTACAGACGCTTTCAACATACCTGCAGGCCCAGAACTGCGAAATCCGTGACGTTCGAAGCTCCAAACAACGAATTTCATCGATCTGCCCTTGCGGAACTGTCGAGTCCCGTGCACCATGGGGTCGTGGCCAGTCGCAGCGCAGATTCCAGCAGTTCCCGACACGGGAACGCTTCTTCGTCCATCGACGCCGTCTCCCTGGCGATCATCGAGCAGCTTCAGGAGGACGGACGCCGTCCGTACGCCGCCATCGGCAAGGCCGTGGGCCTGTCCGAGGCAGCCGTACGGCAGCGCGTCCAGAAGCTGCTCGACCAGGGCGTGATGCAGATCGTCGCCGTCACGGACCCGCTCACCGTGGGATTCCGACGGCAGGCAATGGTCGGCATCAATGTCGAGGGCGATCTGGATTCCGTCGCTGAGGCCCTGACGGCCATGGCCGAGTGTGAGTACGTGGTGATGACCGCGGGCTCCTTCGACCTGATGGTGGAGGTCGTCTGCGAGGACGACGACCACCTTCTCGAAGTGATCAACAAGCGCATCCGCGCCCTCCCCGGCGTGCGCTCCACCGAGAGCTTCGTCTACCTGAAGCTCAAGAAGCAGACCTATATGTGGGGAACCCGATAGCCGTGAGCAAGGACCTCAGCCAGACCGCGTACGACCACCTGTGGATGCACTTCACCCGCATGTCGTCGTACGAGAACGCGCCCGTTCCCACCATCGTGCGTGGCGAGGGCACCTACATCTTCGACGACAAGGGCAAGAAGTACCTCGACGGCCTCTCCGGCCTGTTCGTCGTCAATGCCGGCCACGGTCGTCACGAGCTCGCCGAGACCGCGTACAAGCAGGCTCAGGAGCTGGCCTTCTTCCCGGTGTGGAGCTACGCCCACCCCAAGGCCGTCGAGCTGGCGGAACGTTTGGCCGACTACGCGCCCGGCGACCTCAACAAGGTCTTCTTCACCACCGGTGGCGGCGAGGCCGTCGAGACCGCGTGGAAGCTGGCGAAGCAGTACCACAAGCTCACCGGCAACCACACGAAGTACAAGGTCATCTCCCGCGCGGTCGCCTACCACGGCACCCCGCAGGGCGCCCTGTCCATCACCGGTCTGCCCGCGCTCAAGGCCCCCTTCGAGCCGCTCGTCCCGGGCGCGCACAAGGTGCCGAACACGAACATCTACCGCGCCCCGATACACGGCGACGACCCGGAGGCCTTCGGCCGCTGGGCCGCCGACCAGATCGAGCAGGAGATCCTCTTCGAGGGCCCCGAGACCGTCGCGGCCGTGTTCCTGGAGCCCGTGCAGAACGCCGGTGGCTGCTTCCCGCCGCCGCCCGGCTACTTCCAGCGGGTGCGCGAGATCTGCGACAAGTACGACGTGCTGCTCGTCTCCGACGAGGTCATCTGCGCCTTCGGCCGTCTCGGCACGATGTTCGCCTGTGACAAGTTCGGCTACGTCCCGGACATGATCACCTGCGCCAAGGGCATGACCTCGGGCTACTCCCCGATCGGTGCCTGCATCGTCTCGGACAAGATCGCCGAGCCGTTCTACAAGGGTGACAACACCTTCCTGCACGGCTACACCTTCGGCGGCCACCCGGTCTCGGCCGCGGTCGGCCTCGCCAACCTCGACATCTTCGAGAAGGAGGGTCTGAACCAGCACGTGCTCGACAACGAGGGCGCGTTCCACCAGACCCTGCAGAAGCTGCACGACCTGCCGATCGTCGGCGACGTCCGCGGCAACGGCTTCTTCTACGGCATCGAGCTGGTGAAGGACAAGGCCACCAAGGAGACGTTCAACGACGAGGAGACGGAGCGCGTGCTCTACGGCTTCCTCTCCAAGGCGCTCTACGACAACGGCCTGTACTGCCGCGCCGACGACCGTGGCGACCCGGTCGTCCAGCTGGCCCCGCCGCTGATCTCCAACCAGGACACCTTCGACGAGATCGAGGGCATCCTGCGGCAGGTCCTCACGGAGGCCTGGACGAAGCTGTAGTCCGTATAGACGGATCAACACCGGCCCCGGGGGCGCCCGTTCGAGTGAGAACGGGCGCCCCCGGGCCGCGTCGTTTCCAGGCAGCGCGGCCTGGATCCCTAGCGTGCCCAGTGACCGATCGGCCCCGCCTTCGTTCCCCCGTACGGGGGAGGCAAACTGATCTGAACCGAGGTGTACGTGATGGTGGCCCCGCCGGACAACGATGTGCTGTGGGCACGCGCTCTGCATGTCACACACAACGGCTCGCCCGCGCTCACCGGCGTATCGATCGGTGTCCGCGAGGGCGAGATCCTCGCCGTGAGCGGACCGCGCGGCAGCGGCAAAACGACTCTCCTGCGCTGCCTCTCCGGCCAGCTCCTGCCCGAGCGGGGCGAGGTCTGGTTCAACAGCACGCCGGTGCACACGATGCGCCTCGCGGTCCGCGAGCGACTGCGCCGCGACCGCTTCGGCTGGATCGACCCGGAGCCGCACCTGGTGCCCGAGCTCACCGCCTGGGAGAACGTCGCGCTGCCGCTGATGCTGCGCGGCATCTCGAACCGCGGGTCCCGGACCGTCGCCCAGGAGTGGATGGAGCGCCTCGACATCGGCGACTGCACCCGCAAGCGTCCGCACGACCTGCTGCAGGCCCAGCGCCAGCGCGTCGTCATCGCCCGCGCCCTGGTCACCATGCCGTCGGTGATCTTCGCCGACGAGCCGACCGCGCCCCTGCACCGCGCCGACCGCGCACACGTCCTTCGTACGCTGACGACCGCGGCCCGCTCGCACGGCATCACGGTGGTCCTTGCCACGCACGACGCGGAGGTCGCGGCCCTCGCCGACCGCACGGTCTCGCTGCTCGACGGGCGGCGCGTGAACACGGTGCATCTGCCGGGAATGGCGGGTGATGCCGCCCCGGCCACCAGGGGGGACGCGGACGCCGACGAGGGCTCGGGTGAGGGCTCCGTCGCGGGCGACACCGACACGGAAGGCCGGGCGGCGTGCTCGCTCTCCGTCTAGCCCGCGGCGCCCGTCCCCTGGTCCAGCTGCGCCGCCTGCTCGTCGCCGCCGCTTCGGCGGGCACCGGCTTCCTGCTGCTGTGCACGCTGGGGTACGCGATGGGCCACCCGGAAGCGTCCGGCGGGGCCGCCCTTCGGCTCGCCTGGTGCGTGGCGCCGATCGCCGCAACCGTGTACTTCGCCGTCACCGTCGCCCGTACGGATCCGGCGACGCGGCCGCGCTCCGGACTCTCCGCCGTGGGGCTCGGCCCGGCCCGGCTCAGGGTGCTCGCCGCGATCTCCACGGCCGTGGCCTGCTCGCTCGGCTCGATGGCGGCGCTGCTGTTCTTCCTGCATCTGCGGGGCGATCTGACGGGGCTCCCGTTGGACGGCGCGGCGGCCGAACTGCTCGCCGCCGACGCGCCGTTGCCGCTCGCCGCCGCGCTGACCCTGCTCACCCTGGTGCCGCTGAGCGCCTCGGCTGCCAGCGCCCTCGTGCTCCGGCCGAGCCCCGCGAAGCCCGCCGCCGAGCGGGAGCAGGACGACCCGGAACGGCCGGACGCGCCCGCTGCCGCGCCGAGCGGGCTGCCCTGGGGGGTCTCGCTGCTCGCCGCGGGTCTCGCCGTGGAGACGTACGCGAGCCGGGCGGGCGGGGCCGCCGGGGAGTCAGCCCTCGCCATGCCGGGCGGCCTCACCGGCGGCTCCTGGGGTGTGCTCGCCGGATGGGGAATCACGGCGCTCGGCCTGGCGGTCGCGGGCCCCGGCCTCACCTACCTCTGCGGACGGATGCTGCAGTCGGTACGGCCCGGCGCGATGCGGCTGCTCGCGGGGCGCGCGCTGCAGGAGGAGGCCCGGCGGATCGGCCGGCCGCTCGGGGTGCTGTGCGCGGTGGCGTCGGGCGGGTACGCGGCGCTGACCCTGCACTCCGGCAGCCGCCCCGACATCGGTCCGCTGACCACGCTCGGCTCGCTCCTCGTCGTGGGCTGCGCGGTCCTCACCCTGGCCACGGCCGCGATCGAGGCGAAGAACGCGCGCTCGGACACGACGGCCGCGCTGCTGCAGCTGGGGGCTCCGGTGACGATGCTGCGCGGCTCGGCGGCGCTGCGCGCGGGCGCCCTCGCGGCCGTGTTCGGCCCGCTGACGTGGTTGGTGGCGGAGCTGGCGGCACTGCCTCTCGTCTGAGGCCGCCGCTCGTCCGAGCCGGAGAAAAAAGTTCGCGCCCTCCGATGAGTTCCGCGTCGAACGGACGTCTACCCCTCCGTACGGCACACGACGCACCAACCACACAGAGCTCAACGGGAGAGACACTCATGTACCAGCAGATGATCTTCGTCAACCTCGCCGTGAACGACGTCGACAGCACGAAGAAGTTCTTCACGGAGCTCGGCTACACGATCAACCCGCAGTTCACCACGGACGACTGCGCCTGCGTCGTGATCAGCGACACCATCGTCGCGATGATGCTCGGCAAGAAGCGCTACCAGGACTTCACGACGAAGCAGATCGCGGACTCGACCACGACCAGCGAGGCGCTCCTCTGTCTGAGCGCCGAGAGCCGCGAGAAGGTCGACGAACTGGTCGACAAGGCCGTGGCGGCCGGCGCCACCGAGGGCCGTACGCAGGACTACGGCATGATGTACGGCCGCAGCTTCGACGACCTGGACGGCCACACGTGGGAGATCATGTGGATGGACCCGACCGCCGTCGAGGGCTGAGCACGACCGCCCGGCTGTGCCTGCTTAGCATGGGCGGATGCAGTCGACTCCCGAACCCGCATCCGCCCACGCGTCATCGCCCGCCCAACTCCCGGGCGGTGACCGTGAGATCGAGACCCTCGCCGAGTTCGACGAGGTCGCCGCGCGGGGCTCGCTGGCCGGCTGCCGCGTCCAGGGCATAGATCTGACGGAGCGCACGTCCGCGCTGCGGGCCTGCGACGCCAAGGGCGCGGTGTTCCTCGGCTGCCCGATGGAAGAGGGCGCGGCCGACGCGATGCGGTCCGCGGGGGCGTTGGTGTTCCCGCCGGTGCCGGGTCTGCCGTTCGACCCGTACCGAGGCCTTCTCTACACGCCCGACGAGTTGTTCGCCGGGCTCGCCGAAGGCGGGTACGACGCGACGCCGGACGCCCGCGCGTACGCCTGGTTCCAGGAGACCAAGGCGGACGGGGACATCTTCTCCTCGATGCTCCGCGCGATCCACGACGACTCGATCTCCGACGCCCTCGACGAACTGCTCGTCGGCGCACGGGTGGTGGGCGTCATGGGCGGCCACGCGATGGCCCGTGGGACGGAAGCGTACGAGGGTGCGGCGCGGCTCGGCCGTTCGCTCGCCCGCGCGGGCTTCGTGGTCGCGACGGGCGGCGGCCCGGGTGCCATGGAGGCCGCGAACCTGGGCGCGTACGCGTCAGTCTTCCGCGACGAGATGCTGGACGAGGCACTGGAACTCCTCTCGAAGGCCCCTTCCTTCACCCCGTCGATCACCGAGTGGGCGCGGGCGGCCTTCGACGTCCGCGAGCGCTGGCCGGACGGCGGCGCGTCGGTGGGCATCCCCACCTGGTTCTACGGCCACGAGCCGCCGAACGCCTTCGCCACCCACCTGGCCAAGTACTTCGCCAACGCCACCCGGGAGGACGGTCTGCTCGCCCGCTCGAACGCGGGCGTCGTCTTCCTGCCCGGCGCGGCGGGCACGGTCCAGGAGATCTTCGACGCGGCGACCCCCAACTACTACGAGTCCCGGGGCAAGCCGGCCCCGATGGTCCTGGTCAACCGCACGCACTGGACACAGACACTCCCGGCCTGGCCCCTGCTGCAGGCGCTGGCGCAGGGCCGCTCGATGGGGCCGACGATCGCCTTGGTGGAGGGCGTGGAGGAGGTCCCGGCCGCACTGGCATCCCTCCCGCCGGACGGGCCGAGCGCGACGAGCTCATGACGCCGACCGGCGGCCACTCAGCCTTCCAGCCCGCCCGGCGAACCTTCCAACCCGCCCCGTGAACCTTCTAGCCCGCCCCGCGAACCATCCACTCCGCCCGGCGAACCATCCAGCCCGTCCCGCGAACCTTCTAGCCCGTCCGGCGTTTGAGGACGAACTCGGCGAAGCCGGTGATGACGGCACGCAAGGCCCCCGCGCAGCGGGTTTTCGGGAAGGGGCGGGGTTGGGGAAATCAAGTCACCCGAACGAGGCCCGCTCCAGCCAGAACTCCAGCAACTCCCGCTCCCCCAGCACCTCCACAGCGCCGCCATCCAGAGACCGCCGCCGATAGAAGGCCAACAACACCTCAGTAAGCGGCCCCCGCAGAGCAACCGTCGCCTTCTCATGCCCCCGCCGCCAGCTGAACCCGTCCTCACCGAACTCAATGACCCACTCCGCATTCAGCCCCGCCGGCGCATCAGTCGCATGCAGATGGATGCTGCGGCCCGCACCCCGCAGCTCAGCGGCACTGTCCCCCGGCTGGGACCGCTGCACGTACTGCACGATCTCCAGCCACTCATCGATCGCGTCGGCAGCGACATCAGCCGCGACCTCATACGGGACCCCCGCGGCGATCGCCGCGTCCGCACGGTGAATGGCCACCTCATGCGTCATACGCCGCGCCCAGAACCCGGCGTTCCGCGGCTCGGCCCAGGTCCACACCGGGGTATCGGCGCTCACGGCGGGCAGCGTCTTCAAGGCCAGCTCGGCGGTCTCCGCAAGCCAGGCGTCGAGCGCGGCGGGGTCGTCGCCCTCGGGACCACGGATACCCGGGACCTTCTCCTCCGGGATGTCGTCCGTGGCCCGGGTGGCGACCAGCTGCTCGGCCCAGCGCACGGCACCGCCGACGTGGCGGGCGAGGTACCCCAGGGACCACTCCGGGCAGGTCGGCACCGTGGCCGAAAGGTCGGCTCCGGCCAGGGTGACCCGCAACTGGCCCAGCTGATCTGCGATTTCGGCGCAGTGGCGGTCGTAATCCAAAGACGTCATGAGGCGCACCCTAGATCGACCGCGCAACCCGGGCACCCGAGTTTCGCCCCCACGCCCCACGCCCCCACGCCCCCAGGCCACCTCAGCCCAGAACCACGACATCCCCCACGTCAAAGGCAACCCCCACCGTCTCCCCCACCCCAGGCGCATCCCGCAACGCACAGGCCGCCTCAAGCCTCGGCCCCGCCCCGGGCTCCAGGTGTACGGCGACATGCGTGCCCCGGAAGGTCCGCGCCGTCACCATGCAGGGCAGCCCCTCGTCGGCGGGCACGAGCCGCACCCCGGCGGGCCGCACCAGGAGCCGGCACCGGCCGTCCCGTACCCCCGGAGGCACCGGGATCTTGCCCCAGGCGGTGTCCGCCACGTCACCGGCCACCGTCGCGTCGACGACGTTGTCGAAGCCGAGGAACCGCGCGACGAACTCGTCCGCCGGGTTCCGCCACACCTCAAGTGGCGTACCGGACTGGGCGATCCGCCCATCGCGCATCACGACGACCCGGTCCGCGAGCGCGAACGCCTCGCCCTGGTCGTGCGTGACCGCGAGCACCGTCGTACCCAACTCGTCGAAGAGCTCCCGGAGTTCGACCACGAGCCGTTCCCGCAACGAGCGGTCGAGCTGCCCGAGCGGCTCGTCCAGCATGAGCAGCCGCGGCCTCGGCGCGAGCGCACGCGCGAGGGCGACGCGCTGCTGCTCGCCGCCGGAGAGCGAGGCGACGACCCGCCGCTGCGCACCCGGAAGCCCCACGAGGTCGAGCAACTCGGCCACCCGGTGGGCCTGTTCGCCCCGCGCCACGCCGTGCATCCGCAGCCCGAAGGCGACATTGCCCGCCACGTCGCGCTGCGGGAAGAGCTGATGGTCCTGGAACATCAGGCCGACGCCCCGCCTGTGCGCGGGCACCCCCCGCTGGTCCCGTCCGTCGAGCAGCACCTGCCCGCCGTCCAGCTCCTGCAGCCCCGCGACCGCCCGCAGCAGCGTCGACTTGCCGCTGCCGCTCGGCCCGAGGACGCACACGATCTCGTGCTCGGCGACCTCGAGGCCGACGCGGTCGAGCACGGCCCGCGCCCCGAACCGCACCGTCGCATCCGTCAGCGTCAGCAGCCCCACACCAGCAGCCGCACCCGCAGCCACACCCGCGGCCTCACCCATCAGAACTCCCCAGTCGTGCGATCGGTACGGAGCCGTTCGAGCAGCAGCAGCGACACCGCGCACACCACCATCAAGATCGTCGAAAGGGCCATCGCCTGCCCGTAGTTGAGCTCCCCGGCCCGCCCGAGGAGCCGGGCAACGGCGACCGGCAGCGTCGGATTGTCCGGCCGCGCGATGAACACGGTCGCGCCGAACTCGCCCAGGGACACCGCGAAGGCGAACCCGGCCGCGATCAGCAGCGCCCGCCGCACCATCGGCAGGTCGACCTCGCGCCACGCCCGCAGCGGCGACGCCCCGAGCACGGCCGCCGCCTCGCGCAGCCGTCCGTCGACCGCGCGCAGGACGGGAAGCATGGTGCGTACGACGAAGGGCACGCCCACCAGTGCTTGCGCCAGCGGCACCAGGATCCAGGTGGAGCGCAGGTCGAGCGGCGGCTCGTCCAGCGTGATCAGGAACCCGAAGCCGACCGTCACCGCGGACACCCCGAGCGGCAGCATGAGCAGCGCGTCGAAGCCGCGCACCAGGCGGCCGGCCTTCCGGGTGAGCGCCGCCGCGGCGAGACCGCCGATCACCAGGGCGATGGCGGTGGCGGCGAGCGCGTACTGGAGGGAATTCCAGACCGCGTCGATCGGCGGGACCAGGAAGGCGCCGCCCTCCGCCGATGTCAGCTCCTGGTAGTAGGTGAAGCCATAGCCGTCCGGGCCGCTCAGCGACCGCTCGATCAGCACGCCGAGCGGCAGCAGGATCAGCACGGCGATGGTGAGCATGACACCGCCGAGGAGCGCCCACTGCCCGGCGCCGCGCGGCCGCCGGGCGACCGTGGAGGCGTCGACCAGCTTCAGGGCGGTCTCCCGCCTGCGCACGGTCCATGCGTGCACGGCGAGGATCAGGCCGACCGCCACGAACTGCACGATCGTCAGGACGGCGGCCGTCGACAGGTCGAGGAGCTGGGCGGTCTGCCGGTAGATCTCGACTTCGAGCGTCGAGTACGCGGGTCCGCCGAGGATCTGTACGACGCCGAAGGAAGTGAAGGTGAACAGGAAGACCATGAGCGCGGCCGCCGCGACCGCGGGGCCGAGCGCGGGCAGCGTCACCGTCCGCCAGGCCCTCCAGCGCGAGGCGCCGAGCATCCGCGCGGCCTCCTCCTGGCGCGGGTCGAGCTGCGACCAGAGCCCGCCGACGGTCCGTACGACGACGGCGTAATTGAAGAAGACGTGCGCGAGCAGAATCGCCCACACGGTCGTGTCGAGCCGCAGGCCCCACATCTCGTCGAACAGCCCCCCGCGCCCGACAAGGGCGAGGAACGCGGTCCCGACGACGACCGTCGGCAGCACGAACGGCACGGTGACGGCGGCCCGGAGCACCTGCTTGCCCCTGAACTCGAAGCGCGCGAAGACATACGCGCCGGGGAGCGCGATCAGGAGCGTGAGCGCGGTCGACGCGAGCGCCTGCCAGGTGGTGAACCACAGCACGTGCCGCACGTCGGACTGCCCGATGACCTCCGCGATCCGCCCGAACTGCCACTCACCGTCCACCTTCAGGCCGCGCGCGACGATCGCGGCGACCGGATAGGCGAAGAAGACCGCGAAGAACGCGACGGGCACGGCCATGAGACCGAGCCGCGCCGCGCTCCCGCGTGTGAACCCCTTACGAGCGGGGGCCTTTACTTCAGTACGAGCGAGGTCCACGACTTGACCCACTGATCACGGTTGTCGGCGATCTTCTTCGGGGCCATGGTCTCCGGCTCGTCGACCTTCACGCCGTGCTTGACGAACAGCTCGGGCAGCTCGACGCCCTCCCGCACCGGGTTCACGAACATGTTCAGCGGCATGTCCTGCTGGAACTCGGTGCTGATCAGGAAGTCGAGCAGCGCCTTGCCGCCCTTCTCGTTCTTGGCGTTGCCGAGCAGACCCGCGTACTCGACCTGCCGGAAGCAGGTGCCGGTCGCGACGCCGGTCGGCGCCTCCTTGGGCTGCGGCTTCGCGTAGAGCACCTCGACGGGCGGCGACGAGGCGTAGGAGACGACCAGCGGCCGGTCGCCCTTGGCCTTCTTGCCGCCGGTGGAGCCGGAGAACTCCTCGCTGTAGGCCTGCTCCCAGCCGTCGACGACCTTGACGCCGTTGGCCTTGAGCTTCTTCCAGTAGCCCTGCCAGCCGTCGTCGCCGTACTGGGCGGCGGTGCCGAGCAGGAAGCCGAGCCCGGGCGACGAGGTCGACGCGTTCTCGGTCACGAGGAGGTTCTTGTAGGCGGGCTTGACCAGATCGTCGAAGGACTTCGGCGGCGCCAGCTTCTTGTCGGCGAAGTACTTCTTGTCGTAGTTGACGCAGATGTCGCCGCTGTCGACGGGCGTCACGCGGTGCTTGTCCTGATCGACGCGGAACTGCGAGGCGATCTGGTCCGAGCCCTTGGCCTCGTACGACTGGAAGAGGTCGTTGTCGAGCGCCCGCGACAGCAGGGTGTTGTCGACGCCGAAGAAGACATCGCCCTGCGGGTTGTCCTTGGAGAGGATCGCCTTGTTCACGGCGGCGCCGGCGTCCCCGTCCTTGAGGACGCTGACCTTGTAGCCGGACCGCTTCTCGAACTCCTTCAGTACGTCCTTGGAGACGCTGAAGGAGTCATGGCTGACCAGCGTGACGTTCTTGGAATCTGCGGCCTCGTCGCCGCTGCCGTCGGAGCTGCCGCAAGCGGAGAGCGCGACGAGCCCGAAGGTCACCGCGACGGCGGTGACCGTGACCTTCTTGGTGGTGCTCACTGAATTCAATCCTCCTGGGGGTGACCAGGAAGAGACGCGGCCCTGCCCACGGACCGGAAGGGTCCGCGGGCAGGGCGCAACAGCTTGAGTGATGTCCGAACTTCCTACCCGGAATGACCCGGGCAAGGTTCAGAGGGTCTGCGGCCAACCTGTCCTTGGCTGCCGCACTCTCAGCGCTGTGGCGCTCCCCTGTCGGAATATGAAGATGTGTTCCGGCTGTGAAGTTGTGTTTCGGCCAGCCTAACGCTCCGCCGCGGCGAGCTGACCGCACGCCCCGTCGATCTCCTGGCCACGGGTGTCACGAACCGTGACAGGCACCCCATGAGCGGCGATGGCGTCCACGAAGGCCTTCTCGTCCTCCGGCCGCGATGCCGTCCACTTCGAGCCCGGCGTCGGGTTCAGCGGGATCAGGTTCACATGCACGGGCTTGTTCTTGAGCAGCCGCCCGAGCCGGTCACCGCGCCACGCGTGGTCGTTGATGTCCCTGATCAGCGCGTACTCGATGGAAAGCCGGCGCCCGGACTTGGCCGCGTACTCCCAGCCGGCATCCAGCACCTCCCGCACGTTCCACCGCGTATTGACGGGTACGAGGGTGTCGCGCAGCTCGTCGTCGGGCGCGTGCAAGGAGATCGCGAGGCGGCACTTGAAGCCCTCGTCGGCGAACCGGTGGATGGCGGGCACGAGCCCGACGGTCGACACGGTGATGCCGCGCTGCGAGAGCCCGACACCGTCCGGCTCGGGGTCGGTCAGCCTGCGGATCGCCCCGATCACCCGGTTGTAGTTGGCGAGCGGCTCGCCCATCCCCATGAAGACGATGTTGCTCAGCCGCGCGGGCCCCCCAGGGATCTCCCCGTCCCTGAGCGCACGCATCCCGTCCACGATCTGGTGCACGATCTCGGCGGTCGACAGATTCCGGTCGAGACCGGCCTGCCCCGTCGCACAGAACGGGCAGTTCATCCCGCACCCGGCCTGCGACGAGATGCACATCGTCACCCGGTCCGGATAGCGCATGAGCACGGACTCGACGAGCGTCCCGTCGAAGAGCCGCCACAGCGTCTTACGGGTGGTGTCGTCGTCACAGCTGATGTGCCGCACCACGGACATCAGCTCGGGAAGCAGCGCCTCCTGGAGCTTGCCGCGGGACCCGGCGGGAATGTCGGTCCACTGCTCCGGATCGTGCGCGTACCGCGCGAAGTAGTGCTGCGAGAGCTGCTTGGCGCGAAACGGTTTCTCGCCGGCGGCGGCGACGGCTTCCTTGCGCTCGGCGGGCGTGAGGTCGGCGAGATGCCGCGGCGGCTTCTTGGCTCCGCGGGGCGCGACGAAGGTGAGTTCTCCGGGTACAGGCATGGTGAATCCAGTGTCTCAGACGGTCGGAGTGTGACCAGCTCAGCGCTCACTGGTGCCGGTCGTCATTGGTCGCCATTGGCCGTTGTGGGCCACCCTCCGACGGCCCATAGACGGCCCGGCACTCCCGCAGCTGACCTGCGAAAAGAGACCCAGACATTCCGTCCGGGTCCTGCCCCCTTGGGCCCATCAAGCTCGTACTGGCGACGGCGGGCATCAAGAGCGTCTACCCGCCGCCTGACCGGCTCTGTAACGTGAAATACGCCCCTACCAGCAGCAGGAGGCAGCACCCTATGCGTGGTCTTGGAGATCACCTCAGCATCGGCGAGCGCATCGCGTTCTACCGGAAGCGTCGCGGCTACACGCAAGAGGTGCTGGCCGGACTGGTCGGCCGTAGTACTGACTGGCTCGCGAAGGCAGAGACGGGCCGCAGGAAGCCGCCGCGGATCGACATGCTCGCGGAGCTGGCTCGGATCCTGCGCGTGCCGCTTGGCGACCTGCTCGGTCAGACCCTTCTAGTGGAGGATGAGAAGCACCAGGACGACGTACCGGCTGTACGTGACGCGCTCATGAGCCCCCGGCGGCTCTCACGCCTGCTCTTCGGGCCAGAGGCCGACGTGCAGCTCCCCACTCCCGCGCCGGTCGCCGTGCGTGTGGAGCACGCTTGGAACGACTATCAGGGCGGGCGGCTCGGCAGCGTGATCGCTGCACTGCCGGCACTCCTCCAGACGGCGCAGGAGCTAGAGGACCGTGCGGGACGCCGGGGAGAGGACCGCCGCGACTGCTGGGCTGTCTCTGCCCGCACTCACCACCTCGCGGCCACGACGCTCGCGAAGGTCGGAGAGTCCGACGTCTCATGGTTGGCCGCAGAGCGTGCGATGCGGGCGGCGGACGAGTCCGACGATCCCCTAGTTCTCGCCTCAGCCGCACGGTCCGGCACGCACGCGCTGCTCGCCAACGGCCGCTACGAGGCTGCGATGGAGCTGGGCAACACCACGGCGACGTGGCTGGCCTCCCAGGTCGCGGAGAGCGACCCGTCTGCACTGAGCTTGCTCGGCATGATCCACCTTCGGGCCGCAGTCGCGGCGGCTCGGCACCAGGACCGCCCGACGGCGACCCGCCTGTTGGACCGTGCCGAGGGGCTCGCCGACGACCTCGGTTCAGACGAGAACTACTGGCAAACCGGGTTCGGGCCGACGAACGTGATCCTGCACCGCCTGTCCATCGAGCTTGACCTGGACAACGTGTCGTACGTGGTGGAGAACGGCCGGATCGATGTGGACCACATGCCGCTGGAACGCAGCGTCTCGCACCGCATCGACTACAGCCGCGCCCTCTCGCTCGCCGGGCACGGTGATGAGGCGTTCACCGAGCTGCGTACCGCCGAACGCACGGCGCCGCAGCTCGTGCGCAACAATCCCAGGGTGCGCGAGACGCTGCGGGACCTGATCAAGCAGTCACCCGTGAGCGGCAGCTCTCGCTCGTCCGAGGTGTTCGTGATGGCCCAACGGTGCAGGGCGGTGCAGTGAGTTCGAGCAAGCGCGGGGTGCTGGGAGTCGTCGGGTCGGCGGCCGGCGGAGTCGAGTCACTCCGCACGGGCCTTGTCGAGCCCGCGATGGAACGTGGTTGGCAGGCAGCCGTGACACTGACACCGACGGCGGGAAGCTGGCTCCGGATGAGCGGGGAGACCCAGCGGCTGGAGAAGCTGACCGGGCTCCCCGTCCGCGACGAACCCCGCCTTCCTGGCGAGGCCCGGCCGCACCCGGCCGTTGACTGCTACGTCGTGGCCCCGGCGTCGGCCAACATGGTCGCGAAGCTCGCGAGCGGCCTCATGGACAACCAGGCCCTGACGCAGGTGGGCGAAGCCATCGGGACTCTCGACTTGCCGGTAGTCGTCTTCCCCCGCGTGAACGCGGCGCATGCTCGCCACCCAGCGTGGCAGCGCCACATCGAGGCCCTGCGCGACGCCGGTGTACGGCTGGTCTACGGGCCGGACGTATGGCCACTGTACGAACCCCGTGACGCACCGTCAGGGCGGAAGCTTCCATGGGCTGCGGTACTGGATGCCGTGGACGAAGTATCCCGATGACGATTCGTCAACGCCCCTGACCTGCAAGGAAAGAGGACCCGGACAGTCTGTCCGGGTCCTCTGCCGTTCGCGGTCTCATGCTCATTTGCATGCCAGGGATCAACGAGCAAAGGAACGAGCTAGCGGGCCTTACTCCCGCTGAACTCGCGCTGATCAAAGCGAGTTTGGGCGAGGCGCGCGCTACGGCAGAAAGACTGGTGAAGCGCGCCGACGTTCTCACTGCGAAGGTGGCGTCTCGTTACTCACGATCTGCTCAAGCCGGTCCAGGCGCTCTCCGAGGAGTCGGAGAGCGTCATGGATCGAGCTGAGCTCTCCCGCCAGGGCGGTGAAAGCGGGACTGCTACCCGGCTCGGTACCGAGAGGCGCCGATGGGTCACGAACGAACGTCCCGCGCCCCTGCTGGGTGAGAACCAAGCCTTCATCGCGGAGTTGGTTGTACGCGCTCTGCACGGTCATGAGTTGCACACCAAGCTTCTTGGCGAGCGGGCGAGCGGCTGGCAGCCGCTGCCCCGGTGCGTAGTCCTCGTTGTCCGGGTCCGCAATCTTCGCGCGGTACTCAGCAGCGATCTCCTTGGCCGTTGGCTTGGGCGCTTCGGGGCTCAGATCCATGCCCCCGAGGGTAACCGGACCTAGGTCAATCTCAGATCCTTCGGCGAAGCTTCTTGACAGTCAGATTGACCTGGGTCAATCTGAAGACGCCGGAACGGGATTGCTCGGCAGGAAGGCGACTCCGGTCGCGCGCCACGAGCCCCGCGCTGGTTGGGCCTTGAGAACTGAACAGAGTGCCGACCCAGCCGCCTGAACACGGGCGGTCGATGGGTTGAAGGTCAGTCCGCCCCACCTCGGCAAGCAAGAGGGCGGACGTGCACGGGTCCTGTCTCCGTGCACGGAACAGCGCATCTCAACTTCCCTCGCGGCCTGTCGGTCGCGCCGGTTGCCTCCTTCGCCCGTCCGGCCGCTCACGTGGTCGTACGGGCGGGGCTGAGGGGAGCCGGGAGAGACCCGAACTCCTTCCCGAGGGGACTGCCATGGCGAAGCACTCCACGTCCATCCAGCGTTCGACCGCACGCGACGGCACGTGGGTCGTCAAGTGCCGCTGCGGGTTCCGCAAGTACGCGGGACGCAACGAACTCACCGCCGCCAACATCGCCCAGCAACACAAGAAGGCCAACCGATGAAGCCGCCGCCCGGTCAGTGCCGGCAGTGCTGGACGCACGCCTACGACAAGAGCATCCACCGCCGTCTGAAGCCCGGCCAGGACTGCGGGCCGTGCCTGGACCACCTGCACAACGGCTGCCCGCCCGAGGGCAAGGCGCCCAAGAAGCAGTCCAGCTGGTGGTGACCGCGGTCGCCCCGGCGACCGTGCCGCGCGAAGAGACGCGGCTTTCCTCACTTAACGGCGCGCGGCTCCTGGGGTGCCTCCCAGGAGCCGCTGTTCGGGCCGTTCCACCCCTAAGGAGTCACGACCCATGCAAGACATCGTCACTGTTCAAGAAGCTGTTACCGCGTTCGAGCCGTTCATGGAGCCCACGGCCGCTGAGCTGGAGTCCATCGAGCTGGAGATGCCCGTCATCCTGGCGGACGTCGAGCTGCTGGACGCGCAGATCATCACCCTTGACCGCACGCCGAACGAGCTGGACGAGCGGCGCCTTCGCCGGGCCCGCCGCAAGGCCCTCGCCGCCCGCGTGACGCTCGCCAACGCCGCCACGGTTACCGCGGGGGTGGGCGCGTGAGTGCCACTGAGTCGAACCTGCGGGCTGCGCACGCCGAAGTGAAGGCGGAGATCGCACGCACCGACACCAAGACCAGCCTGTTGCTCGCGTTCATCGGCGCGCTGCTCGCCGGATCGTGGACGGTCGCGAAGGACGCGCCCCTTTCGCTGCCCGCCTACATCGCGGGCGGACTCGGCACGGCGCTGCTGCTCGCGGCGGCCGCGCTGCTGCTGAAGTCGGTGCGCCCCAACCTGGGCGGGAGCCACGGCTTCCCGCTGTGGGCCACGCTCACGGCCGAGGAGATCAGCGCCACCCTGGCCACCGACCTCAGCGCCGACATCGCGGGCCTGTCCCGCATCGCGGTGGTCAAGTTCACCAGCCTTCAGCGGGCGATCGACCTGACCCGCGCGGGCGGCGCCCTGCTCATCCTCGCCGCCCTCATCCAGGTCGGGGGTGCACTGGCATGAACCGCAAGGGAAAGATCCTCCTGGTCACTGCGCTGGTCGTCGTGGTCGCCATGGCCTTCCGCGTCTCGTGGAACGCGCTGCGAGACATCGCCAACGCGGTCGGCGCGGACCACACGGCCGCGACGCTCTACCCCTTCGTGGTCGACGGATTGATGGCGCTCGCCCTGGTCGCCACCCTCGTGCTCGCCGGGCGGGACCGGACGTTCGCGCTGCGCGTGCTCGGCACGTACACCCTCGCCTCGCTGGTCCTGAACTACGTGCACGGCCTCGTGCCCGAGCTGCACGGTCGGACGGTCGGCTGGGGTCGGCTCGCGGACTGGGATCCGGCGAACTGGGCGCTGGTGCTGCTGGCCACCTCGTTGCCGGTCGGGTCGATCTACTTCGGATCGGATCTGGTCGCCAAGGTCCTGCACCACCGGCCCGCCCCGATCGACCCTCCGACCGCAAATGCGGAGGAATCTACCGAGACCATCAGCAATCGGTCTACGGCTGACCTGCCGGTATCGACCCCCACGCCGATCACCGTGAACCGGGTGGCGCTGCCGAATCCGGTGCCGGTCGGCTTCCTGAAGTCGGCCCTCCCGCTCAAGCCGCTCCCGGCGATCGAGCCGACCCCGGTCGCCCCGATCGAGCCGCGCGCGGTGGCGGCGGAATCGACCCGCCCGCGCGGGGCCACCGGCCGCGTCCCCGACGCTGCCCGATCACCTCGCCCCAAGCGCACCCCGGAGCAGCTGCTCGATGAGGCGCGCACGGTGACGGCCGACTGGCCTGAGGCGAAGCTGACCGCTGAGGGCATCCGCCTGGCGGTGCACACCTCGCCGAAGAACGCCCGGATGCTGCGGGACACGCTTCGGGCCGAACGCGCTCAGCACGCTGCGGCGGTGGCCTGATGGCCGCCCGCTCGCTGGCCCGGTACTTCGATCCGGACGGCGAGAAGTACGGCATCCCCACCTACCCGCTGCACTGCGCCCCCGACGGCTTGGCGACCCGAAAGCAGCTGCGGGCGCGGGGCCTGCGGCCCGGCGGGCAGGACATCGCCGCTCAGGTGCTGTGGCGCTGGTCGCGCGGTCTGGGGGTGGCCTACCTCTACCGCATCGACCGGGCCAAGCCCGTACGGCCGATGACCCCGGCCCGCTGGCGGGCGCACGAGGCGATGATGCGGCCCCGCCGCACATGCCCGCGCTGCGGCACTGATGCCGGATACGTCATCCGCACCTCCCGCGGCGCCTGCGAGCCCTGCATCCGCCGCGAGGAACAGCCCTCCGCGCTCCCCTTCTACCAGTTCTAGGAGTTGGACATGGGCAAGCCCGACACCCGCCGCCTGGACCGTGAGATCCGGGTGACCACCCGCAAGCTGGAGGCCGCCCGGGAGCGGCAGTTGTGGCCGCTGACCGGCCGCGAGCGCCGCGCCCTCCTTTCTGCCGCCGCGAGCGGCTCGATGAAGGTCGCGCGGCACAAGAGCGGCGACCGCGACGAGGAGCGGGCGGACACGGCCTGGGACGCGGCCGTCACGCGCCTTCAGGCGGAGATCACCGCGCTGCAGAGCGAGCGGCAGCGCGTCGTGAACGAGGCCGCCACCGCCAAGGCCGCCAAGAAGTCCTCCGGCTGGTGGTGACCCGCCCGCAGGCGCACCGTCCCCTCAACTTCCCGCCCCTGTAGGGGTAGTCAGGAGTCCTTTCCGTCATGAGCGAGAACGTCGTTCACCTGCACAAGAACCCCGACCCACCCACCGCCGACACCGCGACCGTGACCACGCTGACCGTGGTCCCGCCCATGCCCACGACTCCGCCCGTCCCGGCGGTACCGCTGTGGGTGCGCTCCGGACGCGCCATCAAGACGGCCGTTACGCACGAACGCACCAAGGAGGCGGGCCGGTTGGCGGTCCGCCACAGCATGTACGTGGTCGGTGGCACGAGGGTCATGGCCCGCCGCACGTGGGACGGCCGCACCGGGGCCCGCTACGAGCGCATGCTTCGCGCCGCCGAAGCGGCCGGCAACTATGAGGTGGCCGAGGAGTGGGAGGAGCGCCTTCAGCGCTTCCGCGATGCCCGCCACCGCCGCCGCATGGACCTGCTGCACTCTCCGGTCGACGCGGCCAAGGGCGTGGCGGTCGGCACCGGGATGGGCATCGGAACCTTGGTCGCGCTCGGCATCGTGATGGCCATCAACAACGGGGACGTCGCCGACGTCGTCACCCCGCTCGCCGCCACGATTGATTTCATCGCTCTGCTCATCCGGATCGTGCAGGTCGTGTGGGGTCCCGCGCTCACGGTCGGCCCGTTCCTCGCGCTGCTCGCCCTGTGGGCCGTCGGCCGCAAGCAACAGGCCGCACCTAACTGGGCGCTCCCGGACAACGTCCGCAACGGCGAAGGCGAGCCAATCACCCCGTCCATCGTGGTCAAGGCCCTGCGCGACCTCGGGGTGCCCGCCTTGAAGAACGCCATCAAGGAGATGGGCGACGCCGGCGCCGCCATGCTGGGTCCGATCCGCATCGCCGGATGCGGTGTGGAAGTCGACGTGACCCTCCCTTCCGGGGTGTCCACGGTGGAGGTGCAGAACAAGCGCCGCAAGCTCGCGGAGAACCTGACCCGGCACGAGCACGAGGTGTTCATCACACTCCCGGAGGCGGCCCGCACGGTCCGGCTGTGGATCGCCGACTCCGGGGCGCTGGATGAGCCGATCGGCCCGTCTCCGCTGGTCACCGACGAGAGTCTGACCGCCGACTACGCCAAGGGGCGCGCCCCGTGGGGGCAGGATCTGCGCGGGGATGCCGCCCTGTTGAGCCTGTTTCAGCGCATGCTGCTGATCACGGGTCTGTCCAACCAGGGCAAGACCGCCGCACTGCGGGCGCTGGTCCTGTGGCTCGCCCTGTGCCGGTCGGTGGAGTTTCGTATCGCCGACCTCAAGGGGGCAGGTGACTGGGCCATGTTCGACGGCCTGGCCACCGTGTTGATTCAGGGGCCGACCGATGAGCACGTGATCGAGGCGACCGAGATGGTCGAGTCCGGTGTGGAGGAGATGAACCGCCGCCTTCAGGCACCGCCCGGCACGGTCTTCCCCCTCCTGCTGCTCGTGGTCGATGAGGCACAGGTCGCGTTCATGTGCCCGCTCATGGATGAGGACAAGCGGCCCTACGGCGGCTCCAAGGCCACCTCGCGGTACTTCATGGCCTGCCGCAAGGTCCACAACCAGGGCCGCGCGGTCAACGTGCTGCTGTGGCAGGGCACCCAGGACCCCACCGACCAGAACCTGCCCAAGCTGGTCCGCGAGGGCGCCCACACCCGCGCCTCGCTCGCCCTGGGCACGGAGTCGCAGGCCCGTATGGCGCTGGGGGACAAGGCCGTTGACGGCGGCGCGGCCCCGCACCTGCTGCGGCAGGGCCTGGACAAGGGCACTCTCGTCATCGCCTCCGACGGCATCGACATTCCCGCCGGACAATCGTCCATCACGGTGCGCACGCACTACATCAGCACCGACGACGCCAAGGTGATCGCCGAACGGGCCAAGCTGCTGCGCGACGGGGTGGCCACCGTGCACAGCATCGACACCGGTGAGCAGCGCGACCCGCTCGCCGACATCTTCTCCGTCCTCGGGGATGCCTCACGGGTACGCACTCAGGACGTCCTCAAGCGGCTCGCCGCGCTCAACGAGGACGCGTACGGCAAGTGGTCCTTCCTCGATCTCAAGCGCGTCCTCGACGGCACCGGGGCCGAGCCCTACAAGTCGGACGGCGTCATGGTCGTGGGCCGCGAGCGCCTCGCCCGTGCCCGCGTCGAACGCCTCGACGACGGTTCCGCTTCCGCCAACGAGTAGAGGGAGGCGCACCCTGCCGGGGTCAGGGAGGCAGGGAGAACTCCCTGACCGCCTCCCCGACCCGCCTCCCTGGCCCTGACCTGCACGAATGATCACTCAGGGAGGCAGGGAGGCGCCGCAGGTCACCTCCTCGAAACCCCCTCCCACGCGCCCCCGGTAGGGGGTGCCTTCGCCTCCCTGAGTACCTCCGAGAAGGGATTCCGCATGTACTCCGACACCACCCTTGAATCGGTCGCCGTGAGCGCCGGACTGAGCGAGGTTCAGGCTGAAACGGAGGCTCGCCGGATCATCGCCGACGCCTACCGGCCCACCGCCTACCGCGATGACACCCCGCTGCCCGCCCACGGCGATGCTCCGGCCGTCGTCCAGCCCGGACGGCCCCCGATGAGCCAGGGCGCCACCGATGCCAGCGTGCTCCTGCTCGCCGGCGGCACCACCACCGTCATGGTCGGCGGCACGGCGGCCGTGCTCATGTACGTGTCGCAGTTCGCCGACCCGATCGTGTGCGGCCTCGTGTTCGGCGCCCCGACCGCCCTCGTGCTCGCCCTGGCCCGGCTCGCCAAGCGCGCCAAGCCCGCCCCGGACATCCACCACCACTACCAGGGCCCCGTCCACCAGGACCGGCGCACCGTCCACAGCCGTACCACCGGTGTGTGGGCCAGGAACACCAACCAGCCGTAGCGCCAAGGGCGGCCCCCGTCTCGCCAAAGTCCGGGGCCGCCCTTGTCCACCTGCCCGCAACAGACCTGTGGAGGAACCCAGCATGACGCAACCGACCGCCAACCGGCGAGAGGGCCTGATGGCCGCCGCCTTAGATGCTGCCGCTCGCGGATGGCACGTCTTCCCGCTCCGGCCCGAGACCAAGCGGCCCGCGCTGCACGGCGAAGCCTCCTGCCCCCGCACTGGAGTCTGCGCGAGCGGTCACCGCAAGTGGGAGCAGCGCGCCACCACCGACGCGGACCGTATCCGCGCCACCTGGTCGCACGGCGCGTTCAACGTCGGCATCGCCACCGGCCCCTCTGGGCTGCTCGTCATCGATCTCGACATGCCCAAGGACAAGGGCACTTCGGACACGCCTTGCGGCGTGACGACCTTCAAGGCGCTCTGCGAGCGCACCGGTCACCCCGTCCCGGCTACCTGCCGGACGCGGACCGCGAGCAGCGGACAACACCTGTACTTCGCTGCTCCGTCCGGCGTGCGGCTGAGCAACACAGCGGGCACCATCGCGCCGTTGGTCGACACCCGCGCATGGGGCGGCTACGTCGTCGGGGCGGGCAGCATCACCGCCGCCGGACGGTACGAAGCCGTGGGCGGCTCTGTGGCGGCCTCACTGCCCGGATGGCTGCTGAGCATCCTCAAGCCCGCCCCCAAGCCTCACCAGACCCCCTCAGTGGCCGTAACGGCACAATCCCGCTGATACGCCGACATTGCGCTCGCCAATGAGACCCGCAACGTCTGTGGGGCTCAACTCGGCGAGCGCGAGGCGAAGTTGTTCACCGCAGCGCGAGCCCTGGGACGGTTCATCGCGTGGGGCGACCTTCCGCGGTCGACCGTCGAGGCTGCTCTTCAGGAGGCGGGGGAACGGGTCGGCCTGTCCGCGTCCGAGTGCCGCTCGACTCTGCGCAGCGCTCTGAACTGGTCCATCGCCCACAACACCGCAAGGCGGGATGCGGCATGAGCACCCACCCCCATCCCCCGCTGAAGAGCGTCCCCGCCCTGGACGCACCGCAGGACGCGCCGCGGCCTGTGGACGCTGCGGCGGTGGGCGAGCCGAAAGACGCCGCCCGTCAGGGCGTCGTCACTGCCCTTCGCCCTGACCAGCAGTCCACCAGCCAGGTACGCCACAACCCGGATGACCCGACGCCGCAACAGCCCGGTATCCGCATCTACGCCCCGCCGGTCTACCGCGACCACTACGACGGTGCCCGCTGGTCCACGCGCCACGGTGACACCCCCGACGCCGCGTTCGCCTGTCCCTGCGGACTCACCGACACCGCCGCCGGGGCCCGACAGGTCGCCCGACTCGTCGCCCTCTGGGACGTGCACCGCGCCACCTGCACCGGCACCCCCGCACCGCACGAGGAAGGAAGGGCCGCCGCATGACCGACCACACCGACGGCGCCGCACTGCTGGACGAGGTGGAAGCCTTCCACCGCCGCTTCAACGTCTTCCCCCACGAAGCCGCCTACGTGGCCGTCGCCCTGTGGGACGCACACGCCCACCTGCTCGACTGCTTCGACTCCACCCCCCGCGTCGCCTTCCTCAGCCCCGAGCCGGGATCCGGCAAATCGCGCGCCCTGGAAGTCGTGGAAACCCTCGTGCCGCAGCCCATGACGGCCGTGAACGCGTCCGCCGCCGCACTGTTCCGCTCCGTGTCGAACCCCAACGGGCGGCCGACGATCCTGTTCGACGAGATCGACACGATTTTTGGCCCCAAGGCTGGGGACAACGAGGAACTGCGCGGCTTCCTCAACGCCGGCCACCGCCGCACCGGAGTGACCTACCGGTGCATCGGCGATGGCGGCAACCAGACCGTGCAAGCCTTCCCGTCGTACTGCGCGGTCGCGGTCGCCGGACTCGGAGCACTGCCGGACACGATCATGACCCGCTCGGTCGTGATCCGGATGCGCCGCCGGGCCCGCAACGAGCTTGTGGAAGCCTTCCGCGCCCGCCTCCACGAGGCCGAGGGGCACAAGCTTCGCGACCGGCTCGCACAGTGGACGGAGCAGGCACGCGACTCGGTCATGGGAGCGTGGCCGCAGATGCCCGACGGCGTCACCGACCGCCCCGCCGACGTGTGGGAACCCCTGCTCGCCATCGCTGACGCCGCCGGCGGCGCCTGGCCCACCAGGGCGCGCGAGGCATGCGTGACGTTGGTGACCGCGTCCAAGGCCAACGACAAAGGCAGCCTGGGCGTACGGCTGCTGACCGATCTCCGCGATCACGTCATGGTCGGCATCGATCGCCTACCCACCATCGCCATCCTCGACAGGCTCAACGCCCTGGACGACGCACCGTGGGCCGACCTCCACGGCAAGCCGCTCGACAACCGGCGCCTGTCAAAGATGCTCGCCGAGTACATGACCGGCGACAACGAGCCCATCGCCTCCCGCAACATCAAGACCGCCGGAAGCGTCCTCAAGGGCTACTACGCCGCCGACCTCTGGGACGCGTGGGCGCGCTACTGCCCCCCTCCCCCGGAAAGTCCGCTACCTCCGCTACCCGGCACCGAAAACCTGGCCTGACCAGCAGTGATGCGGTAGCGGCAACCGGGAGCGGTTGCCGCTACCTATCCGCTACCGCTACCCCTTCCCGCTACCTCCAACAAGCCCCTGACCTGCGCGGTAGCGGCGGTAGCGGAAGTAGCGGACTTCCCGGAAGGGTCCGAGACACCTTGCTGAGGAGGCACACCCCATGAGTACGCCTTCGCGCACATCACCCGATCCACTCGCCACTCTCCGGGCGGGGCTGCCCGACCGCTACCTCACACCCGAAGACGTCGCGAGCCTCTTCTCCGTGCCGCTGGAGACCGTCTACCAGTGGCGCAAGAAGCGCACCGGCCCGCCCGGCTTCCGCGTCGGCAAGTACGTCCGCTACGACCCCACCGCCGTACGCGACTGGACCACGCAACGCATGGCCACCGACACGGCCGCCTGACTGCAACCCCACCAAACACGTCCAACCACTCGCAGGGCGGGGCCACATGGCCCTGCCCTGCACTGCTCTGCGAAAGGACCGCCGCCCCATGGCCGGCCACATCCAAGACCGCTGGTTCAAGACCGAAACCGACGCCACCGGCAAGACCTGCCGCGTCAAGACCAACCGCCACGGCTGCGGGATGCGCTACCGCGCCCGCTACGTCGGCCCCGACGGCACCGAGAAGAGCAAGTCCTTCCGTGACGGACAGAAGCGGCTGGCAGACAAGTGGCTGGCCCAGATCGAGGCCGACATGTCGCGCGGTCAGTACATGGATCCCGCCGCCGCCCGAACGACGTTCAAGCAGTACGCAGAACGCTGGATCGCGGCTCAGTCCACGGACGTGGCGACGCGGACCACGGCAGAGACGCGGCTGAGGCTCCACGCCTTCCCGTACATCGGTTCACGCCCTCTGGCGTCATTCAGGCCGAGCCACATCCGCACTTGGCTCCGTCAGTTGGAAGACGCTGGCCTCGCGTCGTCGTATCGCCGCAGCATCTTCGCGAACATCTCCGCCGTGCTCACCGCGGCTGTGGATGACGGGCTCATCCCTCGCAACCCCTGCCGTGCAAGCTCAGTGACAGCCCCGAAGCCAAGCGGTGAGCGCGTCACCCCGTGGACCGCAGAGCAGACGTTCGCCGTTCGTGAGGCTCTGCCGGCGCGCTACCGAGCCATGGTGGATCTCGGGGCAGGGTGCGGCTTGCGGCAAGGCGAGATCTTCGGTCTGCCCCTGGCCGCAGTGGGGTTCCTTACGGGATGGCTGCACGTCGGACTTCAGATCAAAGTAGTGAAGGGCAAGGCGTACTTCGGCCTGCCGAAGGGCGATAAGGAGCGTGACGTGCCGCTGCCTGAGCAAGTCGGCCAGGCGCTCGCTCTCCACGTGAAGCAGCACCCGCCCGTGGATATCACCCTTCCGTGGATGAGGCCCGACGGCCCGCTCATCACCAAGCGACTCATCTTCTCGGGTCCGCAGGGCAACCACGTCTACCGGAGCAACTTCAACATCAACCCATGGAAACCCGCCCTCGCCGGGGCAGGGCTCATCCAGCAGCCGGAGGACGGCGGCCCCCTGCCCTCCGCGCGCGAGCACGGGATGCACGCACTTCGGCACTTCTACGCTTCAGTGCTCTTGGACGCCGGGGAAAACATCAGGGCGCTGAGCAACTACCTCGGGCACACGGACCCCGGCTTCACGTTGCGTGTCTACACGCACCTCATGCCGAGCAGCGAGTCCCGTACGCGAAAGGCCATCGACGGCCTCTATCAGGCCACCAGCGAGGGCGAAGGCAGTACAGCAACGGCCCAAGCGGCTTAGCCGCGAGCCGCAATCCACTTGGGGGAAAGTGGGTATTGCCCCTCTGCCCCTGTGAGGTAAGCTGGGCGTTACCACGAGACTCAGCCCGCACTCGGCCGTTTCACCCTCGTGGCGCTGACCGACAGGCGCCGAAAGTCGGACCACAAGGAGCCCGCGCTATGGAAACCAGCACACGCGAGGAGTTTGAAGTCGTCGCAGAGACCGAAGTCGACGCCAGGGGCCGCATCTCCCTCGGTCGCGCCGGAGCCAAGCCAGGCAGGCGTTACAGGGTGGAGGCCGACCCGGACGGCGTGCTCTTGCTGACCCCCGTCGTATCCATCCCTGAACGCGAGATGTTGGTCTGGACAGACCACGAAGTGGCAGATCGCGTGCGCCGCGGGGTGGAGCAGGCAAGGGACGGGAAGACCAAAGACCTCGGCGACTTCACCCAGTACCTCGCGGAGGACGAAACCGAGGACTAGCCCGTGTTCACCCTTCGCTTTACCGACGACGCCGAGCAAACGCGTGACCGGCTGATCGCTGGCGGCAACGCCACCTTCTCGAAGTTGAAGAAGGTGAACCGCACGCTCGGACGCCTTCAGACGGACCCCAGGTACCCCGGCCTGCGGTCGCACCTGTACGAGAACTTCCCGAACCTGCCGAACGAGAAGGTATGGGACTCATACGTCGAGAACCAGACCGCATCAGCCTGGCGCATCTACTGGATGTATGGCCCCAACGAGAAGGACGAACAGGGTAACGAGGTCCCCGTGATCACAGTATTGGTGATCGGGCCGCACCTGTAGCTCACGAACGCGAGGCCCGGGACGAACAGACTCGGGCCTCGCACCTTGCCCCAACGCGGGGCCTTGGGCATACGCATACGGCCATCCCATGGCTGCCCACGGCCCAGCGACGGCCCAGCGGAACTCAGCAGGTCAACTGCCAGCATAAAAAGCCCAGGTAGAGCGATTGCTAGCGTCGAAATGCTGCCAGTTCTCCGGGTACAGGCATGGTGAATCCAGTGTCTCAGACGGCGGGGGCCCGGCCAGGTCACGGCCGCTGCTTCGGCCCCACGTCGGCGTGGAGCAGGCTGTGGTCCGAGTACCGGGTGGGATGCACACCGTGTTCGAGCCGGTCGAAGCCCCGCAGGAAGACGTAGTCGAACTTGGTGTGCCAATCGGTGGTCGTCTCGCAGACACCGGTGGCCGAGGGACCGCACTCGGGGTCCGCGTCCGCGGCCAGGCCCCACATCCCGGTGAGCTCGGCGGCAGCCGGCACCGCGTTGAAGTCGCCGAGCACGATCGCGCGGTCGTGCCGGGCGACCTCCGCCGCCAGCACGCCGACCTGTGCGGACCGGACCGCTTCTTGGTGCCGATGGGCCAGGTGCGTGTTGAAGACCCGGACAGGCCGGCCGTCCACGAGGGTGGTGACGGCCATGTACCCGCGGTCCTCGGATCCGCCGTCGGGATATTCCACGCTCGTACGGTCCGTCATCGGCGCCGCCGAGAGGACCGCCTGGCCAAAGGCGCCCGGGCTCCACGGCAGTCCCCCGCAGCGGCCCCAGTTGCGCAGAACCGACCCGTATTCGACGTGGTACACCAGCCCGTACTGGTACTGCAGATGATCCCGGATGCTCTCGACGTCCCGGACACACGCTTCCTGCAGGCCGACGACCTGCGGCGCGTACGTGGCGATCTCCGCCGCCCGGCCGACGTTCTGCCCGCTCGCGTTGCAGGGGTTGCAGATGTTCCACGTCATGACCCGGTTCGGTACGACCTCTTCGGGGGCGCCTGCCGGCAGTGGCCTGGCGATGTGCGCACCGTTCGGTGCACTGGGGCCGAGGAGCGCCACGCAGGTCACGATCATGGCGCCCGCGAGTAACCGCGCCCCGGTTCCGCTCACCATCGCCTCCTCGGAGTGGAGACACACGGCAGCATGTGAGATCTCCTGAAACGAGGCTATGCCAGGACTGCGACCAAACTGCTGTCATGATCCTGCCATTGATCACTACAGTCTCCCCTGACAACATCAACTCCGCTGGAGGTAATCAGCACGTGTTGAATCAAACGGGGAAGGCGCTTCTGATCGGCGCCACCGCAGCGCTCGCCGTCACGACCGCCGCACCGGCCAACGCCCAGACCGGGGCCCAGGCCAAGGCCGCCGCGAGCGTGAGCAAGCACCAAGAGGTGCGCTGCGTGAAGCAGAGCGGCAGGACCTGCGTGTACTCGGTCTCCTTCTTCTACTGGAACAAGAAGGGGGCCACCATGCGTGGCCTGAACTATGTCCAGACGGCCAGGTCTCCGTACAAGGCGGGCAAGGCCCGCTGGCTGTACAAGCAGCCGGGCGGCTCGACCCACGTCGGCAAGAACTGGCGCAAGGCCGACTCGGTCCCGCACGGCAACGCCGCCGAGGTCGACTGGGGCAAGACCGGGACCACCACGGGGCCCAAGCTCCGCAAGGGCACGCAGGTCTGCGTGCAGTGGAAGGACCTCTCGAAGGCGTGCCACAAGCTGAAGTAAGCGGCATACGAAGCTCACGCGAAAAAGGGGCTCGCCGTCCAGTGGACGGCGAGCCCCTCTCGTACACGGACGCGGGTCAGCCGGAACCCACGAAGATGACGAGCAGCAGCCAGACGACCGGGGCCGTCGGCAGCAGCGAGTCGAGGCGGTCCATGATGCCGCCGTGGCCCGGGAGCAGCGTGCCCATGTCCTTGATCCCGAGGTCCCGCTTGATCATCGACTCGCCCAGGTCACCGAGCGTCGCGCTCGCGGCGACCGCGAGGCCGATGAGCAGCCCCTGCCACCAGCTGCCGTCGTCGATCAGGAACTCCATGCACAGCGCGCCGGCCGCCATCGCGAACGTCACCGCGCCGAGCAGGCCCTCGCGGGTCTTGCCGGGGCTGATGCGCGGCGCCAGCTTGTGCTTGCCGAAGCGCCAGCCGATCGCGTACGCCCCGGTGTCGCTGACCACGGTCAGGAGCAGGAACGTGAGCACCCGCTGCGGGCCGTCGTCCGCGGTGAGCATCAGCGCCACGAACGTCGCGAGGAACGGGACGTAGAACGCGGCGAAAACCCCCGCGGTGACGTCCTTCAGATAGCCCTCGGGCGGCTCGGTCATGCGCCAGACGAGCACCGCGAGCGCGGTGAGCGCCATCGCGACCCAGGCGCCCTCGGCCCCGCGGACGTACCCGGCGACGACCATCGCCGCGCCGCCCACCGCGAGCGGCACGAGCGGCGCCTTGATGCCCTTGCGCTCCTCGAGCCGCGAGGTGAGCTCCCAGAGGCCGACCACCACGGCGACCGCTATGACGCCGATGAAGACGGCCTTCACGATGAAGAGCGACGCGACGATCACCGCGCCGAGCCCGACACCGACTCCTATGGCCGCCCCGAGGTCACGGCCCGCGCTCTTCTTCTGCGGCGCCTGAGGCGCACGAGGCGCTTCGGGGGCGGGCTGTGGTGCGTTGGGCATGGGCTCCTGGGGTACATCAGGCACGTCGGGCACGATGGGCATGGGCTGCGTCTCTGCTGGATACAGGGCGTCATGCGCATCGTACGCGGGACCTGCCGGGGCAGCCCCTTGAGCAGGGCCCTGGTCGGGCGGCCCCCAGTACCCGGCTCTGGGAGGCGCCCCCCAGGAAGAGTCGTTCACGGATCGGATTCCTCAGTCCTTGGACCCGAGCACTCAGACCTCGAGCAGCTCGGCTTCCTTGTGCTTGAGCAGCTCGTCCACCTGGGCGACGTACTTCGTGGTGGTGTCGTCGAGCTCCTTCTCCGCGCGACGGCCCTCGTCCTCGCCGATGTCGCCGTCCTTGATCGCCTTGTCGATCGCTTCCTTGGCCTTGCGGCGGACGGAGCGGATCGAGATCTTGGAGTCCTCGGCCTTGGTCTTGGCGACCTTGATGTACTCCTTGCGGCGGTCCTGCGTCAGCTCCGGGAAGGTCACCCGGATGATGTTGCCGTCGTTGCTCGGGTTGACGCCGAGGTCGGAGTCGCGGATCGCCTGCTCGATGTTGCGCAGCGCGCTCTTGTCGAACGGGGTCACCACGGCCATCCGCGGCTCGGGCACCGAGAACGAGGCCAGCTGATTGATCGGCGTCAGGGCGCCGTAGTAGTCGGCCACGATCTTGTTGAACATCGCCGGGTGCGCACGGCCTGTGCGAATCGCGGCGAAGTCCTCCTTGGCGACCACGACGGCCTTCTCCATCTTCTCCTCGGCCTCGAGGAGGGTCTCTTCGATCACCACTTGCTCCTGCGTTTGTGAGTGGGCTGGGGGCGCCCCCACACGGTGAAGTAGGGGGAGTCCATGGGGCGTCGGCTGCGTCGCGTCTCTTTCCCTGCACCGTGTCCGACAGGCAGGGCTTTGTCCATCCCTCGGGGGACGTGCCTGGGTCAGACCCGGGTGCCGTGGTCACCCACGAGCGTGCCGATCTTCTCACCCTTGACGGCGCGCGCGATATTGCCTGCGGAGAGCAACTCGAAGACGAGGATGGGCAGCTTGTTGTCCCGGCACAGCGTGATCGCGGTCATGTCGGCGACCTTCAGGTCGCGGGTGATGACCTCGCCGTAGCCGAGCGCGTCGTACTTCACCGCGTCCGGGTTGGTCTTCGGGTCGGAGTCGTAGACCCCGTCGACGCCGTTCTTGCCCATGAGCAGGGCCTCGGCGTCGATCTCCAGGGCGCGCTGCGCGGCCGTGGTGTCGGTGGAGAAATACGGCATGCCCATACCGGCGCCGAAGATGACGACACGGCCCTTCTCCAGGTGCCGGACGGCGCGCAGCGGGATGTACGGCTCCGCGACCTGCCCCATCGTGATGGCGGTCTGCACGCGGCAGTCGATGCCTTCCTTCTCCAGGAAGTCCTGCAGGGCAAGGCAGTTCATGACCGTGCCGAGCATGCCCATGTAGTCGGAACGGGCCCGGTCCATGCCGCGCTGCTGCAGCTCGGCGCCGCGGAAGAAGTTGCCGCCGCCGATGACGGCCGCGATCTGGGCTCCGTCACGTACGACGGCCGCGATCTCCTTGGCGATCGCGTGCACCACATCGGGGTCGACGCCAAGGCCGCCCCCGCCGGCGAATGCCTCGCCGGAGAGCTTCAGCAGGAAACGACCGGCTACTTTGCCGTCGTCGCTCTTTGTGTCGGCCTTGGTGGTCATGGAGTTCTCGCTTCTTTTTGCTCGGCGCACATACGAAGAAGGCCACTGCCGGTGGGGTGTTGTTCGCAACCCATGCTCGGCAATGGCCTCCTCGTCAGATCTGCGGTCGTACGTCGCGTACTGCGTGGGGTACGCGGGCGACCGCTGTCGACCCTAGCGGGGTCTACCGTCGATCGCGGTACGGACTCAGATGCCGACCTTGATGCGCGAGAAGCGCTTCAGGGTGACACCGGCCTCGTCCAGAACCTTCTGGACGGACTTCTTGTTGTCGAGCGCGTACGGCTGACCGAGGAGGGTGGCCTCCTTGAAGAAGCCGTTGACGCGACCCTCGACGATCTTGGGCAGCGCGGCCTCGGGCTTGCCCTCGGCGCGGGTGGTCTCCTCGGCGACGCGGCGCTCGGACTCGACGACCTCGGCCGGGACGTCCTCGCGGGAGAGGTACTTCGGCGCGAAGGCGGCGATGTGCTGGGCGATGCCCTTGGCCAGGTCGGCGTCGGCCTTGTCCAGCTCGACCAGAACACCGATCTGCGGGGGCAGGTCGGGCATGGTGCGGTGCATGTACGCGGTGACGAAGGCGCCCGAGAACTGCGCGAAGCGGTCCAGGACGATCTTCTCGCCGAGGTTGGCGTTGGCCTCGTCGACGTACGCCTGGACGGTCTTGCCGGCCTCGATCTCGGAGGCGAGGAGCGCCTCGATGTCGGCCGGGGACGTCTTGGCGATGTGCGCGGCCAGCGAGTTCGCGACGGCCTGGAACTTCTCGCCCTTGGCGACGAAGTCCGTCTCGCACTTCAGCTCGACGATGACGCCGGAGGTGTTGTCGTCGGCGATGAGGGAGACCACGGCGCCGTTCTCGGCGGAGCGGCCCTCGCGCTTGGCGACGCCCTTCTGGCCCTTGATGCGCAGGGCCTCGACGGCCTTGTCGACGCTGCCGTCGGCCTCGTCGAGCGCCTTCTTGCAGTCCATCATGCCGGCGCCCGTGAGCTCACGGAGCTTCTTGACGTCAGCGGCGGTGTAGTTCGCCATGATCCTGAAATTCTCTTTCGGAGGTCTGAAAGATCTACGGGTGAACGGCGGGGGCCTGTGGGCCCCCGCCGTCAACTACCGAACCTGTGAAGGTCAGGCCTGCTCGGCTTCCGCGGCGGCGGCGGGGGCGTCGGCCTGCTCGGCGTCGGCGGCCTTCTCCGTCTCGGCGGACTTCTGAACCTCGGCCTCGGCCTCGGCGGCCTTCGGCTCGTCGGCCTTGGGCTCGTCAGCCTTCTTCTCGCCCTCGAGCAGGTCGCGCTCCCACTCGGCGAGGGGCTCGCCGGCGGCCTTCTCGCCCGGCTTCTGGTCGCCCGTGGCGACGCCGGAACGGGCGATGAGGCCCTCGGCGACGGCGTCGGCGATCACGCGGGTGAGCAGGGTGACGGAGCGGATCGCGTCGTCGTTGCCCGGGATCTTGTAGTCGACCTCGTCGGGGTCACAGTTCGTGTCGAGGATCGCGACGACCGGGATGTTGAGCTTCCGGGCCTCGCCGACAGCGATGTGCTCCTTCTTGGTGTCCACGATCCAGACGGCGCTGGGCACCTTGGACATCTCGCGGATACCACCGAGGGTCTTCTCGAGCTTGGCCTTCTCGCGGGAGAGGACGAGCAGCTCCTTCTTGGTGAGGCCGGAGGCGGCCACATCCTCGAAGTCGATCTGCTCGAGCTCCTTCAGGCGCTGCAGGCGCTTGTAGACGGTCGAGAAGTTGGTGAGCATGCCGCCCAGCCAGCGCTGGTTGACGTAGGGCATGCCGACGCGGGTGGCCTGCTCGGCGATGGCCTCCTGCGCCTGCTTCTTCGTGCCGACGAACATGACCGTGCCGCCGTGGGCGACGGTCTCCTTGACGAACTCGTAGGCGCGGTCGATGTACGACAGCGACTGGAGCAGGTCGATGATGTAGATGCCGTTGCGCTCCGTGAAGATGAAGCGCTTCATCTTCGGGTTCCAACGACGGGTCTGGTGACCGAAGTGGACGCCGCTTTCCAGCAGCTCCCGCATCGTGACGACGGCCATGGCCGTACTCCTTGGTGTTCTCGGTTGTGCCGCGTCCGCCGGACGGCGGTCGCGCCTGACGCCCGCGATGCGCCGTGCCGCAAAGGACCGAGAGGCGCTGGCACCTGGCTTTTCATGGCCTGGTGTCGGGGCGTGCGAAGTCGACCCGGTGACCCGGATCGCCACAAGAAGTGTACGGGACCCGCGAGGTAGCGGGTGACGCCGCTGTCCACAACCGGCTGGTAGTCCACAGATCCGGTCCAAGATCCCCGCGGAGGGGCCCGGCGCGGGACGGTTCTCGCATGTCTCACATGCGACGAGAGATGCGCCTGGTGGCGCTGTTGGCGGTACTGATCATGACGGCGGCGCTCCCGGCCGCCGCCGGTGAGCCGGGCGGCAGCTGGCCCGTGGGAGTGCGCCCCTTGGTGGTACGCGGCTGGGAGCCCCCGGCGACTGCGTACGGCCGGGGCCACCGGGGCGTGGACCTCGCCGCACCGCCGGGGGCGGTGGTCCGCGCGGCAGCTCCGGGAACGGTGTCCTTCGCCGGGCGGGTGGCAGGCCGGGGCGTGATCTCGGTGGACCTGAAAGCCACGGGCGATCCCCCACTGCGTACGACCTATGAACCCGTACGGGCCAAGGTCAAAAAGGGCGACGCCATCACCACGGGCTCCTCTCTGGGCACCCTGGAACTCCCGACGAACCACTGCCCCCAGAGCTGCCTCCACTGGGGCTTACGCAGAGGCAAGACCTACCTGAACCCACTGGACCTACTGCCACCGCGGCTACTGGGAAGAGCTCCGTCACGGCTCCTGCCGGTGACCGGGGCACCTCTCTTGCGCCTGCTGTCCCCGCCCTGGACAGGGACGCTCCATGACGGCATCCCACCCAGGCCGCCCGCATTGTGGGTAAGCACCCCACCGGGCAGCACCCCACCCAGACCGTCCCCGTTGCGGGCAGCCGCTCCACCGGGCGCCATCCCACCCAGGCCGCCCCCGCTGTGGACAGCCGCACCACCAGACGGCACCCCACCCAGACCGTCCCCGTTGTGGGCAGGCGTTCCGCACGGCGGAACGGGTGGGCACAACGCAACGCTGCCGGGTGCCGAATGACGGCGCGGTGCCCAGCGGCACGCTGCCGGGTGCCGAGAAACCAGGGCTCAGCCCCGCACGCCCCGCAGGGCCATGGCGACCGCAGCCTCGGTGATGGCCGAGGGATCCTCCGCGGCCCCCAGCTCAATCCGCCGGACAGCCGCGTCCACCACACCCTGGAGCAGCATCGCCGCAAGCCGAGGCTCCGCATGCCCCAGCGAGGCCAACGCCTCGCCGATCATGGTGACAAGTCCGCCGTGCGCAGCACGGATCTTCTCCCGCGCCCCCGCGTCCAGCTCAGCGGCGGAGATCGCCACAACGGCCCGGTGCCGACGGTCCCCGACCAGATCCAGCTGCCGCCGCACATACGCCTCGACCTTGCCCTCGGCCGACTCCGCCCGCTCCATCGCCGCCGAAACCTCCGCCGCCCAGACGGGAAAGTCGACCTCGCAGAGCTCTTCGACGACCGCGGCCCGCGACCGGAAGTACTCGTACACGGAGGACCGGGCGAGCCCGGTGCGCTCGGCGAGGGCGGGGAAGGTCAACGCCTCCGTACCGCCTTCGGACAGCAGGGACCGCGCAGCGTCCAGCAGGGCGCCGCGCTGCATCGACCGGTGCTCGGCCACAGAGGCCGCTCGAATCCTTGGCACACGTCCACTCTACGGACGCGATCGCCGACACGGGAGTCGATACGCTCCGGAGCGCCCGCTCCCCACCCCGCCCGGCGCAGCCGACGGCAGGACCGATTCAGCGGGCTCAGCGGCCAAAACTCGCCAGCTTCGCCCGCAGCTGCAGCACTGACTTCGTATGGATCTGGCTCACCCGGCTCTCCGTCACGCCGAGCACATTGCCGATCTCGGCGAGCGTGAGCCCTTCGTAGTAGTAGAGCGTGACGACGGTCTTCTCGCGCTCCGGCAGCGTGTTGATCGCCCGCGCGAGAAGGCGCCGCAGCTCTCGGTCCTCCGCGACCTCGACGGGGTTGTCGGCCGCGGTGTCCTCGAGCGTGTCCATCAGGCTCAGCCGGTTGCCGCCCTCGCCGCCCACATGCAGCAGCTCTTCCAGAGCCACCACGTTCGCCAACGACAACTGGCTGAAAACCGCGTGCAGTTCTTCCAGCGCGATCCCCATCTCGTGGGCGACTTCGCCCTCCGACGGCGTACGCCGCAACTGCGCCTCGAGCGTGGCATAGGCCCGCTCGACGTTGCGCGCCTTCTGCCGCACGGACCGGGGAATCCAGTCGAGCGCCCGGAGTTCGTCGATCATCGCGCCACGGATCCGCGTGATCGCGTACGTCTCGAACTTGATGGACCGCTCGATGTCGAACTTCTCGATCGCGTCGATGAGCCCGAACACCCCGGACGAGACGAAGTCCGCCTGCTCGACATTGGGCGGAAGCCCCACACTCACCCGGCCCGCGACGTACTTCACCAGGGGTGAGTAGTGCAGGATCAGTTGCTCGCGCAGCCGGCCGTCCCCCGTCTCCTTGTACGACCGCCACAGCTCGTCCAGCGACGAGGGTGCGGGAGGCCGCTCCCGCTCGCCGCTACGGGCGGCGGGGGGAACTGCCGCCCGGTCGGACCCTGAGGTGTGCTGGGGCATTCGTCGCCTTGAGCCGTTCTGCCGTGTACTGGTGGAGTCACTCGGACCCGTGAGGTGAACTTGCGTGAAATGAATGAGGTTGTCCGCCTGATTGCCTGTCCGCGCCGGAATCCTTGTGAGCGTAGCGTGACTGGAGCGTCGCAGTGTGCGAAGAGTGGGGGATCGCGCGTACGCAGATACGTTCCGCTTGACGCCCCGGAGAGTCCCCCTCATCGCAATGCGTGACGACCCCGGAGCGCCAACTGCGTGAATTCCCAAGGCCATCGGAGATTCATCCGGACGGCCGAACACGTTCCGTCACGACCCCCCTCTCTTCGAGAAGACCGACAGAATCGCCTGGCGTGTCAACTGCCAGCCATCGCCGTGTCGTTCGACGAACCCCAGTGAGCGCAACTCGTACAGCCGACCGACAACCTCGTCCACCGCCGTGCCCGCCCCCAGCGCGATCTCCCGCGCCCCCGCGCTCCCGCGGGCGGGCAGCGCGGCCAGGACGCGCGCGGCCTGAGGGGCGAGCAGATCGCGCGGCACCACCGGGCCGCGCCGCTGGGGCGCCACGTCGCCCATGTCCCCCACCAGCTCGACGACTTCCGCGGCATCGGTCACCAGAACACCCTCGCCGCGCAGGAGTTCATGCACGCCCGCCGAGAGGCCGCTGGTGGCGGGGCCCGGCACTCCCATCGTGTAGCGACCGAGCTCCTGGGCGCAGCGCGCCGTGACGAGCGCGCCGCTGCGGTACGCCGCCTCGACGACGACGCTGCCCCGGGTGAGCGCGGCGATCACTCGGTTCCGGAGGATGAATCTGCTCGGTGTCGGATGGTCCCCGGGCGGCAACTCCCCGACCACAAGGCCCTGTTCCGCGATCCGCCCGATCAACTCGGCGTGCCCGCGCGGATAGGGCCGGTCGACCCCGCACGCGAGCACCGCCACCGTGGCACCGCCCGCTCCGAGCGCACCCCGATGCGCCGCGCCGTCCACCCCGTAGGCCCCGCCCGAGACAACCACCCAGCCCCGCTCGGCGAGTCCCGCGCCGAGGCCTGCCGCCATGTGCGCGCCGTACTCCGTGCAGGCCCGCGCGCCGACCACGGCCACCGACCGCAGCGCCCATATCCGCAGGCTGGGCCGCCCCCGCACCCACAGCCCGACCGGTCTGGCGTCCCCGAGGTCGTCCAACTGCACGGGCCACTCCGCCTCCCCGGGACAGACGAACCGCACCCCGGCATCCCGCGCCACCGCCAGGTCCCGCGCCGGTCTCGCCCGCTCCGCACGGGCCCGCAGCCCTTCCCACCGCGCGGGTGTCACACCGTCGAGACGCTCCTCCCCCTGGTCGAGCCGCCGGACCACTTCGAGGGCCCCGGACTCTCGCAGCCACCGCCCGCCCACCTCGTCCCCCGGTTCGAGGATCCGGGTCAGGGCGGCCCTGGCCAGGCGCTCCTCGTCCGAGCCGGATCCGGACGTCATGCCAGCGCCCCGATCGCCATCGGCACGCCCCGCGGCACCCCCGTACGCAGCTGCAGCGCCAGGCCCACGTCCAGTGCGCAGGGCCGGTCGCGGCCCGCGAGGTCCGCGATGGTCCAGGCGACCCGCAGCACACGGTCGAGCCCTCGTGCGGTCAGGAAGCCTCGCTCCAGGTCCACTTCGGCCGCGTCCAGGGCGCCCGGATCGGCGGGCCACCGCGTACGCAGCGCATGTCCGGGGACCTCGCTGTTCGTCCGCCAGCCGGTGTCGGCGAGCCGGGCCGCCGCTCTCTCCCGGGCGGTGCGCACCCGGTCCGCGACGGTCTGCGTGGAGTCGCCCCGCGTGCCGTACCCGGACAGTTCGGATCGCGTGACGGGCTCCACCTCGACCTTCAGGTCGATCCGGTCCAGCAGCGGCCCCGAAAGCCGCGCCTGGTAGCGGCGGACCGCGGACGCCGGGCATTCGCAGCCGTCGCCCAGCAGGGTGTGCCTGCCGCACGGGCAAGGGTTGGCCGCAAGGACCATCAGGAACTTCGCGGGCAGCCGCACCACCCCCGCGCTGCGGGCGATCACCACATGGCCCGCTTCGAGCGGCTGTCGCAAGGAGTCCAGCGTCTGGCTGCTGAATTCCGGCGCCTCGTCGAGGAAGAGCACGCCACGGTGAGCCAATGAGACCGCCCCCGGCCGTGCCAGCCCCTTGCCGCCGCCCACGAGGGACTGCATCGTCGCGGAGTGGTGCGGCGCGCAGTACGGCGCGACGTCCACCAGCGGCTTGCCCGGTGGCAGCATGCCCGCCACCGAGTGGACGGCGGTCACCTCCAAGGACTCCTCGCGGGTGAGCCGGGGCAGGATCGCCGGCAGCCGCTCGGCGAGCATCGTCTTTCCGGCGCCCGGCGGCCCCTGCAGAAAGAGGTGGTGTGCCCCCGCGGCGGCCACCTCCACGGCGGTCCGCGCAGACACCTGCCCGACCACGTCCGCCAGGTCCAGCGCATGGGCGTCGTCAAAGCCGCCGCTGAGCCCCGCCCCGACCCCCGTTCCGGGGACACAGAGCCCGGCGAGCAGCGGGTCGGGGCGCCCCGGCTCGTCCGGCTCCTCCACCGGCACCGGCTCATCGGTGAGCACGGCGATCAGCTGCCGCAGGCTGCGCACCCCGAGCACCGAGATGCCCGGCACCAGGGCCGCCTCGGCCGCCGTGCAGTCCGGGACGACGACCTGCTCATAGCCCGCGTCGGCCGCCGCGAGGACCGCCGGAAGCACCCCGCGGACCGGCCGCACCCGCCCGTCGAGCCCCAGCTCGCCGATCATCACGATGTCGGCGAGCACCCGGGGATCGATCCGCTCCGCGGCCCCGAGCACCGCACAGGCCACAGCCAAGTCGAATCCGCTGCCGCCCTTCGGCACCGAAGCCGGGCTGAGCCCCACCGTGAGCTTCTTCTGCGGCCACTCACCCCCAGAATTGACCACGGCGGCCCTGACCCGGTCCTTGCTCTCCGTCAGGCTCTTGTCGGGGAGCCCGACCAGCGTGAACGCGGCGACGCCCGGCTCCAGATCGGCCTGCACCTCGACGACGACGCCCTCGACACCCACCAGCGCCACGGAACACGTACGCGCGAACCCCATCAGGCCACCCCCCGCGCGTGCTCCACGACGGGGGCGCCGCGCCGTGGGATCAGCACACCTACGAGGTCGATCCGGACTCCGCCCGGCGGCGGACCGCCGCGCTCCTCGATCCAGCGCTCGGCCAGGCGCCGCAGCCGCTCCGCCTTGGCGCGGCCCACGGCTTCCATCGGATGCTGATAGATCGCCGAGCCCGCCAGGCCCGCCCTGCGTGTCTTGACCTCGCAGACGACGAGCGCTTCGCCGTCCATCGCCACGATGTCGATCTCGCCGGTCCTGCCACCGCGCCAGTTGCGCGCCAGAACCGTCATCCCGGCTTCACCCAGCCGCCGCGCGGCCAGTTCTTCGCCGTACCGCCCGAGTGCCCCCCGTGCGTTCATGTCGGCACCACCTCCGACACCCACATTGAGGCCCGGTCCCGAGCCTTGTGGATCTTGGTGGACGACTCACGCGTTGTGGATAACCCACTCACCCGATGCGGTGAACTCAGCCGCCCGGCAGCTCGAGATCACTCTTGTTGAGCTCTTCGATGTTCACGTCCTTGAACGTGAGCACCCGCACCTGCTTCACAAAACGTGCGGGCCTGTACATGTCCCACACCCAGGCATCCGCCATGGATACCTCAAAGAAAACCTCACCCTGGACCGAGTGCACCTGCATCTCGTAGTCATTGGTGAGGTAGAAGCGCCGTTCGGTCTCGATCACATATTTGAACAGACCGACGACATCGCGGTACTCCCGGTAGAGCTTCAGCTCCATCTCGGTCTCGTACTTCTCGAGGTCCTCGGCGCTCATGGCATGTTCCCCTTCAGCCTTGCGTCCCCCTATTGTGCGTCAGCCCCCTGAGCCCCTACACGATTTCCGTGTCGAGGATCTCGGGCCTGCCCGGAGGACCCTCGTCGAGCAGCCTGCGAAGCAACTCGGCGAGCCTGGTCGGATACACCGTCTCATGTGCCTCGGTCAGTTCCTGGCACGTCCACCAACGCGCTCCGGCCACGCTCCGCTGTTCAAGCTCCGTCAGCCCCGTGGCCCTGGTCGCCGTCTGTGACGTACGAGCCAGGAAGTACCGCTCGTCCTGGTCCCAGCGCCGTCCGGCGAAGGGAAAGGAGCAGATTCGCTGCCACAGGGCGGGGCCGAGCTCGACCTCGGTGATGCCCGTCTCTTCCATCAGTTCACGCAGCGCGGCCTGTTCATGCGTCTCGTCGCCCTCCAGACCGCCGCCGGGTGTGAACCACCAGTCGTCCGCCGGATTCCCCGGCTCGTACCCGTGCAGCAGCAGGATCCGGTCCTGCGGGTCGAGGAGGACGACCCGGGCGACCTTGCGCAGCGGCCGCGCCGTCCGCTCAGCCGACATGAGCTGCCTCTCCCGAACGGCCACGGCTGCGCGCCCGCTCACGCCCGCGGCCAAGACGCTTGGCCACCGGACCGTAGGCGGCGCCGCCCAGGACGAGGACCGCTCCGGACACCACGGCGGTCACCATCAGCTGCAGCGGGCCCGGATCGGAGATGCCGCCCGACATGTCCGCGAAGCCGTCGGGGCGCTCCAGCATCCCGAACTTGCCCATCGGCCAGGCCACCGCGTCGACCCGCCCCTCGACCGCGCCGCGCGGCACGGAGCCGTGCTCGCCGTCGCCCAGGTGCACGCTGGAGTCCAGGGAGCCGCTGCGCTCGTCGCCGAGCAGGAAGAGCCGGCCCTTGGGCACGGTCGTGGCGGGGATCCCGGTGGCCGCGGCCCCCGCGCCATCGGGGAGATACGGTTCTGCGACCTGCTTGCCGTTGACCATCAGCTTGCCGTCCGTGCAGCAGGAGATCCGGTCGCCGCCGACGCCGACCACCCGCTTGACCATCGGCAGGTCGCCCCAGCTCGCCTGCCGGAAGACGACGACGTCACCGCGGCGCACCTCGCTCCCGTCGATCCGCTGGGCGAGGACCCGGTCCCCCGCGCCGATCGTCGGCGTCATGGACCCGGTGGGCACGGTGTAGGGCTGGTACACGACGGCGCCCCACACGAAGCCGCCGAGGAAGAGCACACAGCCGAGGGCCACGGCCAGTCCCGACAGCACGCTGCCGAGCCGCCCGCGGCCCTCGTCCGTACGTTGTGTCCTGCTCATCCCAGTGCTCCCCCATGTCGGAGACGACCTCGCGCCCCAACGAACAGGGGTACGGAAGATCAGCGATCTGGGACGGCACCCTACCCGGCGGTACCTCCGCCAGAAACCCTCGTGCTCCCGGCCGCGGCCGCCGTGAGACGGCGCCTGCGCCACAGCACGACCGGCACGGCACCCGCGAGCCCGAGGGCACCCGGTGCGGCGCTCAGCGCGGCGCTGATGCCCGGCTGGTCGAAGGTGTCCGGCTTGGGCAGCGTCGCCCAGCGGGTGGGCGGCCAGGCGATCACGATGGCACGGCCCACGACGTTGTCCACGGGGACGGCGCCGCCGCCCGGCTGGTTCTGGTGGTAGCGGGAGTCCAGCGAGTTCTGCCGGTGGTCGCCCATGACCCAGATCTTGCCCGCGGGCACGGTGACCTTGAACTGGCCGCCCTGGTCGTCGACGCTGCACGGCGTGTTGCCCTCGAAGACGTACGGCTCGTTCAGCGCCTTGCCGTTGACCTTCACCGGTCCCGTGCCCTTGCACTCCACCGTGTCGCCGCCGACCCCGATGACCCGCTTGATCAGGTCCTTCTCGTCGGCGGACGGCATCAGGCCGACCCAGCCGAGGACCCGCTGGATCGCGTTCGGGTCGGGGGTCGGTTCGCCGTCCAGCCAGTGACCGGGGTCCCTGAAGACGACGACCTCGCCGCGCTCGGGCTCCGAGCCGAACCACGGTGTCAGCTTGTCGACCAGGACCCGGTCGCCCTGCTGCAGGGTGTTCTGCATCGAGTCCGAGGGAATCGAGAACGCCTGCACCAGGAAGGTCTTGATCACCAGCGCCAGGATCAGCGCGATGCCGATGAGGAGCGGCAGCTCCTTCCAGAAGGAGCGGGGCTTCTTCGCCCCCTTGGGCGGCTTCCCTTCCAGATCGCCGGGTGCGGGCCTGTCGCCCGCGGTGTCACTTCCGGGGGTCACGCCGTCCGCTGCGGCCTCGACCTCCGGCTCGTCTGATCGCCCTGGCTGCTCCTCGGGCCCACCGTGTCCGGACCGTGCGCCGACCGCCACATCCCCCACATCCACTCCTCAGTCCGTGCCGCTGCCTGCCCCATATCCGATGCAGGCCCACCACTCCCATAACGAGCGGGAGTTCCGCAGGGGTCGGGAGTCCGGTCAATCCGTATCGATGGCCAGGAGCCACCCTATGCGACGGTCCGAGGGCAACGTCCGATCCTGCTGGCGCGTCGGGCACCGACGCGTACGTATCCGGCTCCTCCAGCTTGCGCCAGTGGTCGAAGGGCCAGGCGATGACGAGTGCGCGCCCGACCACGCTCTCTTCGGAGACGGTGCCGCTGAACTTCTCGGTGCGGTGGAAGCGGGAGTCGGCCGAGTCGGAGCGGTGGTCACCCATCACGAAGAGGCGCCCCTCAGGGACCTTCACCTTGAACTCGAAGGACGACGGCTCGTCCTTGTCCTCGGGGTGGATGTACGGCTCGGTGAGCGGCACGCCGTTGACGGTGACCTTGCCGTCCTTGTCACAGCACTTCACGGTGTCGCCGCCGACGCCGACCACGCGCTTGATCAGGTCCCGTTCGTTGTCGGAGGGCAGCAGACCGATGAAGGTCAGGCCCTCCTTGAGCTGCTTGACCCCTACGGGGTCGTCCTTCTTCTTGCCCTTCTCGTCCTCGAGCCAGCCCCCGGGGTCCTCGAAGACGACGACGTCGCCGCGCTCCGGCTTGGCGCCGAACCACGGGGTGAGCTTGTCGACGAGTACGCGGTCGCCGATCTTGATCGTCTGCTCCATCGAGCCCGACGGGATCACGAAGGCCTGCACCAGGAAGGTCTTCAGGACCAGGGCTATGAGGAGCGCGACGCCTATGAGGAGGGGTATCTCCTTGATCGCCGAGCGCTGCCTGCGCCGCTTGACCTTCTTGGCGAGCTTGCGCCGCTCGGCCCTGCCGGGCAGCACGGGGCCGCTGGTGGGCCGGGATCCGGTGGGCAGTCGGGTGTCGGCGCGATGGCTGGCGCGTGTGCGTCCGCGGTTACCCATGCGCGCCGCCTGGTGCCGGCACGCGCGCGTAGCCGCCGGGACGCTCCAGGGAGGTCCAGCGTCCGATGGGCCAGGCGATCCAGTCCGCTCTGCCGATGACGGAGTCGACGGGGATCATTCCGCCGCCCGGCTGCCCCAAGTGGTCGCGGGAGTCACGGGATTCGCTGCGGTGGTCCCCGAGAAGGAACAGGCTGCCTTCGGGTACGACGACGTCGAAGGGCACCTTGGAGGGGGCGTCCCCCGGGTACAGGTAGGGCTCGTCGACGGGTTCGCCGTTCACCTTGATCCTCCCCCGCTTGTCGCAGCAGACCACGCGGTCTCCCCCCACTCCTGCGACCCGCTTGATGTAGTCGGCATCTCCGAAGTAGCCGCTGCCGTCGAAGACGACAGCGTCACCCCGCTGCGGCTCGGAACCGAAACGGTACGCCAACTTGTTGACGAGTACCCGGTCTCCGACCCGGAACGCGGGCTCCATCGAGCGGCTGGGGATCTGGAACGGCTGCACCACAAAGGTGCTGACGAGCAGCAGGAACATCGTGCAGATGAGCAGGGTGAGGGTGGCTCTGCCGCCCGGCAGCCAGGCGACGAACGACACAAAAGCGGAGCGCGACCGATCCTCCGCCCCCGCGGACTCCCCGACGCGCTCGGCGTCCTGGGAATCGGTGGGTGGGGAGGAGCGGTCGCGCTCCGTGTGCTGTGCTTCGGTGTCCATCGGAGCCAGATGCTATCCGGCTCCGATGTGAACCAGTGCGCCAGCTCAGCTGTCGCGCTTCTCCTTGATCTTCGCGGCCTTGCCGCGCAGGTCACGGAGGTAGTACAGCTTCGCGCGGCGCACGTCACCGCGGGTGACGAGCTCGATCTTCTCGACGATCGGGGTGTGCACCGGGAAGGTGCGCTCGACGCCGACGGAGAAGGAGACCTTGCGGACCGTGAAGGTCTCGCGCACGCCGGCACCCTGGCGACGGATGACTACGCCCTTGAACTGCTGCACACGGGAGCGGTTGCCCTCGATGACGCGCACGTGGACGTTGACGGTGTCACCCGGGCGGAAGGCCGGGACGTCGGTGCGCAGCGAAGCGCTGTCGACGGAGTCGAGCAGGTTAGCCATGATCGTCTGCTTTCTTCACTGATGCCACAGGTCATCAGCGGGAGATTCGTGATGAGGATTCGATAGCTGATCGCGTCGGGCGAGCGTCGTTCCCCCTGTGGCAGGGGCGCACGCTGGACGTACAGCAGCGGCCTATTCTTCCACGGCGTCGGGGTGTCGCCCAAATCGGCCGTCGGGACCGGGCCGCCAGCCCAGGATGCTGAGCATTTCGCGGTCCTTCTTGTCGAAGGCCGCGGGGTCGCAACGCTCGATCAGATCGGGCCTGTTGCGGGTCGTGCGGCGCAGCGCCTCGTCCCTGCGCCAGCGCGCGATCTTGCCGTGGTGGCCGCTGAGCAGCACATCCGGAATGCCCTGGCCGCGCCACTCGGGGGGCTTCGTGTAGACGGGCCCTTCGAGGAGGTTCGCCATCGCGCCGGGGGCGAAGGAGTCGTCGCGGTGGGACTCGGCGTTGCCCAGGACGCCGGGCAGGAGCCGGGCCACGGCCTCGGTGACGACCAGGACGGCCGCCTCGCCGCCGGCGAGGACGTAGTCGCCGATCGACACCTCGTAGACGGGCATCCGGGTCGCGTACTCGTCGATGACGCGGCGGTCGATGCCCTCGTAGCGTGCGGGCGTGAAGACCAGCCAGGGCCGCTCGGAGAGCTCGACGGCCAGCTCCTGGGTGAAGGGGCGCCCGCTGGGCGTGGGGACGACCAGGACAGGCCCGTGGGCGCCTGCCTCGTACCCGTCGGCGAGCGCGTCGTCGAGGGCCGCGCCCCAGGGCTCGGTCTTCATGACCATGCCGGGGCCGCCGCCGTAGGGGGTGTCGTCGACCGTGTTGTGCCGGTCGTACGTCCACTCCCTGAGGTCGTGCACGTTCACGTCGAGCTGTCCACGCGCGCGTGCCTTGCCGACGAGGGAGACGTTCAGGGGTTCCAGGTACTCGGGGAAGATCGTGACGACGTCGAGCCGCATCAGGCGTCGCCCTCCGGGGCGGCCTCGGCGTCGCGCGTGGAGACGATCTCCGCGCGGTCGTCGATCAGGCCGGGCGGCGGGTCGATGATCGCCCGCTGCTCCTCCAGGTCGATCTCGGTGACGATCTCCTCCACGAAGGGGATCATCACCTCGCTGCCGTCGGGCCGCTCGACGATGAAGAGGTCCTGCGACGGCAGGTGTGAGATCTCGGTGATCCGGCCGACCTCGAGCCCGTCCTTGGTGACGACGTCGAGGTCCATCAGCTGGTGGTCGTAGTACTCGTCCTCGTCTTCCGGAAGCTCTTCCGGATCGACCTCCGCGATCAGCAGCGTGTTGCGCAGCGCCTCGGCGCCCGTGCGGTCGCGTACGCCCTCGAAGCGCAGCAGCAGACGGCCGCTGTGCACCCGGCCGGTCTCGATGGTCAGCGGCCCCGTGGAAGCGGGGTCGGTGGCCAGGACGGCGCCGGGGCCGAGCCGCAGTTCCGGCTCGTCCGTGCGCACCTCGACGGTGACCTCACCCTTGATGCCGTGGGCGCGGCCGATCCGCGCGACTACCAGCTGCACTGCTCTCTCTCCTGTCATGTGCCCACGGCGTTCCTCCGTCGGCGGCTACCAACGACTACGGGCCGGGGAAGGCCCAGAAGCCCTCCCCGGCCCGTGCCGGTGCTGCGTGCGGTTCAGTGAACCTGGTCCACGTCGACGAGGTCGACGCGGACACCGCGGCCGCCGATGGCGCCCACGACGGTCCGCAGAGCCCGCGCGGTGCGGCCGTTACGGCCGATCACCTTGCCGAGGTCATCGGGGTGTACCCGGACCTCCAGAACGCGCCCACGGCGCAGGTTGCGCGAGGCGACCTGCACGTCGTCGGGGTTGTCGACGATGCCCTTCACGAGGTGCTCGAGAGCCTCCTCGAGCATGCTCAGGCCTCGGTCGACTCGGCAGACTCGGCCTTGGCCTCGTCCGCCTTCTTGTCAGCCTTCTTGGCCTTCTGGGTGATGGCCTCACCCTTGGCGTCGTCGCCCTCGAGGCCCTTGGTGAAGGCCTCGAACGCGGCGCGCTTGTCCTTGGGCTCGGCGACGAGCAGCGGCGCCGGGGCCGGCAGGCCCTTGTGCTTCTGCCAGTCACCGGTGAGCTTCAGGATCGCCATGACCGGCTCGGTCGGCTGAGCGCCGACGGAGAGCCAGTACTGCGCGCGCTCCGAGTCGACCTCGATGCGCGAGGGGTTCTGCACCGGGTGGTACAGGCCGATCTCCTCGATGGCCCGGCCGTCACGGCGGGTACGGGAGTCGGCGACGACGATGCGGTAGTGAGGCGAACGGATCTTGCCCAGACGCTTCAGCTTGATCTTGACTGCCACTGGAGTGGTGTCTCCTGGTCTTGACGTGGTTGGGCACAACGAGATGCCACGTGGGGTTGCGGTACTCGGGGTGCCCGATGGACGCGTCAGCCGGAGGCGAGAGGGTTCCTATGCGGCTGTCGAGTACAGCTAGCCATTGTGCCATACGCCTCCGGGACGACCGAACCTGGTAGGTCGCCCCGGTCCAGCTCAGCCGCGTCAGCCGGCGGCGGCGCCGACCACTTCCGGGATGCGGAAGGGCTTGCCGCAACCGCCGCAGACGATGGGCGCCTGGGCGAGCACCGACGGGACCACGCGCACGTTGCGCCCGCAGTCGCAGACCGCCTTGACGCGGACTCCGCCTCCGGAGGAGCCGTGCCGCGCGGCCGGGCCGCGGAAGCTGCGCGCCGTGTCGGCGGCCGTCGCCGCGGTGTGCGCCTTGAGGGCACGCTGCAGGCGCTCGATCGTCGGGCGGTAGCGCTTGCGTGCCTCGGGGTTGAGCGTGACCAGTGAGAAGCCGCTGCTCGGGTGCGGCTCCTCGGGGTGGTCGAGGCCCAGCTCCTCGGCGATCGCGAGGAATCTGCGGTTGTGATAGCGGCCCGCGCGTGAGGTGTCGCGTACGCCGCGTGAGGCGGCGATGCCATGGACTGCCTCATGGAGCAGTCGCTCGAAGGAGAGCTCGGCGCCGCAGGCGGACGACGATTCTCCGATCAGGGATTCGGGCGCGGCAAGGTCTGGCAGCTCGGGGTGGTGCCGCTGAATGTCGGCCCACGCCTGTGCCAGCTCTGCGGCGAGAACAGGTGGTGTCGTGCTCACGTCGTGAACAACGAGCCGGGATGCCCAGGGGTTCCATTCCGGGGCATCCCAAATAATTTGCACGTACCCGTCAGTTGCCATTGATGCGTCCGGACGAGGGCGGGTGCGCTGATCTGCGGAGAAGCCTCGCAGCTCACACCAAGCCGGTACGTAGTAGCGCGTACGTCCTACCGGCTCCCGTGGGGCCCCTGTCGCCTGAAGAGGCGTACGGGCCGGAATCGCGCACTCAGTAGGCGCGGGCCACGACAGCGACGTTACCGGGCGCGTCATCGGCGTCCGGCACCGACCCGTCCTCCGCGACCAGACACCGTACGGAGACGGAGTGCTCGGCGAGCGCTGCCTCACCCTCCGGGCCCAGCGCGGCCCACGGGATGCGGGCCCAGCCGCCGGCGGCAGCGGCCTCCACTGCCTGGTCGACGGTGGTGACGTCCGAGGTGCGGGACTCGCGGCGTTCACGGGCCTGTGCCAGGAGCAGCTTCTGGTCCTCTTCGAGGACGGTGGGCAGCAGCGCGGTCAGGGAGTCGATCGCGACCGGTTCCTTGCCGCCCGGGATGCGCCGGGCCACCATCGCCGTGCCGTTCTCCAGGTCGCGCGGGCCGATCTCGACGCGGACCGGCACCCCCTTGAGCTCCCAGTCGACGGCACGGCGCCCGAAGGGCGTGTCCGTGCGGTCGTCGACCTGGACGCGTACGCCCGCCGCCTTGAGGCGGTCGCCGATCTCGCGGACCTTCGCGAGCACCGCTTCGTCGCCCTTGACGGCGAGGACGACGACCTGGACGGGCGCGAGGCGCGGCGGCACCCGCAGGCCGTTGTCGTCGCCGTGCATCATCACCAGGGCGCCGACCATCCGTGTCGTACTGCCCCAGGAGGTCTGCCAGACGAGCTCCTGCTTGCCTTCCTTGGACAGGTACTGGGTGTGGAAGGCCTTGGCGAAGTTCTGGCCGAGCTCATGGCTCGTGCCGAGCTGGAGGGCCTTTCCGTCGCCCATCATGCCTTCGAGGGTGAGCGTGTTGATGGCGCCGGCGAAGCGCTCCTGGGCGGTCTTGCGGCCCAGGACGAAGTCCATCGCCAGGACCTCGCGCATGAAGTCCCCGTAGACGTGCTCGTGGATGCGGGCTGCGAAGTCCCGTGCTTCCTCCCGCGTCGCGTGCGCGGTGTGGCCCTCCTGCCAGAGGAACTCCGACGTGCGCAGGAAGAGGCGGGGCCGCAGCTCCCAACGGACCACGTTCGCCCACTGGTTGATCAACAGCGGCAGGTCGCGGTAGCTCTGCACCCACTTGGAGAAGTACTCGTTGACGATCGTCTCGGAGGTGGGGCGGACGACGACCGGCTCCTCGAGCTCCTTGCCGCCGCCGTGCGTGACGACGGCCAGTTCGGGGGCGAAGCCTTCGACGTGCTGGGCCTCCCGGGTCAGATACGACTGGGGGATGAAGAGCGGGAAGTACGCGTTCTGGGTGCCCGTCTCCTTGATGCGGGCGTCCATGTCCTGCTGCATCCGCTCCCACAGGCCATAGCCGTACGGTCGGATCACCATGGTGCCGCGCACCGGCCCGTTGTCGGCCAGCTCGGCCTTGTTGATCAGATCCTGGTACCAGCGCGGAAAGTCTTCCGCCCGGGGCGTGAGAACGGGTGCTTTGGCCATGGCGCGCATGGTACGGCGGAGCCTCCCGCAGGGCGCGGAATTTACGGCTCCAGGGGGCGCACAACGGTGGCACGCAAGCATTGCCACACAACCCCTGGACTCCACGACGGATGCGGAGTTCTCTGGCATACGGGGGGAGTGCGAGCGCACTGCACGGGGGCGGACGAACCGTTTGAATACGACACTCCAGTAACTCTCGGCGGATTGGGGCGCTTTCGATGACACCTACACTCGCGCAGCCGCGCCGTCCCCGCGCGGGCACGACCCCCCGCGTGGACCGGTGCGCACGCGCGCGTGACTGGGCGGAGATCCAGGAACGGATGCTGGTTCCGCTCTATGAAGCGGTGTACGAACGACTCGAAGTGGGCGGTGGAACCCGGCTCCTCGGCCTCGGCTGCGGCTCCGGACTCGCCCTCCTGATGGCCGCCTCACGCGGCGCGGCCGTCACCGGTGTCGACCCGTCCGCGCCCGAGCGGCTCGCCCTCGCGCGCGAACGCCTGCTGCCCGACGCGGCCTTGGGCACACGCCCGCGCGGCGACACCCGTCTCGTCGAGGGCGGCCCCGCCGACGTGGCGGGGCCGGACGTACCCGCGTACAACCTGGTGACCGCGTTCCAGCCGATCGGCTGCATGGCGGGCGACTCCGAGGGCCTCTCCGCCCTTCTGGAGGCCGCCGCACCGCTCGCCGGGCGCGGCACGCCCGTGGTGCTCGCCGGCTGGGGTCCGCCGGAGCGCTGCACGACCTCTTCGGTACTGAAGGTGGCGACCAAGCTCGCCGACCCTCTCCGTAGTACGGGGAGTTGGCGCCCCGCGCTCCGGGACGACCTGGAGGAGGTGGCCCAGCGGGCCGGGCTCAAGCCGGACGGGTCGGGCCGGGTCGCGTGCCCCTTCGGGTATGCGGACACCGAGAGCGCGGTCCGGGGCCTCCTTTCGACGGGCCTGTTCGACGCGGCGGTGGGCGCGACGGATCGGGCGCAGGTCGAGAAGGAGGTGACGGAGGCGCTGCATCCGCATCAGCGGCGGGACGGGACGGTGTGGATGCCCAACGTGTTCCGGTACCTGATCGCGCGTACGCCCTAGCCCAGAGCGTCCTGGAGCCGCTCCAGGAGGGCCCTGGCGGCAGGGCCCGCCGGCCCGTCCGTGCGCCAGGCCAGCGCGATCCGGCCCCGCGGCCGCGGATCCGTGATCTCCAGGGTGCGCAGCCCGTACGCGGCCGCCGTACGGGGTTCGAGCGCCGGAAGCACGGCCACGCCCATGCCACGGACGACGAGTTGGACGAGCACCTGCGGCGCCGCCGCCTCGAAGGCGATGCGGGGCCGGACGCCGGCCTGCGCGCAGGCGCGGTCGAGCACCCCCCGCAGGCCGGTCCCCCGCGGCAGGCTGATCAGCGGTCGGTCCCGGAGCTCCGCCAGCGGAACGGTCGTACGGCCCGCGGGGGTGAGCAGCGGGTCGCCCGGGAGCACGACGGCGACCAGGGGTTCGTCGATCACGAGCCGGAAGGAGACGCCCGGTGGCGGCTCCTCGTCCGCGAGGCCCAGCAGGGCGATGTCGAGTTCCCCGCGGCGCAGCGCGGCGAGCATCCGGTCCGATGTGTCCTCGGTGAGGGCGATCTCGACATCCGGGTGGGCGTCGTGGAAGTCGGCGAGCACGGAGACCACGTCGAACTCGTGGGTGGCCGCGCCGGACACGAGGCCGAGCGTGACCTGGCCGCGCAGCAGTCCGGTGAACGCGTCCGCGGTGTGCCGCATCCCATCGGCGGCGGCGAGCGCGGCCCGTGCGTAGGGCAGGACGGCCGCCCCCACCTCCGTGAGGGTCACCGACCGTCCCGAGCGGTCCAGGAGGGGCTGCCCGAGCTCCCGTTCCAGTTGCCGGATCTGGGCGCTCACCCCCGGCTGGGCCAGATGCAGACGGGCTGCGGCGCGGGTGAAGTTGGCCTCCTCGACCACGGTCACGAAGTACTGCAGTTGCCGGAGTTCCATAACTGAGCATGCTAGTCGCGAGAAGATCCAGCTCTTGGACTTATGGCCGAGCGCTCGCGACCCTGGAGGCGTGGACATCAGAACCGCCATCGCCGCCGAACGCCGAGACCTCGCCGACCTGCTCGACGGCCTGCCGTCACCGCAGTGGGACGCGCCGACCCTGTGCGCGGGGTGGCGGGTGCGGGAGGTCGCGGCGCACATGTCGCTGGGTTTCCGCTACTCGCTCCCCGGGACCCTGGCCGAGCTCGTCAAGGCGCGCGGCAGCCTGCACCGGATGACCGACCGCTGCGCCCGCAAGGACGCCGCCGCCTTCTCCCCCAGGGAGCTCGCCGCGTTCCTCCGGGACAACGCGGACCACCCGTGGCAGCCGCCCACCGCCGGGATCGAGGGGGCGCTGGGGCACGACGTGGTCCACGGTCTCGACATCTCGGTCGCCCTGGGGCTCGACCGCAGGGTTCCCCTGGACCGCGTACACATCCTTCTTAAGAAGGTCACGCCCAAGAGCACCAAGTTCTTCGGGGCGGACGTCGCCGGGGTCGAACTGCGCGCCGACGACCTCGACTGGAGCTACGGCAGCGGCACACCGCTGACCGGCGCCGCGCAGGACCTGCTGCTGGTCCTGTACGGCAGGAAGCTCCCCCCGGGGCATCTCCGGGGAGAGCTCGGGTCCCGCTTCGCCACCGAACCGGCTGCCTAGTCGGCGTCCTTGGTGAGCCGTGTAATGCCGGCGACCCGGTAGGCGGTCGCCTCCTCCAGGGTCTCGTGCGCGAGCAACGCCTCGGCCAGGTCGTCCAGTTGGCCGCGGTGGTCCCGGAGTTGGCGGCATGCGCTCTCGTAGCACTCGTCGACGATGCGGCGCATCTCGTGGTCGATCGCGTCGAGGGTGCCCGGGGCCGCCGCGAGTCCGTAGGGCTGCTGGCCGTCGTTCGGCAGGGCGGAAAAACGGCCCACGCGCTCGCTCATGCCCCAGCGGGCGACCATGCCGCGGGCGATGTTGGTGACCTGTTCGAGGTCGCTCTCGGCGCCCGTCGTGATGACACCGAAGACGACGTGCTCGGCCGCCATGCCGCCCAGCGCGCCGACGATACGGCCGCGCAGATACTCCTCCGTGTACGCGTACTTGTCGGCGTCCGGAGTCGACAGGGTGACCCCGAGTGCGCGCCCCCGGGGCACGATCGTGATCTTCCGTACCGGGTCGGCGCCCGGCTGCAGCATGCCGAGGAGCGCGTGGCCGCTCTCGTGGTATGCCGTGCGCCGCCGCTCCTCGTCGGGCATGACCAGCGGCCGCTCGGCACCGAGCTGCACCTTCTCCAGGGCCTCGGAGAGATCGGCCTTGGTGACCTTCTTCTGCTTGCGCTTGACGGCGAGCAGGGCGGCTTCGTTGGCGAGGTTGGCGAGCTCCGCGCCGGTCATCCCCGGTGTCGTACGGGCGACTTGGGCCAGGTCGGCGTCGTCCGCGAGGGGGATCTCGCGCGTGTGGATCTTGAGGATGGCCTCGCGGCCGCCGCGGTCGGGCGGGCTGACGGTGACGACCCGGTCGAAGCGGCCCGGCCGGGTCAGGGCGGGGTCGAGAATGTCGGCACGGTTGGTGGCCGCGAGGACGATCACGCCCTCGGAGCCCGAGAAACCATCCATCTCGGTGAGGATCTGGTTCAGCGTCTGCTCGCGCTCGTCGTGACCGCCCATGCCGCTGCCGCCGCCGCGCGCCCGCCCGATGGTGTCGATCTCGTCGATGAAGATGATGGACGGCGCGACTTTCCTGGCCTCGGCGAAGAGTTCGCGTACGCGCGACGCTCCGACGCCCACGATCATCTCGATGAACTCCGAGGCGGACGCCGAGAAGAAGGGCACCCCCGCCTCACCGGCCACGGCCCGCGCAAGGAGCGTCTTGCCGGTGCCCGGAAGACCCGCGAGCAGCACGCCGCGCGGCATCTTCGCGCCCATGGTGCGATAGGCCTCGGGGTTCTTCAGGAAGTCGACGACATCGCTGAGCTCGCCCTCGACCTCGTCGATGCCCGCCACGTCCTCGAAGGTGGTGCGCTTCTCGCCGGGTTCGAGCTCCACCGGCTTCGGCGGCGCCTTGCGCCCGAGCATGCCGCCCGCGCCGCCCACCCCCGATCTCATCCGCCGCGCGATGAAGATCCACAGGACGACGAGCAGCAGCATCGGGGCGAGCGAGATGAGCAGGTTCGCGAGGAAGCTGCGCTCCTGGACGACGGGCTCGGCGGTGACGGTGACGTCGTGCTCGGTCAGCTCGTCCCAGAGCTTGTCGTCGGCGAAGGCGGGCCGCTGGGTGGTGAACTTGGTGTACTTCCCCTTCTCGTCACCCGGCTTCTCCTGCTCCTTCTTGAGCTGCCCCTGGATCGCGTCGCCCTTGGCGTAGATCTTCGTGACGTTCCCGGAGTCGACCTGCTTGCTGAACTCCGTGTACGAGATCGTCGGCTCGTCGCCCTCGTTGAAGAAGGAGAGGACGAGGTTGGCGACGAGATAGACGATGAGCGCCGTGAGGATGAGCCCGCCCCACCCGCCCGGCATCTTCTTCTTGGGCGGCGGCTTGGGCTCGGGCGGGGGCGCGCCCTCGGAGCGCCAGGGCTTGTCGGGCGCCCGGCGCGGCGGCACAGGGTTGCTCATATCCGGACGTTACGACACAAATACCTGCCGGGCACTCGCTCCCGAAAAACGCCTGAGGCGCCCCTCTCCGAAGAGGGGCGCCTCAGGCGGCGTACGACATACGAGGCGTCAGCCCATGAACTTCTTGAACTCGTCCGGAAGCTCGAAGTTCTTGTCCTGCTGGCCCGCGGGGAGGCCGAAGGCGCCGCCTTCCTGCGCCGCCTGCTCGCGGCGGGCGGCGTCCTCCAGCTCCTGCTGTTTGCGCTTCATCGGGTTGCCGGAGCGCTGCTTGCCCTTGGCCTGCTTCTGCTTCTTCTTCTGCTTGCCGGCACCGCCGCCCATGCCCGGCATCCCGGGCATACCCGGCATGCCGCCGCCCTGGGCCATCCGCGACATCATCTTGCGGGCCTCGAAGAACCGCTCGACCAGGTTCTTGACCGCGCTGACCTCGACGCCGGAACCCTTGGCGATACGGGCACGGCGCGAGCCGTTGATGATCGTCGCGTCCTGCCGCTCGGCGGGCGTCATGGACTTGATGATCGCGGCGGTCCGGTCGACGTCCCGCTCGTCCAGATTGTTGATCTGATCCTTGATCTGCCCCATGCCGGGCATCATGCCGAGCAGCTTGCTGATGCTGCCCATCTTCCTGACCTGCTCCATCTGGGCCAGGAAGTCGTCGAGCGTGAAGTCCTTGCCCTTGCTGCTCGCCAGCTTGGAGGCCATCTTCTCGGCCTCTTGCTGCGAGAAGGTCTGCTCGGCCTTCTCGATGAGCGTGAGCATGTCGCCCATGCCGAGGATGCGGGACGCCATGCGGTCCGGGTGGAACGCGTCGAAGTCGTCCAGCTTCTCGCCGTTCGAGGCGAACATGATCTGGCGCCCGGTGACCTGCGCGATCGAAAGGGCAGCACCACCACGGGCGTCACCGTCGAGCTTCGAGAGCACGACACCGTCGAAGCCGACGCCGTCACGGAAGGCCTCCGCCGTGTTGACGGCGTCCTGGCCGATCATCGCGTCGACGACGAAGAGGACCTCGTCGGGGCTGACGGCGTCGCGGATGTCCGCGGCCTGCTCCATCAGCTCCTGGTCGATGCCGAGGCGTCCCGCGGTGTCGACGATGACCACGTCGTACTGCTTGGACCTGGCGAACTCGACGGAGTCCTTGGCGACCTGGACCGGGTCGCCCACACCGTTGCCCGGCTGGGGCGCGTAGACGCCGACGCCGGCGCGCTCGGCGACCACGGAGAGCTGGTTCACGGCGTTCGGGCGCTGGAGGTCACACGCCACGAGCAGCGGCGCATGGCCCTGGCCCTTCAGCCAGAGGCCGAGCTTTCCGGCGAGGGTGGTCTTACCGGCACCCTGCAGACCCGCGAGCATGATCACCGTGGGCGGGTTCTTGGCGAACCGCAGGCGTCGCGTCTCGCCACCCAGGATGCCAATGAGCTCCTCATTGACGATCTTGATGACCTGCTGGGCGGGGTTGAGCGCCTGGGAGACCTCGGCTCCGGCGGCGCGCTCCTTGACCTGCTTGATGAAGGCACGGACGACGGGCAGCGCGACATCCGCCTCGAGCAGGGCGATGCGGATCTCGCGGGCCGTGGCGTCGATGTCCGCCTCGGACAGGCGGCCCTTGCCCCGGAGGTTCTTGAATGTCGCTGCGAGGCGGTCGGAGAGAGTATCGAACACGGCGGTCGCGAATCCTCGGGTCGAAGGGGACAGGTCGCCCTCCAGGGTATCTGCTGGGCGCTGGAGGGTACCCCGCCCCTTCGGGTCTGCGTATTTACCCCTTTTCCGGGCACTGAGAGGGGGCCGCGCGGCCACCCCGCCCCCGCACGCCACCCCCTACCCCCGCAACGCCTCCTCCACGGCCCGCGCCACCCCCGCGGCCCGCTCCCCCGACAGCGGGGCCCGCGGCCGCCCCTCTCCCCCCGTCACATAGAAGGCGTCCACCGCGTTCGCCCCCAGCGTCGACACATGCGCACTGCGCACCACCACCCCGGCGGACTCCAGCGCCCGCCCGATCCGGTGCAGCAGGCCCGGCGCGTCCTGGGCCCGTACCTCGATGACCGTGGCGAGCCGCGACCCGGCCGACGCCACCGTCACCCGGGGCGGCGGCGCCACCGTGCCGCGCCGCCGCGGATACGCCGCGTCACGTTCGGCGAGGCGGCCCGCGATGTCCAGGGAGCCGTCGAGCGCCCGCACCAGGTCCGCCCGCAGCCGTGCCGCCTGCGGCAGGGACCCGTACTCCGCCGCGACCCGCCAGTTCAGCAGGAGCACGGAGTCCTCGCCCCCGGTCGGCAGACCCACCGCGCGGAACTCCGCGGTCCGCACCGCGAGCCGGTGCATGGCGAGCACTCCCGCGACGGCGGGCAGCACCCCGGCCTGCTCCGGCACCGCGATGACGAGCTCCACCCCCAGCGGCTCCGGATCGCCCCCGGGCTCGGCCGACTCCCCCTCGGTCTGCGCCCGCAGCGACAGCACTGGCCCTCCCGTACGGAACGCCTCCACCGCAAGCCGCTCCTGCTCGGCCGTGGGCGCCTCGTCCTCGGCCGGCGCCCCCGCGGGCTCGTCCCCCGAGAGGACCCCCGCGACCCGCTTCACCAGGTCGGCGACGAGCGACCCCCGCCACGCCGACCAGGCCGCGGGCCCCGTGGCCAGCGCGTCCGCCTCCGTCAGCGCGTGCAGCAGCTCCAGAGTCCCCGTCGAGCCGACCGCTTCGGCCACCGAACGCACGGTCGCCGGATCGTCGAGGTCCCGCCGCGTGGCCGTCTCGACGAGCAGCAGGTGATGCCGCACCAGCGTCGCGAGCACCGCCACATCCGCCCGGTCGAACCCGATCCGGGCGGCGACATCCCGGGCGATGATCTCCCCGGCCACCGAGTGGTCCCCCGGCCACCCCTTGCCGATGTCGTGCAGAAGCCCCGCGACAAGGAGCAGGTCGGGCCGCCCCACCCGCCGCGTCAGATCGGCGGCCCGCACGGCGGTCTCCACCAGATGCCGGTCGACGGTCCACGTGTGCACGGCGTTCCGCTGCGGCCTGCACCGCACCCGCTCCCAGTCCGGAAGCAGCCGCGTGATCAGCCCCTCGGCCTCCAGCGCCTCCCACACCTCGACGGTCGGCCGCCCCGCGCCGAGGAGCGTCACCAGCTGCTCCCGCGCCTCTGCGGGCCACGGCGTGGGCAGCGGCCGCACCGTGGCGGCCATCCGGCGCACCGCGTGCAGCGACAACGGAAGACCGGCCTGCGCCGCGGCCGCCGCCGCCCGCAGCGGAAGCACCGGGTCACGCTCGGGCCGGGCGGCCCGCGCGAGGACGACCTCCCCGTCCTGCTCGACGACCCCCTCGGCCAGCGGCGACCGCTCGGCGGTCGCCGCCCCCTTGCCTCCCCCGAGCATGGCCCGCAGCCGCGGCCGCACGGACCGGGACCGCAGCACGCGCCCCACCTCGCGCCACGTCACATCACTGGCGTACGAAACGGTGCGAGCGGCCTCGTACACCTGACGCAGCAAGGTGTCGGCGTCCAACAGGCCCAATTCCGCCGCGACTTGATCCTGCTCCTGGAGGGCGAGCCGGTCCGTGGCCCGTCCCGTGGTCAGATGCAGCGCGTCCCGCACGTCCAGCAACCGCCGCCGCGCGTCGGAAAGCCCCTCCCGAGGCGCGTCCGCCAGCCACGACGCGGCGACGGCCCGCAGCGCGGTCGCATCCCGCAGGCCGCCCCTGGCCTCCTTCAGGTCCGGCTCCAGGAGATAGCTCAACTCCCCCTGCCGCTCGGCCCGTTCCTCGCACAGCTCGCGCAGCTCCGGCAGCCGCTTGGGCGCGAGGTTGCGCCAGTCGGCGAGCACGGCCGTGCGAAGCCCGGCCGTCAGACCCAGGTCACCCGCGATGTGCCGCGCGTCGAGCAGCCCCAGCTGCACCTTCAGGTCCTCGCCCGCGGTCTTGCGGGCCTCCACCGGCGTACGCACGGAGTGATCGAGCGCGAGCCCGAGGTCCCAGACGGGGTACCAGATGCGGTCCGCGAGGGACGCCACCTCGCCGGGGTCCGCGCTGCCGTCGTGCAGGAGGAGCAGATCGAGGTCGCTGCGCGGTGAGAGCTCGCCACGGCCGTAGCCCCCCACCGCGACCAGGGACGTCCCCTTCGGCGTGCCCGCGGCCGTGAAGAGCCCGGTCAGCCAGTCGTCCGTGAGGTCGGCGAGGGCCGAACGGCGCGGCGGCCCGGACTGCGCCTCTCCTTGGAGGAGGCGCAGCCGGGCCGCCGCGTAGCCGCTGGGGCCGGAGTCTTCCGAATCCGATTCGGTTCGTACGTCCACACTCGTCACCCAGCAGCTCCTGTCAGTCCCGCTCAGTTCCGCTCAGTCGGCCGGTTTGCGTCACAGCGCGTCGGGTCCGCGCTCGCCGGTCCGCACCCGGACGGCCGTCTCGACCGGGATGCTCCAGACCTTGCCGTCCCCGATCTTGCCGGTTCGGGCGGCCTTCACCACGACATCCACGAGCTGTTCGGCGTCGTCGTCCTCCACGAGGACCTCGATCCGGATCTTCGGTACGAGATCGACGGTGTACTCGGCGCCGCGGTAGACCTCGGTGTGACCGCGCTGGCGGCCGTAGCCGCTGGCCTCGGTGACCGTCAGTCCCTGCACTCCGAAGGCCTGGAGGGCTTCCTTGATCTCGTCGAGCCGGTGCGGCTTGACGACCGCGGTGATGAGCTTCATGCGTCCACCCTCTTGTTCTTCTCGGTTGCAGCCTTCGCAGCGTCCTGGACCGGGGTCGGCACGGCAGCGCTGCGGGTGGCGGTGCCGCCGCCCGCGCCGCTGAAGTCGTACGCGGTCTCGGCGTGCTGCACCTGGTCGATGCCGGAGACTTCCTCGTCCTCGCTGACCCGCATCCCGATGGTCTTGTCGACCAGGAAGGCGAGGATCGCGGAGGCGATCAGGGAGTACGCGAGGACGGCGCCGACACCCGCGGCCTGCTTGCCGAGCTGCTCGAAGCCGCCTCCGTAGAAGAGGCCCTGAGCCTTGGACTGGACGCCACCGGTGGCGAAGAAGCCGACCAGGAGCGAGCCCGCGACACCGCCGACGAGGTGGACACCGACGACGTCGAGGGAGTCGTCGTAGCCGAACTTGAACTTGAGGCCGACGGCCATGGCGCAGAGCAGACCGGCGATGGCACCGATGGCGATCGCGCCGAGCGGCGAGCAGGAGCCGCCGGACGGGGTGATGGCGACGAGACCTGCGACGGCGCCCGATGCGGCACCAAGGGTGGTGAAAGCGCCGTGCCGGATCTTCTCGTAGGCGAGCCAGGCCAGCATGGCGGCGGCGGTGGCCACCTGCGTGTTCAGGAACATCATCGCGCCGACGCCGTCGTCGTTGCCCAGCCACGATCCGGCGTTGAAGCCGAACCAGCCGAACCACAGCAGACCGGCGCCGAGCATGACGAGCGGCAGGCTGTGCGGCCGCATCGGGTCCTTCTTGAAGCCGACGCGCTTGCCGATGACGAGGATCACGCCGAGCGCGGCGGCACCGGCGTTGATGTGCACGGCCGTACCACCGGCGAAGTCGATGACGCCGAGCTCGAAGGCCCAGCCGCCGGTGCCCCACACCCAGTGCGCGACCGGGAAGTAGACGATGGTGGCCCACAGCGTGACGAACAGCGCCCAGGCGGTGAACTTCACGCGGTCCGCGAGCGCACCGCTGATCAGCGCGGGCGTGATGATCGCGAACATCAGCTGGAAGACCGCGAAGACGAAGACGGGGATGGTGTAGCCGTCCCACAGCTCGTTCAGCCCTATGCCGCTGAGGCCGACGTAGTCGGAGGACCAGCCGAAGAGGCTGCCGTGGTCGGTGCCGAACGCGATGGAGAAGCCGTACAGCACCCAGAGGATGGTGACGATCCCCAGGCTGATGAAGCTCATCATCAGCATGTTCAGGGTGCTCTTGACGCGGACCATGCCTCCGTAGAAGAAGGCGAGTCCCGGCGTCATGAGCATCACCAGGGCGGAACAGATGAGCATGAACCCGGTGTTGGCGGCAGACAGCTCGGGGGCGTCTGCGGCGATCGTGATGCCTGGGGGCATCGGCGTCTCCTCGTCGTCGTATGCGGCCCGTGCGGGAGGGCGGTACGGGGTGGGCCGTTATGCGCCACGAGATTGGCGCAGCGCCGTTTCGTGGGGCGCCCCTCGATGTTTCGCACCGGTGACGAAGAGGTCGTGCGTGTTACGCGTCCATGAACTGCCGGGTGGCGCGGGACGCGGAGTCATACCCTGCGACAACGCACAAAACCGGCCGCGACGGCCATCCGGTTGACCTGGCGCGGGGGAGCCGAGTCGGGCTGTTCGGGATGGTCCTGCCGCGGCCGGAGCCTTGCGGGCGCCGTCAGACCGCCTCCGCGGTTTCCGGCATGTCCACGGCGAGCCGCTCGGTCAGGCGGACGACCTCGGCTACGTCCCCGAAGTCCCGCACGGCGGTGTCCACGGTCTTGCGCAGCCGGGTGTTGACCCGCTCGGAGCGGACCTTCTTGGCGATGTCCAGGGCCTGCCCCGCAAGCTCCGTGCTCTGCTCGGGCTCGCGCTGGAGCAGGTGGACCGTGGCCATGCCGATCAGGTTCAGGGCGTACGAACGCTGGTGCTCGGCGTCCTTGCCGAAGAGGTCGACGGCACGCTCCATGACGGGCTCGGCGAGCGAGGCGTAGGTGGGGCTGCGGCCCGCGACATAGGCCAGGTCGCGGAACGAGTGGGCGTTCTCGCCGTTCAGCTCGGCCTCGGAGAAGAAGCGGATCCAGTCCGCCTCGGGCTCGTCGAACTCCTCGGCGTCGGCGAAGGTGTCCTCGGCCATCCGCACGGCCCGCTTGCACTTGCCGGGCTGGCCCATGCTGGCGTAGGCGCGGGCCTCCATCGCATACAGCATGGCCTGGGTGCGCGGGCTCGCGCAGTCGCGGCTGCCGTACTGCGCGAGGTGGATGAGTTCGAGCGCGTCGTCGGGCCGGCCGAGGTGGATCATCTGGCGGCTCATGCTGGAGAGGATGTACGAACCGAGCGGCTTCTCGCCCGCCTCCTTGGCGGCGTGCAGCGCGAGGACGAAGTACTTCTGGGCGGTGGGCTGAAGCCCCACGTCGTAGCTCATCCACCCGGCGAGTTCGGCCAGCTCGCCCGCGACCTTGAAGAGCCGCTTGGCGGTGGCTTCGGGCTGGGGCTCCTGCAACAGGTCCGTCACCTCGTGCAGTTGGCCGACGACGGCCTTGCGCCGGAGCCCTCCCCCGCATTGGGCGTCCCACTGGCGGAACATCACCGTCGTGGACTCGAGGAGATCGAGCTCAGGTTTGGAGAGCCGCCCCGGCCTGCGCGTCGGCGCGGCGGGCTCGGGGTCGCCGGACGGCGTGGTCGGCCCGGGGACCAGCCAGCGCTGCATGGGCTCGATGAGGGCGGGGCCCGCGGAGAGCGCGAGCGAGGTGCCGAGGAAGCCGCGCCGGGCCAGCATCAGGTCGCTGCGCGAGAACTCGCTGATCAGCGCGACGGTCTGGGGTCCCGTCCAGGGCAGGTCCACGCCGGACACGGAGGGCGACTGGTGCGCGGCGCGCAGACCCAGGTCCTCGACCGCCACCACACAGCCGAACCGCTCGGAGAACAGCTCGGAGAGGATGCGCGGAATGGGTTCGCGGGGATTCTCGCCGTCCAGCCAGCGGCGCACCCGTGAGGTGTCGGTGGAGATGTGATGCGCACCCAACTGGCGTGCTCTGCGGTTCACTTGGCGTGCGAGTTCGCCCTTCGACCAGCCGCTGCGCACGAACCAGGAGTTGAGCAGTTCGTTTGGGCGCTTCTCAGCGTTCGCACCACTTCCGGCATTGCCGCCCACTGGAACGCCCCCATTCCTCAAGACACTTGCACGGTCCACGCCAAGCCCTACCAGAATGCCGCGGGATGCGGCTCTCCGTCCGGAGAACGTCACCCATCGAACAGGAAACCGACTTGCCTCCGGCATACCCACGAGTGCGCGAGCCTCAGGGCTTATGCACTGAAAGTAATCCTACGATCACCCCTCCGGCGAGGGCGATCGCGGAAACGCCACCATTCGCCACCCCTTCGAATGAACTCCCCGCCCGCTACAAGCGATTGACTTGACAGTGGACGACCGACAGTGGGCGGAACGGAGCACTTAGGGGCGCGAATGATCGAGCGCACCACCCTCTGGCCATCGGGTGCCACCCGAAAACAGAGGGTCACGATCCGATTCCGTCACGTAACCGCGCTGCGCTCGACCCGTTGGAGGGGGCATGGGCTTCACGATCGGCGGCATCCGGGGGACCAGAGAACCCCGCACCGGTTCACGGCGGCGCGGCCGCGCGTCGGACTGCACCGCGGTGGCCGAGTACACCGGACTCTGGGGCTGGGCGGCGGTCCCCGGAGCGCGCGCGCTGGACGGCCGCTGCTCCTGCGGCGCGGCCGACTGCCCGTCCCCCGGCGCCCATCCGCTCGCCTTCGCCCCCGAGGTCCCGGCCGGGGCGCGGCTCGACGAAGTGGCGGAGGCCTGGGGCCAGTTCCCCGGCGCCGCCGTGCTGCTGCCCGTGGGGCGCGCCTTCGACGTGATCGAGGTGGCCGAGACGGCGGGCCGCCGTGCCCTGGTCCGCCTGGAGCGCATGGGGCTCCCGCTCGGCCCGGTGTCGGCCACACCGGACGGCCGCGCGCATTTCTTCGTGGCCCCCGGCGCCGCCGCCGAACTCCCCCAGCTGCTCTACCGCATGGGGTGGGACGACGCCGGCATCGACCTGCACGGCCGGGGCCCCGGCAGCCACATCACGGCCCCGCCGTCCGACCACGCGGGCCTCGGCCCGGTCCGCTGGCTGCGCGCCCCGGACCTGGACTCGGCAACACATCCACCCCAGGCACGGCTGGTCCTCGGGACCTTGGCGTACGTGGCCCATCGCTCACCGGCGTAGACGCGCCCGCACACGGAAATGCCCGCCCCGGCTGCACCCTGGGGCGGGCATTTCTTTTTCGTACGCGGCACATGAGCGCCCCGAAGGGGCGCGGGGAACTGCGCGACCAGCCACGACGCACCCGCAGGTGAAAAGCCGGAGCGCTACTCCCCGATCAACGCATCCACAAAGGCCTCAGGCTCAAACGGCGCAAGATCATCCGCACCCTCACCAAGCCCCACCAACTTCACCGGCACACCCAGCTCCCGCTGGACCGCAACAACGATTCCGCCCTTGGCGGTGCCATCCAGCTTCGTCAGGACGATGCCGGTGATGTCGACGACCTCGGCGAAGACCCGCGCCTGCACCAGACCGTTCTGCCCGGTCGTGGCATCGAGCACGAGCAGCACCTCGTCCAGCGGCGCGTGCTTCTCGACGACGCGCTTGACCTTGCCGAGCTCGTCCATCAGGCCCGTCTTGGTGTGCAGCCGGCCCGCGGTGTCGATGAGGACGACATCGGCGCCCTCCGCGATGCCCTCCTTGACCGCATCGAAGGCGATCGACGCCGGGTCGCCGCCCTCGGGGCCGCGCACCGTGCGGGCGCCGACGCGCTCGCCCCAGGTCTGCAGCTGATCCGCGGCGGCCGCGCGGAAGGTGTCCGCCGCGCCGAGGACGACCGAGCGGCCGTCGGCGACCAGGACGCGGGCGAGCTTGCCGGTGGTGGTGGTCTTGCCGGTGCCGTTGACGCCGACGACCATCACGATGCCGGGCGTCTCCAGGCCCGACTCGGTCTTCACGGCGCGGTCGAAGTCCGTGCCCTCGCGCGTGCCCAGCAGGGCGATGAGCTCCTCGCGAAGGAGCGCGCGGAGCTCGTCCGGGGTGCGGGTGCCGAGCACCCGAACGCGCTCGCGGAGCCGCTCGACCAGTTCCTGGGTGGGGGCGACGCCGACGTCGGCGGTGAGGAGCGTGTCCTCGATCTCCTCCCAGGTCTCGTCGTCGAGGTTGTCGCGGGAGAGGAGCGTGAGCAGCCCCTTGCCGAGCGCGTTCTGCGAGCGGGAGAGCCGGGTGCGCAGGCGGACCAGGCGCCCTGCGGTGGGCTCCGGGGTCTCGATCTCCGGGGCGGCCTCGGGGGCCTCCTCGGTGACCACCGGCGCCTCGGCTCCGGCGCCCGGGAGTTCCACCTCCTCGATCGTGCGGCGCGGTTCGTCGCGCGGCGTCTCGGCCTCGTCGCCAACCTGCGGTTCGGCGGGAGGGGCGGTGATGGTGGGCGTGGTCGACGGCGCCTGCGGCGGCAGCTGCTTCTTCTTGCGGCTGCCGATCACGAGCCCGCCGAGCGCGCCGATCACGACCACGGCGATGACTACAGCAAGGATGACGATTTCCATAACCCACCCAGTATCAGTCATGGGTGCAACCTGGGCCCAGGCTGTAGCTTCCTCCAAAGAACAAAGGCCCATAGAGGGCACTACTCGGACTAAAGTACGATGGAGCTCTCCGCATCAACGCGCGTAGAGTCCTTGCGATCACCCCCACGGACGGCTCGCAGCGTTGCGATCCGAGCGAGAGGCACGGAACCACCCCCATGAGCACCACCGCCGAAAACGAAGGCGCCCTGGAGACACGCGGCCTCGAGCCCGTCCCCGACTCCGAGCGCACCGGCAGGACCCGCGAGCTGTTCCCCACATGGGTCGCGGCCAACATCAGCGTCCTGCTGCTCACCATGGGCGCGGGCCTCATCGTGACCAACGGCCTCAACTTCTGGCAGGCCCTGGTCGTCGCCCTCGTGTCCCCCGTTCTCAGCTACGGCATGGTCGGGCTGATCTCCATCGCGGGCAAGCGCGGCGGCTCGCCGGGCATGACGCTCTCGCGCGCGGTCTTCGGCCAGCGCGGCAACCTCTTCCCGGGCTCCCTGATCTGGATCGCCCGCTGGGGCTGGGAGACGATCAACGCGGTCACGGGCGCGTACGCGATCATCGTCGTCCTGGACATCTGCTTCGGCGTGAAGTCCAGCACCTGGCTGACGGTCGTCACGCTGATCGCCTTCGTCGCCGGTACGTTCGTCATCAGTGGCCTCGGCCGCAAGGTGCTGCACATCTGCAACACCTGGGCGACGTACCTCTTCGGCGCGTTCAGCGTCCTCGTACTGATCTACCTCATCGCCAACACCCCGTGGTCGGACGTCTTCTCCGAGTCGGCGGGCTCCACCGCTGCGATGGTCGCGGGCGTCGGCGTGATCGCCGCCGGCGGCATCAGCTGGGTCCCCACCGGACCGGACTTCACCCGCTACCTGCCGCGCACGGCCTCCAACAAGGCGCTGGTGGGCAACGCGATCGGTGGCGCCGGCATCGTCGTCGTACCGATGGTCCTGATGGGCGCCGTCATGGCGGTCAGCACACCGTCCCTGTCGTCGGCCGCCGACCCGGTCTCCTTCCTCGGCGAGCTGCTCCCGACGTGGATCGCGGTGCCGTACCTGGTGATGGCCCTGATCGGCATGCTGCTGATCAACTCGATGTCGATGTACTCCGCGGGCTTCACCGCCATGACGCTCGGCATCAAGGTCCCGCGTGCCTGGGCCGTGAGCATCAACGCCATCATCAGCCTGATCTTCGGCTACCTGCTGATGAACGTGGCCAGCAGCTTCATGGGTTCGTTCATCTCCTTCCTGACGCTCCTCGCGGTCGCGTTCTCCGCCTGGATCGGCGTTTTCGGCATCGACATGCTGCGCCGCAAGACATACGACGGCGAGGCGCTGATGGACACCAAGCGCACCAGCGCCTACTGGTACAAGGCCGGCTTCGCCTGGCAGGCCATGACCGCGTGGGCGATCGCCCTGGTGATGGGTCTGCTCTTCACGAAGGTCGACTGGTTCAGCGGCCCGCTCGCCACGTCCTGGGTCGGCCGCAACGGCCTCGGCTGGCTGGCCACGATCATCATCGCGGCCGTCCTGTACGCGGTGCTTCCGCGCACCCCGGCCGTCGAGACGCCCGGCGGCAAGGGCGACGACACCGAGCTGGTCACCGCCTGATCCGGAGCAACTCCCGCCGGACACTGGCCATCTGACACCACGTCAACTAACGTCCCCCTTCGCCGCCCATGGTGAAGGGGGACGTTCCGCATGCCCGTCACAGTCGTCCGTTTCAACCTCGTCGACCCCGCGGCCACACCCGGCTCGCTGAGCGAACGCTACAAAGCCGCCCTGGAGATGGCCGCGTACGCGGATGACCGGGGCATCTCCACCGTGCAGACCGAGGAGCACCACGGCGTCGGCAACAACTGGCTGCCCTCGCCCTTCACGTTCGCGGGCGCGGTGTTCGGCGCGACCCGGCGCATCGCCGTGACGGTCTCCGCGATCATCGGCCCGCTGCACGATCCGCTGCGGCTCGCCGAGGACATCGCCGTACTCGATCTGCTGAGCGGCGGGCGTCTGGTCACGGTGGCGGGGATCGGCTACCGGCCCGAGGAGTACGCGGCGTTCGGCGTCGAATGGAAGCGGCGCGGCAAGCTCCAGGACGAGCTGCTCGAAACGCTGCTGCAGGCCTGGACCGGCGAACCCTTCGAGTTCCGCGGCCGCACCGTGCGCGTCACCCCGCGTCCGCACACCCAACCGCACCCGCTGCTCCTCGTCGGCGGCTCCTCGCAGGCGGCGGCCCGGCGCGCGGCCCGGCTCGGCCTGCCGTTCTTCCCGAGCGCCCATCTGCCGGACCTGGAGGCGTACTACAACGAACGCCTCGCCGAGTACGGCACCGAGGGCTGGACGATGATGCCCGCCGCCGAGACCCCGCTCCTGCACATCGCCGACGACCCGGACCGCACCTGGGCCGAGCACGGCGAGCACTTCCTGCACGAGGCGCGCACCTATGCCTCCTGGCAGTCCAAGGACATCCGCTCCGCGGTGAAGTCCGCCGCGACGACGGTGGACGAGCTGCGCGCCGAGGGCGTCTACCGCGTCCTCACGCCCGACGAGTGCGTGGCGTACGTACAGGGCGGCGCCGCCAATCTCGTACTGCATCCGCTGTCCGGCGGGATGCCGGTCGACGAGGGATGGCGCAGCCTGCACCACTTCTGCGAAAACGTACTGCCCCGGCTCAAGGAATAGGTCCTTGAACCGGGGCAGCTTCCTCAGAGGAGGGGCAGCGGGGATTAGCCCATCTCCTCCAGGGTCTTGCCCTTCGTCTCCTTGACGAACTTCATGACGAAGGGGATCGAGAGCGCGGCGAAGGCGCCGTAGATGATGTACGAGCCGGTCAGGCTCCACTCGGACATGCTCGGGAACGTCTTGGTGATCGCGAAGTTGGCGAGCCACTGGGCGGACGCGGCGACGCCGAGGGCGGCCGCGCGGATCCGGTTCGGGAAGATCTCGCCGAGCAGCACCCAGACCACCACGCCCCAGGAGAGCGCGAAGAAGAGCACGAAGAGGTTGGCGGCGATGATCGCGGTCAGACCCTGTGCGTCCGGCAGCGAGACGGTGTCGCCGGATCCGGTGCGGTACGAGAACGCCCAGGCCATGGTGAACAGCGCGAGAGCCATGCCGGCGGAGCCGATCAGGGCCAGCGGCTTGCGGCCGATCCGGTCGACGAAGATCATCGCGATGACCGTGCCGATGATGTTCACGATCGACGTCTCGAACGAGTACAGGAACGAGCTGCTCGGGTCGTGCCCGATCGACTGCCACAGCTGGTTCGAGTAGTAGAAGATCACGTTGATGCCGACGAGCTGCTGGAACACCGAGAGGCCGATGCCGATCCAGACGATCGGCAGGAAGCCGACCTTGCCGAGCAGGTCCTTGAACGAGGGCTTGTGCTCCCGGCGCATGCCCTCCTTGATCTCGAGGACGCGCGCGTCCAGGTCGATCTTGTGGCCCTCGACCTCGCCGAGCACCATCTTGGCCTCGGCCTCACGGCCGACCTCGACCAGGAAGCGCGGCGACTCGGGGATGACGAAGGAGAGCAGGCCGTAGAGGACGGCCGGGATGACCATGATGCCGAGCATCAGCTGCCAGGCCTCGAGACCCATCAGCTCGCCGCGCTGGTCGTCGTCCGCCAGCCTCAGAATGCCGTAGTTGACCAGCTGCGAGACGGCGATGCCGATGACGATCGCGGCCTGCTGGAAGGAGGCGAGGCGGCCTCGGTACGCGGGCGGGGCGACCTCGGCGATGTAGGCCGGGCCGATGACGGAGGCCATGCCGATGCCGATGCCGCCGATGAAGCGCCACATCGTCAGGTCCCAGGCCGCGAAGGGCAGGGCGGAACCGACGGCGCTCGCCGCGAAGAGGACGGCGGCGATCTGCATGCAGCGGATGCGGCCGATGCGGTCGGCGATGCGTCCGGCGACCGCGGCACCGACGGCACAGCCGAGCAGCGCGGTGGCGATGATCCAGCCGAGCATGTCCGCGTCGACGTCGAATCGGTCCTGGATGGCGACGGTCGCGCCGTTGATCACCGAGCTGTCGTAGCCGAAGAGGAAGCCACCCATCGCGGCTGCCGCCGTGATGAAGATGACGTGGCCGAGATGGTCCGGCTTGGCCTCTCTGCCTTCGGGCTGCGGCGCCTTCGTTGTGCTGGTCACATGGACTCCTCGGGCCACCGGCTGCATTGCCGGGGGTGGGGGCGAGCACTTCAAGTGGCGCACAACTTCACGCCGCCCACCACCTGAAGGTAAAAGCAACGTTGCAGAGACTATGCCTTCAAGTTTCGAAGTCAATACCTGGGTTCCTGTGAATTTCAGGCACGCGTGAGGTGAGGTTCGTTCAAGTCTTGAAGTAGTGACGGCCCGGTGAAGAGTGTGCGCAGCGGGCTAGCGAAGCCGCTGGCTGATCACCTTGGATACGCCGTCGCCCTGCATGGACACGCCGTACAGCGCGTCCGCGACCTCCATCGTCCGCTTCTGGTGCGTGATCACGATGAGCTGCGAGGCCTCCTGCAGCTCCTCCATGATGCGGATCAGACGCTGCAGGTTGGTGTCGTCGAGCGCGGCCTCGACCTCGTCCATCACATAGAAGGGACTGGGCCGCGCCTTGAAGATCGAAACGAGCAGCGCCACGGCGGTCAGCGACCGCTCACCACCGGAAAGCAGTGAGAGCCGCTTGACCTTCTTGCCCGGCGGCCGCGCCTCGACATCGACACCGGTGGCGAGCATGTTGTCGGGATCGGTGAGGATCAGCCGTCCCTCACCGCCCGGGAAGAGGCGCGAGAAGACCCCTTCGAACTCCCGGGCCGTGTCCCGGTAGGCCTCGGTGAAGACCTGCTCGACGCGCTCGTCGACCTCCTTCACCACCTGCAGCAGATCGGCGCGCGTCTTCTTCAGGTCCTCGAGCTGCTCGCTCAGGAACTTATGGCGTTCCTCCAACGCCGCGAACTCCTCGAGCGCCAGCGGGTTCACCTTCCCGAGCTGCTGATACGCCCGTTCGGCCGACCTCAGCCGCTTCTCCTGCTCACCGCGGACGTATGGCACGGGCTTGTTGCGCGGGTGCTCCGGGTCGTCGGGCAGCTCCTCGCCCTCGGCGGGCGGCGAGGGCGGCACGAGCTGGTCGGGGCCGTAGTCGGCGACGAGGCCCGCCGGCTCGACGCCGAGCTCCTCGAGCGCCTTGGCCTCCAGCTGCTCGATCCGCATCCGCTTCTCGGCGCCGAGCACCTCGCCCCGGTGCACCGAGTCCGTCAGCTTGTCCAGCTCCGCCTTGAGATCACGGCCTTGGTTCCGCTCGGCGACGAGGTCCCGCTCCCGGACCTCCTTGGCGCGCTCGGCGGCGCCGCGCTCCGCATCGGCCCGTGCGAGAGAGACCTCGACGTGCGCGAGCAGCTGCCGGGCGCCGCGTGCGACGGCGTCGGCGACGGCCGCCTCGTGCCGCATCCTGGCCTTGCGCTGCTCGGCACGCGCGCGTGCCTCGCGTTCACCGCGCGCGGCCCGGTCGAGCGAATCGGCCCGGCCCGCAAGCCCCTTGACCCGCTCCTCATGGGTACGAACCTGAAGCCTGGCCTCCATCTCGGTCTGCCGGGCATTGGCCCCATCCGCGGCGAGCCGATCGCGCACGGCGGTGTCGGGCTCCTCCTCGACCGGTGCCTCCTCGGCGACGAGCAGCCGTTCTGCCAGTTCCTCGGCCTCCTCGACCGCCTTGTCGAGCGCGTCCTGCGCCTTGGCCGCGGCGGCGGCACTGCGCTCGGCCTCACCGGCGGCGCCGCGCGCCTGCCCGGCGAGCGCGCCGAGCTGCTGGGCCACGGCCGACTTCTCCCGGTCGGCGGCGCGCCTGCGCTCGCCCAACTCCTCGACGAGCGCGGCCACTTCCTTACGCCGCTCGCCCGCGCGTTGCTGTTCATCGGCGAGCCGCTCGCAGGCCGTGCCGAGCTCGGCGAGTTCGGCCGCAGCCTCGTCGACGGAGGCCTGCACTTCCAGGAGGCTGGGCGCACCCGCGGACCCGCCCTGCGCGAAGTGCGCCCCGAGCAGGTCACCTTCGGTGGTCACCGCGGTCAACTCGGGCCGCGCGTAGACGAGATCCTCGGCGTCCTCAAGCGTCCCCACCGCCACCACGCCCCGCAGCAGCCGCCGCACGGCGGGCATCAACTCATCGGGGCCGCGCACCAGTTCGGCGACGAAGGGCGGACCTTGGGCGGCTTCGGCCCGTGCCTCACCGGGAGCAATGCCGTGGTGGGCGGGCAGCGCCTGCGCTCGGGCGCTGCTGCCGGGAGCCTCCGGGCCACGTCGACCCGCACCATCCGACTCGGCGTCATCGCCAAGCGCTTCCGCACCGCCACCGTCGACCTGCACACCGCCACCGGGCACCGCCGCATCACGCGGGCCCGCACCCCCCGACTCCCCACCGTTCAACCCGACGCCATCGCCAAGCGCTTCCGCACTGCCACCATCGACCTGCACACCGCCACCGGGCACCGCCGCACCACGCGCCCCCGCACCGCCCGACTCCGCGCCGCCCGACCCCGCACCATCCGACCCGACGCCATCACCCAGCGCCTCCGCACCGCCACCATCGACCTGCACACCGCCACCGGGCACCGCCGCACCACGCGCCCCCGCACCGCCCGACTCCGCGCCGCCCGACCCGACGCCACCACCAAGCGCCTCCGCACTGCCTCCACCGGCCCGCGCACCGCCACCGGACACCTCCGCACCACGCCGACCCGCACCGCCCGAATCCGCGCCGCGCGCGCCCGCCGAGCCGCCGTGTCCCCCGTCCCACGCGTCCGGCGCCCCCGCCAGCAACAGCGCGGCCCGCCCGCCGTCCTGCTTCCGCAGCAGCCGGATCGCCTCCGCCGCCGATGCGGGGGTGCTCACCGCGATGGCGTCCGCCGCGGCACCGAACGCGGCGGCGACCGCGACCTCGTACCCCGGAGCGATCGTGAGCAGCTCGGCCGCGGGCCCCAGGAGCCCGGCGATCCGGTCCTTGGCGGCGAGCAGCGCTCCCGTGCCGTCCTTGCGGCGAAGCCCCAGCGCGAGCGCGTCGTGCCGGGCGGCGACCGCGGCCCGCTTGCGTTCGGCCGCGGTGGCCGCCTCCCGCGCGGCGGTGAGCGCGGCCTCGGCATCGGCGAGGGAACGCTTCGCCTCGTCGTGCCGCCCGGCGAGCTCCGCGTCACCGGCGTCGAGCCCGTCGACCTCCGCCTTGAGCTGCTCGTACTCCTCCTGGGCGGCGACGGCGCGCTCCCCCGCCTCGTCACGGGCCACGGCGAGCCGGTCGATCTCGGCCTGCGCGGAGCCCGCCCGCGAACGCGCCGCGTTGACCTGGCCGTTCAGCCGCGCGAGCCCCTCGCGCCGGTCGGCGATGGCCCGCGCCACGTCCTTGAGCCGGCGCTCCTCGACCGCCAACTCCCGCTCAAGATCGGCGCGGTGGCCCACCGTGTCCTCAAGGGCGTGCTCGGCGGCTTCGAGAGCCGCCTCCAGCTCCGCCTCCTGCTCACGGATCCGCGCGGCCTCGCGCTCCATGTCCTCGGGGTCGCGGCCACGGCGCTCCTCCGGCGGCGCGGCGGTCGCGCTCTTGACCCGGGCGTCGGCCAGGGAGACCGTGCCGCGCACCCGCTCGGCCAGCTGCGACAGCTCGTACCACGTCTGCTGCGCCTGCTGGAGCCGCGGCGTGAGACGCCGCACCTCGTCCTCCAGCTCGGCCTCCCGCTGCAGTGCCTTCTTCAGCTCGGCCTCGGCGGCGTCCTTGCGCTGCTTGAGCGCCGCCTCGTCCGCGACCTCGGTCTGGAGCGCTTCTCTGAGTCGTACGAGATCGTCGGCGAGGAGCCGCAGCCGGGCATCGCGCAGATCGGCCTGGATGACGGCGGCCCGCCGGGCGACGGCGGCCTGCCGCCCCAGGGGCTTGAGCTGGCGCCGCAGTTCGTCGGTGAGGTCCTGGACGCGGGCGAGATTGGCCTGCATCGCGTCGAGCTTGCGCAGCGCCTTCTCTTTGCGCTTGCGGTGCTTGAGGACGCCCGCGGCCTCCTCGATGAAGGCCCTGCGCCCCATCGGGTCGGCGTGCAGCACCCCGTCGAGCTGGCCCTGCCCGACGATGACGTGCATCTCGCGGCCGATGCCGGAGTCGGAGAGCAACTCCTGGATGTCGAGGAGCCGGCAGGTGTCCCCATTGATCTGGTACTCGCTGCCGCCGTTGCGGAACATGATCCGCGTGATGGTGACTTCCGCGTACTCGATGGGAAGCGCACCGTCGGAGTTGTCGATGGTGAGGGACACCTCGGCCCGGCCGAGCGGCGGCCGCCCGGTGGTGCCGGCGAAGATGACGTCCTCCATCTTGCCGCCGCGCAGCGACTTGGCACCCTGCTCGCCCATGACCCAGCTGAGCGCGTCCACGACATTGGACTTGCCGGAGCCGTTGGGTCCGACGACGCAGGTGATGCCCGGCTCGAACTTCAGCGTCGTGGCCGACGCGAAGGATTTGAAACCGCGCAGGGTGAGGGCCTTGAGGTGCACGCCGCTGGACTCTACCTTTCACTGACCGTTTCACCCATGAAGATGCAGGGCACATCAGACGGTAAAGGAACCGGGCGACACGGGGGCAAGAAAGAAGGGACGCCGAAGCGTCCCTTGCAGATCTGGACAATCGATCTGAACAAGCGGCTGACATGGGCAGCCCGACCACGTGCGTTAGCAGGCAACTCACAAGGCGAAAAGCGCGTGGCGCACAATGATCATTACGCCAATGATCGTTACGCAGCACCTTGCGAGGACAGACGCCTTTACTGAGGTGGCAGTGGTCAGGTGAGCGCAGGCTCCGCCTGGGGTACGTCGATGCTCTCCAGGAGCGATTCGTGAGAAGCGGCAGCCGCGAGCGCGTCGTTCTCGGCCTGGATCTTCACGAGCTCAGATTCCAGGTCCTGGACGCGCTGCTGGAGCCGTCGCATCTCGGCGAGAAGTCGCGGGTCGGAACCGCCGACGTAACCGAGAAGCGCCTTTGCCATGATGGATGGTCCTCCACAATGAGTGACCGACCGAAGCGGTGTGGGTCGTGAGGGAATCGCACCCGCGGTGCTTGGCACTCGTTGTTTCCTGCTGGTCTTGCTGGCCGTTCTCACATGCCAAACAGCTAAGGTGCGCGGGGCTTCCAGAGTCTCACCAAAAAGTTTGACGGTCAACACGATCACGCCCCGTATTGGCGGGCAACCCGGGGGCGTCGCGCCGTCAAAACTGCGGCGCTGCCTCTGCTGCGGGGCCCTGGGGGCGTGTCGATCATCCTTACCTGCGGAGCCTGCCACGGCAAGGGGTTCTTGGCAACCACCAGGTCTTTCCTGCCCGAGGCAGTTGCCTTGGGCACTCCTGTGCGGGCCCGCACTTCCAGTCTCCGTCAGCGAATCGCGAACGTCTCGTAGATGCCGCGCGGGGTGTCCCAGATCTCAGTGACTCCGTCGACACGGCCGGGAGTGTCGCCGTCCCGCAGCCAGTCGAGAAGCTCCTGGGCGCCCGCTCGCGGACCCTCGGCGACCACTTGTACGCGACCGTCCTCCAAATTGAGAGCAAAACCACTCAGGCCGCCGATCTCCAACGCCCTCGCCCGCGTGAACCAGCGGAAACCCACGCCCTGCACCCTGCCGCGCACCCAGGCGGTGAGTCTGACTTCTTCGTTCATGGGTGCACGCTAACCGGCCAATTGCTCTCGGAGCACTTCGCCCCCATGCGCCATCGCGTACAGTCCCGACTCGATGAGCCTCACTCGTATGGGTGAGTCACGTTGACCGCTAGGACGAGGAAGGCCAGAGATGGGACGCCACCGACGCTCCGGCGCAGGGGGAGCCGCCACCGGCCGCGCCACTGGGGCCCCCGCCCCGTACGCCGACGACTACGCGGGCGCCCCCGAGCCCCGCACCGCCGCCGTGTCGCACCGCCGCAAGGGCCGTGTCGCCGCACCGGTGCGCACCGGCCTGCTCGGCGTGTCCGCCGCCGTCGCGATGGGCGCCGTGGCAATCGCCTCCGGCCTGGTCCCCGGCTCCGACAACTACTCGCTTGGCGGAGGCGGCGACTCCAACAAGGTGCGTTCCGCGAGCTCCCCCACCGGTGTGGCGCCGCAGGGCGGCGCGGACACCGATGCCGACGCCGGCCGCGAGTCGGCCACGCCGAGCCGCGGCACGGACCGCTCCGAAGCGCCGGACCCGTCCCCCTCGCAGTCCACCGAGACACCTGCGCAGAAGCCGAAGCCGTCCGAGAAGCCCTCGTCCCAGGCACCGAAGCCCAAGCCGGAGCCGGAAGAGACGACGAAGGCGCCGAGCCCCTCGCGCACCGCCCCGCAGAAGCCGAAGGCGCCGCCGGCGCCGGCGCCGAGCTCGAAGTCGCCGTCCGCGGAGGCCACGGCCGAGGCCGAGGTGCTCACCCTCGTCAATGAGGAGCGGGCCAAGGTGGGCTGCTCCCCCGTGCGCGCGGACGACTCGCTGGCCTCGCTGGCCGGTGACTTCAGCTCGGACATGGCCACCCGCGACTTCTTCGACCACACCGACCTGGACGGCGCGACCCCGTGGGACCGCGCCGAGAAGGCCGGGATAGCGAATCTGGGCGGCGAGAACATCGCGCGCGGCCAGGCCAACGCCCAGTCCGTGATGGACGCCTGGATGAACAGCCCCGGCCACCGCGCCAACATCCTCAACTGCGACTACAAGACCCTGGGCGTCGGTGCGCACTTCGCGCCGGGCGGCCCTTGGTGGACGCAGGACTTCGGCTTCTAGGGCGAGCCCGCCGACCCGAAGCGCTAACTTACGGTTAGCGCAACCCATGAGTCAGCGCTGTGCACGAGTATGCTGTCCGCATGGACGCGACCACCCGGACCGAAGACGCCACGACCCCGGACCTGGCGTACGACGTGTTCTCCAGGCAGTGCCCCTCGCGCGGCACGCTGGAGCACGTCACGGGACGCTGGGGCGCGCTCACCCTGGGCGCGCTGCACGACGGCACGTTCCGTTTCAACGAACTGCGCCGCCGTGTCGACGGTGTGAGCGAGAAGATGCTGTCCCAGACGCTGCACGCGCTGGAGCGCGACGGCCTGGTGCACCGCGAGGCGCAGCCCACCAACCCGCCCCGCGTGGACTATGAACTCACCCCGCTGGGGCGGGAGTTCGCGCAGCGCCTGATGACCCTCGTGCACTACATGGAGGGCCGGATGGACGACGTACTGGTGGCGCGGGAGCGTTACGACGCGGAGCGCGGCGGCCGCTGACAGCGCGGGCAGAAGTAGCTGGAGCGGTTCATCCAGGGACGCCGCCGCATGGCCGTGCCACAGCGGCGGCACGGTTCGTCCTCACGGCCGTAGGCGTCGAGCGACCGCTCGAAGTAGCCGGACTCGCCGTTCACATTCACGTACAGACTGTCGAAGCTGGTGCCGCCGACGGCGAGCGCCGCGTTCATCACATCCCGTACGTGGCCCAGGAGTTCGGCCGTGCGCGGCCGCGTGAACGTGGCGGTCGGGCGTTCGTAGTGCAGCTTCGCGCGCCAAAGCGCCTCGTCCGCATAGATGTTGCCGACCCCGCTGATCAACGACTGGTCGAGCAGGGCGCGTTTGATCGTCGTACGACGGCGACGCAGCGCGTCGTGGAAGGCCGCGTCGTCGAAGAGCGGGTCCAGTGGGTCGCGGGCGATGTGCGCGATGACGTCCGGGAGTCCGTCGGGGGTGTTCTCGTGCAGCGAGAGCCCGCCGAAGGTGCGCTGGTCGACGAAGCGCAGCTCGGTGCCGAGCGTGTCCGCGAAGCCCATCCGGATCCTCAAGTGCTTCTCGTCTGGGGCCTCTTGGGGCTGGACGAGCAGCTGCCCGCTCATGCCGAGATGGGCGAGGATCGAGGTGCCGCTGTCTTCAAGGGGCAGCCAGAGATACTTGCCGCGCCGCATCGCCGTACCGACGCGCTGCCCCTTGAGCCGGAGCGCGAAGTCCTCCCCGCCCGCGAGATGCCGCCGCACGGCACGCGGGTGCAGCACATCGACCTCGATGACGGTCCGATGCGCGACCCACCGCTCGAGCCCACGCCGGACGACTTCGACTTCGGGCAGCTCGGGCATGACGCTTGTCCATTTCGGGATAACGGGCGGGTGAGCGGGAAAAAGCTGGTGCCGGCCACCCAAAGGCGGCCGGCACCAAAAAACAGAGGTCAGACGGAGGGTGCGTCCGCAACCCCGTCGGCCGAGGCGGCAGCCGCCTCCGCAGCCTTGATCCGCTCATCCGCAGCGGAGCGAATCTCGCGCCACGCGGACTCCGCGGCCTGCTGCTCCGCTTCCTTTTTGCTGCGGCCGGTGCCGGTGCCGTACGAGACGCCTCCGACGCGGGCGGCAGCAGTAAAGGTCTTCTCGTGGTCCGGGCCGCTCTCCGTGACGAGGTACTCGGGCACGCCGAGGCTCTCGGTCGCGGTGAGCTCCTGGAGGCTGGTTTTCCAGTCCAGGCCCGCGCCCAGGTTCGAGGACTTCTCGATCAGCGGGTCGAAGAGCCGGTGCACCAGCTCGCCCGCCGCGTCCAGACCCTGGTCCAGATAGACCGCGCCGATCACCGCTTCAAGGGTGTCGGCGAGGATGGATGCCTTGTCCCGGCCACCCGTGCCCTCTTCGCCCCGGCCGAGCCGGATGAAGGAGCCGAGGTCGAGGCCGCGACTGACCTCCGCAAGCGCACGCGAATTGACCACCGCGGCCCGCAACTTGGCCAGCTGGCCTTCGGGCAGGTCGGGGTGGGTGCGATAGAGCGTGTCCGTGACGACGAGGCCGAGCACCGAGTCCCCGAGGAACTCGAGCCGCTCGTTCGTCGGCAGGCCGCCGTTCTCGTACGCGTACGAACGGTGGGTCAGCGCACGCACCAGAAGGGCGGACTCGAGTTGGTACCCGAGCCGCCCTTCCAAAAGCGTGTGGGACGAGGCCGTGTTGTTGTCCGCCTGCTTCTTGGCGTTTGCAGCCTTTTCAGCGTTGGCGTCTTCCGCCGTTTTATGGCTAGACACGGTGCCTCTCACCAGCCGCTCAGACCTCGAGGACCTGGCGCTTGTTGTACGTGCCGCAGCTCGGGCACGCGATGTGCTGGAGCTTCGGCTCCTGGCAACGCTCACACGAAACCAGGGTGGGGACCGCAGCCTTCCACTGCGACCGGCGGTGGCGCGTGTTGCTGCGCGACATCTTCCGCTTCGGAACAGCCACGGCTACTTCTCCTGCTTCTCGTCGACGCCAGCTTCGGCGCCGCTCATCTCGTCCTTCTCGCCGTCCTGGATGGTCCCGGCGAGTCCCTGCAATGCCGCCCAACGGATGTCGACGGCGTCATGGTGGTGGTCCGGGTCGTCCGCGAGCCGCGCTCCGCACTGGGAACACAGGCCCGGACAGTCGTCCTGGCACACCGGCTGCATCGGCAGTGCGAGCACCACCGCATCACGCAGCACAGGCTCGAGGTCGAACATGCCGTCCTCGAGATAGAGCCTGTCCTCATCTTCCTCGGCGTCGTCGGCCGGTTCCGCGGTGCGGCTCCGGTCGTCGGCGTCAGGGTACGAGAACATCTCCTGGAAATCCGCGTCGACCTCAAGCGTCAGCGGCTCCAGACACCTTACGCACTCCCCCTCGGCCGATGCACGGGCGGTGCCTGTGACAAGCACCCCTTCCATGACCGACTCCAGGCGGATCTTCAGCTCGACCGGGGCGCCCTGCGGCACTCCGATGACCCCTTCGATGCCGAAGGTCGCCGGCGAACCGGGTGCCTCGACGGAACGGGTCAGCCGCTGCAGCGCACCGGGACGCCGACCCAGCTCGTGTGTGTCGAACACGAGAGGGTTTCGGTGGTCAAGGCGAGCACTCAGGGCTTTTCCTGCTTTCAGATCCTGGAAGTTCAAGGAGGCCACCCCGCCATGAGTGAGAACTAGGTGCTCTCTCACAAGCCGGGCAGCCTGGATCGCGGACGTACGCGCGACCGAAGAGCCAGGATACTGGACCATTCGCTCTCGGCCCAATCCGGTACTAGCGACCCTGTTCGTACTGGCGCAGCTGCTCCGCGGTGATCATGCCGGTGTCGAAGAGGCTGGCCTCCTCCAGCGCCGCGGGAGCCTCGTACTGAGGCTGCTCGTAGCCCTGCTGCTGGTATCCGTACGGATCCTGCTGCTGGTAGCCGTACGAGTCCTGCTGGGCGTACTGCTGCTGGTACGCGTACTGGTCCTGCTGCTGGTACGCGTACGGATCGGGCTCCTGCTGGGCGGCCGGGGCGTAGGGCTGCTGGGCCGGGATCTGGGGGGCCGCCGGGGGCTGCTGCGGGGCGGCGGGCGGCGCCGCGGCCATGGGTCCCGCGAGGTCCGCCAGGTACTCGGCGTCGGTGGTGTGCGCCTGGGAGGAGCCGTCGCCCTGGGCCAGGCCCGCGAGGTCGTCGGCGGGGGCCCTGCCGTGCAGCGTCTGGCGGCCGCGGCCGACCGCCTCCAGGGTCTTGGCCAGGACCGCCTCGAAGGCGCCGAGCTTGGCGTCCACGTACGCGTCGGCGTCCCGGCGCAGCGTCTCCGGGTCGTGGCTGCGCTCCGGGGCGTCCTCGTCCTCGTAACCCTGCTCGTCGAGGCCGGGTCCCGTGCCGAGGAGCTTCTCGCGGCCGCGGCCGACGGAGCCGAGGGTCTTGGTGAGGACGACCTCGAAGTTGGCGAGCTTGCTGTCCACGTAGTCGTCGGCCTCGACGCGGACCTCTTCGGCGGCCTGGCGGGCCTCGGCGAGGATGCGGGCCGCCTCGCCCTGGGAGTTGCGGGCGACCTCCGTGTCGGAGATCAGCGAGCCGCGTTCGGCGTGCGCGGTCTCGATGATCCGCTCGGCCTCCTGGCGGGCCTGCTCGACCAGCTGCTCACGGCCGCCGATCAGCTCCTGGGCCTGGGCGAGGGAGCCGGGCAGGGCGCGCCGCACCTCTTCGAGCATCGAGAGCAGATCGGCGCGATTGACCACGCACGAGGCCGACATGGGCATGGACCGGGCGCTGCCGATCGCCTCGACGATCTCGTCGATCTTCTTCTGCACGTCCACCGTGTGCTCGCCACTCTCTACAGCTCGTTGGGAGACGGACGGGAAGACTGTAGCCCCTGATCAGCCTCTGGCGAGGCGCTTGTTGAGGGCTTCGAAGACCAGCGGGGGCACCAGGTGCGCGACGTCGCCGCCCCACGCCGCGACCTCCTTGACGAGCGAGGAGGACAGGAAGCTGTAGGTGGGGTTGGTGGGCACGAAGAGGGTCTCGACGCCCGAGAGGCCGTTGTTCATCTGGGCCATCTGCAGTTCGTAGTCGAAGTCGCTGACCGCGCGCAGGCCCTTGACGATGGCCGGGATGTCCCGCTGCTTGCAGAAGTCGACGAGGAGGCCGTGGAAGGACTCGACCTCGACGTTCCCGAAGTCGGCGGTGACCTCACGGATCATCTCGATCCGCTCCTCGACGGAGAAGAGGCCCTTCTTCGACTGGTTGATCATCACCGCGACGTGCACCACGTCGTACAGCTTGGAGGCGCGGGCGATGATGTCGAGGTGTCCATTGGTGATGGGGTCGAATGACCCCGGACAGACGGCGCGGCGCAACTGAAGTCCCTCGCTCTCCGGTCCGGTCATGGCGCGATCACTGAGTCGTCGCACGTAGAGGCGGCGCGACCGTACCAAAACGTGCCTTCGCCGTAGCGACGGGACCTCAGCGCTTCGAAACCGTCGGGCCAGCTGAATTCTCCGCCTCTGGTACTGCGTTCAACGGTGACGAGCGCGTCGTCCGTGAGCCAGCTTTCCGCGCGGAGTGTGAGCAGGATCTCGCGAAGATCGTCATCGGTCACGGCGTACGGCGGGTCCAGAAACACCAGGTCGTACGGGGCGCTGGGGGTGCCGCCCTGGACGATCTGGGCCGCTTTGCCCGCCCTCACCTCGGCGCCGGGCAGGCCGAGCGCCTTCACGTTCTCCCTGATGGTGCGCACCGCGCGGGCGTCCGTCTCGACGAGCAGGGTGTGGGCGGCGCCGCGGGAGAGCGCTTCGAGGCCGACGGCGCCGGACCCGGCGTACAGGTCGAGGACGCGTGCGCCGTCGAGCGTGCCTTGGAAGGCCTGCCAGGTGGAGAACAGGCCCTCGCGCGCGCGGTCCGACGTGGGCCGTGTGCCGTTTCCTGGCGGGACGGCGAGGCGGCGTCCGCCGGCCGTACCGGCGATCACGCGGGTCATCTGAGTCCTTGTCGGTGTACGTACGGGATGGTGCCGTCCCAGTGTCTCAGCCGACTCCCCATGGCCGCCGCTCAGCCCTTGTCGAGGTACTGCTCGCGCTCGGCGTCGAGCAGGGCGTCGAGGGCGGTGCGCAGCGCGGGCAGGTGCTCCAGGTCCGGGTCCTTGGAGACGACCGAGACGGCCTCCTCGCGGGCCTCGGCGATGATCTCCTCGTCCTCGATGACGGCGAGCATGCGCAGGCTGGAGCGGACACCGGACTGCGCCTGGCCGAGGACGTCGCCCTCGCGGCGCTGCTCCAGGTCGATGCGGGAGAGCTCGAAGCCGTCGAGCGTCGAGGCGACGGCGCCCAAGCGGGCGCGGGCGGGGCTCGCCTCGGGCATGTCGGTGACCAGGAGGCACAGGCCCGGGGCCGAGCCTCGGCCGACGCGGCCGCGCAGCTGGTGCAGCTGGGATACGCCGAAGCGGTCGGCGTCCATGATCACCATCGCGGTGGCGTTCGGGACGTTCACGCCGACCTCGATGACCGTCGTGGCGACCAGGACCTGGGTCTCGCCCGCGGCGAAGCGGCGCATCACCGCGTCCTTGTCGTCGGGCTGCATCCTGCCGTGCAGGATCTCGACCTTGAGGCCTTGGAGGGGTCCCTGGGCTAGCTGCTCGGCGACCTCGATGACGGCGAGCGGGGGCCGCTTCTCCGCCTCGTCCTCCGCCGACTGCTTCTTGGCGCCCTTCTTGGCGGACTTCTTGGGGTCGGCGGGTTCGTCGATGTCGTCGCCGATCCGGGGGCAGACCACGTACGCCTGGTGGCCGTTCTCCACCTCCTCGCGCACGCGCTCCCAGGCACGGGCGAGGAAGTGGGGCTTGTCCTGGGCGGGGACGACATGGCTGGCGATCGGCGAGCGGCCCGCGGGGAGCTGGTCGAGGACCGAGGTCTCCAGGTCGCCGAAGACCGTCATCGCGACCGTGCGCGGAATGGGCGTGGCCGTCATGACCAGGAGGTGCGGGGGCTGCTTGCCCTTGCCGCGCAGGGCGTCGCGCTGCTCGACCCCGAAGCGGTGCTGTTCGTCGACGACGACCAGGCCCAGGTCGTGGAACTGGACCTTGTCCTCGATCAGCGCGTGCGTGCCGATGACGATGCCGGCCTCTCCGGTGACCAGGTCGAGCAGGGCCTGCCGGCGCGCGGCCGCGCCCATGGAGCCGGTGAGCAGCGTGACCTTGGTGGCCTGCTCGGAGCCGCCCAGCATGCCGCCCTCGGCCAGCTCGCCCATCATCTCGACGATCGAGCGGTGGTGCTGCTGGGCGAGGACTTCGGTGGGCGCGAGCATCGCGGCCTGGCCGCCCGCGTCGACGACGGCGAGCATGGCGCGCAGGGCGACCATCGTCTTGCCGGACCCGACCTCTCCCTGGAGGAGGCGGTGCATCGGGTGCTCGGTCGCCAGGTCGTCGAAGATCTCCTTGGAGACCTTCTCCTGGCCTTCGGTGAGCGTGAAGGGCAGCTTGGCGTCGAAGGCGTCGAGCAGGCCGCCCTCGCTCGGCCTGCGGGCGATCGCGGGCAGTTGCGCGTCCGCGTACCGCCGCCTGGCCAGGGCGACCTGGAGGACGAAGGCCTCGTCCCACTTCAGGCGGTCGCGGGCGGAGGCGATGTCCGCCTTCGAGTGCGGCCGGTGGATCTTCAGGAGCGCTTCGGGGAGCGGGATGAGCGCCCTGCCGTCCCGGAGGGCGGGCGGCAGCGGATCGACGGCCTCCTGGGCGCTGGGCAGCACCGCGTCCACCGACTTGGCGATCTTCCAGGACTCCAGCTTGGCGGTGGCGGGATAGATCGGGATGAGCGCGCCCGCCCAGGAGCCGACCGCGTCGGCCGCGTCAGCTGCGTCGTCCGGGTCGCCCCGCAGCAGTTCGTACGCGGGATGGGCGAGCTGCATCTTGCGGTTGAACACGGACACCTTGCCCGCGAACATCGCGCGCGTGCCCGGCAGCAGGTCCTTGTGCGGCTTGTGGATGCCCCGGCCGAAGAAGACCAGCTGGAGCTGGCCGCTGCCGTCGGTGATGGTCACTTCGAGTCGCTGGCCGCTGCCCCCGTTGAACCTCAGGACGCGGGCGGTCGCGACCTGGGCGACCACCGTGACGTGCTCGTCCAACGGCAGTTCGGCGAGGCGGGTGAGCTCGCCCCGCTCCGCGTACCTGCGCGGGTAGTGGTGCAGCAGGTCGCCGACGGTGTGCAGGTCGAGGTGCTCGGCCATCACCTTCGCGGTGGGAGGACCGACCACTTTCTTCAGGGGTTCATCGAGCGCGGGCACGAGATCCATTGCACACCACGCCACTGACAATCCGGCGTACGTCCCCCGAATCCGCCTCCGGCCGATGGCGCCGCACCCGGCTACTCGACACCGATAAGCAGCAGCGCCGACTGGCGTCCGCCGCGGTAGACCACCGTGTCGACGGCGAGATGGACCTCGCGCACATGCTTCTCCAGCTCGTCGGCGAGGCTGTCGGGCACGCTCTCGCCGAGCACCAGCGTGACCATCTCGCCGCCCGCGGCCAGCATCCGGTCCAGGACCGTCCGCGCGGTGTCGGTGGTCTCGTCGCCGATCACCGCGACATCACCGTCGATCAGGCCGAGGACGTCCCCGGCCTGGCAGATGCCCGCCATGGTCCACGACTGCCGCTCGGCGACGGCCAGTTCGCCGTACCGGGTCGCGCCGGCCGCCGAGGTCATGGCGACGACGTCCTCGTCGAAGCGGCGGTCCGCTTCGTGCACGGCCAGGGCCGCGATGCCCTGGACCGCCGAGCGGGTGGGGATCAGCGCGACCCGTACGCCCTCCGTGCGGGCCTGCTCGGCGGCGGCCGCCGCGGTGTGGCGCAGCTCTGCGTCGTTCGGCAGGAGCACCACCTCGCGCGCGTGCGCCCGCCGGATCGCCTCCACGAGCTCCCCGCTGGCGGGCGGCTCCCCGGGACGCGTGAGCACCGTGGTCGCCCCGGCCTCCGCGTAGAGACCCGCGAGCCCTTCGCCCGGTACGACGGCGACGACCGCGCGCTGCGTACGTTCCTGCTCCCCGGGCGGCTGCGCGGCCCCGGCGGTGTGCGCGTCGCCCGCTCCGAAGTGGGTGATGCGGATGCGGTGCGGCCGCCCCGCCTCGACGCCCGCCTCGACCGCGGCCCCCGCGTCGTCCACATGGACGTGGACGTTCCACAGGCCGTCGCCGCCGACGACGACGAGCGAGTCGCCGAGTCCGTCGAGCCGCGTCCGCAGGCGCCCGACGGCCGCGTCGTCCGCCTCCAGGAGGTAGATCACCTCGAAGGCCGGGCCCGCCTCGTCGGCCGCCGTGTCCGCGCACTCGACGGGCTCCACGCGCGCGTGCCCGCTCGCGGCCGCCTTCAGGAGCACCGTCTCCCCGGAGAGGGCCCCGACCAGTGCCCCGAGGACCGCCACGAGCCCGCGCCCTCCGGCGTCCACCACTCCGGCCCTGCCCAGGACCGCGAGCTGCCCGGTCGTCGCCTCCAGCGCCCGGCAGGCACCGTCGTACGCGGCCCGCGCCACCGCCCCGCAGTCCCCGCCCGTGCCGGATGCCGCGTCCGCCGCCGCGGTGGCCACCGTGAGGACGGTGCCCTCGACGGGGTGCGCGACCGCCTGGTAGGCGGATTCGGCGGCCCGCCGCAGCGCGACCGCCAGCGTCGGCCCGTCCGCGTGATCCGGGTCACGGCTGTCCCCCGTGCCGCCGCCGAGCACCTGCGCCATCCCCCGCAGCAGCTGCGAAAGGATCGTGCCCGAGTTGCCGCGGGCCCCGATCAGGGCGCCGTGCGCCATCGCCCGCATGGCCTCGGCCAGCGAGGGGCGTGCGGGCTCCAGGCCGGTGAACACCGCGTCAACCGCGCGGGACGCCGATTCCACGGTCAGATAGAGGTTCGTTCCGGTGTCCCCGTCCGCGACCGGGTAGACGTTGATCGCGTCGATCTCCTCGCGGGCCCCTCCCAGGGCATCCAGGGCGAGGCGGCACCAGGCGCGCACCGCGACGGCGTCGACGTTCTGCGGCACCTGCTGGCCTCCTCTAAGGCATCCGGAATGGACGCAGCGTAGACCCGGACGGCGGGCGGGCCAGGGGCGGGCCCGAGGCGAGGCCCGGGCGAGACATGGTAGTTTCGTTCTACCGAAGCAGTCGTTGTATGCTGCTCCGGTTGCCCGATACCCATCGGGCCATTCCTCCTGGCAACGCCACCCACGATCATTGCACTGATCCCGGCATGCCGGGTTTAACCGTAAGTGCATCTGAAGTCTTTGGAGTGACCCGTGGCTGCCAACTGCGACGTCTGCGGCAAGGGGCCGGGCTTCGGCAACAACATCTCGCACTCTCACCGCCGCACGTCCCGTCGCTGGAACCCGAACATCCAGCGCGTTCGTGCCGTGGTCAGCGGGACGCCGAAGCGGCTCAACGCCTGCACCTCGTGCATCAAGGCCGGCAAGGTCTCGCGCTGACGCCAAGTTAAGCGCGGCCACCTAGCTGGTTGCTGAAAGAGCCGGTCCCCTTCGGGGGACCGGCTCTTTCGTATGCCCGCACAGACTTACCGCTCCCTGAACCGCCAACCGTGATCCACGGGCCCGATCCCGCCGCCGAGCGGGAACCCGGCCGCGATCGCCCCGGTGACGTACTCCTTGGCGGCCGCCACCGCCTCCGGCACGGACAGCCCCTTCGCCAGGTGCGCGGCGATCGCGCTGGCGAGGGTGCAGCCGGTGCCGTGCGTGTGGCGGTTGTCGTGCCGCGGAGCACGCAGCCAGTGCTCCTCGGAGCCGTCGGTGAGCAGGTCCACCGCGTCGCCCGGCAGATGGCCGCCCTTGATGAGCGCCCACTTCGGGCCGTACGCGAGGAGCGCCGCCGCGGCCCGGCGCATCCCGTCCTCCGACTCGACGTGAATGCCCGTCAGTTGGGCGACCTCGTCGAGGTTCGGCGTCGCGACCGTGGCGACCGGCAGCAGTTTCGTACGGACCGAATCGAGCGCGGACGCGGCGAGCAGCGAGTCGCCGTGCTTGGAGACGCCGACCGGGTCGACGACCGCGGGGGCGTCCGTGCCCGCGAGCAACTCGGCCACGGTCTCGACCAGTTCGGCCGATGCGAGCATCCCGGTCTTCACCGCCTGTACGCCGATGTCGTCGACGACGCTGCGGTACTGGGCCCGCACCGCCTCCCCCGGCAGCTCCCAAAAGCCCTGTACGCCCAGGGAGTTCTGCGCGGTGACGGCGGTGACGACGCTCATGCCGTGGGTGCCGAGCGCCAGCATCGTCTTCAGGTCGGCCTGGATGCCCGCGCCGCCGCCGGAGTCGGAGCCGGCGACGGTCAGCACACGAGGGGGCCGTGCGGACACCGTCATGATCAGTCCTCGAGGTTGTCGCCGAAGTGGTCCCAGCCCTTGCTGGTCCAGGGCGCGCCGTCCACCGTCACCTGGGGCAGCGCCGAGGGGTTGAGGACCTCACCGATGACCTTCCAGCGTGCGGGCAGCTTCACGTCCGCGGGGAACGTCGCCACGATCGCGTGGTCCTCGCCGCCGTTGAGCACCCACTGCAGCGGGTCGACGCCGACGGCCTGCCCGATGTCGTTCATCTGCGAGGGCACGTCGACGTCCCCCGAGCGGATGTCGATGCGCACCTTGCTCGCCTCGGCGATGTGCCCGAGGTCGGCGATGAGTCCGTCGCTCACGTCCGTCATGGAGGTCGCGCCGAGCCCGGCGGCCGCGGGGCCCGCGTGGTACGGCGGCTCCGGCCTGCGGTGGGCCTCCACGAAGGCGCGGGGCGAGCGGAAGCCGCGCGAGAGCACCGCGTGCCCGGCGGCGGACCAGCCCAACCAGCCCGTGACGGCGACGACATCGCCAGGCTGGGCGCCCGCGCGCGTGACCGGCTCGTGGTTGCGCAGATCGCCGAGGGCCGTGATCGCGACGGTGATCGTGTCGCCGCGTACGACATCGCCGCCCACGACGGCCGCACCCGCGACCTGGCACTCGTCCCGCAGGCCGTCCATCAGCTCGGTGGGCCAGCTGGCGGGCAGTTCGGCGGGGACGACAAGGCCGAGGAGCAGCGCGGTCGGCACGGCGCCCATGGCAGCAATGTCGGCCAAGTTCTGCGCGGCCGCCTTGCGGCCCACGTCGTACGCGGTGGACCAGTCGCGGCGGAAGTGCCGCCCTTCGAGGAGGATGTCGGTGCTCGCCACGACCCTGCGGTCGGGGGCGGACACGACGGCGGCGTCATCGCCCGGACCGAGCCGGACGGCCGGGGTGGAGGTGAGCCGTGAGGTGAGTTCCCTGATGAGACCGAACTCCCCCAACTCGCCGACGGTTCCCTTCACCGGGACTCACCATGCCCTTTCACGCTGCTCGGCTTGCGGTCGCGAGCCGTCACTGTCATAGGTACGGTCGAGATGACCGTCAACTTCGGTTGTCCGTCCACCGCGCTGTGCGCGCCACAGCTCCCCCGGGTCTCCCCGCGAGAAGCGGCGACGCGGTACCGTGGCGTCCCTTCTCCCCACATGATCCTCGTGGCCGCCCTGGAGGTTCCGTGGTACAGGCGTACATCCTGATCCAAACAGAGGTCGGCAAGGCGTCGACCGTCGCCGAGCTGATCGGCAAGATCCCAGGAGTGATCCAGGCCGAGGACGTGACCGGACCCTACGATGTCATCGTGCGCGCGCAGGCGGACACGGTGGATGAGCTCGGCCGCATGGTGGTCGCCAAAGTCCAGCAAGTGGACGGCATCACGCGGACCCTGACCTGCCCGGTCGTGCACTTGTAGCCCCCGTCTACCCTTGGCCGGTGAAGATTTCCCGTCGCCGGCGCCGTTGTCTCGTCTCGAGCCCCGCAATCGCACTCCTGATCGCGACCGCGGGCTGCTCCTCAGCAGACGAAGCGGCGAAGGCCTCGGTTCCCACCCCGGACGCCCAGGTCACCGAACTGTGCCGGAACCTGGACAAACAGCTTCCGGAAAAGGTGGACGGTCTGGTGCGCGCCGATCCCGAGCCGAAGTCGGCGCTGACCGCCGGGTGGGGAGACCCGGCGATCATACTGCGCTGCGGTGTCCCCCGGCCGCCGAAGATGAACGACGCCGAGGCGGACGGTGTGACCGTGAACGGCGTCAACTGGCTGCTCGAGGAGCAGGACGACGGCTCGTTCCGTTTCACCTCCACGCTGCGCAAGGCGTACGTGGAGGTCACCCTGCCCGAGGAACGCGCGGGGGGCGGCGTGAGCCCGCTGACGGACTTCGCCGCCCCCGTGAAGAAGACGGTCCCCAAGGGGATCGCGTAACACCGCCAGGGGCTAGCGCAGCCCCGTCGAGCGGTGCAGCGCCGCCTGGATGAGACGGTCCACGAGCTCGGGGTAACTGACGCCGCTCGCCTCCCACATCTGCGGGTACATCGAGATGGGCGTGAAGCCCGGCATCGTATTGATCTCGTTGATCACGAACTTCCCCTCCTCGGTGAGGAAGAAGTCCGCGCGCACCAGGCCCTCGCAGGACGTGGCCTCGAAGGCGTCGACCGCGAGCCGCTGGATCTCGGCGGTCTGCTCGGGCGTCAGCGGGGCCGGCACGATCCCGGGCGTCGAGTCGATGTACTTCGCCTCGAAGTCGTAGTAGTCGTGCGACTGCACGGGCGGGATCTCGGCGGGCACGCTCGCGCGCGGGCCGTCCTCGAACTCCAGGACACCGCACTCGATCTCACGGCCGCGGAGCAGCGACTCGACGAGGATCTTGGGGTCGTGGCGCCGGGCCTCCTCGATCGCCTCGTCGAGGCCTTCGAAGGAGTCGACCTTCGTGATGCCCATCGAAGAGCCGCCGCGGGCGGGCTTGATGAACAGCGGCCAGCCGTGCTCGCCCGCGAACTCCGCGATCTTCTTGCGGGCGGTCTGCTCGTCGCGGTCCCACTCGCGCGGCCGGATCACCAGGTACGGGCCGACGGGCAGACCGAAGGAGATGAAGACCCGCTTCATGTACTCCTTGTCCTGGCCCACCGCCGACGCGAGCACACCCGCGCCCACGTAGGGCACTCCGGAGAGCTCAAGGAGCCCCTGGAGGGTGCCGTCCTCGCCGTACGGACCGTGCAGCATCGGGAAGACGACGTCGACCTCACCGAGCGCCTTGGGCACGGAGCCGGGCTCGCTGTAGACGACCTCGCGGTTGCCGGGGTCCAGGGGCAGGACGACGCCGCCGTCGGCCGACTCGGCGAGATCGGCGACGCTCGGCACCTTGCGGTCGGTGATCGCCATGCGCTCGGGTGCGTCGGCGGTCAGCGCCCAGCGGCCGTCCGTCGTGATGCCGATGGGCAGGACGTCGTACTTGGTGCGGTCGATGGCACGCAGTACGGCACCTGCCGTGACGACCGAGATGCCGTGCTCCGAACTGCGGCCGCCGAACACGACGGCCACACGCGGCTTGCGGAGCGGCAGCTCAGAGCTCTGCTCGGGGCGCGCCTTGGGGCTCTGGGGGAGGTTCTCGCTGCTCATATCGGCTTGAGCGTACCCGCTGGTCTGACGAGAGTCAGCGGCGCTCGGGCTTGGCGCTGCGCGACATCAGCTCCTTGAGGGCGACGACCGGCGGCGTGCCCTCGTGCACGATGCCCACGACGGTCTCCGTGATCGGCATGTCGACGCCGTGCCGACGGGCCAGATCCAGCACGGACTCACAGGACTTGACGCCTTCGGCGGTCTGCTTGGTGACCGCGATGGTCTCCTCCAGGGTCATGCCCTTGCCGAGGTTGGTGCCGAAGGTGTGGTTGCGCGAGAGCGGCGACGAGCAGGTCGCCACCAGGTCGCCCAGGCCCGCGAGTCCGGAGAACGTCAGCGGGTCCGCGCCCATCGCCAGGCCGAGCCGGGTGGTCTCGGCGAGGCCTCGGGTGATGAGCGAGCCCTTGGCGTTGTCGCCCAGGCCCATGCCGTCGGCGATGCCGACGGCGAGCCCGATGACGTTCTTGACGGCGCCGCCGAGCTCGCAGCCCACGACGTCGGTGTTCGTGTACGGGCGGAAGTACGGGGTGTGGCAGGCCGCCTGGAGGCGTTGCGCGATCGATTCGTCGCGGCAGGCGACCACGGCGGCCGCGGGCTGCCTGGCGGCGATCTCGCGGGCCAGGTTGGGCCCGGTGACGACGGCGATGCGGTCGGCGGGGACCTTCGTGACGTCCTCGATGACCTCGCTCATCCGCATCGCGGAGCCGAGTTCGACGCCCTTCATGAGGGAGACGAGCACCGTGTCGGGGGCGAGCAGCGGCGCCCACTCGGCGAGGTTCCCGCGCAGCGTCTGCGAGGGCACGGCGAGCACGGTGAAGTCGGCGCCGGCCGCGGCCTCCGCCGGGTCGGTGGTCGCCCTGAGGTTCGCGGGGAGTTCGACCTCGGGGAGGTAGTCCGGGTTGCGGCGCGAGGAGTTGACGGCGTCGGCGAGTTCGGCGCGACGGGCCCACAGGGTGACGTCGCACCCCGCGTCGGCCAGCACCATGCCGAAGGCCGTACCCCAAGAGCCCGTTCCGAAGACGGCCGCCTTCACGGGGTTCGTCACTTGCTGTCCTCCGGGGTGCTCTCGGGTGCTTCCAGACCACTGCGGCCGGTCGCCTTGCGTCGTTGTGCGAGCCGCGCCCTGCGCGGGTCGTAGGGGATCTCGGGAGCCTTCTCCCCCCGGATCTCCTCCAGGAGTTCGGTGACCGCGGCCATGATGGTCTCGGTCACCTCCCGCAGGACCTCGGGGGTGGGCTCCTGCTCGTAGAAGCGCGAGAGGTCGACCGGCTTGCCCGCCAGGACCTGGAGCTTCTTGCGAGGAAAGAGGCTGAGCTTCTTGCTGTACGGGGGAAGTGCGAGGTTGGCGCCCCACTGCGCGACCGGGATCACCGGGCACTTGGTCTCCAGAGCGACCCGCGCGGCACCGGACTTGGCGGTCATCGGCCACATCGCGGGGTCCCGGGTGAGGGTGCCTTCGGGGTAGAACGCGACGCATTCGCCGCGCTCGATCGCGCCGACCGCGGCACGGAAGGCGTCGAGCGCGTTCGTGGTCTCGCGGTAGACCGGGATCTGTCCCGTGCCCTTCATGACCTTGCCGACGAAGCCGTCCTTGAAAAGGCCGTCCTTTGCCAGGAATCGCGGCACTCGTCCGGTGTTGTACTGAAAGTGCGCGTAGGAGAGCGGGTCGATATACGAGTTGTGATTCACGGCGGTGATGAATCCGCCGTGCGCCGGAATGTGTTCCATTCCACGCCAGTCCCGCTTGAACAGAACCACCAGCGGCGGTTTAGCGATGACCGCCGCCAGGCGGTACCAGAAGCCGATTCTGCGGCGGGACACTCGGACACCTTCCTCCATGAACCTGGTCGGCCGCACAAGTGTCGCCCCAGGCTGCCTGTCTGTCGAGAACACCGTACGCCCGCCCTCATGGCGAAGCCCCCCAGCAAGTCACAATGGCCCCGACGCGAAGGACGGAGCCGCCCCCTTGCTGTGGACCCTGGTCATACCCCTGAAGCCGCTGGCGCGGGCCAAGAGCAGGCTGGCGGACACCGCGGGCGACCGACTGCGCCCGGGGCTCGCCCTCGCCTTCGCCCAGGACACCGTGGCCGCCGCGACGGCCTGCGCGGCGGTGCGGGATGTGGTGGTCATCACGGACGACGGCCACGCGGGGCGCGAGCTCGCGGCCCTGGGTGCCCGGATCGTGCGGGACGAGCCCCCGGGGGGCCTCAACGCCGCCCTGGCGCACGGGGCCTCGGCCGTGCGCGCCGAGCGGCCCGCGGCGGCCGTCGCGGCACTCAATGCCGATCTGCCCGCACTGCGCCCCGCGGAATTGGCCCGGGTTCTCGACGGGGCGGCCCAATTCCCCCGCGCATTCCTGCCCGATGCCGCAGGAATCGGAACAACACTGCTGTCCGCCGCACCCGGAACGGAATTGCGCCCCGCATTCGGCACGGCATCCCGCTCCCGCCACACGGCTTCCGGGGCGGTGGAACTCCCGCTCGCCGGCGTCGATTCCGTACGCCAGGACGTGGACACCGGCGACGATCTGCGGGCCGCGCTCGCGCTGGGCGTCGGACCGCGCACCGCGTCGGCCGCCGCCCGACTGCTGATCGCCGACTGAGTACGCTGCCTCCATGCAGGCGACCGCGTACACGTACGACCCCGAGACCCACAGCGGCAGCGTGCTGCTCGACGACGGCACCCCGGTGCCCTTCGATCCCCCGGCGTTCGACGCGGGCGGCCTGCGGCTGCTCAGGCCCGGACAGCGGGTCCGGATCGAGGTCGAGGGTGAGGGCGAGCAGCGGCGCATCACGCTGGTGACGCTGCAGACGTTCTGAACCCCCTGAGCGGGCCCGTCGGGCCCCACACACGCCGCGGGCCGGGCTCCCTGCGGGGAGCCCGGCCCGGCGCGTGAGTGCCCTCGTGCCTCTTACTTCTTGCGGGCGGTCGCCTTCTTGGCGGTGGTCTTGCGCGCAGGCGACTTCTTCGCGGGCGCCTTCTTGGCGGTGGCCTTCTTGGCCGGCGCGGTCTTCTTGGCGGTGGCCTTCTTCGCCGGCGCGGCCTTCTTCGCCGTCGTCTTCTTGGCCGTGGCCTTCTTGGCCGTCGCCGCCTTCTTGGCGGTGGCCTTCTTCGCCGTCGCCTTCTTCGCCGTCGCCGTCGTCTTCTTGGCGGTGGTCTTCTTGGCGGTGGTCTTCTTCGCGGTCGCCTTCTTGGCGGTGGCCTTCTTGGCCGCGGCCTTCTTGACCGTCGCCGAAGCACCGCCGGTCAGGCTGCCCTTGGGCGCCTTCTTGACCGCGACGTCGTTCTTCGGGAGCTTCTTCGAGCCGCTGACCAGGTCCTTGAAGCCCTGACCCGCACGGAAGCGCGGAACCGAGGTCTTCTTGACCCGAACGCGCTCCCCGGTCTGCGGGTTGCGGGCGTAACGGGCCGGACGGTCGACCTTCTCGAACGAGCCGAAGCCGGTGACCGAAACGCGGTCTCCGCTAACCACGGCACGGACGACTGCGTCCAGAACCGCGTCCACAGCGTCGGCGGCCTGCTGACGGCCACCCACCTTGTCGGCAATCGCTTCTACGAGCTGCGCCTTGTTCACGTCTTCCCCTTCGGAGACATCGCCCGAGCGTATTCGCCAGGCTTTTTCGCACGTTAGGCAGATATATACCGCAAATCAAACACGAAACGGGCTAATCACCCTTGTGCCGCAACGAACTGGACTGTCCATGAGTTCCTCGAAGGTCCCCTCGCAGGCCCGTTGAGCCTTGCCGCTCAGGTGTCTTCGGGGAATCGGCCCTCGTCAACCTTGTCGAGGTCCGCCATCAATCGCTCCAGACGCCTTGCCGCATCGGCGAGATCGTGTTTGGCCGCGGCCGTAATGACCAGCAGCTTCCGGGTCAGCGCCATCCGTACGCCCTCCGGGACTTGCAGTGCACGCACTCGTGAGTGCGCTTCCTTCAGTTGGTCCGCAACAAGCCCGTAGAGCTCGAGTTGGCTGTCACGTCCCATGCACCGATTGTGCCATCTGGGGCGAGTTGTCGCCTCCGCAGGGGGTAACTACCCACATCCAGCGCCCTCCTGAGAGTACCCGGTCGGACTGAGTACAAGGGGATTTCAAGCCTCTTCTGCCTTCCGCGTCAAGGGAGTTGAGACCACCCGTTCAGGTCATCGGGCATCTCGCGCAGGCGCACACAGAAGTACCCCCAACCGTCCACGATTGGGGGTACATCAGGGTGTTGCGGAGGTGTCAGACCTGCACGGTCCGCGGCTTGTACGCGGGGCGCCCCGACTCGTACGCGGCGATGTCCGGCTCGTTCTGCAGCGTGATGCTGATGTCGTCCAGGCCGTTCAGGAGCCGCCAGCGGGCGTTCTCGTCGAGCTCGAAGTCGGCGGTGACGCCCTCCGCGCGGACCTGGCGATCCTGCAGGTCAACGGTGATTTCGGCCTGCGGGTCGCGCTCGGTCAGCGCCCACAGCGCGTCCACGACCTTCTGGTCGAGCACGACGGTGAGCAGGCCGTTCTTCAGCGAGTTGCCGCGGAAGATGTCGGCGAAGCGCGAGGAGATGACGGCCTTGAAGCCGTAGTTCTGCAGCGCCCACACGGCGTGCTCGCGGGAGGAGCCCGTGCCGAAGTCGGGACCGGCGACCAGGACCGTGGCGCCCTGGCGTTCGGGCTTGTTCAGGACGAACTCGCCGTCCTTGCGCCAGGCCTCGAAGAGCCCGTCCTCGAACCCGTCCCGGGTGACCTTCTTCAGCCAGTGGGCGGGGATGATCTGGTCGGTGTCGACGTTGCTGCGGCGCAGCGGTACGGCCCGGCCGGTGTGCGTGGTGAAGGCTTCCATGGTTCTCAGACTCCGGCGGTCGCGGGGGTGTCGGACAGGTCCGCGGGCGAGGCGAGATGGCCGGTGACCGCGGTGGCGGCGGCGACCTGCGGGGAGACCAGGTGGGTGCGGCCGCCCTTGCCCTGCCTGCCTTCGAAGTTGCGGTTGGAGGTCGACGCGGAGCGCTCGCCGGGGGCCAGTTGGTCGGGGTTCATGCCCAGGCACATCGAGCAGCCCGCGTGCCGCCATTCGGCGCCCGCCGCGGTGAAGACCTTGTCCAGGCCCTCGTCGATGGCCTGCAGGGCGACCCGGACCGAGCCGGGAACGATCAGCATCCGTACGCCGTCGGCGACTTTGCGCCCCTCGACGATGGACGCGGCCGCCCGCAGGTCCTCGATACGGCCGTTGGTGCAGGAACCTACGAAGACCGTGTCGACCTTGATGTCGCGCAGCGGCTGCCCGGCGCTCAACCCCATGTATTCCAGGGCCTTTTCGGCGGCGTGGCGCTCCGACTCGTCTTCGTACGAAGCCGGATCGGGGACCTGCGCGGAGAGCGGCGCGCCCTGCCCGGGGTTGGTGCCCCAGGTGACGAACGGCGAGAGCGCGGCGGCGTCGATGTAGACCTCGGCGTCGAAGACCGCGTCCTCGTCCGTCTTCAGGGTCTTCCAGTACGCGACCGCGGCGTCCCAGTCCGCGCCCTGCGGGGCGTGCGCGCGGCCCTCGATGTAGTCGAAGGTGGTCTGGTCGGGGGCGATCATGCCCGCGCGGGCGCCGGCCTCGATCGACATGTTGCAGATGGTCATGCGGGCCTCCATCGAGAGTTTCTCGATGGCGGAGCCCCGGTATTCCAGGATGTAGCCCTGGCCGCCTCCGGTGCCGATCTTCGCGATGATCGCGAGGATCAGGTCCTTGGCGGTGACGCCGTCGGGCAGTTCGCCGTCGACCGTGATGGCCATGGTCTTCGGGCGGGCCAGCGGCAGCGTCTGGGTGGCCAGGACGTGCTCGACCTGGGAGGTGCCGATGCCGAACGCCAGGGCGCCGAAGGCACCGTGCGTGGAGGTGTGGGAGTCACCGCAGACCACGGTGGTGCCCGGCTGGGTCAGGCCCAGCTGCGGTCCCACCACGTGGACGACGCCCTGCTCGACGTCGCCGAGCGAGTGCAGCCGTACGCCGAACTCCGCGCAGTTCTTGCGCAGCGTCTCCAACTGGGCCCGCGAGACCGGGTCCGCGATGGGCTTGTCGATGTCGAGGGTCGGGGTGTTGTGATCCTCGGTCGCGATGGTGAGGTCGAGCCGCCGCACCGGCCGGCCGGCCTGCCGGAGGCCGTCGAAGGCCTGCGGGCTCGTCACCTCGTGCAGCAGGTGCAGATCGATGAAGAGGAGGTCGGGCTCGCCTTCGGCGCGCCGGACGACGTGGTCGTCCCAGACCTTCTCCGCGAGTGTCCTACCCATCGCTTTCCCTCCGACCGGCTGTCTTGGGCCGGCCCAACTAGAGAATTGTTCGCCCACGCACGTACCCCTCGTGCCGCGCGTTGGCCGCGTATCCGTTGGTCCGCGGACCGCACCTACAGAGTGACGTGTTCCATGGAAAATTGAACTTGCGTTTCACAGAGTGAGACGCGAGTATCGACGCATGGACAACTCTAGCGGCGTCGGCGTTCTCGACAAGGCGGCTCTCGTCTTGAGCGCCCTGGAGTCCGGTCCGGCCACCCTCGCGGGGTTGGTCGCGGCCACCGGACTCGCACGACCCACGGCACATCGCCTCGCCGTGGCACTGGAACACCACCGCATGGTGGCGCGGGACATGCAGGGCCGTTTCATTCTCGGCCCGCGCCTGGCGGAACTCGCGGCGGCGGCCGGCGAGGACCGTCTGCTCGCCACGGCGGGCCCGGTCCTCACGCATCTGCGTGACGTCACGGGCGAGAGCGCGCAGCTCTACCGCCGCCAGGGCGACATGCGCATCTGCGTCGCGGCCGCCGAGCGCCTCTCGGGCCTGCGGGACACGGTCCCCGTCGGTTCGACGCTCACCATGAAGGCGGGCTCGTCGGCCCAGATCCTGATGGCCTGGGAGGAGCCGGAGCGCCTGCACCGCGGCCTCCAGGGCGCCCGCTTCACGGCCACGGCCCTTTCGGGCGTACGCCGCCGGGGCTGGGCCCAGTCGATCGGCGAGCGGGAGCCGGGCGTCGCGTCCGTCTCCGCGCCCGTGCGCGGCCCCTCGAACCGCGTGGTCGCCGCCGTCTCGGTCTCCGGACCGATCGAGCGCCTGACCCGCCACCCGGGCCGGATGCACGCCCAGGCGGTCATCGACGCGGCAGGACGCCTCTCCGAGGCACTGCGCCGCACCGGCTGACCCGCCGGACGCGGTCACAGACGTACACAGCCGGAGGGGCCGCCTCAACGCCGCGGCGGCCCCTCCGGCTGTGCTGTTGTGCCCGTGCGGCCTCTCAGACGGCCTTGAGACGGTCGGCGGCCCGGTCTCCCCGCCGGCCGACCGGCACCACGCCGATGGCCTTGCCCAGGCCGAACTCCGGCATGTTCACGTACACCGCCTCATGGGCGCCGGCCGGCACGACATACGTCTCGTGCCAGAAGCCGACCTTGCCCTTGCCCTCCCGCATCCTGCGGTTGAAGGCCGCCCAGGCGGGCCGGTGCTCCTTGCCCTGGTCGGACGCGTACGCCAAGAGCTTCTCCGGCGACTCCCAGTACTGCACGACGTACAGCACTCGCGGAGCGCCGAGCAGCAGCTGATAGCCCAGCATGCCGATCCCCCGGTCCTTGGACAGCTCCTTGAGCATGCGCGGCATCGCCCGGAAGACGGGCCACCAGCTGCGCACGGCACGGAAGTTGTTGATGCGCATCCCGATGGTGAAGACGGTCACGCCGCCCTGCGCGTCGGCGGTCATGCGCCCTTCGATCGGCTTGCTGCTCATGATGGGTCCCCCTTCAGAGAGCATTGGATAGCTTTGCTATCCATGATTGGATAGTGCCACTCACCAAGTGAAGGCGCAAGGCGCAGGAGAGGGACGAGCCGATGAGACTGGCGGAGCTGAGCACGCGCAGCGGGGTCTCGACGGCCACGATCAAGTACTACCTGCGCGAGGGACTGCTGCCGCCGGGCCGCCGGGTCACGGCGACGCAGTCCGAGTACGACGAGGGCCATCTGCAGCGGCTGCGGCTGGTCCGGGCGCTCATCCAGGTGGGCCGGGTGCCGATCGCGTCGGCCCGCGAGGTGCTCACCGCCCTGGAGGACGAGTCCCTGGACCACAACTCCCGCCTGGGCACAGCGGTATGGGCGCTGCCGCACGGCCCGCAGACCACCGCGGACGATCCGGCGACGGACGCGGCAGGGCACACCGTCGACGCACTGCTCCGGCGGCTCGGCTGGGCGAACGCCCAGGCGTACGGGGCGGATTCGCCGGCGTACCGGATGCTGGTGACGGCCGTCGGCACGCTGTCCCGGCTCGGATACCCGTGCGCCGTCGACGACTTGGCGCCCTACGCCCGCTCGGCGGGCCAACTGGCCGTCGCCGACCTGGACTTGGTGGAGCGCTACGAATCGCCCGACGAGCAGCTGGAGGCGGCGGTCGCGCTCACCGTCCTGTACGAGCCGGTGCTGCTCGCGCTGCGCAGGATGGCGCAGGCCGAGGAGTCCAACCGGCGTTACGGCCAGGCGGGTTCGGAGGCGTGACGCGGGAACGACGAAGGGGCCCTCCCTTGCGGGAAGGCCCCTCCACTCGCGTACCCCCGACCGGATTCGAACCGGCGCTACCGCCTTGAGAGGGCGGCGTGCTAGGCCGCTACACAACGGGGGCTAGCTTGTCCATCTGCACTGCTTGTACTGCGCTGGGCTACCAGGACTCGAACCTAGAACAACGGAACCAGAAACCGTCGTGTTGCCAATTACACCATAGCCCACTGGTCTAGACCAGCTAGACCTTGCGTACCCCCGACCGGATTCGAACCGGCGCTACCGCCTTGAGAGGGCGGCGTGCTAGGCCGCTACACAACGGGGGCCCTAGCGATCCTGCATCGGCAGCAGTGGGTGCGACCCGGACTGCTTCCATGGGAAGGATCTGTACCCCCGACCGGATTCGAACCGGCGCTACTGCCTTGAGAGGGCAGCGTGCTAGGCCGCTACACAACGGGGGCGTTGCAGATAAGCTCTGCGAGCTGGCCTACCAGGACTCGAACCTAGACTAACGGAACCAGAAACCGTCGTGCTGCCAATTACACCATAGGCCATCGAGACGCAACCCCTTGCGGGAGTTTTGCTTCGACTTACGCTTCCCTGCCGGACCTTTCGGCCTTCTCGGGCGGCGCAGGAAGAACATTACCCGAAGGTGGACGGCGCTCCAAAACGGGTATCGGCGCGGAGCAGCGGCGGCAGCTCGGTGAGCCGCGTGATGCGGTGGACGCCCGACGGGCCTTCCTGGGCTGCACTGTTGCGGTCGAGCCAGATCCCGACGAGACCCGCGTCCCGCGCGCCCCTGGCGTCGATCTCCGGCTGGTCCCCTACGTAGGCGATCTCCTCCGGCGCCAGACCCATCGTCGTACAGACCGCGTGGAAGGCCTCGGCCGCGGGCTTGGAGACGCCGAGTTCGGCGGCGCACAGGACGGACTCGAAGCGGTCGCGCACGCCCAGGACGCGCAGCTTGCGGTCCTGGACGACCAGGGCGGAGTTGGAGAGGACCGCGTGGCGGTAGTCGTCGGCGAGGGCGTCCAGGACGGGCACGGTGTCGGGGAAGAGGGCCCAGGCGGATTCGTAGTGGCCCACATAGCGGTCGAACCAGGCGTCGGCGTCCGTGTCGTCCAGGGCGGGTGTGTCGAGGAACTCGCGTACCCGGTCGCGGCGCTGGTCCTGGAAGTCCCGCAGCCCCTCGCTGAAGCGCGCCCAGTGGCGGTGGGTGATCTCACGCCAGAGCGTCAGCGCACGCTCGGCGGACCCGAACCGCTGCAGGAGTCCCTCGGCGGCGAGGTGCGCGTGCATACCGGCGGAGTCGGCCTGCGCGTAATCGAAGATCGTGTCATCGATGTCCCAGACCACGGCTTTGATCGGCATGTCTCGAACGTACGCGAAGGGCCCGGGAGCCGTGGTGGCTTCCGGGCCCTTCGGGTGTGCGGATCAGGCTGCGAGCTTCGTCAGGGCCGCGTCGATGCGGGACAGGGACTTCTCCTTGCCCAGGATCTCCAGGGACTCGAAGAGCGGCAGGCCGACCGTGCGGCCGGTGACGGCCACGCGGACCGGGGCCTGGGCCTTGCCGAGCTTCAGGCCGTGCTCCTCGCCGGCGGCCAGGACGGCCTCCTTGAGGGACTCGGGGGAGGTCCAGTCGGCGGCCTCGAGCTTGGCGCGGGCCGTCGTCAGGAGCGCGGCCGGGTCGCCCTTGCCCATGGCCTTCGTCCAGGACGCCTCGTCATCGACGGGCGCGTCGAGGAAGAGGAAGTCCACGTTCTCCGTGATCTCGGAGAGCACCTTGATACGGGTCTGGGCGTGCGGGGCGATGGCCTCCCAGGCCGCCTGATCGAACGCCTCGGGGGCCCAGTTGGCGTGCGGGGCCTTCAGCCAGGGCTCGCAGGCCTCGGCGAAGGTCTTCACGTCCAGCATGCGGATGTGGTCGGCGTTGATCGCCTCGGCCTTCTTCAGGTCGAAGCGGGCCGGGTTGGCGTTCACGTCCGCGAGGTCGAACTTGGCGACCATGTCGGAGATCGAGAAGACGTCCTGGTCCGCGGAGAACGACCAGCCCAGGAGGGAGAGATAGTTGAGCAGGCCCTCCGGGAGGAAACCGCGCTCCCTGTAGAGGTTGAGCGACGCCTGGGGGTCGCGCTTGCTCAGCTTCTTGTTGCCCTCGCCCATGACGTACGGCAGGTGGCCGAACTCGGGGATGCCCTTGGCGATGCCCAGCTCGATCAGCGCCTTGTAGAGGGCGATCTGGCGCGGGGTGGAGGAGAGCAGGTCCTCGCCGCGCAGGACGTGGGTGATCTCCATCAGGGCGTCGTCGACCGGGTTGACGAGCGTGTAGAGCGGGGCGCCGTTCGCGCGGATGATGCCGTAGTCCGTGACGTTCTCCGCCTGGACCGTGATGTCGCCGCGGACCAGGTCGGTGAAGGTGGTGGCCTCGTCCGGCATCCGGAAGCGCACGATGTGCTTGCGGCCCTCGGCCTCGTAGGCCTCGATCTGCGCGGCGGTCAGGTCGCGGCAGTGGCCGTCGTAGCCGGACGGCTTGCCGGCGGCGCGGGCGGCCTCGCGGCGGGTGTCCAGCTCCTCCGTGGTGCAGTAGCAGGGGTAGGCGTAGCCGCCGTCCCGGAGCTTCTGCGCCACGTCCTGGTAGATGTCCATGCGCTGCGACTGGCGGTACGGCGCGTGCGGGCCGCCGACCTCGGGGCCCTCGTCCCAGTCGAAGCCCAGCCAGCGCATCGAGTCCAGGAGCTGCTCGTAGGACTCCTCGGAGTCGCGAGCCGCGTCGGTGTCCTCGATGCGGAATACGAATTGGGCCCCGCTGCCCTCGTTGTGCCGGGCGAACGCCCAGTTGAAGAGGGCGGTGCGGACCAGGCCCACGTGGGGGTTGCCGGTCGGGGAGGGACAGAAACGTACGCGTACGTTCGTCGCGTTAGCCACGCTTGATCACCTTGTTGGTGAGAGTGCCGATGCGTTCGATGGTGACGGCGACCTCGTCGCCGACGTTGAGGGGGCCGACCCCTGCCGGGGTGCCCGTGAGGATGACGTCGCCGGGGAGCAGCGTCATGGCCTCGGTGATGTTCACGATCAGGTCCTCGATGGAGTGGACCATCTCGCTGGTGCGGCCGAGCTGGCGCTGCTCGCCGTTGACCGTGCACTGGATCGTGAGGTCGTTGGCCGCGGCCAGGTCGATGTCCGTCTCCACCCAGGGGCCGAGCGGGCAGGCGCTGTCGAAGCCCTTGGCGCGGGCCCACTGCTTCTCACGGCGCTGCACGTCACGGGCCGTGACGTCGTTGGCGCAGGTGTAGCCGAAGATCACGTCCTTGACGCGCTCGCGCGGGACCTCGCGGCACATGCGGCCGATGACCACGGCCAGCTCGGCCTCGTGGTGCAGCTCCTCGGAGAAGGGCGGGTACGCGATGGCGTCGCCGGAGCCGATCATCGAGGTCGCGGGCTTGAAGAAGGCGAACGGGACGTCGGGGACGTCGCTGCCGAGCTCCTTCGCGTGCTCCGCGTAGTTGCGGCCGAACGCCACGATCTTGTGACCGATGACGGGGGGCAGCAGCCGGACCTTGCCGAGCGGGACCTTGACACCGCTCAGCTCGAACTCGGCGACGTACGGGCTGCCCTTGATGATGTCGACGACTAGCTCGTCGGGCTTGTCACCCTCGACCGCGCCGAAGGCGACGTTGCCGTCGATGGAGAACCTGGCGATGCGCACGTGAGCCTTGGCCCCTTGATGAATGTGGGTGGAGTCTGACGCTCCAGGCTAACGGGAGGGGTCGGCTTCGCGCGTCAGCCCGCGACCGGCGTCGGCTGCTCCGGCGCGTCCATGAGGATCGTGCGCTTCGGGTTGGCCGTCTGCGTCGGCAGTTCCAGCGCGTGCTCCGGCTGCTCGGGGGCCGCCTGGAACTCGTCGGCGTCCGTGAGGTGGGCCAGAGTGGTGCGGCGCGGGTTGGCTATGTTGCGGAACATCGCCGACTTCACAGTCTTCATCTGTTGTTCAGGCCTTGTCAGTTGGGGCGTCGCGGGGTGGACGCGGGTTGTCGGATTCGCCATCCCTGTAAAGCGTCAGGCTAAACATCCAATTCCCGGCCAAAGTCCTTTTGAGGCCATGATCTTGATGTGAGTTTGCTCACGAGCTAGCGGGCAAAAGGGTCAATTCCGGCTCGTGAAGGCCCTGTTGGAATCGGACATTCAGCCACTGAAGGCATCATTCCGCTCCCGATCATGAAGACTGGGACACCCTCGACCCGTAGGTGTTCTGCCGCTAATGGGCCTTTTTGCCCCGGATAACCTTCTACATCTCGTGACGCCCCACTCACGCCCTGTCACGGAAACCCCGGCGCGACACACGGGCCTTGTTGGAGATCCTGCACTGTGCTGGAATTCCCGGGACCGCCGCGGGATCGAACCGGCGCGCAGGGGCGCAACGCAGCGCCGAGTGGCGGCGGGAAAGGGGAGCAGCGCCGGCTCACTCACGACCACCATGGGGCGCGCTCAGTGCCCCACGACGCCGACACCGTCCGTCCGTTCATGCGGAAGGACGCCTGGTCCAGAGGTTGCGACGCTAGTGCAGGGACGTTTCAAGAGGGATGGCAGCGGCGCTGCGGCAGAGCCGGAGCGCGGCGGAACCGACCGCGGCTCCTCGGCCCAGCACGCCCAGAACAGCGGACCTGCGGTGTCCGGCGACAGCGGCCAGGGCGCCGCACGCGCAGCGGGTGGCGGCAGTCTGCCCCCGGCCGCGGCGAAGGCGAGCGGCGCTTCGGGCGGGAAGCCGGGCGGCAAGTCGCCCAGCGGGCCCGGCTCGCGAATAGCCCTGCGCAACTGGCGCATCTCCACCCGCCTGGTCTCGCTGCTCGCGCTCCCCGTGATCACCGCGACCTCTCTCGGCGCGCTTCGTATCAACGAGTCGATGGACGAGATCCAGCAGCTCGACAACATGAAGCTGCTGACCGACATGACCAAGCAGGCCACCGAGCTGGCCTCCGCGCTCCAGGAGGAGCGCGACCGCTCGGCAGGCCCCCTCGCGCACGGCGCGAAGCCCTCGGACTACGTGGTCAAGGGCGCCCGGCAGAAGACCGACCGCGCGTACAACCGCTTCCTCCAGGGGACGCAGGACCTCGACGACACCGAGGGCGACAAGGGTCTGCTCGGTGTCCGGGCGAACACCGTCGAGATCACCCAGCAGCTCCAGAAGATCAACGACGTACGCAAGAACGCGTACAAGGACCCGACCTCGACGTCGCAGACGGTCGACGCCTACAGCCAGCTCATCGAGCAGCTGCTCGCGCTCTCCTCGGACATGGCGCAGGCGACCAGCAACCCGGACATGATCCAGCGCACCCGTGCGCTGACGGCGTTCTCCTCCGCCAAGGAGTACGCCTCGGTGCAGCGCGCGATCATCGCGGCCGCGCTGCCGGCGGGCGACTCCTCGTTCGGCAAGATCTCCGAGACCGACCGGCGCTACGGCTTCTCCGCGCTCGACAAGGAGAACTCCGAGCTGGATGCCTTCAAGGGCATCTACGCCGGTAACCCCGACGAGCTCACCAAGCCCATCGACGGCGGCAACGCCTCCATCAAGGGCGCCGACTCCTACGCCAAGCGCGTGCTCGAGCAGGAGGGCGGCATCAAGCTTCAGGACAAGCGGTCGTACAAGGACTGGGTCGACAACGACACCACCAAGATCGACGCGATGTCCAAGATCGAGCTCACGCTGCTCAACGAGATGGAGCAGAAGGCCCGCGAGCTGCGCAACGAGTCCGAGCAGACGGCCATCCTCAACGGTGCGCTGATCCTGCTCGTTCTCGGTGTCTCGCTCGTCGGCGCCTTCGTCGTGGCCCGGTCCATGATCCGCTCGCTGCGGCGGCTGCAGGACACCGCGACCAAGGTCGCCCAGGACCGTCTGCCCGAGCTGGTCAAGCAGCTCTCGGAGTCGGACCCGCAGGACGTCGACACCTCCGTCGAGTCCGTCGGTGTGCACTCCCGGGACGAGATCGGCCAGGTGGCCGCGGCCTTCGACGACGTGCACCGCGAGGCCGTCCGCCTCGCCGCCGAGCAGGCCCTCCTGCGAGGCAACGTCAACGCGATGTTCACCAACCTCTCGCGCCGCTCGCAGGGTCTCATCCAGCGCCAGCTGTCTCTGATCTCCGAGCTGGAGTCGCGTGAGGCCGACCCCGATCAGCTCTCCTCGCTCTTCAAGCTCGACCACCTCGCGACCCGCATGCGCCGTAACGGTGAGAACCTCCTCGCTCTCGCCGGTGAAGAGCCCGGTCGCCGGTGGACCCGGCCCGTCCCGCTCGTCGACGTGCTCCGCGCCGCCGCCTCCGAGGTGGAGCAGTACGAGCGCATCGAGCTCGCCTCGGTGCCGACCACCGAGGTCGCGGGACGCGTCGTCAACGACCTCGTGCACCTGCTCGCCGAGCTGCTCGAGAACGCCACCTCCTTCTCGTCGCCGCAGACGAAGGTCAAGGTCACCGGTCACGCGCTGCCCGACGGCCGTGTGCTGATCGAGATCCACGACACCGGTATCGGTCTGTCGCCCGAGGACCTCGCGGCGATCAACGAGCGGCTCGCGTCGCCGCCCACCGTGGACGTCTCGGTCTCGCGCCGCATGGGTCTGTTCGTGGTCGGTCGTCTGTCGCAGCGTCACGGCATCCGCATCCAGCTCCGTCCGTCCGACTCCGGTGGTACGACCGCGCTGGTCATGCTGCCCGTCGATGTCGCCCAGGGCGGCAAGAAGGTTCCGGGCAAGCCCGGTGCCCCCGGCCAGAGCGGTGGCCCGGCCGCAGCGCAGGCCGCCGGCGGTGTCGCCGCCGCGCGTCGCGGTGTCGGCGCAGGGAACGGCGGACCCGGCTCGGCAGGACCCGCGGGTTCCGCCGGACGGCTCGGTGCCGGTGCGCCGCGTGGCCAGGTCACGGGAACGGGGCCGCGGGCCGCGCTGCCGTCGCGGGACTCGGGTCCTGGCCAGGCGCCCGGGCAGGGTCAGGGCCAGGGACCGCGGGCCGGTTCGCCTTCGGCTCCGGTCGGGGCGACGGGCTCCCAGCAGGGCGGCAATGGCAGCCTCTTCGGGGGCAGGCCCGGCGCGGGCTCCGCGCCGCAGCCTCCCGTGCCCCAGCAGCGTACGAATCCGGTGAACCCCGCGGGGAACGTTCCGAACCCCGCGGGCGCCTCGAACGACGCCGGTGACCAGGGCCGCAGGCCGCAGCTGCCGCCGCGCGGCGGTCCGCGTGCCGAGCTTCCGGGTGGCAACCCGCAGCCGCGCGTGCCCAGCTGGAGCGACGAGAACGCGCAGCCGCAGGTCTCGCGCGAGCCGTTCGACGCCCCGCGCGGTCACGAGGAGCCGGAGTCCACGGGCCAGTTCGCGCAGCCGGCCGCCGGTGGCGCGACGCAGGGTCCTGGTTCGACCGCGGAGTTCGCGCGTCCCGACTTCAACGGGCCGCCGCCCGGCGCCGGTTCGCCGCCCGGCGCGGGCCAGCAGGGTCAGCAGAACCAGCAGGGCACCGGTCAGTTCGTGCGTCCCGATGTCTTCGGTGGCCAGGACTCCTCCGGCACGGGTCAGTTCGAGCGGCCCGGCACCAGTGCGCCGCGCCGGGGTCCGGGCCAGGGCGGTCCGGGCCAGGGCCAGGGCGGTCCCGGTCAGGGCGGCGGCCAGCTCGGCGTTCCGCCGCAGCCTCCGCAGTCCCAGCAGCCTTCGCAGCCGCAGCAGCCGCAGCAGTCCCAGCGGCCCGTGCAGCCCTCGCAGCCCGACGAGCTGCCGCCCGCCGGTCCCGGCGACGGCCGCACCCCGCTGTTCGACACGCTGGAGACCAACTGGTTCCAGCAGCAGCAGGAGCAGCAGGCCCAGCGGTCCGGTGGCGCCCCGCAGTCCGGTGGCAACTCCGGTGGCAACCGTCCCGCCGAGCCCGCCGCCCCCGAGCAGCCGCGGCGCCCCCAGCGCCCGCAGCCCCCCTCGCGGCCGCAGGCCCAGCAGCCGCAGTCCCCGGCCGGTCCCCCACGACCGGCCGCCGCACCCGCCGCCAACCAGGCCGGCGGTGGCGGCAACAGCGCCAACGTCACGAACGGCAGCAGCGCCGCCTGGCGCACCTCGCCGAACGACGAGCTCGGCCGCCAGGCCGAGCGCGTCCGGCAGCCGTCCGCCGGTGGCGTCACCACATCCGGCCTGCCGCGCCGCGTCCCGCGAGCCAACCTCGTCGCGGGCACGGCACAGCAGCAGCAGGACAGCACAGGTCCGCAGGTCTCGCGTGCGCCCGACGACGTACGCGGCCGGCTGACCAATCTTCGTCGGGGCATCCAGCAGGGTCGCCAGGCCGGTACCGGCCAGACCGGCAGCTTCCCCACTCACCAGCAGGAGCGTTAGTTGAGTCCGATGAGCCAGGCGGCACAGAACCTGAACTGGTTGATCACCAACTTCGTGGACAACACCCCCGGGGTGTCCCACACCGTCGTGGTGTCCGCAGACGGACTCCTTCTGGCCATGTCCGAAGGCTTCCCGCGTGACCGCGCCGACCAGCTCGCCGCGGTCGCGTCGGGGCTCACGTCACTCACCGCCGGCGCCTCCCGGATCTTCGAGGGCGGCACCGTCACCCAGACCGTGGTCGAGATGGAGCGGGGGTTCCTTTTCATCATGTCCGTGTCCGACGGTTCGTCGCTGGCCGTGCTCGCACACCCCGAGTGCGACATCGGCCTCGTCGGCTACGAGATGGCGCTCCTTGTCGACCGTGCGGGCGCCGTCCTCACCCCCGACCTCCGCGCCGAATTGCAGGGCAGCCTGCTCCACTAGATATCCGCTAGATATCCCCTCGGCCGCCCCACCGTCCGAACGTACTGACCAACCGTCCGGCCGCCACTGGTGCCCCCCACCGGCTCTATTCGACGGCACGCAGACCATCTGCTGTCCCGCCCGGAGGATCCATGACCCCGCCCAACGCCTCTCACGACCCGTACGGCTCGCAAGCCTCGTACGGCATGGAAGGCGACCAGCCGCTGGTGCGTCCTTACGCGATGACCGGCGGCCGGACCAGGCCCCGCTACCAGCTCGCGATAGAGGCGCTGGTGAGCACGACGGCCGACCCGGCCCAGCTGATGGGGCTGCTCCCCGAGCACCAGCGGATCTGCCACCTGTGCCGCGAGGTCAAGTCGGTGGCCGAGGTCTCGGCTCTGCTCTCCATGCCGCTCGGCGTGGCCCGCATCCTCGTGGCCGACCTGGCCGAGGCCGGGCTCGTCGCCATTCACCAGCCCGGCGGCGACGAGAACGCCGGCGGTCAGCCTGACGTGACACTGCTCGAAAGGGTGCTCAGTGGACTTCGCAAGCTCTAGCAGCGGAGCAACAGCCCGCTCCACCACGTCCGCAAAGATCGTGGTGGCGGGCGGCTTCGGTGTCGGCAAGACCACGTTCGTCGGCGCCGTCTCCGAGATCAACCCGCTGCGCACCGAGGCCGTCATGACGTCCGCGTCCGCGGGCATCGACGACCTCACCCACACCGGGGACAAGACCACCACCACGGTGGCCATGGACTTCGGCCGCATCACGCTGGACCAGGACCTGATCCTGTACCTCTTCGGTACGCCCGGTCAGGACCGCTTCTGGTTCATGTGGGACGACCTCGTACGGGGTGCCATCGGCGCCGTCGTGCTTGTGGACACCCGCCGTCTCGCCGACTGCTTTCCGGCCGTCGACTACTTCGAGAACAGCGGCCTGCCGTTCGTCATCGCCCTCAACGGCTTCGACGGCCACCAGCCCTACACCCCCGATGAAGTGCGCGAAGCCCTGCAGATCGGCCCCGCGACGCCCATCATCACGACCGATGCTCGACACCGTGCGGACGCAAAGAGCGGCCTGATCACACTGGTCGAGCACGCACTTATGGCACGACTCAAGTAGACGAGGGAGTACGGCAGTTGCCGTAGATTCAACAGAGCGGTCTGTGTCTTTTGACACCACTGACCGCTCTGTTCATAACGTTTCGACAGAGAATTCGCCGGACGCCGCCACGCGTCGCGGTCATCTGGTGTCGCTGCGCTCACAAGAGCCCCGCCTTTTGGCGGGGCTCGCTCTTTTTGACCGTTTTATCTGAGGCTTACACCACTCGGAACTTCCGCTTCCCACTGTTTGGAAGAGGACCCCCTGACGTGCTGGAATGCGCTGAACTGCCCAGTAGCACGGGCCTTGGAGACGACAGCGGGGCCGATGCGGGCCCCGCCGCCGAGAGGTTGTTGGTCGAGTGAGGCGAAGCAAGACGAGCCCCGCACCGCCGCAGACGCGGGACACGCGGGGCAACTTCACCCCGCCGCCGCGCGCAGCGGCGTCCCCCACAGATGTGCAGGGCCATGAACCGCCGGCCCCCTCCGGCGGCAGAATGTCCCCGCGCAACTGGCGCGTGCCGACCCGCCTGAACGCGATCCTCCTCATACCCGTGCTCGTCGGTCTGGTCATGGGCGGCTTCCAGGTCAAGGCCTCGATCGACACCTGGAGCGAGGCCCAGGACGCCGAGAACACCGCCATCCTGGTGCGGGCGTCCCTGGACTACGGCAACCGCCTCATCGAAGAGCGCGACATCTCCGCGGCACCGCTGCTGCGCGGCAAGAAGAACGACCCCGCCGTCGTCAGCGCCCGCAAGGCCACCGACGCCGCCAAGGCCGAGTTCGACGCCGCCGCCGAGAACATGCCCCAGAAGGAAGGCCTCAAGCGCCGCCTCGACGGGTTCCACAAGGTGGAGCCGGGTCTGCAGGCGCTGCGCCAGGCCGCGTACACCTCCAAGCTCTCCGGTTCGAAGACCGAAGAGGGCTACGTCGCCATCCAGCACCCGCTGATGGAGTTCGCCAACGAGCTGGGCCTGGGCACCGGAAACATCACCAGCTACGGCCGCACCGTCTACGCCATCTCGCTGACCAAGGCCGCGCTCTCCCTCGAGCGCTCCATCGGTACGCACCTGATGGTCAAGCCCGGCCCCACCGCTTCGTCCTTCGCCACGCAGCGCACCTCGCTCGCCTCGTACGCCTACCTCGAGCGCATCGCCATCGAGGAGTACCGGGGCGGTGGCACCCCCGAGGACCTCGCCAAGCTCGAGGCCGCGAAGAAGAAGCTGCAGGCCGACGGCGAGAAGCAGGCCAAGCAGGCCGCCGCCGCCGCGAAGGCCAAGGGCGAGACCTTCGCCCCGCCGCCGTCCCCCGAGAAGATGGTCGCGGGCATCGCGGGCATGCCGAGCACGCAGCCCAGCGCCCGCCTCGCGCTCGCCGAGAAGGGCATCACCACCGAGGCCTGGTGGGCCACCACCACCGCCAAGTTCGACGCGTACCGGACCATCGAGTCCGACCTCGCCGACAAGGCCGTGAGCGAGGCGTCGGACATCGCCGACAACGCCCAGCGCAACGCCTACATCACCGGCGCCAGCGTCGTCGTCGCGCTGCTCGCCGCGTTCATCCTGGCCGGGCTCATGGCCCGCCAGATGAGCAACGCGATGCGCCGGCTGCGGACCGCCGCCTTCGGCATCGCCGAGCAGCGCCTTCCGATGCTGGTCGACCAGCTCTCGCGCACCGACCCGGGCCGTGTGGACACCCGCGTACAGCCCATCCCGATCTCCTCCACGGACGAGATCGGCGAGGTCGCCCGCGCCTTCGACCAGGTGCACCGCGAGGCCGTGCGGCTCGCCGCCGAGCAGGCGCTGCTGCGTGGCAACATCAACGCGATCTTCACCAACCTCTCGCGCCGCAACCAGTCGCTGATCGAGGGCCAGCTGACCCTCATCACCGACCTGGAGAACAACGAGGCCGACCCGGACCAGCTGGAGAGCCTCTTCCGCCTGGACCACCTGGCGACCCGTATGCGACGCAACGGCGAGAACCTCCTGGTCCTCTCCGGCGAGGAGCCGGGCCGCCGCTGGGACCAGCCGGTCCCGCTGGTCGACGTCCTGCGCGCCGCCTCCTCCGAGGTGGAGCAGTACGAGCGCATCGAGCTGTCCGGCGTCCCGGAGGCCGAGATCCACGGCCTGGCCGTGACCGACCTCGTGCACCTGCTCGCCGAGCTCCTGGAGAACGCCACCACGTTCTCCTCGCCGCAGACCAAGGTCCGCGTCACCGCGACCCGTCTGCCCGACGGCCGCGTCATGGTCGAGATCCACGACAAGGGCATCGGCCTCACCGCCGAGGACTTCGCGGACATCAACCACAAGCTGGCCAACCCGCCGACGGTGGACGCCGCGATCTCCCAGCGCATGGGTCTGTTCGTGGTCGGCCGCCTCTCGGACCGGCACGGCATCCGCGTCCAGCTGCGCCCCTCGGGCGAGCAGGCGGGCACGACCTCGCTGGTCATGCTGCCGGACGGGATCACGCACGGTGGCGGTGGCGAACACCAGCTGCCCGAGTCCGAGTTCACGGTCTCCTCGATCATGCCGGAGCAGCAGGCTCCGGAGCAGCCGGCCTTCAACCACCAGCCGATGCGTACGGCCGCGGAGCTCGGCTTCGACGACAGCCGCTACAACGCCGACAACGGCGACGCCGCGGAGCTCGACCCGGTGGGCCGCTCGCTGATGCGTGAGGAGCGGCGTGCCGCTCTGGAGGCGCAGGCGCAGTCCGACGGCGGTCGTCCGCTCTTCCGCGACGAGGTCGACCCGCAGCAGGCCTTCGACCAGCAGGACGGATTCGATCCCGGATACGACCAGCAGGCACCGGCGTACGACGAGTACAACCAGGGCGCGCAGGCCCAGCAGGCGTACGACGAGCCGTACTATCCGGCGCAGGACGGCTACCAGGACGCCCCCTATACGGAGGCGGGTCACAACGATCACGCCGCACGTACGGGTGTCGTCTCCGAGCCCTTCGCCGCGTACCCGGACCGCTCTCACCAGGACGACTGGCCCTCGCGCGACGGATACGAGAACAACGCGGGCGGGTATCAGGACCAGTACGCTCCGGAAGCGGAATCTGGTCCGGCGGCTCCCCTGAACGGCGCGGAGCGCGTAGGCTTCGACCGTCCCGGACCGGCCCCCTCCACCGTCCACGACACCACGGCCGCGGGCCTTCCGCGCCGCGGCTCGAACGGTGCCACCGGCAACGGCAGCGCTCCGGCCCCGGCACCGGCCCCGGCCCCGGCCGAAGACGCGTTCGGCAACAACGACAGCAGTGGCTGGCGTTCGTCCAACGACGACCGCTGGCAGCGCGCCGAGCAGCTGAAGGAGCCCAAGGCGGGTGGGGTCACCCCGTCCGGGCTCCCGAAGCGGGTACCCAAGGCCAATCTGGTCGAGGGCACGGCGGAACAGACCCCACAGGGCGGCCCCCAGGTCTCCCGCGACCCCGAGGACGTACGGGGCAGGCTGAGCAACCTGCGCCGGGGCGTCCAGCGGGGACGCAGCGCAGGCAGTGACACGAATGGCCAGGACACCGGTAATCACCGCGGTCCTGACAGCACCTACAACCAGGAGCGTTAGTGTGAGCCCGATGAGCCAGGCGGCGCAGAACCTGAACTGGTTGATCACCAACTTCGTGGACAACACCCCTGGGGTGTCCCACACCGTGGTGGTCTCCGCCGACGGACTCCTTCTGGCGATGTCCGAAGGCTTCCCCCGCGACCGGGCCGACCAGCTCGCGGCCGTCGCATCCGGTCTGACCTCCCTCACCGCCGGGGCCTCCCGGATCTTCGAGGGCGGTTCCGTGACCCAGACCGTTGTGGAGATGGAGCGAGGATTTCTCTTCCTTATGTCCATCTCCGACGGCTCCTCGCTGGCCGTTCTTGCCCACCCGGATGCGGACATCGGTCTCATTGGGTACGAGATGGCGCTTCTTGTCGACCGCGCCGGCACCGTGCTCACGCCCGACCTGCGTGCAGAGCTGCAGGGGAGCCTTCTCAACTAATAGACGGACGGTGCGTTTCCGCGTCCCGTGGCCGTAAGGTTTCGGGACGCGGCTCCAGAATGATGGTGCCCGGCACAGTCGGAGGAGGAGTACGTGGCAGGCTCAGGAACACCCCCGGACGGATCGTCATCGGCCAACTGGTCGTCTGGCCACGGCCAGGCACAGGGGCCGCACGACGGGGCGCCGAACCGGTACAACTTCCCCTCCGCGCCCAGTCAGCACCGCGCGCCGTACCGGCAGCCGCAGCAGCCGGGCCCCCGTCAGAACCCGTACGAGCAGCCTCACACACCCAGGATCCAGCCAGTGCAACCACAGCGACGCGCCCCTGAACCGGCGCCCGCAGGTTCTGCGAGCAACCCTCTGGTGCGCCCGTACGCCATGACGGGCGGCCGCACCAGGCCCCGCTACCAGCTCGCCATCGAGGCGCTGGTGCACACCACCGCACAACCGCACCAGTTGCAGGGCCAGTTGCCCGAGCATCAGCGCATCTGCAACCTGTGCCGCGAGATCAAGTCAGTGGCCGAGATCTCGGCACTGCTCACCATTCCCCTCGGCGTCGCCCGGATCCTCGTAGCCGACCTGGCCGAGGCCGGACTTGTCGCCATCCACCAGCCGGGCGGCGACGAGTCCGCCGGCGGCCAGCCAGACGTGACACTGCTCGAAAGGGTGCTCAGTGGACTTCGCAAGCTCTAGCGGCGGAGCAACAGCCCGCTCCACCACCAGCGCGAAAATCGTGGTGGCGGGCGGCTTCGGCGTGGGCAAGACCACGTTCGTCGGAGCGGTCTCTGAGATCAACCCGCTGCGCACCGAGGCCGTCATGACGTCCGCGTCCGCGGGCATCGACGACCTCACCCACACCGGAGACAAGACGACCACGACGGTCGCGATGGACTTCGGCCGCATCACCCTGGACCAGGACCTGATCCTGTACCTCTTCGGTACGCCCGGTCAGGACCGCTTCTGGTTCATGTGGGACGACCTCGTACGCGGCGCCATCGGCGCCGTGGTCCTGGTCGACACGAGGAGGCTCGCCGACTGCTTCCCCGCCGTCGACTACTTCGAGAACTCCGGCCTGCCGTTCGTCATCGCCCTCAACGGCTTCGACGGCCACCAGCCCTACACGCCGGACGAGGTCCGCGAGGCGCTGCAGATCGGCCCCGACACTCCGATCATCACCACCGACGCGCGTCACCGTGCGGACGCGAAGAGCGCGTTGATCACGCTCGTGGAGCATGCGTTGATGGCTCGGCTGCGTTAGCGGTTCTTGCCTGTACGTCGATGAGGCCTCGCACCGTTACGTCGGTGCGAGGCCCTTTGGTTTCCCGCCCACCCGCCCGTTTACCCGGCAGCGCGAAAGGCCCCGTACTCCTTGGAGTACGGGGCCCAGAAGCATGTCTCAGGCGGCGGGGCTAGCCCTGCCAGCTGTGCGGGGCGCGGAAGCCCGGGGTGCGCTCGAGGCGGCGCCAGCCGGCCTTGTCGCGGCCACGGCGGGCGGGGGCGGCGGGCTGTGCGGCGGCACGGGCCAGCAGGATCGCCGTGATGGCGGCGACCTCTTCCGGCTCGGCGTGACCCTTCTCGACGCGGATGTCGGGGTTAGTCATGTGCAGCGTTCTCCTTGTGGGCTACTGCAGGATTACTGCGGGGGGTTGCCGTGCTTGCGCGACGGCAGGTCGGCGTGCTTGTTGCGGAGCATCGCGAGGGAGCTGATGAGCACCTCGCGGGTCTCTGCCGGGTCGATGACGTCGTCGACCAGGCCTCGCTCCGCGGCGTAGTAGGGGTGCATCAGCTCGGCCTTGTACTCCTTGACCATGCGCGCACGCATCGCCTCGGGGTCCTCGGCGGCCGCGATCTGCCGGCGGAAGATGACGTTGGCGGCGCCTTCGGCGCCCATCACCGCGATCTCGTTGGTCGGCCAGGCGTAGGTGAGGTCCGCTCCGATGGACTGGCTGTCCATCACGATGTACGCACCTCCGTACGCCTTGCGCAGGATCAGCGAGATCCGCGGCACCGTCGCGTTGCAGTAGGCGTAGAGCAGCTTCGCGCCGTGCCTGATGATGCCGCCGTGCTCCTGGTCGACGCCCGGAAGGAAGCCGGGGACGTCGAGCAGCGTCACGATCGGGATATTGAAAGCGTCGCACATCTGGACGAAACGGGCGGCCTTCTCCGAGGCCTCGATGTCCAGGACACCCGCCAGGGACTGCGGCTGGTTGGCGACGATGCCCACCACCTTGCCGTCCAGACGGGCCAGGGCGCAGATGATGTTGCGGGCCCAGCGCTCGTGGACCTCCAGGTAGTCGCCGTCGTCGACGAGCTCCTCGATGACCTTGGCCATGTCGTACGGACGGTTGCCGTCCGCAGGGACCAGGTCGAGCAGTACGTCCGAGCGGCGGTCCGCCGGGTCGTCCGACTCGTGCGTCGGCGGGTTCTCGCGGTTGTTCGACGGCAGCATCGCGATGAGGTAGCGCACCTCGGCGAGGCAGGTCTCCTCGTCGTCGTACGCGAAGTGGCAGACGCCCGACGTCTCGGCGTGCACGTCCGCGCCGCCCAGGCCGTTCTGGGAGATCTCCTCGCCGGTCACCGCACGCACGACGTCCGGTCCGGTGATGAACATCTGCGAGGTCTCGCGGACCATGAAGACGAAGTCCGTCAGGGCGGGGCTGTAGGCCGCGCCACCGGCGCACGGGCCCAGCATCACGCTGATCTGCGGGATGACGCCCGACGCCTTGGTGTTGCGCTGGAAGATGCCGCCATAGCCGGCGAGCGCGGAGACGCCCTCCTGGATACGGGCGCCGGCGCCGTCGTTCAGGGAGACCAGCGGGGCACCGGCCGCGATGGCCATGTCCATGATCTTGTGGATCTTGGTGGCGTGCGCCTCGCCGAGCGCGCCGCCGAAGATGCGGAAGTCATGGGCGTACACGAAGACCGTGCGCCCTTCCACCGTGCCCCAGCCGGTGATGACACCGTCGGTGTACGGCTTCTTGGCCTCCAGGCCGAAACCGGTCGCCCGGTGCCGGCGCAACTGCTCGACCTCTTGGAACGAACCCGCGTCGAGCAGCAGCTCGATCCGCTCCCGGGCGGTCAGCTTGCCCTTGGAGTGCTGGGCCTTCGTCGCCTTTTCGCTCGGCCCGCGCAGCGCCTCGGCACGGATCGCGTGCAGTTCGGCCACGCGCCCGCGCGCGTCGGTGGGCTCGCCCTCGGGGGAAGCGGTGTCGTCCAAAACGGTCATGTAGTGACCTTACGAAGCGCCACCATAAAAACGGACCGTCGACTCTGCACAGTCTCCGGACCGTTTTCCTGGCGCCCCCGAACAGAAGCTCTCGGCTGTACAGGCGAAGTGACTGCTCAGAGCCATGTCCAGCTGTAGGGATTCCACAAAACGCTACGTGAGAGACAGCTCACATGTGACGGAGTGGAGAGCGTGATCGCGGCGATTCGCACCAGCCGATGAACACGCCCGCCCCACCGTACTTCCCGATCAGCCCCCGCAGTGGAAGCGCGCCTCCCCCCAGTCCGCGTGATCGTTGCCGGGGCCGTCGCCGCCGTCCCCCGTCACCAGATCGACGTACTTGGCGCCTGTGACATCGGCGGTCAGCGACCACGCGTCGTCCGTCGCCTTCAGGACCGGGGACTTCACCTTCTCCGTCCCGTCGGCCGCCACGCCGAACTGCACGCTCCCCCGCGTCCCCTGCGAGTCGTCCTGTCCGACCTGCGCCGTGAAGGACGTGCACTTGCCGCCGAGGTAGTAGCGGATCTTGCCGGGTGAAGCCGTGCCCAGGCCCTTCTCGTAGACCGTGCCGTTGACGGTCAGCGGCTTTCCGTCGCCCGCCGCCGTCTCGCCGTTCGACATGTCCTTCTCTGCCGGGCCCCAGCCGTTCTCCATGGACGTCCAGTCCATGTCGGAGGCGTACGTGTCCACCGCGGGCGGCGGCGGCAGTGTGCGCACGGAGGTCTCGGCGGCCAGCTCCCTGGCCTCGCCGTCGATCGCGTACGTCACCTTCGAACTCAGCCTGTAGGGCTGGTACTTGGCGTCCACCGGCGGTGTGACCTGCCAGGTGGCGGTGGCCTTCGCGGCCTCGGCGGTCTTCGCCGCCGTCGATTCGTAGTTGGTGAAGGTGGCGGTGACCTCGTTCTTCACGCCCGGTTCGAGGGTTTCCGCCTTGCTCGCGAGGCCGAGCGTGGCGCACGCGGGCTGCTCCGTCGCCGGTCCCAGGTCGGTCACCTCGAGGTTGTCCAGGGCGAGGTCCGCGGTCCCGGCGGCGTCGTCCCGCATCCGCAGGCCCACCCAGGTGTCGCCGCAGCCCGCCGTGACGGTCTGCTCGAAGCGGCCCGTCGTGCGCTGCTCGCCGAGCGCGGTGCGGCGCGTCTCCACCGAGTCCGGCTTGCCGTCCGCGGCGATCCTGTCGTATCCGGTGACCCAGTCGAAGGAGCCGGCGTGGCTCGCCTGATAGTCGTAACTGACCTCGTAGGAGCGTCCGTTGGTGAAGGGGACGGTCGCGGGGGTGGTGCGGTACACGAGGCCGTTGTTGCCCTCGTGCGTCTTCAGTGAGCGGGAGCCGTCGAGGACGTCGTCGATGAGCTTTCCGTTCCAGCCGGACTGGGTGTACGGGGCGTGCTTGAGCGCGATGTGGGTGCGCGGGTCCGTCACCCCTCCCCCGCTGCCCTTGGCGAAGGGCCCCCAGCCCTGGTCGACGCCCTCGAAGTCCTCGTACGCGACCGTGTCGCCCGGCTTGGTGGTGGGGGCGTTGGCGACTACGCGTACGTCGGCTATCCGCACCCGGGCCGTCGAGCCGTCGGCGGCCTCGGCCTTCAGGGTCGCCGTGCCGTCCGCCGCCGCGGTGAAGTTGACCTTGGCGCGCTGCAGATATGTCCCCTGCCACTGGCTGCCCGCGTCCGTGTTCCGCAGGGTCGAGCGCTCGACGGAGCGGGACGTGCCCGCGATGCCGAGGGTCGTGCGGCGTTCCTTGCCGGGCTCGACCTCCATCCAGGCGGACGCGGTGTAGCGCTTGCCGGGCTCAAGTCCCTTGATCTGCTGGGCGATTGAGGCCTTGGGTGCGCCGCTCAGCTCGGCGCTGTGGCGGCCCAGCTTGTCGGTGTCCCGCTTGACCGTGCCGGACTTCGACCAGTCGCTCAGGCGCGTGTCATGGAATCCGGGGTCCTTCACCGGGCCGCCGTCGCCCCAGGCGGGGTCGGTCGCGGAGGGGGTGGTGTCGGCCGGGTAGAGGACGTACGGCTGTCCCGGCTCGGCCTTGAGGGTGACCTTGCCGCCGTCGGCGCGCACGGTGCCGGTCTTCACACGGCCGTTGTCGGTGAGCTTGTAGACGGTGTACGAGTTGCCGGGCACCGCCCAACTCGTCGTACCGCCCGCCTTGTTGTAGTGGTAGAGCTTCTTCCCGCCGGCCCACGGGAGCAGGTACGAGGTGTCGCTCAGGACCTTGCGGCCGTCGTCGTAGAACGTGCGCCTGCCGTCCTCGACGGTGCCGCGCACCCCGCCGGTGAAGGTGATGGCGTTGCTCTTCGCGTCCCAGCGGGTGATCCGCTCGTGCTGGAGGTACTTGGCGGGCAGGTCGCGCTGCCAGATGTTGGCGTAGAAGGCGTTCCAGTCGTTCTCGCCGGTCCAGCCCTCGAACTCGTCGATGGCGGTCTGGCCGAGGACGGGGTCGGCGTTCCAGATGTCCTTCTCGCTGTTGCGGATGAAGCGGATGATCTGCGAGTTGAGGCCCTTGTTGGTCTTGGGGCCGTAGTCGAGGTCATTGGCCCAGTGCGACCAGAGCGAGTCGCGCTCGAACTTGTCCGCCCACTCGGTGGCGAGGTTGAAGCCCTGCCCCTTCACGGCCTTCGCGGTCTGCTCGGCGATCCAGCCATGGGCGTAGTAGACGTCCATGTAGATGAGGGAGAGGTTCGGGTCGGTCTCCTTCCTCAACTCCTTGAATCTGCTTGCCAGGTCACCGCTGTTGATGTCGCGGCGCTGGTCGATGTAGTAGCTCTGGTTGAGCCAGTTCCAGCCGGGCTTGGTCTTGTCGACGAGCTTCTCGTCGAAGGCGTTCGCCTCCGGGTAGGCCTCGGTGGCGTTCACGTGGACGCCGAAGGTGGCGCCCCACTTCTTGCCTTCCTTCAGGAGCTTGTTGAGGTCCTTGAGGCCGCCCGCCCGCTGGTTGTAGTTGCCGCCGTAGTCGGGGTGTGCGGAGTCGTGGCCCTCGGAGGCGTACCCCTTGAGGATGGCCTGCTGCCCGAGCCCGTCCGTGGCGAGGGAGACCCGCTTCACGTCGTCGAGGGTGCGCAGGAAGGGGTGCTGGGCCTGGCTCCCGAAGTTGAAGGGGATGTGCGAGATGACCCGGTCGGGGGTGCCTTCGCCGCCCTTGGGCCTGATGGCGATGGTGTCGCGGAAGGCGACGGCGCCGTCCTGCCAGTCGACGCGCTTGTCGCCGTTGGCGTCGGGCGTGACGACGACCTTCGCCCAGGGCAGGTCGTCCCCCTTCGCGGGCTCGGCGGCGCCCGCGCCCCGGTTGACCCACTGCCCGGACCAGACGCCGACACGGGTCGCGCCGTCGTCGCCCTTGGTGGCCTGGTGCCAGAAACGGGCGCCGTCCTGACCCGTGGCCCCGCTCGGCTTGTCGTACGTGGAATTGGACTCGACGGCGGCCGCGAGCCGGCCGGTGTTGACGATGGCGTACGAGGCACCGACGGGCGCCTGGTCCGCCGGAGTCTCGTCGGTGACCTCGGCGAACTTGTCGGCGGTCCGCGTGGAGTCCGGGTCCAGCTTGGTGAACGCGGTCTCGGCGCCGCCGTCCGAGCTGCCGACGGAGACGAGGTCGTGGCCGGGGATGTCGATCGTGCCGACGCGGAAGGCCTCGCTGTCGCGGACCGCGGTGATCTTGAAGGTGGTGGCGCGCCCGCGCACCGAGAGCCGGGCATCGATCTCCACGCCGGTGAGGTCGGGGAAGGTCAGGGTGTAGGCGGCGGTGGCGTCGTCGATCTGCGGAGCGCCCTTGACCCGGACCTTGTAGGCCTTGCCGTTCAGGGTGACCTCGGTGACCGGGCGGGTGCTGCCGATGAGGCGGGCGCCGGTCGCCTTGTCGGTGTACGAGAGGACGCGGGGGAAGTCGTCGGCGACGGCGACGGTGAGCCGCCCGGAGGCGATGACCGTCTGCGCGGCCTGCGGGGTGGGGTCGGCGGTGGCGGGTCCTGCCAGGGCGAACACGGCGGACGATGCGGCGGCGATGGCGCAGGCCGCGCGGAGTCTTCGGGAACGGAGTCTTCCGGAACGGGACGAGAGCATGCGGACCTGGGTATCCGCGTTGTCGCACCCCGGTCAACGAAGTCGGGCCCGACGGGGCGCGGCAGTCCAAGTACCGCCGGGCGGAAGTCCAAGGGGCGGGCGCCTCGGCCCGCCGCGGCGTCGACCTCGGTACGTGATCCCATGAACACGCTCCGCTCTCTGTTGAATATTGAACAGAATGGGGTTACAGTCAATCTCGTTGAACATTCAACAGACACATCCCCGTAGCTCGCAGCTCGGCGTCACCGCCCGCAGAGCTCGTCCCCAAGGAGCAGTCATGGGTCTCTTCGGCCGCAAGAACGACACCGCCACCATCACCGCCACGGCGCCCGCCCCGGTCAACCCGGACCTGGCCGCCCTGACCGGCGACTACACGATCGACCCCTCGCACACGTCGATCGGCTTCGTCGCCCGGCATGCCATGGTCACGAACGTCAAGGGCTCGTTCGCGGACGTCGCCGGCACGCTGCACCTGGACGGCACGGACCCGTCCCGCTCGACGGCCTCCATCGACATCAAGATGGACAGCATCGAGACCGGCAGCGCGGACCGTGACGGCCACCTGAAGAGCTCGGACTTCTTCAAGACCGACGAGTTCCCGGAGATGACGTTCCGCTCCACCAAGGCGGAGGCTCTCGGCGACGACTACCGCATCACCGGTGACCTGACGATCCTCGACACCACCAAGGAGATCTCCATCGACCTGGAGTTCAACGGCGCGGCCACGGACCCCTTCGGGAACGAGCGCGTCGGCTTCGAGGGCAAGTCGGAGATCCTCCGCTCGGAGTGGGGCCTCACCTGGAACGCGGCGCTGGAGACGGGCGGCGTGCTGGTCTCCGACAAGATCAAGCTGAACTTCGACATCTCCGCGATCAAGAACGCCGCCTGACGGGGGCTTTGAGCCCTCCATCCGACAGGGCCTTCAGCCCTGCATGAGCGTCAGCTCTCCCTGAGCGCGCCCGCCCTCCACCCCCGTAACGGGAGGGCGGGCGCTCGGCGTATCCGGGTTCGATACGGTTCAGGCCGTGCCCGAGTTTCTGCAGCAACTCCCCGCCCTCATAGGCGTGATCGTCGGCGCCCTCGGTTCGTACGCGGCCATCATGCGCGGCGACCGCGTGCGCTTCCAGCGAGAGCAGGCCGCCCGCTGGGAGGAGCGGCGGCTCACCGTCTACACCGAGTACGCCCGGGTCCTGAAGCAGACGGTGACCCTCACCTACCGCGTCTCTGCCCACCACGGCAACGACCCGCATCCGCACCCGCTGTCCCCCGCCGACGCGGAGCCCCACCTGGCCGAGGCGGCCAGTGCGCGGGACCCGGCCGGCGAGGCGCTGCTGATGCTCGGCACGCCGGAAGTGGTGGCCACGGCACGGGTCTGGGTCATGACGGTGGTCGACATGGAACGCTTCATGCGCGAGGGCACCCGGGATCCCGAGGCGTGGGAACGGCTGCTCGACCGCCAGCGCGCGACGCGTGAGGAGTACTACGCGGCGGTCCGGCGCGACCTGGCGCTCCCGCCCGGCCATTCGGGCCGCTGGCAGGTACCGGCAGCCGGCGATGGCTCCTTGCGCTAGAGGGTGCTCCGGTTCCTACGGTCGCCCGCATGAGCACACGGCAACAGCAGCAACAGCAGCACAAGATCGGCAGCGGTTTCGGCGCGAACAGCCCGGCGGTCGACGTACGCGACGGGATCAGCCTCCAGGGCAGAACGGCACTGGTCACCGGCGGCTGCTCCGGGCTCGGTCTGGAGATCACGCGGGCGCTGAGCCGCGCGGGCGCACAGCTCATCGTCCCGGCGCGCAGGCCCGCCACGGCGCGCGAGGCGCTGCGCGACGTCCCGCGGGTGGAGGTGCGGTCTCTCAACCTTCGCCCGGCGGCGCGTACTGCCAGGACTGCGACATCGCGGAGCCCGCGACGAGCCGGCGGCCGTGCGTGAACTCGCCTCCCTCTGCGGCCACTTGCCCCTGGCCCTCCAGATCACCGCGGCCCAACTGCGCCACCGGGGCCGCCGCCCGGTCTCCCCCGTCCCCCTCAGCCCTCCCTCAGCCCCGCCAGAAACTCGTCCACCAGCGCGATCTGGCGCTCGGCCGGGAACTCCCCCGGTGCGAACAGTGCCTGGACCACCAGGCCGAGTACGAAGCTCTGGGACGCCGCCGCCACATCCGCCGGCGGTGGCGTCTGCGGCAGTTCGCCCAGGCGCTGGGCCTCCGCGATGTGCTCGGTCATCCGCTCGCGGCCCTGGCGGTAGCGCGCCGCGTGCTCGTCGGCCAGTTCCTGGTCGGCGAGCGCGACGTCCCAGGAGCCCACCCAGATGCGGTTGCTCGCCGCGCTCTCCGCGTCCAGAGGGAGGATGTCCAGGAGCCGGGCCCGCAGCATCACCAGGCCCGACGCCGCCCCGGCCCGTTCCGTCGCGGGGCGCGGCCGCTCCGCCGACCTGCGGTCGAGCACGTCAAGGGCGTGCCGCACCAGGGCCCGCTTGCTCGGGAAGTAGTGCGTCAGGAGCCCGGTGGTCGCCCCCATCTCCGTGGCGACCGCGCGCAGCGTGAGGCCGCCGAATCCGCGCGCCGCAAGGACCCGCCACACCGCCTCGGAGACCTCGGTCCGGCGTGCGTCATGGTCTCCACGGGCTGGCGTCATACCCGGTAGGGTACATACCCAACGTTCGTTACGTACGTACTCCGTACCTCTCGTACCTAGGAACCGCCATGTACGCCATACCGCTGACCGAGAGTGCCGAGCTCCGCCTCCTGGAGCCCTGGCAGGCCGACGAGTTCCTCGCCCACATCGACCGGGCCCGCCCGCACACCGACCCGTGGATCCCGTGGGCCACGCGCTCCACCGACGTGGAGTCCGCCCGCGCCACGCTCCAGGCCTTCGCGGACAAGCAGGCCGCCGACGCCGGGCGGATCTACGGGATCTGGCTGGACGGCACCCTGGTCGGCGGCGTGATGTTCGTGCAGTTCGACGCCGAGCGCGGCAACTGCGAGATCGGCGTGTGGACGGAACCCGCGGGCGAGGGCCGCGGGCTGATCAGCGCGGGCGTACGGCACTTGATCGCGTACGCCTTCGGTGAGCGCGGGATGCACCGGATCGAGTGGTGGAACAGCGCGGGCAACACCCGCAGCAGGGCCGTCGCCCAGCGGATGGGCATGCACCTGGACGGCACCCTGCGGGACCAGTCCCTCTACCGCGGGGTCCGGCACGACATGGAGATCTGGTCGCTCCTTGCACACGAGTGGCGGGGCGAGGGGCAGAGCGAGCAGCCGGCGGCTGCCTAGAACCCGCCCCCGAAATCGCCGCCCCCGCCGAAGTCCCCGCCGCCCCCGAAGTCCCCGGAGTCGAAGTCCGACCCGGAGTAGTCGCCGCCGTCGTACCCGGAGCCCGCCCCGAAGTCGCCGTATCCGGAGCCGTAGTCCGCGGCGTACGCGGGGCTCGCCATCATGCCGCCCAGCATCGTGCCGATGAGCAGGCCCGGCAGGATGCCGCCGCCGAAGTAGCCGCCCGCCCAGGGGCCGTAGGCGGGGCCCGCCTCCCAGTAGGGGCGGCGCTCGCCCGACTCGGTGGCGACCGTGCGGGCCAGCGGTTCCTCGCCGTCGGCGAGGCGGGTGGCGTCGGCGAGGCAGACCGGGACGGAGCGTTCGGCGCCGCCCGGCGGTGCCCACTGGGCGTCCTTGACCGAGGGGCCGTGCCGGGGGTCGAAGAAGCAGGGGGCGCGGCGCTCCGGCAGGGGCCTGCCCTCCCGGCGCGCGGCGAGCAGGGCGAGCGAGAAGCGGCCGTCCTCCAGGGCCTGGGTGACGCCGCGGACCTCTTCGGGGCGCTGCGCGGCCGCCATGTAGGACTTGGCCTTCTCGTACGAGTCCAGGGCCCGTTCGTAGTCCGCTCGCATCGTGTCGTCCGCGCCCGCCTCCGCGGGGTGGAAGTCGAGGCGGTCGAGCTCCTCGCCGTACGCCGTGATGTCCTCGTCGACCACGACCCGCAGCTTCTCCAGCGCCGCCCGCTGCTCGTCCGCCTTGCGCCGGCGGTTCCTGCGGACCACCGCGTACGTCGCGCCGGCACCGGCCACGAGCACCGCGCCGACGCCGATCAGCGCGGCCACGGAGACGCCGTCCTCGGATCCCGCGTCGGCCCAGGACGACGGTGCCGAGCCGTTCGCGTCCTTGACCGCCTGGTCGACGAAGTCGTTGAGCTGGGTCTTGGTGTCGGGCTCGTCCCCGAACGTCGTCACCAGGTTCGAGACCGCGGCGTTGCTCAGGACCTGGCTGTCGGCCTTGGCGTCGAACTTGTCACCGAGCCGGATGCCGTAGACACCCGTCACTCCGGTCTCGGTGCGAAGCTTCTGGAAGAGGTCCTGCTGGGGGAAGTCGGCGGGCAGCACGGCCACGAAGACCGGCTTGTCGGCGTCCGTGATCTTGTCCGCGATGGCGTCCGCCTCGGCCCCGGACAGCTGGTCCGATGCGGCCGGATCGACGTACACCGGGCTCTTCTCCCAGGCCTCCGCGACCACCGGGACGCTCGTGGCCGCCGCGGCTCCGGGCGCGGCCGTGAGTGACACGGCCCCCAAGGAGACGAGAAGGCCGGACAACGCGACAAAAATGCGCTTCGTCCCATTCTTCCTCATACTTCGAAGCTAACTCAGTCGGGCCCCGGACGGACGTCCGGAGCCCGACTGTTTTCACTTCGTCATAGCTACTCCACGGGCGTGACGCCCGCCCGCAGCAGGCCGAAGGTGTACGCGTCCTCCAGCGCCTGCCACGACGCCGCGATCACGTTCTCCGCCACGCCCACCGTCGACCACTCCCCGTCACCGTCGCTGGTGGAGATCAGTACGCGGGTCGTGGAGGACGTGCCGTGCTTGCCCTCCAGGATGCGGACCTTGTAGTCGACCAGTTCCATCTTGGCGAGCTGGGGGTAGATCCGCTCGAGGCCGACCCGCAGCGCCCGGTCGAGGGCGTTGACCGGGCCGTTGCCCTCCGCCGTGGCGACGATGCGCTCGCCCTTGGCCCACAGCTTGACCGTCGCCTCGTTGGCGTGCGTACCGTCGGGCCGGTCCTCGACGATGCCCCGCCAGGACTCGACGCGGAAGTAGCGCCGGGGCCTGCCCTCCGCCTCCTCGCGCAGCAGCAGCTCGAAGGAGGCGTCGGCGGCCTCGTACGTGTACCCCTGGAGCTCGCGCTCCTTGACCCGCTCCACGACCCGGCCGACCAGCTCGCGGTCGTCGCCCAGGTCGACCCCGAGCTCCTTGCCCTTGAGCTCGATGGAGGCGCGGCCAGCCATGTCGGAGACGAGCATGCGGATCCGGTTGCCCACCAGGTCCGGGTCGATGTGCTGGTAGAGGTCCGGGTCGACCTTGATCGCGGAGGCGTGCAGGCCCGCCTTGTGGGCGAAGGCCGAGACGCCGACGTAGGGCTGGTGCGTGGAGGGGGTGAGGTTGACGACCTCGGCGATGGCGTGCGAGACGCGGGTCATCTCGGTCAGCGAGCCCTCGGGCAGCACCTTCTTGCCGTACTTCAGCTCCAGGGCGCCGACGACGGGGAAGAGGTTGGCGTTGCCGACGCGCTCGCCGTAGCCGTTGGCCGTGCACTGGACGTGGGTCGCGCCCGCGTCCACGGCGGCCAGGGTGTTGGCGACGGCGCAGCCCGTGTCGTCCTGGGCGTGGATGCCGAGCCGGGCGCCGGTGTCGGCGATGACGGTCGCCACGATCGCCTGGATCTGCGCGGGGAGCATGCCGCCGTTGGTGTCGCACAGGACGACGACGTCGGCGCCGGCCTCGGCGGCGGTGCGTACGACGGACTTGGCGTACTCGGGGTTGGCGCGGTAGCCGTCGAAGAAGTGCTCGCAGTCGACGAAGACGCGCCGCCCCTGGGAGACGAGGTAGGAGACGGTGTCGCGCACCATCTCCAGGTTCTCCTCAAGGGTGGTGCGCAGGGCGAGCTCGACGTGCCGGTCATGGGACTTGGCGACGAGCGTGATGACGGGGGCGCCGGAGTCGAGGAGCGCGTTGACCTGCGGGTCATCGGCGGCCTTGGCCCCCGCGCGGCGGGTGGCGCCGAAGGCGACGAGCTGGGCGTGCCGGAAGTCGATCTCTTGCTGTGCGCGGGCGAAGAACTCGGTGTCGCGGGGGTTGGCACCCGGCCAGCCGCCCTCGATGAAGCCCACGCCGAAGTCGTCCAGGTGCCGGGCGATGGTCAGCTTGTCCGCGACGGTCAGGTTGATTCCCTCGCGCTGCGCGCCGTCGCGCAGCGTGGTGTCAAAGACGTGGAACGCATCGTCGGGTGTGCTGGTTTCCGTCATGCTGATCTGGCTCCTGTGTCGGATCTCGGTCTACCGGAATGACCGGCTCCACCGCCTCAATGATCCCTCGCGCTCCGCGTCCGGCTGCAGTTGGGCCAGGAAACGAAAAAACCCCTCGTGGGTACGAGAGGTTTGCGCGCGGGTCTGAAGACGACGGTGTCCGCCCGTACATGGTGGTACGAGACGGTCACTGCGGACCGGCGCGCCTGCTGCCAATAATCATGGCGAACGAGAGCACGGTGGCAGCCTGCCACAGCCCGCACACACCGCGCTGCCCCGTCTCACCATGCGGGCGACATGTCCGAACGTCGCCCGCATGAGTGAAGCGTCACCCTGAGGCGTCAGCGCATGTGGCGTACGAAGACGTCGTAGCCGTCGTTCGTGTCGCCGCTCAGCAGGGTCGCGTCGGCGGAGTAGAAGGCGATCCGCGCGCCGCTCGCCGAGATGCCGCCGGGGGCGACCTTGGCCGATGCCGTGCCGCCCGTGGTGTCCGGGCTGATCAGTGTGGTCGTGCCGGTCTTCAGGTCCCGCAGGTAGGCGGGCCACTCCTTGCCGTACTCGGAGCCCGGCTCGGCCAGCTCCGTCGTGAAGGTGAGCCGGCGGCCGTTCGCGCTGATCGCGGGCGAGCGCGTGTAGGCCTCGCCGGGGCCGCCCTGGGTGCCGTGGATCCGCTGGTTCTTGCCGGACGCGATGTCGTGCACGAAGACGTTCCAGGCGGCGTCGTTGTCGTCGGGGACGAGATGCGTGTCGCGCGACTCGAAGACGACCTTGCGGCCGTCACCGCTGATGGACGGGTCGAGGGACTCCTTCTCGGTCTCGGAGCCGTCGTGGGAGCGGTCGATCTCCGTCAGCTCGCCGGTCTTGCGGTCGCGCAGCCAGACGTCGCTCCAGTCGTCGCCGCGCGGACCGTTGGTGTAGTTGCGGGCGTAGACGACGCGGCTGCCGTCGTCGCTGACGGTCGCCGAGTGCGAGGCGCGCGGCTGCCACGTGTCGTTCGGCTGGCTGATCCGCTCCGTCGTGCCGGTCTTGCGGTCGCGCAGGAAGACGACGCTGCCGTCCTCGCGGTGGTCGGTGTCGAAGACGGCGTACCGGGCGTCGGCGCTCAGCGAGACGCCGCCGGCGCCGGTGCCGTCGAAGCCGTCGGGCAGCTCGACGTCGAGGCGCTCGGTCTTCTTGGTCCTGCGGTCGTAGAGCCGGACGTCGGAGTCCGAGTAGTTGCCCGCGGGCGAGGAGACGAACGCGACGTAGCGGCCGTCGGCGCTCAGGGACGGGCCCCTGACCTCGCGGCCCTCAAGGGCGATGCGCTGCGTCTTTCCGGTGCGCAGATCGCGTACGAAGACGTCGCGAAGACCGTTCGTGTCGCCGGCGGTCAGGTCGGTGGCCTCGGAGTCGAAGGCCGCGTACCGGCCGTCGCGGCTGAGGGCCGCGCCCGATGAGCGGTCATTGGCCGCCTCGCCGTCGGCCGTGACGCTGACGCCCTCGGTGCGGGGCGCGGCGTCGGCGCCGGGTGCGGCGAAGGCGGCGGGCAGGGTGGTGACGGTGACGGCCGCGACGACGGCCGCAGCGGTCAGGGCGAAGCGCTTGCGGTGGTTCCCGGACATGATCAAGTCCCCCGTGGTTCCTTGTGGTTGGTCGTTCAACTGCTCTGCATGCTGGTTCAACTGCCCGGCCCGAGGTGGCGCACGAAGGTGTCCCACCACGTGTTCGTGTCGTCCGGGACCAGGTTGCCCGCGCGGGACACAAAGACGATCGCGCCGCCGTCGGCGGTGACGTCGATGCGCTCCGTCCACGGGGGCTTGGGCGCGGCGGTGCCCGAGGCATGGGCAGGGAGCGCTCCCATCGTGCCGAGCACGGTGGTCAGGCACAGGCCCGTGACGGCTCTCTTGTGGCATCAGCGCGCCGTCCACTTGAAGACGTCCGCCAGGCCGTTTGTGTCGCCCGGCACCACGTCCGTGTCGTCCGAGCTGTAGACGACGCTCTTCCCCTTGTCGGCGATCGCGCCCGCGCTCGCCCCGCCGTGGCCGACGGTCACCTCGTGGCCGCTGCGGAGATCGCGCAGGGCGATCTTCGACTCGGCGTCCAGGTACAGGAGTTGGCGCCCGTCCGGGCTTACGGCCTGCGCGCGCTTGCCCTCGAAGCGCTGGACCTTTCCGGTGCGCAGATCGCGTACGTACGCGCCGTCCGCCGAGTTCAGCGCCACCGTTCGGCCGCTGACCTCCACCACCTTGGACGGGGTGCCGTCGTCGATCCGGGTGAGGCTGCCCGTGGTGCGGTCGCGGAGCCAGACCTGGCCGGTGCCCTTGTCGTCGTAGGCGACGTGGCGGCCGTCGGCGCTGATGGACGGGTCCACCATGTCGCGGGCCGAGTCCGGCGGTCCGTCGCTGATGATCTCGCGGGTGTCCTTCTCACGGTCGTAGACCTCGACCCGCCGGGGGTCTCCGGGGTGTTGCGGCTGCAGGTCATAGGCGACGTAGCGGCCGTTCGCGCTGATGGCCGGGGATGACGCGCTGTACTTGAAGCCCCTGCCGTCGATCTGCTCGATCTCCCCCGTGCTCAGGTCGGTGAGGAAGACGTTGATGCCGTGCGTGCCCCAGCCGGTGTGCGCCGCGTACCGCCCGTCGTCGCTGATCACGGGGGCGGCCATGGAGTTCTTGAGACGCTTGACCTCGCCGGTCTCCAGGTCCTTCACGAACGCCCAGTCGTACGGCCCCTGATGACCATCGGTCAGATTCTCCGCGTCGCTGTAGAAGGCGACGTAACGGCCGTTCCCCGAGATGGACGCCGTACGGGAAGCCCCGTCGGCCTCGGTGCCGTCGGCCGCGACGCTCACGCGCTCCACCTTCGGCGCCGACGGCTGTCGCGGCGCGGCCTGCGCCGCGGCCGGTAACAGGGTCGTGCCGAGCGCCGCGACGAGTAAGGCGCTCAAGGACACACGTCTAGCGGTGGACATGGCTTCCCCCCAAAACCTGTCGATCCCCCCGGACCGGTACCGAAGGCCCACGGGGATACAAGCGCACCACGCGAAGACACGCAATCCGCCGGATTGCGTACAACCTAGACGGGGGCAGCGGGGTCTTACGCCCCCGGAGCGTCCTCGGTTCCCGGGGAGAGCGCACCGTCCAGGAACTCCCGTACATGCGCGAGGATCTGGTCCCGGCCCGTGCCCCGAAGGCCGATCGCCACATGGATGGAGAACCCGTCGAGCAGCGCGCGAAGCCGCGTCGCGAACCGGTCGGGGTCCAGGCCCTTGAACTCGCCCCGCGAGACGCCCTCGGCGAGCAGCGCCACCAGGTCGCGGTGCCAGGCGCTCTCGATGGCGACCTGCCGGTCGCGCTCGTCCTCGTCGGCGTTCAGGGAGCGGTTCCAGACCTCGAGCCAGAGCGTCCAGTGGGGGTCGCCGGGGGCGTCGGGGACGTACAGATCGACGTACGCGTCGAGCCGCTCGCGGGCCGTGCCGCGCCGCGCGAGCAGCCGGCTCCGCTCGGCGCCGAGCGCGGACTCGCTCCACTCCAGGGTGCGCAGGAGCAGCTCGTCCTTGGTGCGGAAGTAGTAGAGGAGGTGGCCGCTGCTCATGCCCACCTCACGGCCGAGCGCGGCCATGGTCAGCTTCTCCAGGCCGCGCTCGGCGATCATCTCCATGGCCGCGGCAAGGACGTCCTCGCGCGGCGGTGCGTTCTTGCGCGCACGGGCTGTCCCGGCCATGGGGTTACTCCTAGATCACACCTTCGGCTGCTGCTGGGTGATGCAGTGGATGCCACCACCCCCGGCAAAGATCGTACGGGCGTCCACGAGTGTCACCGTCCGGTCGGGGAAGAGACGGCGGAAGATGCCCGCCGCCATCTCGTCGCGCGGGTCGTCGAAGGCGCACAGGACGACGCCGCCGTTGCAGATGTAGTGGTTGATGTAGGAGTAGTCGACCCAGCCCTCGTCGTCGGTGAGGACGGTCGGCGCGGGCACCTCGACGATCTCCAGGGTCCGGCCGCGGGCGTCCGTCTGCCCCCGGAGGACCCCGATGATCTCTTTGCTGACCTCGAAGTCGGGGTGGGCGGGGTCCTGCTGTGAGTGGACGAGGACCACGCCGGGCGCGGCGAACGCGGCGACGATGTCGACATGGCCCCGGGTGCCGAAGGTGCCGTAGTCGCCGGTCAGGCCGCGCGGCAGCCAGATGGCCTTCGTGGTCCCGATGCGGGCGTGGATCGCCTCCTCGGCCTGCTCGCGGGTCAGGCCGGGGTTGCGGCCCGGGTCGAGCTGGACCGTGTCGGTGAGCAGCACGGTGCCCTCGCCGTCGACGTGGATGCCGCCGCCCTCGTTGACCAGCGGCGAGGAGTGCACCGGCACGCCCGCGATGTCGGCGACGTGCCGGGCGATCTTCGAGTCGTGCTCCCAGCGGGCCCAGTCCTGGCCGCCCCAGCCGTTGAACACCCAGTCCACGGCGGCCAGTTGGTCACCGTCACGGACGAAGGTGGGGCCGATGTCACGCATCCACGCGTCGTCCAGGTCGCGCTCGACAAGGTCGATGTCCGGGCCGAGCAGCGCGCGGGCGGACTCGCTCTGCCCGGTGCCGACGACCATGGTGACGGGCTCGAAGCGGCGCACGGCGCGGGCCACGTTCGCCCAGGCCGCGCGGCCCTCGGCCAGCTCCTCGTCGTTGGTGAACGTGGGGTTGGGGCTCGGCCACGCCATCCAGGTCCGCTCGTGCGGGGCCCACTCGGCGGGCATACGGAAAGTCATCGCGGGGTCCTCACAGGAGTCACAGGAATCACAGGAAGTACAGGCGGTTGAGGGAGACCGAGTCGGCGGGCTCGGAGCTGAGCGGGTCACCGTCGAGCGTGACCAGGCCGGAGCGCTGATCGACGTCCACGGCGCCGGTACGGGAGTTGAGGCGCAGATCGGCGGGCCCGATGCCACGCGTGCCACGAACGGCGACACGGCGGCGCCGGGTGGTCATCGTGTCGTTGCCCTGATCGACGGCGGCCTGGGCGACGAAGGCGACCGAGATGTCGGCGGGCGTCGCACCATGAGCGCCGAACAGCGGCCCCAGGACGAGGGGTTCGCAGGTGTCGGTGGCGGCGTTCGGATCCCCGGTGACCCCGTAGGCGGGGAAGCCGGACTTGAGGACCATCTGCGGCTTCGCCCCGAAGAACTGCGGGCGCCACAGCACGATGTCGGCCATCTTGCCGACCTCGAGGGAACCGACCTCGTGCGCCAGACCATGCGCGATGGCCGGGTTGATGGTCAGCTTGGCCATGTAGCGCAGGACGCGCGCGTTGTCGTCGTGCTCGCCGTCGCCCTCCATCGGGCCCAGCTCGGCCTTCATTTTCCCGGCCATCGCAAAGGTCCGGCGTACGGTCTCACCCGCGCGCCCCATGCCCTGCGCGTCCGAGGAAGTGATGCCGATCGCGCCCAGGTCGTGCAGCACGTCCTCGGCGCCCATCGTCCCGGCACGGATCCGGTCACGCGCCATGTGGGCGTCGCCCGGCAGATCCGTCTTCAGGTCATGGACGGAGACGATCATCCCGTAGTGCTCGGCGACCGCGTCCCGCCCAAAGGGCAGCGTCGGATTGGTGGAGGACCCGATGACGTTCGGGACACCCGCCATCTTCAGCACGTTCGGCACATGCCCGCCGCCACACCCCTCGATGTGGAAGGCGTGAATCGTCCGCCCTTCCAGGACCTTGAGGGTGTCCTCGACGGAGAGACACTCGTTCAACCCGTCGCTGTGCAGGGCGACTTGGACGTCATGCTCCTCGGCCACCCGCAACGCCGTGTCCAGGGCGCGGGTGTGCGCGCCCATGTCCTCGTGCACCTTGAAACCGGACGCGCCGCCCTCGGCGAGCGCCTCGATCAGCGGCGCGTCGTGCGAGGACGAACCCCGGCCCAGAAAACCGATGTTGACCGGCCAGGCGTCGAAGGCATTGAACGCATGCCGCAGCGCCCAGGGCGAGTTGACCCCCACCCCCCACACAGGACCGAACTCCTGGCCAATGATCGTCGTCACCCCGGAGGCAAGCGACGCCTCCATGATCCGCGGCGACAGCAGATGGACATGGGTGTCCACGGCACCGGCGGTGGCGATCAGCCCCTCACCGGACACGATGGACGTGCCCGTACCCACCACGACATCGACCCCATCGAGCGTGTCCGGGTTGCCGGCCCGCCCGATGGCGTGAATGCGGCCCTCCCTGATCCCGATGGACACCTTGCGGATGCCCTGCACCGCATCGATCACCAGCACATTGCTGATCACGACGTCACAGGTCTCGCGGACCGCCGCGCCCTTCAGGTGCAGCCCGTCGCGGGCGGTCTTGCCGAAGCCCGCCAGGAACTCGTCGCCGTACTTCTGCGCGTCGGACTCCACACGCACGGTCAGGCCCGAGTCGCCGAGCCGGACCCGGTCGCCCGCGCGGGGCCCATGGGTGGAGGCGTACGCGTACGGATCGATGTTCTGTCCGGTCATCGGTCAGCTCCCAGGTAGCCGCAGGCCCTGGCCCTGCGCAGGGCCTCTTCCTTCGCGCCGGGCGCGTCGAGCGCGCCGTCCACCAGGCCGGCGAAGCCGATCGCGACGCGGTCGCCGCCGATCGGCACGAGCCCCACCTCGACGCTCTCGCCCGGCCCGAAACGCACGGAGGACCCGGCGGGCACCGCAAGCCGCATGCCATAGGCAGCAGCCCGGTCGAAGTCGAGCCGCGGGTTGGCTTCGAAGAGGTGGAAGTGCGAGGTGACGGAGACGGGCACGGTTGCGGTGTTGTGCACGGTCAGCGTCACGGCGGGGGCGAGATCCGCGTGCTCGGGCCCGGGCAGCAGCGCGCCCGGCGCCTCGCCGCCGAGGCCCGCCCCGATCGGCTGGGACACGACGGCGAGCCGGGAGCCGTCGTCGAAGACGGCCTCCACATGCACCTCGGTGACCACGTCCGCCACACCCGGCAGCACGTCGTCCGGGCCCAGGACCGCACGCGCGTGTTCGATGGCCTCGGCGAGCCTGGCCCCGTCGCGGGCCGCCTCGCACACCGTGTCCGCGATCAGCGCGGTCGCCTCGGGGACGTTGAGCTTGAGGCCGCGCGCCTTGCGGGCCCTGGCGAGCTCGGCGGCCCCGAAGAGCAGCAGCCGGTCGCGTTCCGTGGGGGTAAGTCGCACGACACCACACCTCCGTCTTTAGAGCATCACTCTAACCATGAGATTCATTCCACGGAAACATTGACGGGCGAGCTTGACTCAGGTCACATAGAGCGGCACTCAAACAGTCGAACGGCGACCCTGTGTGCGCAGGCCGCCACCCTCGAGCGTCAGGGGCACCCTCATGCCGATAGAACAGCGCGGAGTAGACACCATCCCGGACGAGGAACGCACCAGCGGTCCTCGCGATCTCATCTCGATCCTGCTCGGATCCAATCTCTGCCTCGGAGTGATCATCTTCGGGTGGCTGCCGGTCTCGTTCGGCCTGGGCTGGTGGGCCTCGGTCAGCGCGGTGGTGGCGGGCACGGTGATCGGCACGGCACTGACCGCGCCGCTCGCCCTCGTCTCGCTCCGCACCGGAACGAACCTGTCCACGTCCTCCGGGGCCCAGTTCGGCGTGCGCGGCCGCCTGGTCGGCTCGATCGTGGGCCTGCTGCTCTCCCTCGGCTACACCGCGCTGACGATCTGGATCGGCGGCGACGTCATGGTCGGCACGCTGCACCGGCTCGTCGGCCTTCCGGTCGGCGGCCTCTCGTACGGAATCGTGTACGCGCTGCTCGCCGCGGCCACCGTGGCGGGCGCGATATACGGCTACCGGGTGCTGCTGCGGCTCTCCCGCATCCTGGCGGTGGGCATGACCGCCCTCCTGATCCTCGGGACCGTGGCCTTCGCCCCCGACTTCACCACCTCGGCGCTCCCCGACGCGGGCGGCTATCTGCTCGGCTCCTTCTGGCCGACCTGGCTCCTGGCGCTGGTGGCGGCGGGCCTCTCGGGACCCATCGCCTTCATCACCCTCCTCGGCGACTACACCCGCTACATCTCCCCCGAGCGGCACAGCTCGCGCTCGGTGCTGCGGGCTGCGTGGGTCGGCCTGCTCGCCGGGCTTCTGGTGCCGCAGCTCTTCGGTACGTTCACGGCGTACGCGGCGCGGGCGGCGCTCGACTACGCGGGGCCGCTGGTGTCCGCATCCCCCGGCTGGTACCTGATCCCGCTCCTGCTGGCCGCGTCCGCGGGATCGGTCGGCAACGCGGGTCTGATGCTGTACTCGATGGGCCTCGACCTGGACGCGATCCTGCCGCGGGCGTCCCGCGCCCGGGCCACGTACACGGTCGCCGTCGTCGCGACGGCGTGCGTCTTCGTGGGGCACTTCGCGTGGGAGGCGGCGGACGCGATGACGTCCTTCGTCCTGCTCCTCACGGCGATCGGTACGCCGTGGGCCGTGATCACCCTCATCGGCTTCGCCCGCTGCGGGGGCGTGTACGACGCGGACGCCCTCCAGGTCTTCAACCGCCGCTCCAAGGGCGGGAGTTACTGGTACCGCGCCGGCTGGAACGTCCCGGCGACGGTGTCCTGGGCGCTGGGCGCGGTGGTCGGGGTGGCCGCGGTCGCCCTCCCCACGTACGAGGGCCCGCTGCTGCCCCTGACGGGCGGGGTGGACTGCAGCTTCCTGCTGTCGGGCCTTGTGGGCGGCCTGGCGTACGCAGCTATGGAACGCAGGCTGCCGGGAGCGCCCCTCAGGGGCGCGGGGAACTGCGCGACAAGCCACGACGAACCGGCAGCCGAACCACAGACCGCAAAGCACTGAAAACGAAGGCGGGCCCGGCGACACATCGCCGGGCCCGCCTTCACACCGCCAAAGCCCTCAGCCGAGGTCGTGCATCCAGCCATGGACGTCCTTGGCCGTACCCCGCTGAATGTCCAGCAACGCGTCCCGCAGCTTCATGGTGACCTCGCCCGGCCGCCCGCCGCTCTGCTCCCACTCCCCCGACCGGCACTTGACCGTCCCGACGGGAGTGATCACCGCGGCGGTGCCGCAGGCGAAGACCTCCGTCAGGGTGCCGTCCGAGGAGTCCGCCTGCCACTGGTCGATGGAGACCCGGGCCTCCTTTGACTCGTAGCCGAGGTCACGGGCGACCGTGAGGAGCGAGTCGCGGGTGATGCCGGCGAGGAGCGAGCCCGTCAGCGTGGGGGTGACGATCTTGTTGCCGTACACGAAGTACAGGTTCATGCCGCCGAGCTCTTCGACCCACTTGTGCTCGACCGCGTCGAGGTACGCGACCTGGTCGCACCCCTTCTCCGCCGCCTCGGCCTGCGCGAGCAGCGACGCCGCGTAGTTGCCGCCGGTCTTGGCGTCGCCCACGCCGCCGGGCACGGCGCGCACCCGGTCCTCGGAGAGCCAGATCGAGACGGGCTTGACCCCGCCGGGGAAGTACGCGCCCGCGGGCGACGCGATGACGATGAACATGTACTCGTTGGCGGGCTTCACGCCCAGGCCGACCTCGGTCGCGATCATGAAGGGGCGCAGGTAGAGGGACTCCTCTCCGCCGTGCGCGGGCACCCAGTCCTTGTCCTGCTTGACCAGCGCGTCGCACGCCTCGATGAACATCTCGACGGGCAGCTCCGGCATCGCGAGCCGGCGTGCGGAGGCCTGGAAGCGGCGGGCGTTGGCGTCGGGGCGGAAGGAGGCCACCGAGCCGTCGGGCTGCCGGTAGGCCTTGAGGCCCTCGAAGATCTCCTGGGCGTAGTGCAGGACGTTCGTCGCCGGGTCGAGGGCGAGCGGGCCGTACGGAACGAGCTGGCCGTCGTGCCAGCCCCGGCCCTCCGTCCACTTGATCGTCACCATGTGATCGGTGAAGTGGCGGCCGAACCCGGGATTGGCCAGGATCGCCTCGCGCTCCGCTGTGGACAGCGGGTTCGAGGAGGGCTTGAGCTCGATGGTCGGCGTCGTCGTCATGAGTGCTTCGTCCTTCACGGTGTGATGGTGACGGACCGCGCTCACGTCTGTACTTCCGGTACTAGGACGTCCGAGCTTCCCTGCATTCCGCGGCCCCACGTTCGATTATCGCTCGGGGGAACCGGTGGAAGGAACAGCGTGATTGCGGCCCAGGGGTCGATGGTGGCACCCGGAGCCGCATACGAGAAGCCGCCGGGTGTCCGATGTGGACCCGGCGGCTTCTCGTCGATGGTGAGTGAGCTGCCGGGTCAGCCGGCTACTCGTACGGCGAGCGCGTCGCCGATCTGGTCCGTCGTGCGGGCCGAGTCGCCGCGCTCGGCCAGGTCGGCGGAGACGGCGGTCTCGATGCGGGCGGCCTCGTCCTCGTACCCGAGGTGGCGCAGGAGCAGCGCGACGGAGAGGACGGTGGCCGACGGGTCGGCCTTGCCCTGGCCCGCGATGTCGGGGGCCGAGCCGTGCACGGGCTCGAACATCGAGGGGAACTCACGCGCGGGGTTGATGTTCCCGGACGCCGCGACGCCGATGCCGCCGGAGACGGCCGCCGCGAGGTCGGTGATGATGTCGCCGAAGAGGTTGTCGGTGACGATCACGTCGAACCGCGCGGGGTCGGTGACGAGGAAGATCGTCGCCGCGTCCACGTGCAGATAGTCGGTGGTGACCTCGGGGAACTCCTTGGCCACCTTGTTGAAGACGTTCGTCCAGAGGTGACCCGCGTACGCGAGGACGTTGTTCTTGTGGACGAGGGTCAGCTTCTTGCGCGGCCGGGCCTGCGCGCGGGCGAAGGCGTCACGGACCACGCGCTCGACACCGAAGGCGGTGTTCACGGAGACCTCGGTGGCGACCTCGTGCTCGGTGCCCTGGCGGATGGTGCCGCCGTTGCCCGTGTAGGGGCCCTCGGTTCCTTCGCGTACGACGATGAAGTCGATCTCCGGCTGCCCGGCGAGCGGGGTGGAGACGCCCGGGAGGAGCTTGGACGGCCGCAGGTTGACGTGGTGGTCGAAGAGGAAGCGGAGCTTCAGCAGGAAGCCGCGCTCCAGGACGCCGGACGGGACCGAGGGGTCGCCGATCGCGCCGAGGAGGATCGCGTCGTACCGCTTGAGGGCTTCCACGTCGGCGTCGGTGAGGGTCTCACCGGTGGCGTGGTAGCGCTTGGCGCCGAAGTCGAACTCCTTGGTCTCCAGCTTCACATCCTGCGGGAGGACGGCATTGAGGACCTTGAGCCCCTGGGCCACGACTTCCTGGCCGATTCCATCACCGGGGATCACTGCGAGATTGAGGATGCGAGAACTTGCCGACATGCGAGCAGCCTACGCTTCGTCCCAGGGGATGACACTCGCAGTCCGGCATGCGGACACCCCTGGTCACGCCACGGGGGCGCCATGACATGGACACCCTCTCTTCACCTTCAGGCCTGGCGGGAGTTGGAAGTTACTGGGAAGTTCTCCCACCATGACTGCACCTTCCAGGGGGACACCCCCCGGACCCCCCACCCCCAATGTCGGCATACCGGAGCAGCTCGCCTCCGAGATGAGCATGCCGGAGCAGCACGAGTACCTGCGCAAGAAGTTCTCCCGCCGCAAGGTCCTTGCCAGTTCGTTCGCCACGGCCGGCACGGTCGGCGGCATCGGCCTGCTCGCGGGCAGCTCGGGCAGCGCGCACGGCGAGGGCGCTTCGGCATCACGGCCGCTCGCCGCGCCGGCCGCGCCCGTCAAGGTCGACGGCAAGCTGGTGGCGCCCTTCGGCAGGCATCTCGCCTTCGGGGCCGACCCGAAGACCCAGATGCGCGTCTCCTGGCAGGTGCCCTTCGCCGTCAAGTCCCCTTATCTGCGGGTGGGGTTGAAGCCCTGGGAGCTGAGCCAGAAGGTCGAGGCGGAGGTGCGCGACCTGCACACCCCGTCCCTGTCGAAGAAGCTGCCCGCGGTCGAGCAGTACTACCTGCACGCGGCGCTCGACGGCCTGAAGCCCGGCACGACGTACTACTACGGCGTCGGGCACGACGGCTTCGACCCGGCGTCGCCCGAGCGGATGGCGACGATCGGCTCCTTCCGCACGGCCCCGGCCAAGGCGGAGAAGTTCGTCTTCACGGCCTTCGGCGACCAGGGTGTGAGCTATGACGCCCTCGCCAACGACCAGTTGATCCTGGGCCAGAACCCGTCCTTCCATCTGCACGCGGGCGACATCTGCTACGCGGACAGCACTGGACACGGGAAAGAGTCCGACACGTACGACGCGCGCGTCTGGGACACCTTCCTCGCGCAGACGGAGTCCGTGGCGAAGTCCGTCCCGTGGATGGTGACGACCGGCAACCACGACATGGAGGCCTGGTACTCGCCGAACGGCTACGGCGGCCAGTCAGCCCGCTGGTCGCTGCCCGAGAACGGCTTCGACGCATCGAGCGCGCCGGGCGTCTACTCCTTCACGTACGGAAATGTGGGCGTCGTCGCGCTCGACGCGAACGACGTCTCGTACGAGATCCCCGCCAACAAGGGCTACACGGACGGCAAGCAGACGGCCTGGCTGGACAAGCGCCTCGCCGCACTGCGCGCGGACGACTCCATCGACTTCATCGTGGTCTTCTTCCACCACTGCATGTACTCGACGGCGACCCACGCATCGGACGGCGGCGTGCGCGACGCGTGGCTCGAGCTGTTCACCAAGCACCAGGTGGACCTGGTGATCAACGGCCACAACCACGTCTACGAGCGCACGGACGCGATCAAGGGGGGCGAGGTCGGCAAGCCCGTACCGGTCGGCGCGACGACCGATCCGACGCGCGACGGCATCGTGTACGTCACCGCGGGCGGCGCGGGCAAGGACCTCTACAGCTTCGGCCCCGGGGTGAAGGACAGCTACGAGGGGAACGTCGACGACCGCGATTCGATCCTGTCGTTCCACTGGACGAAGCTGCGCCTCCCGGATCCGGACACGGTGGAGTGGTCACGGGTGCGGTACACCGGCTTCTCGTTCCTCGCAGTCGAGGTGACGGCCGGGGCGAGCCCAAAGCTGACGGTCTCTGCGCTCGCCGAGAGCGGGGAGCGCGTGGACCATTTCGAGGTGGTACGAGGACGCTCGGGTCAGTGACCCGTCGCGCCGCCGTTGTCCCTGCGGTCGAGAGCTCGCTGCAGGGCGGCGGCGGCGTTCTTGCGCTCGGACTCGTTCGTGCGGGAGGCGTGGCGGACTCGGCGTGCGGTCGTCTCGGCCATGGGAGATCCACTCCTTGAGGGAAGAGCAGGGTGATTTCGAGACGCCGGAAAGGGGCGGGGAGCGGTGGAGCGGCAGGGGTTGCCTGCGTGGGGCTCCGGCTCACGACCGCCATTCGCTTGATCGAGCGAGACGTTCGGCTTCTACAAAGCTAAGTGAGGACGGAGCATCTGTCTCCACAATTACTCGGACTTCCTACTATCTGAGACGGGCCTTACGCGCGCACCGCTCTGAGCTCGCGGATCAGGGCGCGTACGGCGGTGGAAGAGGCCAGCTCAGGGGTGGTGACATAGCCCACGGAGCGGGTCGGGCGCTCCGTTCCGAGATCAGTGATCTCGACGGTGTCCGGTGCTCCGGTCAGGGAGAGCGCGGGCATGATCGCCATGCCGTGACCGTTGCTCACCATCGAGAGCACTGCTCCGTCGTCCTCGGTCAGGACGGTCGCCTTGGGGATCCAGTCCTGTCTGCGCCACCACTCCCGGGTGTAGGAGCCGCAGTTCTCGTGCCAGTCCACCAGCGGCAGCGAGCGCGGGTCGGGGTGTCCCGCCGGGTGCACCAGCGCGTAGGGCTCTTCGAGGAGTACGTCGCCGATGAGCCCCGCGGGCACGGGCGAGCTGCCGCCGATCGTCGCGATGCCCACGTCGGTGCGGCCACCGGCGACCTCGCCCGCGGTGCCCGCGCCCAGCTCGCGGACGACGCGGACCTCCGGTTCGATGCCGGGGTGGCGGGCGGTGAGGCGTTCCAGGGCTGCCGGGAGCAGATGCAGGGCGACGCTGCGGAAGGCGGCGATGCGCAGGGGGCCTTCGACCGTGCCCCGGTCGGCGTCGCGCCCTTGCGGCCCCGCTCGAAGAGCACCGCTCCGACCTTGCGTTCGGTGCCGCGGACGGAGTGCGAGACCGCGGACTGGGTCAGGCCGAGCGCCTGGGCCGCCGCGGAGAAGCCGCGCTCTTCGTCGACGGCCACGAGGATGCGCAGCTCGTGCGGGGCGAGGTCGGCCGAAGCGGTCTTTCCGGCGGTTTCAGCGGCGTCCATCAGGGCTCCCACCTGCTTCTATGAGGGCCCCTCATGGTTCGGGCCGTTCCATGAGCGCAACCCTCTGCCCGGCCAGGTCATTCCTCCGTACGGTCACGGACATGACCGACACCGCGCTCACCGTGCAGCAGACCGCCCGCCCCCACGGCTTCCCCACCCCCGGCCACTTCGCCTTCGTCGAGTCCGCGCCGCCGGTGCCGGGCCCCGGCACGGCCCTGGTGGAGAACCTCTACTGGTCCGTCGACCCCTACCACCGCGAAATGATGGACGGCGACTTCGCGCTGAACGCCCCGCTGGAGGGCCGCACCCTGGGCCGCGTCGTGGAGTCCCGCGACCCCGCGCTCCCCGAGGGCGAGATCGTCTTCCACCGGCAGGGCTGGCGCACCCACACCGTCGTCACCCCCGACGAGGCCCGCCGCGTCCCCCGCTTCGACGGCGTACCCCTCTCCGCACACCTGAGCATCCTGGGCGGCACGGGCCTGACCGCGTACGTCGGGCTCACCCGCATCGCCCAACTCCGGGAAGGGCAGGACCTGTTCGTCTCGGCGGCGGCCGGCGGCGTGGGCACGGCCACCGGGCGGCTCGCCCGGCTGATGGGCGCGGGGCGGCTCGTCGGCAGCGCGGGGACGGCGGCGAAGGCGGCGTACCTCACCGAACACGTCGGCTACGACGAGGTCTTCGACTACCACTCGGGCCCGACGGCCGAGCTGCTCGCGAAGGCGGCGCCCGACGGCATCGACCTCTACATGGACAACGTGGGCGGCGAGCACCTGGAGGCCGCGATCTCCTCGCTGCGCGAGTACGGGCGGATCGTACGCATCGGCACGATCGCGCAGTACAACGCCACCGGCGCGCCGTACGCGCTGCGCAATCTCCCCGACATCGTCGAGAAGAGCCTGCGCATGGAGGGCTTCCTGGTCGCCAACCACCGTGATGTGCAGGAGGAGTTGAACGCGTTCGTAGTGCCGCATCTGCAGAGCGGGCGCATCGGGCTCGACGAGACCGTGGTGGAGGGCTTCGACGGGATCGTGGACGCGTTCCTGGGGATGCTGCGGGGCGAGAACCTCGGCAAGATCATCGTCCGGGCGAGCGGCGCGGAGGTGTGACGGGCCAAGCGCCCCGCCGTGTGGCCGGTCAGCGGATCCGCAGCGGCTCGTGCGTGCCGTCCAGGACCGCGGCGACCACCTCGTCGAGGCCAAGGCCGGTGCCGCGCTCGAACGCCGCTTCGTAGCCCTGGCCTCCGAGCCCTTCGCGGGCCAGCGCGACGGCGGTGTCGTGCGGTGCGTTGAAGTATGCGGAGCCGAAGAGCGGCAGGCCGACGCGCTGCCAGATCCGCCGCGCCCCGCCCTGGAGGACGGCGGCCTGCTCGCAGTGGCCCGCGGAGGCCCGGAGCAGCGCGATGACCTCGATGGGCAGGACGATTCCGACGAGGTCGCGGAACTCGTAGTTGATCAGCAGGCACTCCTTGGCGAGGCGCGCCGCCTCGTCCGTGCGGCCGCCGGCCCAGGCGGCGAAGGCCAGCACATAGAGGGCGTACGCCTTGGCCCAGCGCTCGCCGTGTGCCTCGCAGGTGGCGCGGGCCTCCGTGCAGAGCGCGACGGCCGCTTCCAGATCTCCCTGGAAAGCGAGCGCCATGGCCAGTTCGATGCGCGCCATCATCACGTTGCTGTTGAGCTCGCCGAGTTCCGCGTAGCCGGTCACCGACGCCTTGAAGTACCGCTCCGCCACGGCGTGTTCGTCCCGGATCAGCGCTGCGCAGCCGAGGCGGTGCGTGGAGTACGCGTACGCCGTGTCGTCGTCGCTGCGCAGCGCGCCGGCCCTGCAGTCGTCGAGCATGGCGGCCGCGGCCCGCGTGTCGCCCTGGAGGATGGCCACATAGCCGCCCACCCAGAGCGCCTTGAGCCGTGCGCGGCTGAGGTCGGGGGCCGCGGCGAGCGCGCGGTCGAGCCAGTAGCGGCCGTCGCCGAGGAGCCCGCAGCCGACCCAGTAGAACCAGAGCGTCCCGGCGAGCCGCGCGCCCGCCTGCCCGTGGCCCGGCGTCGACAGGGCGAAGTCGAGGGCGGCGAAGAGCTGGGTGTGCTCGCTCCGCGTCGCGTGGAAGACGGCGGCCTGGCCGGGCCCGAACCAGTCGGCCTCGCCCCGCTCGGCGAACTCCTGGCACCAGGCGAGGTGACGGCCGCGCCCCGGCAGCTCATCGCCGAGCCGCCGCAGCCACTCGGCGCCGTACGCGCGCACGGTGTCGAGCTGCCGGAAGCGCTCGCCCTGGGGCTCCTGTTCCCGCACCAGCAGGGACTTGTCGACCAGACCGGCGAGCAGCCTGCCGATCCCGGCCCGCTCAAGGGCGTCGTCGGCGCAGACCGCCTCGGCCGCCTCCTGGGTGAAGCTGCCCGCGAAGACGGAGAGGCGGGCCCACAGCAACCTCTCCGCGGGCGGGCAGAGTTCGTGGCTCCAGCCGATCGTCGTACGCAGTGTGCTGTGCCGGGTGGTGCGGCCCGGCGTGTCGGCGCACAGCTGGAAGCGGTCGTCGAGGCGGCCGAGGAGATCGCCGAGCCGTTCGTCGCCCAGGCGCCCGGCGGCGAGTTCGATGGCCAGGGGGATGCCGTCGAGGCGGGCGCAGATCTGCTCCGCCGTGGGCCTGTTGCGGGCGGTGAGCGCGAAGTCGGGGCGTACGGCGCGGGCGCGCTGCTCGAAGAGTCGCGCCGCGTCGGCCGCGACGGACATCGGCTCCAGGGCGAAGACCTGCTCGCCCAGGATGCCGATGGGCTGCCTGCTGGTGGCGAGGATGTGCAGTCCGGGGGCCGCCTGCAGCAGCTGCGCGGCGAGTTCCGCGCAGGCGTCGACGAGGTGTTCGCAGGTGTCGAGGACGAGCAGCAGACGCCTGTCGGCGAGGTGTCCGGCGAGGACGTCGCGCTGCGGCTTGGCCGTGTGGTCGGTGACGCGCAACGCCGTGGCGACCGCGTGCACCAGGAGGGCGCCGTCCTGGAGGCCGGAGAGCTCGACGAACCAGACGCCGTCGGCGAACCCGTCCGCCACGTCGGCGGCGGCGCGCAGTGCGGTGCGGGTCTTGCCGATGCCGCCCAGGCCGGTCACGGTCACCGTGCGGGAGTGGGTGCAGAGCTGGCGGAGCAGGGTGAGTTCGCGGCGGCGGCCGACGAAGGGGGTGTGCTCCGTAGGCAGATTGCCGGCCACGGTCGCCTCTTCTCTTGCTTTTCTTGGTCAGATCCGGAGCGACCGCGGAGTTTCTGAATGCGGTTGCTCGGAATGGGATCGAATATCTCCGAAATCGACCAGGAGGAGAGCGGCGTCGTCTATCTGCCGGCCCTTCGTGTGCTGGGTCAGATCGGCGGAGAGCGCGTCGAGGAATACGCCGGGATCCTCGTCGTAAAGAGCCACGGCCCGTTCTTCGAGCGGATAGAAATCGCCCGCGTCGTCCCGCGCCTCGGTGACGCCGTCGGTGTAGAGCAGCAGCCGGTCGCCCGAGACGAGCGGCACCGAACTGGACCGGCACCACTCGTCCTGCAGCCCGAAGAGGCCGAGCGGCGGCGAAGGCGGCAGGGCGTCCACGAAGGTGGCGCGGCGCGCGCGGATCAGCAGGGGCGGCGGATGGCCGCAGCAGACAAGGTCCACGCTGCCGTCGCCGTCGGACGTGCCGAGCAGCAGGGCGGTGACGAAGTCCTCGCTGCTCTCCCGGTGCGCGAGGGCCGCGTCCATGCGCTGGGCGACCATGGGCAACTTGGCCTCGCACCGGGCGAGTTCACGGAAGGCGCCGAGGGCGTCCATGGCGGTACCGACCGCCTGCATGCCCTTGCCCATGACGTCGCCCATGATCAGCCGTACGCCGAAGGGGGTGCTGACGACGTCGTAGATGTCCCCGCCGACCTGGGCCCCTGGCTGCGCGGCCACATAGCGGACCTCGGTGCGCAGTCCGCCGACGCGGCTCGGGAGCGGCCGGAGCATCCCTTCCTGGAGGGTGCGCGCCACCACCCGCAGCGCGGTGATGGCACGCGCCTGGCGGCACAGGACCACGGCCGCCACAGCGGCAAGGAGAGTCAACGGTGCGAGACAGAGGGTGCCTAAAGGGCCGTCGGCGAGCCGCCACGCGATACCGGCGAAGGTGACCGCGGCGCCCGCGCACACCCATAGGCACCGAACATGTTCCCGAGGAATCTTCATCGCTGTGCCAGCTCTGTTCACCGGAGGCGTCTCCGGGATTTTAGGGCACGGCACGGCGCGGGACAGGCGCCTTTGGCATATTCGAATAACTCCGAACGACTACCTGCACCACCGTCATCCACCGTCCCGAATTCCTCACATGCCCAGGCCGCCATCGACCGGAAGTCCCGCGCCGGTGATGAAACGGGCGGCGTCGGAGGCGAGGAAGACCACGGCGTCGGCGATGTCGGCGACCTCGCCGAGCCGCCCGAGCGGGGTCAGTCCGACGACGTGGCCGACGGCGGCCTCGGCGCTCGGCCAGAGCCCCATGGTCTCCATGTCCTGGGCGAGCTGCATCCCCATCTCCGTCGGTACGAGGCCGGGGTAGACGCAGTTGACCCGTACGCCGTAGCCGAGCTTGCCGGACTCCAGGGCGGCCACCCGGGTCAGCCGGTCGACCGCGGACTTCGTCGCGGAGTATCCGGCGATGCCGGGGAAGGGGATCGTGGCGGCCACCGACGAGACGTTGACGACCGCGCCGCCCCCGCCGGCCGGGCCGTCGGGCCGCATCGCGCGGAAGGCGTGCTTGGTGCCGAGCGCGACGCCGAGGACGTTCACGTCGAGCATCCTGCGGACGTCCTGCGGGTCGAGGTCGACGACCAGGCCGGAGATCTCGATGCCGGCGTTGTTGACGACGATGTCCAGGCCGCCGAGCTCATCCACGGCGTGGGCGACGGCCGACTCCCAGCTCGCGTCGTCGGTCACGTCGAGGGGTACGAACGCCGCGTTGCCGCCCGCCTTCTGCAAGTTCTCGGCGGTGGCCCGGCCCGCGTCCTCCTGAATGTCGGCGACGACGACGGCCGCACCGGCGCGGGCGAGCGCCTCGGCCATCCCCGCGCCGAGCCCCTGCGCGCCCCCGCTCACCAGGGCCTTGCGCCCCTCCAAGTCGTACACGTTCACGGGAATCTCCTCCTGCGGGGCGGCTGCTGCGACGGCGCCACGCACGTCCGCCCTGGGGCGGTTGCCTGACGCGCGGCACACCCTAGAAGGCCGCACCGCCCACCGGAGCCGCCCACCGCGACAACTCCCGGAAGGAATCGGGAAGTTGGTAGGATGAGCCCCTTTGCCGATTGGCCCATTCCGGCGGCAGAAGTCCCCGTCACTCACCCGGCGGAGGCCGCGGCGTCAGAGAATGTCGCCGTCGCGCCAGTCGAAGAGCAGCTCGTACGAGGGGTCCAGGTCGGCGCCCCAGAGCAACGGCGGGTCCTCGTCCGGCAGTTGAACGACACCATCCGGGCCGATGGCCCCGACCCCGCCCTTCCACTCCACCCAGCCGCGGGCCAGGTAGAGCCGCTCGCCCTCGTCCGACGCGGAGAGCGCGCCGAGCGCATGCGCCCCGTCGATGACCCGCTCCAGGGCGCCCATGACCTGTCCGCCGAGCCCCTGCCGCTGCATGGCGGGCCGGACGGCGACCGCCTCCACATAACCGACCCGCAGGGAACGGCCGTTGTGCAGGACCCGGCGCTGCACCACGGAGCCGTGGGCGAGCAGTGCGCCGGCCTCGTCATACATGAGGGCGTGGACGCCGCCGAGGCCGTGATCCCAGTCCTGATCACTGAAGTCGCCGTCGAAGGCCTCGTCGAGCAGGGCACGGGCGGCGCGCAGTTCGACCGCCGTCAGATCGCTGGTGTGGGCTGTACGCAGGGTGGTCACCTCACCACCGTACTCAGCCCGGATATGAGTACGCACACCGATTTCCCGGCGCCCGCCCGGCGGCAGAGTCGGTCCCATGAACGGCCTTTACGCTCTCAAGCCCTGGTACGCGGACCGGCTCTCCGGCGTGCGTGCCGCGCTCGTCCGCCGCGAGGTGTCGCCCGACACGCTCACTGCGGCGGGCGTGGTGTGCGCGGCGGGCGCCGCGGCCGCGCTCGCCTGGCTGCCCTTCGGCATCTCGGCGCCGCTGGTCGCGGCACTGCTCGCGGCGCGCCTGGCGTTCGCGAACCTGGACGGCGCACTGGCCCGCGACACGGGCCGCACGACGCGCAGGGGCGCACTCCTGAACGAACTGGGCGACCGCGCGGCCGACTTGATCGTCCTGGCAGGCTTCCTGCCGCTTGCCCCGCTGTGGCTGGTGGCGACGGCGGGCCTGGCGGCGACGCTGCCGTCCTGGGTGTCCCTGGCGGGCGCGGCGGCAGGCGCGGGCCGCCTCAACGGCGGCCCGGTGGGCAAGACGGAACGCTGCGCACTGGTCGTGGTGGCGGCGGCGTCGGGCTGGGTCGTACCGGTGCTCGCGGTGATAGCGGCGGGCTCGGCGCTCACGGCGGGGCTTCGACTGGCACGGCTGTGGCGGGAGTTGGGGACTGTGCCGGGGATGGGGGATGCACGATGAGCGCCGCGTTCACCGCAGGCGAAGCCGCCGGGAGTTCGCGCGGTGCGGACGGATTCGCCGTCGCGCCGCTGCCCTCGCGGGCGCCGGCCCCGCAGACGCGGAAGCCGACGACCGGCACGACCCAGATCTACTTCACCGCACGCGAGACCGTCCGACGCACCCTGCCCGTCGCCGCCGCAGCGCGCGGCGACGCACGCGCGAAGCTGCCGTCGCGAGCATTGGCCCCGCTGTCACAGCAGTTGGGTGCCTCGCCTGAGATCGGGGACGCGCGATGAGCGTCGCGTTCATCGCCGGCGAAGCTGCCGGGCGGGCCGTGCCCGTTGTCGCCGGGGTGCTTGGTGCGGGTGGGGTCGCTGTTGCGGCCTTGCCCTCGCGGGTGCGGACGCGGGGTGAGTTGCGCAAGCGGTGGCGGACGTGGGCCGTGGCCGCGCCGCTGTTTCTCGGGGCGTTCTTCGTGGGGCGGGCGGGTGCGTTCGCGCTCGCTGCCGCGCTCGGGGTCATCGCCGTCGGGGAGTACGCGCGGATGGCGGGGCTGCCTCGGGGTGAGCGGCTGGTGCTCGGGGCGGCCGCCGTGGCGGTGCCGGGAGTCGCCTGGGCCGCGCCCGGCGCCCTTGACCTGCGGACGGCAGGGGTACTGCTCATCGCCGCCGCGGGGGTGGCCCTCTTCTCCGGAGACGCCTCGCAGGGCTTCACGCGCGCGTGCCGGACCGTCTTCGGGATGCTCTGGATCCCCGTCTCGCTCAGCGGGCTCGTGCTGCTCGGCGATACGGCCGTGGCCGTGGGGGTGGCTGTGGCGTTCGGCGATGTGGGCGCCTGGTGCGGCGGCACGGCGCTCGGCCGCCGAGGGGTCCTGGCCCGCCCGCTCTCTCCCCTCTCCCCCAACAAGACCTGGGCGGGCGTCGCCGGCGCCGCCGCGGCGACGGCCGCCGCGCTGGCCGCGGTCGGCGCGTTCTCCGCGGTGCTGTGGGCCGCCGTGCTCGTCGGCTGCGTACTCGGGGATCTCCTGGAGTCGATGGTCAAGCGCGAGGCGGGCGTGAAGGACGCGGGGAGCTGGCTGCCGGGGTTCGGCGGGCTGCTCGACCGGATCGATTCGCTGCTGGTGGCTCTGTTGCTGACGATGGTGGTGACGCTATGAGGACCGTGAGGACCGTGAGGACCGTGAGCCGCAAGTGGGCGCTTTCAGCCCGTCCGGCGGTTGAGGACGGACGCGGCGGAGCCGGTGATCGGCCGAGCCACGTGCCCGCCGCCCGCAGACCCGCGGCCGGCCTGCGCCGGGCGCTCTGGTGGACCCTGCTCACCCTCACCGGAGGTGTCGAGCGGAAGGGGCAACTGCCGCCCGGCGGCTGCGTCGTCGTGGCGAACCACTCCTCCCACGCGGACACCGCCGCCCTGCTCGCGGCGCTTGACGCCCGCCACGCCCCGGCGATCGGCGCGGCCGCCGACTACTGGTTCGCCTCCCCCTGGCGCAGGCGCATCTGCAGCCGGCTGGCCGCGGGCTTCCCCGTACGCCGCACGGGAGGCGGCATGGACGACCTCATCGCCAAGGCGGACGACCTGCGCGCGGGCCGGGCCGTCGTCCTCTTCCCGGAGGGAACCCGCGCGCGGGCGGGCGAGCTCGGCGCCTTCCACCGAGGCGCCGTGGTCCTCGCTGAGCACGCGCGCGTGCCGGTCGTGCCGGTCGCCATCGCGGGCACGGACCGTCTGCTGCCCAAGCACGGCAGGCTACGCCCGGCCCTCGTACGGGTCGCCGTCGGTGATCCGCTGCCCGCGTCGGCCACCCCCGAGGAGGCCCGCGACGCGGTGGCGGCACTGCATCGCCGTACGACCGGAGAACCGCTCAGGGACTCCGCCGCGCGCAAGCGGACCGCGGCGGTCGTGGCCTCCCGCTGGGGGCTGCCGCTCGCCTTCGCCTGGGCCTTCGCGGAGGCGCTGAGCTGGCCGCTGATGCCGGAGCTGTTCCTCGCGATCGCCTGCGTGGCCATGCCGCGCCGCGCCCTGAAGCTGTCGCTCACGGCCCTCGCCGGCAGTCTGGCGGGCGGCCTGCTGGCCCTCCAACTGGCCGCGTCCGGCGCACAGTTGCCGCAGCCGCTCACGACGGACCGGATGCGCGCCGAGGTGCGCGCCGAGCTCGCCGTCGAGTCCGCCGCGGCCGTCCGCCACCAGCCCTGGAACGGCATCCCCTTCAAGGTGTACGCACGCGAGGCGGGCCGCGCCGACGTCGCCCCATCCGACTGGCTGACCCACTCGGCCCTCTCGCGCGGCTCCCGCACCCTCACCGTGGGCCTGGCCTTCGGAGCCTTCGGCTTCCTGGTGCACCGGCTTCGACGCTTCTACGGGCTGTACCTTGCGCTCCTCGGCGCCGGATTCACCATCGGGCTCTCCCTCATCGTGGCGGGATGGAGCTGAACAGGCCGCTCTGCTCCCGCAGTTGGTCTGCACCATGGCGCGGGCGACGGCCCACGCCGCAGAATCGGACCATGTCTGAGACCGAGCAGCAGCAAGCATGGACCCCCATCCACGGCGAGCCCTACCGCTCCGTGCCGTACCGCCCGGAGCGCATGCCGGAGGCCGAATCCCTCGCGCACGCGGCCGAGTTGCGGGCACGGATGCGGGAGCGGCGCACGGTGCGGCAGTTCGCGCCGGACCCCGTGCCCGTGCAGGTCGTGCGGGACGCCATCGCGTGCGCGGCGACGGCGCCGTCCGGCGCGCACCAGCAGCCGTGGACGTTCGCCCTCGTCCAGGACCCGGACATCCGCCGCCGCATCCGCGAGGCAGCCGAGCACGAGGAGCAGATCTCGTACGACGGACGGCTGGGTGAGGAATGGCTTGCGGCTCTCCGCCCGCTCGGCACGGACGAGGTGAAACCGCACCTCACGGACGCGCCCGCGCTGATCGTCGTCTTCCAGCAGCGCTACTGGCTCGGCGAGGACGGCACCAAGCACAAGCATTACTACGTCGACGAGTCGGTCGGCATCGCGGTCGGCATGCTGCTCTCCGCCCTGCACCTGTCGGGCCTGGCCGCGTTGATCCACACGCCGAGCCCGATGCGGTTCCTCTCCCAGGTGCTCGGCCGCCCGGAGAACGAGAAGGCGTTCGCGGTGATCCCCGTGGGCTATCCGGCGGAGGACTGCAGGGTCCCCGATCTCGTACGGAAATCCCTTGACCAGGTCCTCGTGGAGGTCTGAGAAGGCACTACGCCAACTGGCGCTCCAGGAACGGGTAGTCGGTGTATCCCTCGGCCCCGTTGGTGTAGAGGTGCGCCTCGTCGATCTCCTGGAGCGCCGCGCCCGCCGCGAACCGCTCCGGCAGATCGGGGTTGGAGATGAACGCGCGCCCGTACGAGACGAGGTCGACGACCCCGGACGCGAGGACCGCCTCGCCCGCCTCCCGCGTGGTCGGGTCGCCGTTCTCGCCGACGTTGCCGATGAGCGTGCCGTGCCAGTGGGGGCGCAGGTCGGCGAGGGCCGGGTAGCGGTCGTTGTCGGTGAGGTGGAGGTAGGCGAGGCCGATGCCGTCGATCTCGTCGAGCAGCGCGCGGTAGACGGGGCCGGGGTCGGCCTCCGCCATGCCGAACTGCGGGTTGCCCGGGGAGAGCCGGAGCCCGAGCCGCTCGGCGCCGACCGCATCCGCGACGGCGCGCACGACCTCGACGGCGAAGCGGATGCGGTCGGCGATCGAGCCACGGCCGTACGCGTCGTCGCGGAGGTTGGTGTTGTCCGCGAGGAACTGGTGGATCAAGTAGCTGTTGGCGCCGTGCAGTTCGACCCCGTCGAAGCCCGCGGCGATGGCGTTGCGGGCCGCGTCCACGAAGTCCTGGACCGCCGTGCGGATGTCGTCGACGCTCATCTCGCGCGGGGCGACGTAGTCGGGCTTGCTGCCGTCCGGGCCGTGCGCATGGCCTGGCGGGGTCACGGCCGACGGCGCGAGCGGCAGGTCGCCGTCGATGCGGGCCAGCGGGTGGCCGTTGCGGCCGCCGTGCATCAGCTGGGCGTAGATCCGGCCACCGGCGGCGTGCACGGCGTCGGTGACCCGGCGCCAGCCCTCGATGTGCGCGGCGGTCTGCAGCCCCGGGTAGCGCCAGCCGCTCTGCCCACGGCTGCTGGGCCAGATGCCCTCGGTGACGATGAGGCCCGCGCTCGCGCGCTGGGCGTAGTGCTCGGCGACGACCGGCAGCGGAGTACCGTCGTCGGCCGCCCTGGCGCGGGTCATGGGGGCCATGACGATGCGGTTGGGGAGGTGGCCGATGCGGCCTGCGGAATAGGGGGCGAGAAGCGAGGTGTTCGTCATGCCGGAACGGTAAAAGCTGACACCGGTGTGAGATTCAAGCGGAGATTCGAGCGCGGAGGTTCTTCGGGCGTGGAGGTTCAGAAGGCATGAGGATCGGCGAGCTGGCGCAGCGTACCGCCGTGAGCGAGCGGTCCCTGCGCTACTACGAGAAGCAGGGCCTGCTGTACGCGGACCGCACCCCGGGCGGCCACCGCGACTACCCGGAAGCGGCGGTCGACCGCGTGGTGCACATCCAGGAGCTGTTCGCGGCGGGCCTGTGCAGCGCGAAGATCGTCCAGCTCCTGCCGTGCATGCGGGACAAGGACGGCGGCCCGTCGGAGACGGCGACGCCGTGGCTGGTCGACGAGCTGACCGAGGAGCGGGCCAGGATCGACCGCCAGGTGGCGGATCTGCTGCGGGCGCGGGAGGTACTGGACGAGGTGATCACGGCGGCGGCCGGGAGCCCGCGAGCGGGGTGACGCGCTGCGCGGATTCCGCTGCCCTTGGCACTCGGTTCACGATCCTGAGCAGGGGAAGTCAGGCACCCTGATTCCATGAGGACGATGACTGCGACAGAGGTCTCCCGGAACTTCGCATCCGTACTCGACAGCGCGGAGCACGGCGAGACCATCGTGATCACCAGAGGTGGTCGCCGGCTGGCCATACTCGCTCCGGTGTCTGCCGGTAACGGCGCGGCGCTCAAGGATTTCCTCGCCGCCCATCCAATCGACGACAGCTTCGCGGAAGACGTGCTGTCCGCTCGCGAGATCGCCACCGACGAGTTGGGGGCGACGTGGCCCGACGCCTGATCCTGGATACCGGCCTGCTTATGGGCGCCGAACGTGACGGCGGCGCTCTGGCCGGTCTCCTCAACGGGGTACGCGCCCTGATCCCGATCGAGGACTACACAGCCGATGTGGCACGAGTGCACGCCCGCCTGCTCGCGCACGTACGGCGGGAGGGCAAACCCCGAGGGGCACACGACCTGATCATCGCGGCCACTGCGGCGACCACCGCGAGGGAACTCCTCACCACGGACGGCAAGGCTGCATTCGACGACTTGCCCGGTGTCCGGTCGACGACCCACTGATGCCGTGCCCGGGCGGCCCAGACTGGGCACGGCGCCCGCAAAATGAGTGAAGCCCCGCCGGCAACGGCACCCCGGCACGACATCTGCTGCCCGCAGGACACTTCGCCCTGGAGACGCACGCCGCGCAGATCGGCGCGCTGATCGACGGCTTCCTCGCCCGGCGGGTCAGCACGCCGGTACCGTCGGGATCATGAACTTATCCCTCTCCCGCAGGACGCTCATCGGCGCCGCGGCCCTGACTCCCGTCTTCCTCTCCGTGCCCGGCACCGCGGGCGCGAGCGCCTTCCCCGACGCGCGGCGGCGACTGCGCGAGCTCGAGAAGGACTACCCCGGCCGCATCGGCGTCCACGCCGTGGACACCGGCACCGGCGCGTCCATCGGCTACCGCGAGCACGAACGCTTCGCGATCGCCTCGACGTTCAAGGTGCTCGCCGCCGCGGAGATCCTGCGCAGGGCGCGGGACAAGGAGCCCGGTCTGCTCGACGTACTCATCGAGTACACGCGTGAGGACCTCGTCTCGGCATCGCCGAGGACCGAGCTGCACCTCGAAACCGGCATGACCGTACGGGAGTTGTGCGACGCGACCATCACCTACAGCGACAACGCCGCCGCCAATCTGCTGATGCGGCGGATGGGCGGCCCGGCCGGCATCACCGCGTTCGCGAGGTCGCTCGGCGACTCCCGTACCCGGCTCGACCGGTGGGAGCCCGAGCTCAACACCAACATCCCCGGCGACCCGCGCGACACCACGACCCCCGCGTCGATGACCGCGAACCTCGACAAGCTCGTCCTCGGTGACGCCCTCGACCCGCTCGACCGCGGGCAGCTGACCCGCTGGCTCCTGGAGAACACCACAGGGGACAAGCGGATCCGGGCCGGCCTTCCGAAGGGCTGGCGGGTCGGCGACAAGACCGGTACGCCCGCCTACGGCGGGGTCAACGACGTCGCCGTGACCTGGCCGCCGGACCGGGCGCCCCTGGTCATCTCCGTGTACACGACCCGCCTCGACCCGGAAACCCCCGGCGAGGACCGGATCGCCGAGGACATCACCCGCATCGTCGTCGACGCCCTCTCCTGACCGCCCCTCCTGACCGCCAGCGGAAACAACACCGCCTCCGATCGGGGTGGGGCCCAGATCGGAGGCGGGGTTCAGGGGACGGGCGGCGAAGCCCGAGGGGGGCGTCAGCCCATGTGCGGGTACGAGTAGTCCGTCGGCGGGACCAGCGTCTCCTTGATGGCGCGGGTCAGCGTCCAGCGCTGCAGGTTCTGCGGGGCGCCCGCCTTGTCGTTGGTGCCGGACGCGCGGCCGCCGCCGAAGGGCTGCTGGCCGACGACGGCGCCGGTCGACTTGTCGTTGATGTAGAAGTTGCCCGCGGCGTAGCGGAGCTTCTCCATCGTGTACGCCGCTGCCGCGCGGTCGTTGGAGATGACCGAACCCGTCAGGGCGTAGTCCGAAGCCGACTCCATCTGGGTCAGCATCTCCTCGTACTTGTCGTCCTCGTAGACGTGGATCGCCAGGAACGGGCCGAAGTACTCGGTCGTGAAGACCTCATTGGCCGGGTCCGAGCACTCGACGACGGTCGGACGGACGAAGTAGCCCACCGAGTCGTCGTACGTGCCGCCCGCGACGATCGTGCAGGTGTCGTCCGCCTTGGCGCGGTCGATGGCCGCCTTGTTCTTGGCGAACGCGCGCTCGTCGATGACCGCTCCGATGAAGTTGGAGAGGTCCGTGACGTCACCCATCTTGATGCCGTCGACCTCGGCCGCGAACTCTTCCTTGAAGCCGGAGTTCCAGATCGAGGCCGGGACGTAGGCACGCGAGGACGCGCTGCACTTCTGGCCCTGGAACTCGAAGGAGCCGCGGGTCAGGGCCGTCTTGAGGATGGCGCGGTCGGCGCTGGGGTGCGCGACGACGAAGTCCTTGCCGCCGGTCTCGCCGACCAGCCGCGGGTACGTGCGGTAGTTCGCGATGTTCTCGCCGACCGTCTTCCACAGGTGCTGGAAGGTCTTCGTCGAGCCGGTGAAGTGGATGCCCGCCAGGTCGCGGTGGTTCAGGGCCACCTCGGAGACGGCGATGCCGTCGCCGGTCACCAGGTTGATGACGCCCTTGGGCAGGCCCGCCTCCTCCAGGAGCTGCATGAGCAGCACGGCGGCGTGCGTCTGCGTCGGGGACGGCTTCCACACGACCACGTTGCCCATGAGGGCCGGGGCGGTCGGCAGGTTGCCGGCGATCGCGGTGAAGTTGAACGGCGTGATCGCGTAGACGAAGCCCTCGAGCGGGCGGTGGTCCAGACGGTTCCAGACGCCGGTCGAGTTCGCCACGGGCTGCTCGGCGAGCAGGTCACGGGCGTACTTGACGTTGAAGCGCCAGAAGTCGATCAGCTCGCAGGGAGTGTCGATCTCGGCCTGCTGGGCGGTCTTCGACTGGCCGAGCATGGTGGACGCGGCGAGCGTCTCGCGCCACGTCGTGGAGAGCAGCTCGGCGGCGCGCAGGATGATCGCGGCGCGGTCGTCGAAGGACATCGCGCGCCACGCCGGGGCGGCGGCGAGGGCGGCGTCGATCGCGTCCTGGGCGTCCTGCTGGTTGGCGCCGCGGCCGTTGCCGATGACGGCCTGGTGGTTGTGCGGCTGCACGACCTGGAAGGGCTCACCGCCACCGAGGCGCTTGACGCCGCCGATGGTCATCGGCAGCTCGATGGGGTTCTCGGAGAGCTCCTTGAGCTTGGTCTCGAGGCGGGCACGCTCCGCAGAACCGGGGGCGTAGCCGTGCACCGGCTCGTTGACCGGCGCGGGGACCTGGGTCACAGAGTCCATGAGTTCCGTATCTCCTTAAGGGGGGTCGGGGGAAAGGGAGCTCAGCCCTTGGTGAGGATGGAGCGGGCGAAGAAGAGCAGGTTGGCCGGCTTCTCCGCGAGGCGGCGCATGAAATATCCGTACCAGTCGGTGCCGTAGGCGGTGTAGACGCGCATCCGGTGGCCCTCGGCCGCGAGCCGCAGGTGCTCGTCGCTGCGGATGCCGTACAGCATCTGGAACTCGTACTCATCCAGTTTGCGCCCTGCGCGGCGCGCGAGCTCCTGGCTGATGGAGATCAACCGCGGGTCGTGGGACCCGATCATCGGGTACCCCTCGCCCTCCATCAGGATGCGCAGGATGCGGACGTACGCCTTGTCGATCTCCGCCTTGTCCTGGTACGCGACCTCGGCGGGCTCCTTGTAGGCGCCCTTCACGATGCGTACGCGGCTGCCGTTCTCGGCCAGGCGGCGGGCGTCGTCCTCGGTGCGGAAGAGGTAGGACTGGATGACGCAGCCGGTCTGCGGGAAGTCCTTCCGCAGCTCCTCGTGGATGGCGAACATCGAGTCGAGGGTGGTGTGGTCCTCGGCGTCCAGGGTGACCGTGGTGCCGATCGCGGCGGCGGCCTCGACGACGGGACGGACATTCGCGAGGGCCAGCTCGTGGCCGCCCTCAAGCGCCTGGCCGAACATCGACAGCTTGATGGACATCTCGGCCTTGGTGCCGAGGCCGAGGTCCTTGAGGCGCTCGACGAGCTCCAGGTAGGCGTCGCGGGCGGCGGAGGCCTGCTCGGGCGTGGTGATGTCCTCGCCGACGACGTCGAGGGTGACCTCGAGGCCCTTGTCGACGGCGTCCGTGATGATCGGCACGACCTGGTCCACCGTCTCGCCGGCGATGAAGCGGTCGACGACCTGCTTGGTGCCGGGGGCCGCCGATACGAAACGGCGCATCTTGTCGCTGCGCGACGCGGCGAGGATCACGGGACCCAGCACGGGCACCTCCACGGGGAATAGAGCGATGGCCGTACCTGGATATGCGTAACGAACCGGTACGGCACGGAGAACCACCGTGAAACTTAAGGATCCCTCCGATCCTGGGCCATCGACACCTGTCACGCATCCGTGCCCTGGATCTCAGACATCTGTCTGAAGGCAAGGGCGAACTGCGTCAGAATGGACAGCGTGAAAGGCGACTACCAGGAACTGGTCGACGAGATCTCGGCCCTGCTCGGCGCCCCCGCGACGCTGGAGAACCGCGACTTCGAGCTGATTGCCTTCGGCGCGCACGACAGCGGGGGCGACAGCGATTTCGACGCGGCGGCCCTCGACCCGGTCCGCACCCGGTCGATCCTCACGCGCCGCTCCACGGCCGGGGTCCGCGCCTGGTTCGAGGGCTTCGGCATCACCCGCGCGACGGCCCCGGTGCGCATCCCGCCCGCCGCGGACGCGGGCGTCTACCGCGGCCGGATCTGTCTTCCCGTACGCCATCGGGGATTCGTCCTGGGGTACGTGTGGCTGCTCGACGACGAGCCGGGGCCCACGGACGCCCAGCTGGGCGCGGCCATGGAGGTGGCCACCCGGATCGGCGCGCTGCTGGCCGACGAGGCGCAGGCCGGCGCCGATCTGACCCGCGAGTTCCGCGCGGTCCTGACCGCCGAGCGGGGCTGGCAGCGCGACATGGCGGTGGCGGACCTGCGCACGGCGCTCGGCCCGCGCGGCGAGGGCCTGCATGCGGTCGTGTGCGTAGCCCCCTGGCCGTCCGCCAACCCGGACGACGCCCCTTCGGTCGGTACGGTGCAGGGAGCGACCGCCCTGTGCACGGTGCCGTGGGGCACGACGGGCCAGAGCCTCGCGGTCCTGGTCCGGCTGCGCTCGGCCGATGTGCTGACTCCGGCGGAGTCGGCGGCCACGCGGCTCCTGGAGTCGGCGGGGGCCGCGAGCACGGCGGGCCCCGCCGCGGCCGGCATCGCGAACCCCCGGCACGGCCTCGACGAGCTCGGCGCCGCCTGGTGGGAGGCGTCGTCGGCGGCCCGCGCGGCCCGCGCCGAACCGCGCTTCGCCCCGGTGGCCCAGTGGTCGGACATGGGCCCCTACCGCCTGCTCACCGCCCTGCCCGCGGAGGCCGCACACGACCCGGTGGCCCGCGATCTGCTCTCCCCCGCACACCGCGAACTGGCCCGCACCGCCGAGGTGTTCCTCGACTGCGCGGGCCAAGCCGGGCGCACCGCGGCGGAGTTGGGGATCCACCGGCAGACGCTCTACTACCGCCTGTCGCGCGTGGAGCAGCTCACGGGCCTCGACCTGGACGACGGCGAGGACCGGCTGCTGCTTCACATGGTCCTGAAGTCGTCACGGCTGTGAGCGCGCTCGGCAGGTCAGGTCCCTGACCGGGAGTCGACCCGTGGTCAGGTAGACCGTGGCGCTGTTGTCCGCGCAGGAGTTGGTGCCGTTGACGATGTGCCCCTCTCCGCCGGCGACGGCGACCATCCGGGATCCGCGCAGGGCCCGGTGCATGGCCTGACCGCCGGCCAGGGGCGTCGACGGGTCCCACTCGTTCTGCAGGATGAGCGCACGGACGCTGTTGGTCACTGTCGTCCTGGGCTCGCTGCCCGGCTTCCAGAAGGCACACGGCTTGATGCCGGACTCGAAGTCGCCGGACAGCGGATAGCGGGCCTTGTCGCGGATCGCGTCGCGGCGGTACCGCTCGGGGTCGCGCGGCCACGACGTGCGGGTGTCGGCGCACAGGACGGCCCAGGCGCTCGCGGTTTCATTGTCCGGGGGGACGTCACGGGCGTCCCAGAACGTCGTGCGGACCTCGGCCGGGGTACGGCCCAGTTCGTACGTCGTGTGCCGCCGGGCAGTCCATCGGGTCCACCGCGTGAAGGCGGGCTCGGCCCTCTCCCCCATCGCCTGGAACATGCCCCGCCCGTACCGCGCGGGATCGACCGCACTGTCCAGTACGAACCGGTCGGTTCGCCGGGGGAACATCTGCGCGTAGACGGCGCCGAGGTAGGTGCCGTAGGAGAACCCCATGTAGGAGATCTTCTTCTCGCCAAGCACGGCGCGGATGACGTCCATGTCGCGAGCGGTGTTGCGGGTGGTGAGGTGGCGCAGCCTGTCACCTTCCTCGGCCCGGCACTTGTCGGCCACCGTGCGGGCCCACTGCACGTCCTTCGCGAAGGTCCCGGTCTTGTACGGGCGCTCCAGGACCGCCGGGGCCGCCGGGGTTGAGCAGCAGAACGCCGCGACGTTCCTTTGCACTGCTTGCCTTGATCCGGGATATCGCGATGTCCGTCTTCTTGCCTCCGGAATTGCCGTAGTTCAGCGGCACCTTGAGTGTCGCGCACTGATAGGCGGCGGGGTGCTTCACGTCGCAGCGCTGCCACCGCGGGGTCTGTTGCGTGTACTGCCGCAGCGGATCCTTGGCCACGGATGCCTCAGATCCAGCAGGGGCCGTTGCAGGTGTAAGTGCCAGAAGGAAAGCCGTCACGGCGCCGCCGACGGCCATGAGAGAGGCAATTCGCGCGTTTCGCACAGTGCTGCTCGCCCTTATTCCGTACGTGTTCATCAGACGTCCTCCGGTCAACTGCTCAGGGCACGATCGTGACTTCGGGGTCGCGGATACACATCGCGGGAAGGCGGGAGAAATCGCTCCCTCGATCGGGGGAGGCCACCGGTGAGCCGCCCGGCCATACTGGGGCGATCATGATCAGGGGAATTCGACCGCTGCTGCGCGGCTCCACGTATTCGGGCATGCTGTTCGCCTGCTGCGGCGCGTTGGCGAGCCTTCCGCTGCTGCCTTTCGCACTGCTGCCGACACTGGCGTGGCCATCCGCTCCCTACGGAATGCAGACCGTCCTGGTCCTCCTGATCTGGGCAGCACTGATCGGCTCGGCCGGCCTGGCCCGCACCACGTGGCGCTGGGATGGACGGGGCACTGACGAGCGGCGTGCTGATCCTCATGGGGATCGCCCCCCCCGGGGAACTGGCTCGATGCCGAAGCCGGGCTGAGCCTGTTCGGCCGGTCGCTGCGGTCCGACGGCGGCCGGCAGAGCTGGGCGTTGGCGCTCTGCTGCCTGCTCCTTGCGGCGGTCGTGTGCGTGGTGGTGACGAGCGTGCTGCGGTGGCTGGCGCCCAGGCTTCTGGGTCCTTCGTCGGCCGAGCGGCTCGCGCTGATGGCCGAGCGGGAGCAGCGCCTTGCCGAACGCAACAAGCTGGCCCACGAGTCTGACGAACGCGTTGCGGCACGGGACGGGCGGTCCGATCGAGGTCCGGGTGGCGTCCCTGCCGGACCGTCTTGAGCTCGGTGTGGTCAACGGAGCGGGCGCGGGCATGCGTGCGGGGGCGGGTGTCTTCCGGACGTCCGGGCACGGCCTGCCCGGCCTTGCCGAGCGCGTGCGGCTGCTGCACGGTGAGATCGAGGCCGGCCCGGACGGACCGCGACACTGGCGGTTGGCGGTCCGGCTGCCGGTACGGGTGTCGGCATGACCGGCTCCGACGCTGGCCCGGCCAGTGCCCCCGCAAGCGGCTTCCGGTCCGGCAGATCGCCGAGGCGGTACGCGTGGTGGCGGCGGGCGAGGCGATCCTCTTCCCGGCGGCACTGCGCCGGATGGTCGCCGCCCGCCCGCTGGGCTCCGCCGAGGCGCTGCCGAAGGCGGCGCTGACGGAGCGCGAGGAGGAGGTGCTGCGGCTGATGGCCACCGGCCTGTCCAACCCGGAGATCGCGCAGTCGCTCATGGTGAGCCTGGAGACGGTGAAGACGCACGTCGGGAACGTGCTGACCAAGCTCGGCGCGCAGAACCGGACCCACGCGGTGGTGATCGCGTACGAATCAGGCCTGGTGGTACCGGGGTTCACCGGCTGACGTGCAACAAAGTCGCGATACCCATAAGGACGGCCACGGGCGGATGATCATGAGCGGGTAACGTTTCCCTCGACCATCTACACCTTGTACAGGGGAGCACAACACCCGATGAAACTCAGGTTGTTGGGACCGGCCATCGTCACCACGGCCCTCGTCGGCACCGCCCTCACCGGCGGCGTCGCCGTGGCCCAGACGCACTCGACGCTGATAGCCAAGGCCGCCGCGGCGCCCAGCTGTCTCAGCGGCATCACCTACGTCAAGGCCCTGCAGACGATGAACGTCCGCAAGTCGGCGAGTACGAGCGGCACCGCCGTCGGCACGTGGGACAAGGGCAAGAGGGGCTACGTCTGCAACGACGGAAAGCCGATCACGGGCAAGTGGTACACGAAGTGCGGCAAGACGAGCAACAAGTGGCTCTACGTCAGGCCGTACGACAAGAACATCGAGGGCTACGTCCCTCAGTACTGCACCGACTGGCGGTAGTTGAGGGCTGAGAACCGCATGACCACCGGCGGTGCGGGCGACACAAAGCCGCCCGCACCGCCGGTGTTTCACTCCCCCGAGGCGGATGACACCCGCGCCATCATCCGCCGCAGCCCCTCGGTCAGCTGCGCGGCGTCCGTGGCCGAGTCCTCGTCGAACAGCCACTGCACCATCAGGCCGTTGAGCAGCGTCGTATAGAGGCGCCCCTCGGTCTCCACCACGTCGTCGGTCAGCTCGCTCTCCTGCATGCCGATGACCGTCGCGGCGATCCCGCGCCGCCCCTCCACCTGGGCCTTGATCAGCAACTCCCTGACGCCCGCGAGGCGTTCGCCCTGCGTGATGACCTCCAGGGTCATCATCCAGATGGCCCGGGACTCCGGGATCGAGCGGATGATGTTCTCCCACACTTCCTGAAAGCGGTCGAGTCCACCCCGCTCCAGGCTCTTCCCCTGGCCGACCGCACCCTCGAAGCCGTCACCCATCGGCTCGACGAGCGCGACGTACGCCTCGACGAGGAGCGCGTCCTTCGAGCCGTAGTGGTAGCCGATCGACGCGAGATTCGTCCCCGACTCCTTCACGATGTCGCGGGCCGTCGTGCGCACGAAGCCCTTCTCCAGCAGACAGCGCTTGGCGCCTTCGAGCAGATCTTCACGGTGTCCCATGCGGGCAGCCTACCGCCGATCCATACGGACGTCCCAGACCAGCGTTTTACACACTCGTACTAGACAAGCGTTTAAGACGTCCGTACAGTCCTGCACATGACGAACTCGACGCACGAACAAACGCCTTCACGGATTCCGGAGCGCGCAGGCCGCAAGGAGTGGACCGCGCTCGCCGTCCTGATGCTGCCGCTGCTCCTGGTCTCGATGGACGTCTCGGTCCTGTACTTCGCGGTCCCGGCGATCAGCGCGGACCTCGATCCGAGCGGCACCCAGCAGCTGTGGATCTTCGACATCTACGCGTTCGTGCTCGCCGGCCTGCTGATGACGATGGGCTCGCTCGGCGACCGCATCGGCCGCCGCAAGCTGCTGCTGTTCGGCGCTGCGGCCTTCGGCGCGGCCTCACTCACCGCCGCCTACGCGAACAGCGCCGAGCTCCTGATCGCGGCCCGCGCGGTCCTCGGCATCGGCGGCGCGACCCTGATGCCGTCCACGATGGCGCTCGTCCGCACGATGTTCCGCGACGCCGGGCAGCGCGCGAAGGCCATCGGCATCTGGTCCGGAGTGATGGTCGCCGGCATCGCGCTCGGCTCGGTGATGAGCGGGATCCTCGTCGAGCACTTCTGGTGGGGCTCGATCTTCCTGGTCAACCTGCCCGCGATGGTCCTGCTCCTGCTCCTCGCGCCGGTCCTCATCCCGGAGTCCAGGGACCCGAACCCGGGCCGCTTCGACCTGCTGAGCGTCCCGCTGTCCCTGGCCGCCGTGCTGCCGGTCGTCTACGGCCTCAAGGAGATCGCCGCCGAGGGACTCCAGAGCGCGTACGTCGTCTCGCTCGCCGTGGGGCTCGGCTTCGCCGCCCTGTTCGTCCACCGCCAGCGCACCACGGCGTCCCCGCTGATCTCCCCCGCGCTGTTCCGGGGCCGCGGCTTCGCCCCCGCGGTCCTCCTCAACCTCGTCTCATCGCTGGCGATGATGGGCTCGGCCTACTTCACCACGCAGTATCTGCAGTCGGTCCTCGGCAAGAGCGCCATGGAGGCCGCGCTGTGGGCGCTGCTGCCCTCGGTCCTCATCGGCTTCGCGGCGCCGGTGGCCACAGCGCTTGTGCAGCGCGGGATGAACCGAGCGCACGTCGTCGCCACGGGCTTCGTCGTCTCGGCCGGCGGCTACGGCCTGCTGACCCTGACCGGCACCGACGCACTGTGGACCGTCCTCGCGGCGGCCGCGCTTCTCGCCTGCGGCGCGGTGGTCATCGGCTCACAGCTCACCGACCTGGCCCTGAGCTCGGTCCCCACGGAGAAGGCGGGCTCGGCGTCCTCGCTCCTGGAGACCGGGCAGGAGTTCGGCGGCGCGCTCGGCATGGCGCTGCTCGGCTCGATCGGCAACGCGGTCTACCGCGACCAGATCCCCGCCTCCGCCCCGGCCGAGGCCCAGGAGACATTGGGCGGCGCACTCGCGGTGGCCCGGCAACTGCCGGACCGGGCGGCCTCCGCGCTGGTCGAAGCGGCAAGGGAGGCGTTCACCAGCGGCATGCATGTCGCAGCGCTGAGCGGGGCGGCGGTGCTGTTGATCGCAGCGGTCGTGGCGGCGGCGACACTCCGCCGGGTCACCCCCACGGTGGCCCCGGCGGAGCCCGAGCCGGAAAAGGCACTGGTCTGACACCGAACGCCAAACGCCGGACGGGCTGGATCTCTCCAGCCCGTCCGGCGTTTGAGGACGAACTCGGCGAAGCCGGTGATGACGGCGCCCGAGGCTCCGGAACCCTAGTCCGTGAGGTTCACGGACCGCGCGGACGTGGCCCCGATCTCCGCACTCAACTCGTTCAGGACAGGCTGCGGCACGGTGTCGTCCACCGTGAGAACGGCCAGCGCCTCCCCGCCCACGTCAGCACGAGCGACCTGCATGCCCGCGATGTTGATCCCCGCCTCGCCGAGGACACGGCCGACCGTGCCGACGACACCGGGACGGTCCGCGTACCGCAGCACGACCATGTGGTCGGCGAGCGCCAGGTCCACGTCGTACTCGCCGATGCCGACGATCTTCTGCAGGTGCTTGGGCCCGGCCAGCGTGCCGGAGACCGAGATCTCCTCGCCGCCGGTCAGCGTGCCGCGCACCGTGACCACGTTGCGGTGGTCGGGCGACTCGGAGCTCGTGGTGAGGCGGACCTCGACGCCGCGCTCCTGGGCGAAGAGCGGCGCGTTGACGTACGACACGGTCTCGTCGACGACGTCCTCGAACACGCCCTTCAGCGCGGACAGTTCGAGCACCTTCACGTCGTGCTGGGTGATTTCGCCGTACACCTCGACGTCGAGCCGCGCGGCGACCTCGCTCGCGAGGGCGGTGAAGATCCGGCCGAGCTTCTCGGCGAGCGGCAGACCGGGACGCACGTCCTCGGCGATGACACCGCCCTGGACGTTCACGGCGTCCGGGACCAGCTCGCCCGCGAGGGCGAGGCGCACCGACCTGGCGACGGCGATACCGGCCTTCTCCTGCGCCTCGTCCGTCGAGGCGCCGAGGTGCGGCGTGCAGACGACCTGGTCGAACTGGAACAGCGGGGAGTCCGTGCAGGGCTCCTTCGCGTACACATCCAGACCGGCGCCGGCGACGCGGCCCTCCTTCAGCGCCGAGTACAGCGCCTCCTCGTCGACGATCCCGCCGCGCGCGGCGTTCACGATGCGGACGGCGGGCTTCACCTTGTGCAGGGCCTCGTCGCCGATCAGACCGACCGTCTCGGGGGTCTTGGGCAGGTGCACGGTGATGAAGTCGGAGACCTCGAGCAGCTCGTCGAGGGTGAGGACCTTGACGCCCATCTGCGCGGCGCGCGCGGGCTGCACATACGGGTCGTACGCGACGACCTTCATGCCGAAGGCGCTCATGCGCTGGGCGACGAGAGCACCGATGCGGCCGAGGCCCACCACACCGAGGGTCTTCTCGGCGAGCTCGACACCCGTGTACTTCGAGCGCTTCCACTCGCCGGCCTTGAGCGCCTGGCTGCCCTGGGGGATGTTGCGCGCGGTGGCGATGAGCAGGCCACAGGCGAGCTCGGCCGCGGTGACGATGTTCGAGGTGGGCGCGTTCACCACCATGACGCCGGCCTTGGTGGCGGCCGACACGTCCACGTTGTCCAGGCCCACGCCCGCGCGGGCGACGACCTTCAGCTTCTTGGCGGCGGCGATGGCCTCGGCGTCGACCTTGGTCGCGGAGCGGACCAGGATCGCGTCCACGTCGGCGATCGCGGGCAGCAGCTCGGCGCGGTCCGCGCCGTTGCACTGACGGATCTCGAAGTCCGGGCCCAAGGCGTCGACAGTGGCGGGCGACAGCTCTTCAGCGATGAGTACGACCGGTTTGCCGTTGGCAGCAGTGCTCACGTGAGTCCTCACAAGTCCAATGCGGACGGCCGTCCCGACGGCCGCAGGCGGTGGAGGGTGCTAGCCGCGTGGAAGACGCACGACGCTGTGGGCCTGACGCGAATGTTGAAAGAAGTGTAGTGGCGCTACGGAGGACTTCTTACGCCTCCGCGGAAGGATCACTCGTCCGTGGCTGGACGCAATGGACAACGCCGGAGGGGGGGTCAGCCCCTCCGGCGTTTGAGGAGCGGGGTCCGGGGCGGAGCCCCGTGGCGGTGCCCCGGCCCCGGGGTGCGTCAGTCCTCGTCGTTGACCCAAGACATCAGCTTGCGGAGCTCCTTGCCCGTGGTCTCCAGGAGGTGGTTCTCGTCCTGGGTCTTGTACTCGTTGTACTTCTTCAGACCACCGTGGTACTCGTCCATCCAGTTCTTGGCGAACGTGCCGTCCTGGATCTCCGCGAGGACCTTCTTCATCTCGGCCTTGGTGGCGTCCGTGATGATCCGCGGGCCGGTGATGTAGTCGCCCCACTCGGCGGTCTCGGAGACCGACCAGCGCATCTTCTCCAGGCCGCCCTCGTACATGAGGTCGACGATGAGCTTCAGCTCGTGGAGGCACTCGAAGTACGCGATCTCCGGCTGGTAGCCGGCCTCGGTCAGCGTCTCGAAGCCCGCCTTGACCAGGGCGGCGGTGCCGCCACAGAGCACGGCCTGCTCGCCGAACAGGTCGGTCTCGGTCTCCTCGGTGAAGGTCGTCTTGATGACGCCCGCACGCGTGCCGCCGATGCCCTTGGCGTACGAGAGCGCCAGCGCGAAGCCGCTGCCGGTCGCGTCCTGCTCGACGGCCGCGATGCACGGAACGCCGCGGCCCTCCTCGTACTGACGACGGACCAGGTGGCCCGGACCCTTCGGGGCGACCATGCAGACGTCGACGCCCTCGGGGGCCTTGATGAAGCCGAAGCGGATGTTCAGACCGTGGCCGAAGAACAGCGCGTCGCCGGCCTTGAGGTTGTCCTTGATGGACTCCTCGTAGACCTGGGCCTGGATCGGGTCCGGGACCAGGATCATGATGACGTCGGCCTCGGCGGCGGCCTCGGCGGGCGTCACCACGCGCAGGCCCTGCTCCTCGGCCTTGGCCTTGGACTTGGAGCCCTCGTGCAGACCGACGCGGACGTCGACACCCGAGTCACGGAGCGACAGCGCGTGGGCGTGGCCCTGGCTGCCGTATCCGATGACCGCGACCTTGCGGCCCTGGATGATGGACAGGTCGGCGTCGTCGTCGTAGAACAGCTCGGCCACTGGGAATCTCCTATGTGTGCTGGTGTTGCGACCCACCGTACGGCGGGCAGGGGGAGGAAAGTTTTCAGGTCTCGCTATGCGGGCGCGCCCGGGAGCGGTTTCAGGCCGACCGGTCGAGCGCCCGCAGGCTGCGGTCCGTGATGGAGCGGGAGCCGCGGCCGATCGCGATGGTGCCGGACTGGACGAGCTCCTTGATGCCGAAGGGTTCCAGCATCTTGAGCATCGCCTCCAGCTTGTCGCTGCTGCCCGTCGCCTCGATGGTGACGGCCTCCGGGGAGACGTCCACGGTCTTGGCGCGGAACAGCTGGACGATCTCGACGATCTGCGAGCGCGTCTCGTTGTCGGCGCGGACCTTGGCGAGCACCAGCTCGCGCTGGACGGCCGAGCCCGGCTCGAGTTCGACGATCTTCAGGACGTTGACGAGCTTGTTGAGCTGCTTCGTGACCTGTTCGAGCGGCAGGTCCTCGACATTCACCACGATGGTGATGCGGGAGATGTCGGGGTGCTCGGTGACGCCCACGGCCAGGGAGTCGATGTTGAAGCCGCGGCGGGAGAACAGGGCGGTGATCCGGGCGAGGACACCGGGCTTGTTCTCGACCAGGACGGAGAGCGTGTGCTTGGTGGACATGACTCTGGGTCTCTCTTTCGCTCTCGGTCTCAGTCGTCTTCGTTGTCGCCGAAGTCGGGGCGGACCCCGCGGGCGGCCATGACCTCGTCGTTGGAGGTGCCGGCGGCGACCATCGGCCAGACCTGGGCGTCCTCGTGGACGATGAAGTCGACCACGACGGGGCGGTCGTTGATGGCGTTGGCCTCCGCGATGACCTTGTCCAGGTCCTCCGGGCGCTCACAGCGCAGGGCCACACAGCCCATGGCCTCCGACAGCTTCACGAAGTCCGGGACGCGGGTGCCCTTGTTGGGCGGAGTGTCGCCCTCCGGGCCCGCGTGCAGCACGGTGTTGGAGTAGCGCTGGTTGTAGAACAGCGTCTGCCACTGGCGGACCATCCCCAGGGCGCCGTTGTTGATGATGGCGACCTTGATCGGGATGTTGTTCAGGGCGCAGGTGGTGAGCTCCTGGTTGGTCATCTGGAAGCAGCCGTCGCCGTCGATCGCCCAGACCGTGCGGTCGGGCTGTCCGGCCTTGGCGCCCATCGCGGCCGGGACCGCGTAGCCCATCGTTCCGGCGCCGCCGGAGTTGAGCCAGGTGGCGGGCTGCTCGTAGTCGATGAAGTGGGCGGCCCACATCTGGTGCTGGCCCACGCCCGCCGCGAAGATCGTCCCTTCGGGAGCGAGCTTGCCGACGCGCTCGATGACCTGCTGCGGGGAGAGCGAGCCGTCCTCGGGCTGGTCGTAGCCCAGGGGGTAGGTGTCGCGCCAGCGGCTGAGGTCCTTCCACCAGGCGGTGTAGTCGCCCTTCTGGCCCGCGGTGTGCTCGGCCTGGACGGCCTGGATCAGATCGGCGATGACCTCGCGGGCATCCCCGACGATCGGCACGTCCGCGGCGCGGTTCTTGCCGATCTCGGCCGGGTCGATGTCGGCGTGGACGATCTTCGCGTACGGCGCGAAACTGTCCAGCTTTCCGGTGACACGGTCGTCGAAACGGGCTCCGAGGGCGACGATCAGGTCGGCCTTCTGCAGCGCGGTGACGGCGGTGACCGCACCGTGCATGCCCGGCATTCCCACGTGCAGCGGGTGGCTGTCGGGGAATGCGCCGAGCGCCATCAGGGTGGTGGTGACGGGCGCTCCGGTGAGCTCTGCCAGGACCTTCAGCTCGGCGGTGGCGTGCGCCTTGATGACGCCGCCGCCGACGTACAGGACCGGGCGCTTGGCCGCGGTGATCAGCTTCGCGGCCTCGCGGATCTGCTTGGCGTGCGGCTTGGTCACCGGGCGGTAGCCGGGCAGGTCCTGCTGCGGCGGCCAGGAGAAGGTCGTCTGCGCCTGCAGCGCGTCCTTCGCGATGTCCACGAGGACCGGGCCCGGGCGTCCCGTCGAGGCGATGTGGAAGGCCTCGGCGATGGTGCGCGGGATGTCCTCGGCCTTGGTGACCAGGAAGTTGTGCTTGGTGATCGGCATCGTGATGCCGACGATGTCCGCCTCCTGGAAGGCGTCCGTGCCGATCGCCTTGGAGGCGACCTGGCCGGTGATCGCGACCATGGGCACGGAGTCCATGTGGGCGTCGGCGATCGGGGTGACGAGGTTGGTGGCACCGGGGCCGCTCGTCGCCATGCACACCCCGACCTTGCCGGTGGCCTGCGCGTAACCGGTGGCCGCGTGGCCGGCGCCCTGCTCGTGGCGGACCAGGACGTGACGGACGCGGGTGGAGTCCATCATCGGGTCGTACGCGGGAAGGATGGCGCCGCCGGGGATGCCGAATACCGTGTCGGCCCCGACTTCCTCGAGAGAACGAATGAGGGACTGCGCACCCGTGACGTGCTCGACGGGGGCGGACTGCTGTCCTCCGGAACGGGGCCGCGGCTGCGGATGGTGGGCCCCGGTGGCCTGCTCGGTCATCGGCATTCTCTTCTCGAAGCTGAGGGTTTTTGCGGGGTGTTTGCGGTGGTTTGGCGGGTGCCAGTGCAACAAAAAACCCCTCGTGCCGTGAGGCAAGCGAGGGGAGCGCGTCGGGAGCGGTCGCAGGGATTCCGGTGTTCGGACCGGTGAGTCCCAGCTTCAGCCGACGCGCTTTCCAAGTACGAGAATTCGGGTGCGCATGGCACTGACCCTCTCCCCGGCACGCTGTGCCTGTCAAGTAGGTGGGACGGGGGTCTCATTATGTGAGCGGGCGTAGGACTCGGCACCTCCCACGAAGACGCCCGAAGGGCCGCCCGCCAAGACCGGCTCCACCGGCCCGTGCGGCACCGGATACCGCCCGAGGGACAGCGCGCGGCGCAGCCGGTACTCGTCGAGGGGGCCCGAGAACGCCATGCCCTGTCCATGCGTGCAGCCCATCGCGCGCAGGGCGATGACCTGCTCCGGCAGATCGACGCCGTCGGCCACGGAGAGCAGACCAAGGTCGCTCGCGATACGGAGCAGTCCGGATGTGATCTTGTGCAGCCGCGCGGACTCGACGACACCCTCGATGAGGCTGCGGTCCAGTTTCAGTACGTCCACGGGGAGCCTGCGCAGTGCCGTGATCGCGGCATAGCCGTTGCCGAAACCGTCCAGGGCGATGCGTACGCCGAGCCTGCGCAGCGTGGTCAGCCGCCGCTCCAGCTCGTCGAGCGGCACCCGGGGGTCGCTGTCGGCGAGCTCGATGATCAGCGCCCCGGAGGGCAGGCCGTGCCGGGTCAGGAGCGCCTCGATGGAGCCGAGCGGCATCGAGCGGTCCAGCAGGCGGCGCGCGCTCATCCGGACGGCGATGGGCGTCGCGTGACCCGTGTGGCCCCGCTCGGCGGCCTGCTCGACGGCCTCCTCGAGCATCCAGCGGCCCAGCTCGGCGGTGCGGGCGCCCTCCTGGCCGTCCGTGGTGTCGGCGACGCGCAGGAACTCGGCGGGCGTGAAGAGGATGCCCTGTGCCGAGCGCCAGCGGGCCTGGGCGGCGACGCAGGTGATGCGCCCGTCGTCCAGGGACACCACGGGCTGGTGGAGCAGCGCGAACTCGCCGTCGTGCAGGGCGGTGCGCAGCCGCGTGGCGAGCTCCGCCTTGCGTACGACATCGGCCTGCATCTGCGGTGCGTACAGCTCGACGCGGCCCTTGCCGGCGGCCTTGGCGCGGTACATCGCGAGGTCGGCGTTGCGCAGCAACTCGCCCGCGCCGATGCCTGGTTCGGCGAAGGCGACGCCGATGGACGCCGCAACCCGCACGTCGTTGCCGTCGATGGCGTAGGGCTGGGAAAGGGTGATTCTGAGGCGGTCGGCGAGTTCGTAGATGTGCTGCTCGCGTGCGGCCTGGTCGCGCGTGCCGTCGCCGACGATCAGCGCGGCGAATTCGTCGCCGCCGAGCCGGGCCGCGCAGTCACCCGACCTGACGGCCTCATGAAGGCGGCGGGCCGCCTGGATGAGCAGCTCGTCGCCTGCCTGGTGGCCGATGGTGTCGTTGACCGCCTTGAAGCCGTCCAGGTCGATGAAGAGCACGGCCGTACCGCGGTCGGTCACTCTGCGGCCGGTCAGCGCCTGGCCCACACGCCGGGTGAACAGGGCGCGGTTGGGCAGGTCGGTCAGCGGGTCGTGCTCGGCGTTGTGCTGCAACTGCGCCTGGAGGCGCACCCGTTCGGTGACGTCCCGACTGTTGAAGATGAGCCCGCCCTGGTGGCGGTTGACCGTGGACTCCACGTTCAGCCAGTCGCCGTCGCCGGACTTGAAGCGGCACTCGATGCGGGTCGTGGGCTCTTCGAGAGGGTTCGCGGCGAGGAATCTGCGGACCTCGTGGACCACACGGCCCAGGTCCTCGGGGTGCATGAGCGAGGCGAGTTCGGAGCCGACGAGTTCATCGGCCTCCCGGCCGTAGACCCCCGCGGCGGCCGGACTGACGTAGCGGAGTATGCCGTTCGGAGCGGCGATCATGATGACGTCGCTCGAACCCTGCACCAGGGAGCGGAAGTGGTTCTCCTTCTGGGCCAGTTCCTGGGTGAGGGTGATGTTGTCGAGGAGCATGATGCCCTGGCGCACGACGAGGGCGAGGACGACCGTGCCCGCGGTGAGCAGCACGACTTCGTCGACGCTGCGGCCGCTGAGCACGTTGTAGAGAATCCCCAACGTGCAGACGGCGGCGGCCAAATACGGCGTGAGCGCGGCCAGCGATCCGGCGATGGGACGCGTGGCGGGCACCCGCGGCGCCTTCGGGGCGCCGTCGCACTCCACGCGCGCGTGGTGCCCGTCGCCCCCCTGCCGGTGCCGGGGCGTCGCCCAGGGTGCGTACGCCAGGAGCAGCGACCCGGCGAACCAGCCGGCGTCGAGCATCTGCCCCGAGCGGTAACTGGCGTGCAGCAGCGGCGAGGTGAACATCGCGTCGCACATGACGGTCAGCGCGAGGGCGCCGATCGCCGTGTTCACCGCCGTGCGGTTGGTGGACGATCGCCTGAAGTGCAGCGCGAGGACCATGCTGACCAGCGCGATGTCGAGCAGCGGATAGGCGAGCGAGAGCGCGGCGTGCGCGACGCTCTGGCCCTCGAACTGTGCGGTGTGCGCGAGCGCCAGGCTCCAGGAGAGCGTGAGCAGTGAGCCGCCGATGAGCCAGGAGTCGAGCGCGAGGCAGACCCAACCGGCCCTGGTCACCGGGCGCTTGGCCAGCACGAGCAGTCCGATGATGGCGGGCGGCGCGAAGCAGAGGAAGAAGAGATCCGCGAGGCCCGGACTCGGCACGGGCTCCTCGAGGACGACCTCGTACCAGCCCCACACGGCGTTGCCCAGGGCCGCCATCGCGGAGGAGAGCGCGAACAGCAGCCACGCGGGTCGAAAGCGGCTGCGCCGGGTGCGGGAGTAGCGGAAGCAGGAGACCGCGGCGGTCGCGGCGGCGACGCTCAGTCCGAAGTCGCCCATGACCAGGGCGGCCCGGGTCGACCCCCAGCCGAGCGCGGCCCCCGTCGCGTACCCGCCGCAGACCACGAGCAGCACGATCTGCGAGACCAGGCCCGAGCCGGCACCGGGTGCGGGGCGGCGGGTCAGCGGCGCTCGGGGCGGCAGGGGCGCCGTCGCCACGCCTGCGCCGGCCTCCAGGAGGGTGGCGGGGGACGGGCGGGTGCTCACCGGGCCGCCCTGGTCCGCGCCGCCTCCGCCGTGTCCGTCCGCCTCCCGTGGGTGCGGGACCGCGGGTCGTGGTGTGTGTGGCGGCAGCGCGTCCGCATGCGAGCGGGTGCGCGTGAGAGTCGCCGCCGGCGGCCTCGCCGCGTCGGATCATTCGCCCATTGGCCGTGCATCGCCCGTCGCCCCCCTCACACTCTGATGTCTCGTCCCCGGCGCCGAACGGTCCACGGCGCAGCCCCTGTCGGGACGATACACCAGTCTCGTCACTCAGGGACATAGTCTCTCTACGCTCAGTGACTGTCACCGGCTGTGCGAACACGGGGCGCACGCACACGGGTGCGGAGCGTGCTCGAATGGTTTCGTCAACGCCCTTTACTGGGTTGTCAGTACGACGTTGTCGAGAGGTTCCCCGGACACGTACCGGGTCAGCTGCGCGGCGAGCAGACGCTTGGCGCGGGGCTCGAAGGCGGAGGTCGATCCGCCCACGTGCGGGCTGATGAGCACTCCAGGAGCGTGCCACAAGGGATGGCCCGCGGGCAGCGGTTCCGGGTCGGTCACGTCGAGGGCGGCGGTGATGCGGCCGCTCTCCAGTTCGGTGAGGAGCGCCTTGGTGTCGACGACGGGGCCGCGGGCGACGTTCACCAGGAGTGCGCCGTCCTTCATGTGGGCCAGGAAGTCGGCGTTCACCAGGCCACGGGAGGTGTCGGTGAGGGGCGTGGAGACCACGACGACGTCGGCTTCGGGCAGCAGCGACGGCAGGTCGGCGAGCGGGTGCACGCGGCCGCGCTCCGTGGCACGGGCGGAGCGCGCGACGCGCGCCACCCGCGCGCACTCGAAGGGGGCGAGCCGGTCCTCGATGGCGGAACCGATCGATCCGTATCCCACGATCAGCACGGACTTGTCGGCAAGCGCCGGATAGAACCCGGACCGCCATTCCTCCTGCCGCTGACCCTCCACGAATCCGGGAATGCCCCGAAGGGAGGCGAGGGTCAGGGCGAGCGCGAGCTCCGCCGTGCTGGCCTCATGGACACCCTTGGCATTGCACAACCGCACGCCGGGCGCGAGGAACTTGAGCCCGGGCTCCACGTGGTCGATGCCCGCGGTGAGCGTCTGCACGACGCGCAGGGACGCCATCGCGGGCAGCGGGCGCACGGCGATCTCGGTGGCCTTCATGTAAGGCACCACGTAGAAGACGCAGTCGGCAGGATCCGCCGGGAACTCCGGGCCGCCGTCCCAGAAGCGGTAGTTGAGCCCGGTGTCGGACGCGCCCGGCAGACCCGCGATCTCGTCGGCGGGAAAGGGGAGCCATACATCTGTCGTCATGGTCAGGAGGCTAATGCGCACAGGCCGCACGCCGGGTCCGGGGCCGCAGAGGTTACGTTGGTGGCCGCTAGGACAGAGGTGGGGGGCACGGCCAGGTGGACCGCAGGACGATCGGCGCCGCAGCGCTCGAGGTGGGCGCGATCGGACTCGGCTGCATGCCGATGAGCTGGGCCTACACGGGCTCGCGGCAGCGGGGCGAGGAGTCGCTGCGCACCGTGCACGCGGCGCTCGACCAGGGCTCGACCCTGCTGGACACCGCGGACATGTACGGGCCGTTCACCAATGAGCACCTGGTGGGGCGTGCGCTCAAGGGGCGCCGTGCCGAGGCCTTCGTCTCGACCAAGTGCGGGCTCCTGGTGGGCGAGCAGCACATCGTCGCCAACGGCCGCCCCGGCTATGTGAAGCGGGCCTGCGACGCTTCCTTGCGGCGGCTGCAGACCGAGACCATCGACCTGTACCAGCTGCACCGCGCCGATCCCGAAGTGCCCATCGAGGAGACGTGGGGCGCGATGGCGGAGCTCGTCGCGGCGGGCAAGGTGCGGGCCCTCGGGCTGTGTGCGCTGGGCGCCCGGGCATCGCGGCGCGAGGGCCGCGGCCTGCACGAGGGAACGATCCGCCAGCTCGAACGGATCCAGCAGGTCTTCCCCGTCGGCGCGGTGGAGGCCGAGCTCTCGGTGTGGTCACAGGAGGCGCTGCAGACCCTGCTGCCCTGGTGCGGCGCGCGAGGGATCGGCTTCCTGGCTGCGATGCCGCTGGGGAACGGTTTCCTCACCGGGACGCTGACGCCGGGGCAGGGCTTCGAGCCGGACGATCTGCGGGCCCGGCATCCCCGTTTCACCGCGGAGATGATGGCGGCCAATCAGCCGCTGGTGGTGGGCCTGCGCCGGGTGGCCGAGCGGCACGGGGCGACGCCGGCACAGGTGGCGCTGGCGTGGGTGCTCGCGCAGGGGCCGCACGTGGTGCCGATTCCGGGGGCCAAGCGGGAGCGCTGGGCGGTGCAGAACGCGGGGGCGGCAGCGGTGCGGCTCACCGCGGCGGACCTGGCGGAGATCGCGGCGCTGCCCGCGGCGCTGGGGTCGTGGGACTGAGGGCGACGTCAGGTCCGGTGCGGGCGGGCGTTGGGGCGGGCGTCCGCTGATCCGGCGGGCCCGGCGTCCGCGATCTCGTGCGGGTGAGGTGGGAACCTGCGAGGGCCGAGCGGTGTATGAACAGGAGAAGCGCCGCGTCGAAGGGAACCTGATCGTGCAACGACCTGCTGTGACCGCCCTATTGGCCGCTGCCGCCCTTGTGTTCGCGGCGGGATGCTCGTCCGGCGGTGATGCGCCTGACGAAGGCAAGAGCGCCGAGTCGAGCCCCGCGAAGGCGAGCGGGACCCCGACCGGGAAGCCGCGCGCCGACGCCCCTCCGGAGAAGGGAGCGGCGAAAGTCACCAAGACGCTCACCGAGGACCTGAAGTCGCCGTGGGGCCTGGCGGCCCTCCCCGGCGGAGACCTCCTGGTCTCATCGCGCGACGAGGGGACGATCACCCGCGTCGACGGGAAGACGGGCAAGAAGACCGGGCTCGGCGAGGTGCCCGGCGTCGCCCCCGGCGGCGAGGGCGGCCTGATGGGCCTCGCACTCTCTCCTTCGTACGCGTCGGACCACATGGTGTACGCGTACTTCACCACGGAGTCCGACAACCGCATCGCCCGCATGCTGTACGACGAGAAGAAGCCGTCCGGGGAGCAGCTCGGCGCTCCCGACACGGTCTTCAAGGGCATCCCCAAGGGGATGATCCACAACGGCGGCAGGATCGCCTTCGGTCCGGACAAGATGCTCTACGCGGGCACGGGCGAGACGGGCGACACCGATCTGGCCCAGGACAAGAAGTCGCTGGGCGGCAAGATTCTCCGCCTGACGCCGGACGGCGACCCGGCCCCCGGCAATCCCTTCGACGGCTCCCCCGTGTACTCGTACGGCCACCGCAATGTGCAGGGCCTGGCCTGGGACGAGGAGAAGCGGCTCTGGGCCGCGGAGTTCGGCCAGGACACCTGGGACGAGCTGAACGAGATCAAGGCCGGTGACAACTACGGCTGGCCCAAGGTCGAGGGCAAGGCGGACGGCGACGAAGGGGACGGCTTCCACGACCCGGTGGCCCAGTGGAAGACCTCCGAGGCCTCCCCCAGCGGCATCGCGTACGCCGAGGGCTCGATCTGGATGGCGGGCCTGCGCGGCGAGCGGCTCTGGAGGATCCCGGTGCTCGGCGTGCAGGGAACGGTGGAGCCCCAGTCCTTCCTGAAGGGTGAGCACGGCCGGCTGCGCACGGTGCTCGCGGCGGGCGGCGACAAGCTGTGGCTGCTCACCAACGAGACGGACTCACGGGGCACACCGGAGAAGGGGGACGACAAGATCCTTGAGGTGGAGGTGAAGTAGCTCAGCTCTCAGAGCCAGGAGTCTCATCAGGGGCGGGGCTCTCGTCCGCACGCGGCGACGGCACGGGTGGGCGTACGACCACCTTGCCCGACGTCAGGTCTATCGGCCCTCGCCCAGGGTCGCCGTCATTGAGGTCGACGCGGGTCATCTCCAGGCGCTTCTGCTCGTCGTCGGTGTGCTTGCGCCCTGGTGCGAACAATGCCTCGATCGCGTTGAACACTGTGCCTCCCTGGAGCCGAGATCCTGCAGTCAAGCGTAGGCGAGGCCGCCGGAAACCGGCCGGGGCGGGAGAAGGGGCAGGTCAGCTAGCCGGCGGCCCGCTCGTCAGCCGGTGGGAACAGGCGCAGGCGGTGGGCCAGGGCCGCTGCCTCGCCCCGGCCCGTGACGCCCAGCTTGGCGAGGATGTTGGAGACGTGGACGCTCGCGGTCTTCGGGGAGATGAAGAGCTCCTCGGCGATCTGGCGGTTGCTGCGGCCCGCGGCGACGCGGCGCAGGACGTCGCGCTCGCGGCTGGTCAGGCCGAGGGCCTCGGCGGGGTCGACGGGGGTGAGGGGGGTGCGTGTGCTCGCCGCGGCGCTTTCGGGGCTCAGGGGCAGGCGGGCGCGCTGGGCGAGCCCGGTGACGGCCTCGGCGAGGGGGTGGGCGGCCAGGCGTTCGGCGACCTCGCGGGCCTGTCGCAGCAGCGCGGCGGCGCGCTCGCGGTCGGCGTCCGCGCCGGCGGCTCCCGCGCCCCTGGCGGAGGAGGCGGCGAGGAGGGACTCGGCGAGGCGGTGACGGGCGCGGGCGAGGTCGTAGGGGCGGTCGAGGGGTTCGAGAGCGGTGACCGTGGCGGACCAGTCGGCGGGGGTGTCGCGGTCCTCGGCGCGCAGGAGTTCGGCGCGTACCCACTGCTCGTAGGCGGCCCAGACGGGCATGGGGGCGGGGAGGCTTCTGGCGGCCAGGCGGATGCGTTCGATGGCCTCGGCGCGGCCGGGCCCGGCGGCGGGCAGTCCTCGGGTGTCGGCCTCGGCGGTGGTGGCGGCGAGCAGCAATGGCCAGGCGTAGCGCTGGGTGCCGGGCGGGAAGCCGGTGGCGATGGCCTGTTCCAGCTCCGTACGGGCGGCGGTGATGCCCGAGGCGGGGTCGGGGTCGGCCGCCGCGATGCCGACGGCGACGGTGGCCACGGGCAGGGTGTACTGGGGCATGTGGTCGTGGGTGCCGTAGTGGGCGCGGGCGGCGGCCAGTTGGGCGGCAGCTTCGGGCACATCGCCGCGGCCGAGGGCGATGACGGCCTGCTGGTGGGCGGCGCCGGCCCGTGGCTTCACGCTGAGCGCACCACGGCGGGCGGCCTCGGCAGCCTCCATCGCCTCGTCCCAACGGCCCAGCGAGACAAGGGATTCCGCCTTGTTGACCTGGACCCAGCTCTCGGCGTCGGTGAGTCCGTACTTCCGGCAGAGGGCGATGCCCTGGTCGCCGATCTCCAGGGACTCCAGGGAGCGGCCCGCGCCTTCGAGGACGGACGGCAAGTTGATATGGATGTGCGGGATCCGGGAGACGAGGGCCGGGGGCTCCATGCAGCGCCGCCTGACCGCGTACATCTCGGCGAACCCCTCATCGACGTCGCCCGCGTCGACCAGGAGGCCGCCGAGGATGAGCCGGGCGTTGAGTTCGATCTCCTCGGCCTTGACCATCCGGGCGTATTCCACGGCTCGTTGGGCCGCCGCCAGGGTCTCCTCGCCGGGGTCGTGGAGCATGCCCCAGGAGGCGACGTTGGTGAGCACCTCGGCGTGCACCTCCGACGGGGGCAGGCCGCGTACAAGCTCCTGGGCGGTGGCGATCTCCGCCCAGCCGTCGCCGCGGCCGAGGGTGGAGGTGAGCCGGGAGCGCTGGATCCAGAACCAGGCGGAGCGCAGGGGGTCGGACTCCCCCTCCAGGAGCCGCAGCGCCCGCTTGGTGATCTTCAGGGCGCGTTCGCGCTCACCGCACAGGCGGCCGGCGACGGCGGCCTCCGCCATGAGGTCGAGATAGCGCAGCGGGGTGGTGGCGGGATCGCAGCCGCAGGCCGGGTAGACCTCGGCGTAATCGAGGGGGCGCAGTTCGAGGCGTACGTCTTCGGGGGCGTCGTCCCACAGCTCCATCGCCCGTTCGAGGAGGCGCAGTTGCTCGGAATACGCATAGCGGCGGCGGGCCTCGACGGAGGCGCACAGCACGGCGGGGAGCGCCTTCGCCGCGTCGTGCGCGTGGTACCAGTAGCTGGCGAGGCGGGTGGCGCGCTGGTCGGCGGCGACGAGCGCGGGGTCGGCTTCGAGGGCGGTGGCGAAGCGGCGGCTGATCCGGGAGCGCTCGCCGGGCAGCAGATCGTCGCCGACGGCCTCGCGGACCAGGGAGTGCCGGAAGCGGTAGCCGTCGCCGTCGGGCGAAGGCAGCAGGATGTTGGCGCCGACGGCGGCCCGCAGCGCCTCGATCAGGTCGTCCTCGGCGAGCTCCGCGACCGCCGCGAGCAGCGGGTACTCGACGGTCGAGCCGCCCTCGGCGACGATCCTCGCCACCCGCTGGGTGTCCTCGGGCAGCTCTTCGACGCGTACGAGAAGGAGATCGCGCAGCGACTCGGTGAGGCTCGCGCAGCTGCTGCCGTGCGAGGCGACGGCGAGTTCCTCGACGAAGAAGGCGTTGCCGTCCGAGCGGTCGAAGATGTCGTCCACCAGGGACTGTTCGGGCTCGGCGCTGAGGATCCCCGCCATCTGGCGGGCGACCTCCTTCTTGCTGAAGCGGGCGAGTTCGATGCGGCGCACGGTGCGCAGGCGGTCGAGTTCGGCGAGCAGGGGGCGCAGCGGGTGGCGGCGGTGTATGTCGTCGGCGCGGTAGGTCGCGACGACGACGAGGCTGCCGCTGCGCAGCGTGCGGAAGAGATAGGCGAGGAGGTGGCGGGTCGAGGCATCCGCCCAGTGCAGGTCCTCCAGGAGAAGGACGACCGGGCGGTCGGCTGCCAGGCGCTCCAGGAGGCGGACGGTCAGCTCGAAGAGCCGGGCCATGCCCTCCTCGTCGTGCTGGGCGTCGGTGCCGCGGCGGCGCTGCGGGGCCTCCCCCAGCTCCGGGAGCAGTCGGGCCAGCTCGCCCTCCTGGTCGGCGGCCGCGGCGTCGAACTCTTCGGGGAACTGGCGGCGCAGGGAGCGCAGAGCGCTGGAGAAGGGCGCGAACGGCAGTCCGTCCGCGCCGATCTCGACGCAGCCGCCGATCGCGACGACGGCGCCCTGCGCGCACGCCGCCGCGGTGAACTCCTCGATGAGGCGCGTCTTTCCGACGCCCGCCTCGCCGCCGAGCAGCAACGCCTGCGGCTCGCCCGTGCCGGGGGTGCTCCCCTTGGCACGGGCGAGTGCGTCGTTCAGAACGCCCAGTTCGTCGGAGCGGCCGACGAACACGGGGCTTACGGACCTGGTCTCCACAGGCGTGAGCATCGCACAGGAGGCGGCCGACCTGGCAGGGGATATCCCTCTGCCCTGGGCAGATGCCCCCGTGCTCCTCACGGCGGCTGCTCCCATGCCCGTCACGCGGCCCGCGTGAATCCGGCCCGCCGCAGGCCCGAACTCACCCGCCCCTCGCTTTCGTGGCGTACCGAGCGCCGCTCGGCACGGTCCGCCTTGGCCTCGCGGGCCACGCGGAGGAGGCGGCGGCGGTCGGCCTCACGGGTGAGGTCCGCGGCGCGCAGCTGGTGCATCTCGTACTCGAACATGTCGACTCCCTGGCTGACTTCCGGTGTGGGCTTCGCTTTCTGCGATGCCCTTACTTTCGTCTGCCAGGGAGGGTCGGCACATCGGGAGAGTGCCGCATCTTGAGGGGGTGGGGGGCCTTAGGGAGCGGGAGGGGGCCTTAGGGATCCCCACCCCTAAGGCCCCCACTACCGTCAACTCGCCGACGGCAGCCCGTAGATCAGATCCGAGTACTTGGCGATCGCGAGCAGCAGGCCGATGACGCCGAGGGCGACTCCCGCCCAGGCCACCGACTTGATCCACGGTGCCTGCTCCTGGTCGGGCGCGCCGAACGCGGGCCTGACCAGGACGACGAACCCGACGACCAGCGCGGCGAGCGCGAAGGTCCCGGCTATCAGCGCCGTGACCTGCCAGGAGTCGCCGTACAGAGCCTGGATCTGGTCGGCGACGCTCGCCGACTGCTTGGTCTCGAGCTGCCCCACGATGTTCGAGCGGGCCGCGGCGACCGTGCCGAGCCAGCCGCCGGACAGGCCGATCACACCGAGAGCGGCGGAGACGACGGCCGCGGCACCCTGGAAGACGCCACTGGACTTGGCCGGAGCGGCCTCGTCGGCCTCGTCGGCCATGTCGAGCTCATCGGCGTCGTCGATCTCCTCGGACGCGGCGCTCTTCTCCACGTCGGACGCGGCGCTCTTCTCCACGTCCACCTTGGTGCCGTCCGTGGTGTCCGCGGCCTCCTGCCCGGTGGCCTCGTCGGCCTCCGGCTCTGCGGGCTTTGCGGCCGACTCGGCCGCGGTCTCGTCCTCAGTCTTGGTTCCCATGCCCCGCACGGTACGGACGGAGTCTGAGAAGTTTCTTAACGCGTCGCGGCCCGGCCGGCCGAGGCCCCGGCGCCCTCCGCGTCGCGGGCCTCGCGCGCCTTCCGCCACTCCGGCGCGAGCACCGACCACACCTCCATGTCGTGCCGCACTCCCTGCCAGGGGAAGCTCTCACGGAGCACGCCGTCCTTGGTCATGCCCAGGCGCTCGGCGAGCGCGATGCTGCGGTGGTTCGCGGAGGACGCCATCCACTCCACGCGGTGCATGCCGCGCTCGTCGACCGCCCAGTCGATGAGGATCCGCGCCGCCTTGGAGATCAGGCCGCGGCCCGTCGCCGAGGGTTCGAGCCAGACCCCGACCTCGCAGGACTCCGTGGCGGTGTCGAAGATCCGGAAGAGGACGCCGCCGACGAGCGTGCCGTCGAGCCAGATTCCGTAGAGGCGGCCGGTGTCGGCGGCCTGCTTGTCGGCGTACGCCTGGAGCCGCTCGCGCGCCGATACGACGTCCGTCACGAGCGCGGTCAGCGGCACCCAGGGGCCCGCGAAGTCACGCGCCCGCTCGATGTGGCCGAGGAACTCCTCCGCCTGCCACGGCTCGATGGGCCGCAGTTCAGCGCCCTCGCCCAGCGATATCCCGAACATCCTGCTCCTTCGGCCGATCCGGTGCGGATTCCGACGCGGAACCGTCCGCGGACCCGTCCATGCGCTCGCCGTGCGAGTCCCGCTGTCCGGGGATAACCGCGACCGCCGCGATCTCCGCGATCTCCGCGATCTTTTCACGCACGTCGGCCGGATTCGAACGACATTCCGGAGGCTCGATGCTGATGCGCGGCAGCCACCGGTCGAGGCTGCGCGGCAGCCACCAGTTGGCGCCGCCCAGCATGTGCATGAGCGCCGGCACCAGCAGCGTACGGAGCACGAACGCGTCGAGCGCGACCGCTGCGGCGAGGCCGATGCCGAACATCGCGATGACCCGGTCGCCGCTCAGGACGAAGGCCAGGAAGACCGAGATCATGATCACGGCCGCCGAGTTGATCACCCGGCTCGTCTCGGCGAGGCCGACCCGGACGGCCCGCCGGTTGTCACCGGTCTCCAGCCACTCCTCGTACATCCGGCTGACCAGGAAGACCTGGTAGTCCATGGAGAGCCCGAAGAGGACGGACACCATGATCACGGGCAGGAAGGGTTCGATGGGGCCCGCCGAGCCGAGGCCGAGCAGCTCGCTCCCCCAGCCCCACTGGAAGATCGCGACGACGATCCCGAAGGCGGAGGCCACGGCGGCGACATTCATCGCGGCGGCCTTCAGCGGGATGCCGATCGAGCGGAAGGCGAGCAGGAGCAGGATGCAGCCAAGGCCGATCACCACCCCCACGAAGAGCGGCAGCTTGCCGACGATGATCTCCGCGAAGTCGTCGTAGCTCGCGGTGACGCCGCCGACGTGCACATCGAGCGAGGTGCCCGTCTCGGCCCGCGGCAGCACGTCGTCACGGAGCCGGTCGACCAGGTCGCTGGTCCGCTCGGACTGCGGGGACGAATCCGGTACGACGGTGAGGAAGGCGGCCGTGCCGTCCGCGTCGTACGTGACGGGGCTGACGGAGGCGACGCCCTTGGTCCCCTCGAGCGTGGAGCCGAGGTTGTCGACGGCGAGCCGGTCGCCCGCCGTCTGCACGTCGGTGACGAGCGTCAGCGGGCCGTTCACGCCGGGCCCGAAGCCGTCGGCGAGCAGGTCGTAGGCCTGCCGTGTGGTGGCCGTCGCCGGGTTGTTCCCCTGGTCGGATGTGCCCAGGTGCAGGGAGAGCGTGGGCAGCGCGAGGACCGCCATGACGGCGATGGCGACGACGCCGAGCAGCTTGGGGTGGCGCTCCACGAAGGCGGACCAGCGGGCGGCGAACCCGGTCGGCAGCTCCGGGGCGGGGCCGTGCTCGGCGAGGCGGCGCCGCTCGCGGCGGCTGAGCGCGCGCGGCCCTATCCAGGCGAGGAGGGCCGGAAGCAGGGTCACTGATGCGGCGACGGTGAGGAGCACGGTCAGCGAGGCCGCGATCGCGACGCCGTTGAGGAAGCTGAGCCGCAGGATGAGCATGCCGAGGAGCGCGATGCACACGGTGGCGCCCGCGAAGACGACCGCGCGCCCGGTGGTGGCGACCGCCCGTTCGGCGGCGACGGCCACCGGCAGCCCTTGTTTGAGGCCCTTGCGGTGTCTGGTCACGATGAACAGCGCGTAGTCGATGCCGACGCCGAGCCCGATCAGGGTGCCCAGCATCGGCGCGAAGTCCGCGACGGTCATGAAGTGGCCGAGCAGCACTATGCCCGCGTACGCCGTGCCCACCGAGACCAGGGCGGTGGCGATGGGCAGGATCGACGCGGCGAGCGAGCCGAAGGCGAGGAAGAGCACGACGGCGGCCACGGCGACACCGACGATCTCGGCGGTCTGGGCGCTCTTGGACTCGGTGAGGCCGACGGCGGTGCCGCCGAGCTCCACGTCGAGGCCGTCCGACTCGGCGGCCTTCGCGGTGTCGACGACGGCCTGTGCGTCCGCCTTGTCGATGGCGTCGGCCTGCTCGTGGAAGGTGACGGTCGCGTACGCGATGTGCCCGTCGGAGCTGATCTGGGTGGCGCCCTGCCCGGTGTACGGGCTGATCACGGACGCCACGGCGGGCATCTCGGAGATCTTGTCGAGGGCGCCGGTCATCGACTGCTCGACGGCGGCCGCGCGCACCGATGTGCCCGCTTCGGTCTTCCAGACGACGGTGTCGCTGTCGCCGCCGATGCCGTCGAATCCCTGGTTCAGGAGCTCGGTCGCACGGCCCGACTCGGTGCCGGGCACCTCGTAATTGTTCGAGTACGCGGATCCGGCGACGGCCGCGGCGGTCGCGGCGCCGCCGAGAGCCACGAGCCACAGCAGTACTGCGAGGAGACGGTGCTTGACGCACCACCGTGCGAGTGCTGCCACTGACTGGCTCCCTGGGAAGGTTCGTGGATCTTTATCGGGAACAGCCGTGAATCAAACGAACAGCCCGCAAAGAACGCATGAGCGGTGACATAAGCACCGCGGTCACCTTGTCAGCCAGGAGAGATCTTTTGTCCCTTTCGTGGCGATGCTCACACGGGCATGTGGAGCGCACGGGAGCCCCGTTCGAGCTCCCCTGCGCCCTCACGCCCCGCTGTCAGCCGGACACGCTCGCGCGCCCGTTCTCGATGTGCCCCATGAGCCGCCGCCGGAAGGCGGGCTCGCCCGCGGCCGTGATCTCGACGTCGTACCAGCCGTGCTCGTCACCGGTCGGCCAGGCGACGGTGCGGCTGCTGCCCGCCTTCACCCGGACGGTTCGCGTCCGCGACCTGACGTCCGCCTCGTCGACGTATCCGAGCGGCTTCACCGTGAAGACGAGCTGCTCGCGGCCCCGATTGGCCAGGGTGAGGTGGATCTCGCGGCGGGTGATCGCGGAGGCGAGCTGCGCGCTGCCGTCCTTGCCGCCGGCGAACTCGCGCCGGAAGCCGTTCGGCCCGGTGACCGTGAAGGCGTACGCGTCCTTGGCGACCGGCACGGTCCAGGAGCCCTCGCGTACGACGTCCTGGTGGAGCGGGGTCTTGAACTCGTCGGCGTAGGGATAGAGCGCGAAGTGCGCGCTGGAGCTGCCGCCGTTACGAAGGCGCACCGTGAGAGCACCGCTCTCGCCCGGCTTCGCGTCCGCGTCGGGCTGGTACGGCAGCGGGCGGGCGCGCCGGCTGCCCGGCTCCTGGACCGGCATGGACTGCTTCAGGGGCGGCTGCGGGGCCCAGCGGCCGCTGAACTCCGGGATGGCGCCGGGCTGCTCGACGTCGGGCTGCCGGTGGCCGCGCCTGAAGTCGAACGCGCCGGTGAGATCGCCGGTGACCTTGCGGCGCCAGGCGCTGATGTTGGGCTCCTTCACGCCGGTCCACTTCTCCAGGAAGCGCACCACGGAGGTGTGGTCGAAGACCTCGGAGCAGACATAGCCGCCGACGGTCCACGGCGAGACGACGAGCATCGGCACGCGCACGCCGAGCCCGGTCGGGCGGCCCTCCCAGCGCTCTTCCTTCTCCTCTGCCGAGTCCCCGCCGGGGACGGGCGGCGGGACGTGGTCGAAGAAGCCGTCGTTCTCGTCGTAGTTGATGAAGACGGCGGTGCGGCGCCACACCTCGGGGTGCGAGGCGAGCGCGTCGAGGACCTTGTAGACGATGGTCGCGCTGTGGATCGGCGAGGAGACGCTGGGGTGCTCGGAGTCAAGGGCGGACGGCACCAGATAGCTGACCTTCGGGAGCTTGCCGTCCGCGACGTCCCTGGCGAACGTCTCGGCGAGCTTCCCCGTCGGCACGCGCCGCAGGCCGCGCTCGAACAGCGACTTCTCCGCCTTGGTGAGGGTGGCGACGCCCTCCTCAAGGGTGGCGAGCAGCTTCGCGCGTTCAGCCTCGTCCTTGGCGTCGCGGACCTTGGCGTAGAAGGCCTCCATGAAGGTGAGGCCGGTCTTGGCGAGGACCTTCTTGGCGATCGCCTTGAAGGTGGTGAAGAACTCGATCTGGTTGTCGGTGAAGTTCTCCCACTCCGTGTACGTCTGCCAGCTCACGCCCGCCTTCTCCAGGCGCTCGGCGTACGTCCCCCAGTCGTAGCCGGGGTGCTTGCCCTCGTCGTACGCGTCGTTCTCCACGGCCCGCTTGCCGTTCGCCTCATATCCCGTCTTGCCGCTCCACAGGTGGTTGCGGTTGGGGCTCGTGGAGGTGTGGATCGAGGAGTGGTAGGCGTCGCAGACGGTGAAGGTGTCGGCGAGTTCGTAGTGCAGCGGGATGTCCTCGCGCGTGTAGTACGCCATGCAGGCCGCCGTCTTGGCGGTGATCCAGCCGTCCATCCAGCCGTCGTGCCAGGCCTTGGCGCCGCCGCCCCAGGAGTGGTCGAGGGCGCCGATGTACTGCAGGTCCTTCTTCTGCGCCGCGGCGGCCTCGCGGACCGGGAAGGGCAGGATGGTGCGCAGCACGCCGGGCTGCTCGAACACGCTCTTGCCACCGGGCAGTTGGACGGCGTTGCGGTCACCGAAGCCGCGTACGCCGCGCAGGGCCCCGAAGTAGTGGTCGAAGGACCGGTTCTCCTGCATCAGGATGACGACGTGCTCGATCGAGTCGAGCCCTCCGCCGCCCCTGGGCCGGTCCTGCGCCAATGCCTGCTGCAACGACGGCGGCAGGAAGGATCCGACGGCGGCGGCACCGAGCGCGCCACCGCCGACCGCCATCAGCCGCCTGCGCGATATCTCCGGGGACACGTACGACCTCCAGTCGACGGCCAATGGTTCTCCGCTGATCCATTGGCTTGCTCGGCTGGGACGGTAGCGACGTCTGGTATCGGTGTGAAGGCCGCGGACGGAAGTCACGGTGAACACACGTAGGGGCGGTACGCCAACCGGCGTGCCGCCCCTACCTGTTCGTACCCGGAGGGCCTTGGTACTCGGAAGGCCTAGCCCTCCACGCCCAGCCTCTCCAGGATCAGCTCCTTGACGCGTGCCGCGTCTGCCTGACCCCGAGTCGCCTTCATGACGGCACCGACCAGCGCGCCGACCGCCTGGACCTTGCCGCCGCGGATCTTGTCCGCGATCGCCGCGTTCCCTGCGATGGCCTCGTCGACGGCAGTCGTCAGCGCGCCCTCGTCCGAGACGACCTTCAGGCCGCGCTTCTCGACGACCTCGTCCGGCGTGCCCTCGCCGCCGAGGACGCCCTCGAAGACCTGGCGGGCCAGCTTGTCGTTCAGGTCGCCCTTGGCGACGAGCTCGGCGACCCGGGCGACCTGCGCCGGGGTGACGGGCAGTTCGTCCAGGGACTTGCCCGACTCGTTGGCGTTGCGGGCCAGTTCGCCCATCCACCACTTGCGCGCCGCGGCCGCGTCGGCGCCCGCCTCGATGGTGGCGACGATCGGGTCGACCGCACCGGCGTTGAGGATCGACTGCATGTCGTGCTCGCTGACGCCCCACTCCTCGCGGAGACGGTTGCGGCGTACGCGCGGCATCTCGGGGAGTCCGGCCCGCAGTTCCTCGACCCACTCGCGGGCCGGGGCGACGGGGACGAGGTCGGGCTCCGGGAAGTACCGGTAGTCCTCCGCGTTGTCCTTGATGCGGCCCGAGGTGGTGGAGCCGTCGTCCTCGTGGAAGTGACGGGTCTCCTGGATGATCGTGCCGCCCGAGTTCAGCACCGCGGCATGGCGCTGGATCTCGAAGCGGGCCGCGCGCTCCACGGAACGGAGCGAGTTGACGTTCTTCGTCTCCGAGCGCGTACCGAACTCCTCGCGCCCGTGCGGCCGCAGCGACAGGTTCACGTCGCAGCGCATCTGGCCCTTGTCCATCCGGGCCTCGGAGACGTCGAGCGCCTTGATGAGCTCGCGCAGCTCGGCGACGTACGCCTTGGCGACCTCGGGGGCCCGCTCGCCCGCACCCTCGATGGGCTTGGTGACGATCTCGATGAGCGGGATGCCCGCGCGGTTGTAGTCCAGGAGGGAGTGCGATGCGCCGTGGATACGACCCGTCGCGCCGCCCACGTGCGTGGACTTGCCGGTGTCCTCCTCCATGTGGGCGCGCTCGATCTCCACGCGGAAGATCTCGCCGTCCTCCAGCTGGACGTCCAGATAGCCGTTGAAGGCGATCGGCTCGTCGTACTGAGAGGTCTGGAAGTTCTTCGGCATGTCCGGATAGAAGTAGTTCTTCCGGGCGAAGCGGCACCACTCGGCGATCTCGCAGTTCAGCGCGAGGCCGATCTTGATCGCGGACTCGACGCCGATTTCGTTGACCACCGGCAGAGCGCCGGGCAGGCCGAGACAGGTCGGGCAGGTCTGGCTGTTGGCGCCCTGCTTGAGCTCGGTGGAGCAGCCGCAGAACATCTTGGTCTTGGTGCCGAGCTCGACATGGACTTCGAGGCCCATGACGGGGTCGTACGTCGCGAGGGCTTCCTCGTACGACACCAGGTCAGTCGTGACAGTCACGGTGAAACTTTCCCTCTCAGCCCAGCAGGACGTCGTCGTCGCCCAGGCGCTTGAGCTCCCGGTAGAGGATCGCCAGGCCGGTAGCGATGGCGGCGGCGGACACGGCGGCGTCGATCAGACGCAGGGTGTCGTTGTCGTTGCGTGCCATCTTCGCCTGCTTCACGACGCTGATCGCGCCGAAGGCGGTGCTGGCCAGCGAGACATAGACGCCGGTCTTGGACTTCTTGAAGTTCTTGGCCTTCTTTGCCATGGCAGTCACAGCGACGGAGCCTCCTCAAGCAGCGGGTGGCCCCACTTTTCCACGAAGGCGGCCTCTACGGCAGCGCCCACCTTGTACAGGCGGTCGTCCTTCATGGCGGGGGCGATGATCTGCAGCCCGACGGGCAGGCCGTCCTCCGGCGCGAGGCCGCAGGGCAGCGACATGGCGGCGTTGCCCGCCATGTTCGACGGGATGGTGCACACGTCCGCGAGGTACATCGCCATCGGGTCGTCGGCGCGCTCGCCGATCGGGAAGGCGGTGGTCGGCGTCGCGGGCGAGACGATCACGTCGACCTGCTCGAAGGCCTTCTCGAAGTCCTTCGTGATCAGGGTGCGGACCTTCTGGGCGCTTCCGTAGTACGCGTCGTAGTAGCCGGAGCTCAGTGCGTACGTGCCCAGGATGACGCGGCGCTTGACCTCGTCGCCGAAGCCGGCCTCGCGGGTCAGCGCGGTGACGTCCTCGGCGGACTTCGTGCCGTCGTCGCCGACGCGCAGGCCGTAGCGCATGGCGTCGAAGCGGGCCAGGTTGGACGAGCACTCGCTCGGCGCGATCAGGTAGTACGCGGAGAGCGCCAGGTCGAAGGACGGGCAGTCGAGCTCGACGATCTCGGCGCCGAGCTCCTTGAGCAGGGCGACCGACTCCTGGAAGCGCTGGACGACACCGGCCTGGTAGCCCTCGCCCGCGAACTGCTTCACGACACCGACGCGCATGCCCTGTACGGAGCCGTTGCGGGCCGCCTCGACGACCGGCGGGACCGGGGCGTCGATGGACGTCGAGTCGAGCACGTCGTGCCCGGCGATGGCCTCGTGCAGCAGCGCGGCGTCCAGGACCGTGCGGGCACAGGGGCCGCCCTGGTCGAGGGAGGACGAGAAGGCGACCATGCCGTAGCGGGACACGCCGCCGTAGGTGGGCTTGACGCCGACCGTGCCGGTGACGGCCGCGGGCTGGCGGATGGAGCCGCCGGTGTCCGTGCCGATGGCGAGCGGGGCCTCGTAGGAGGCGAGGGCGGCGGAGGAGCCGCCGCCCGATCCGCCGGGGATGCGGGTGAGGTCCCACGGGTTGCCGGTGGGCCCGTACGCGCTGTTCTCCGTGCTCGACCCCATGGCGAACTCGTCCATGTTGGTCTTGCCGAGGATGACGACGTCGGCTTCCTTCAGCTTGCGCGTCAGTGTCGCGTCGTACGGCGGGATCCAGCCCTCGAGGATCTTGGAACCGGCCGTGGTCGGTACGCCCTCGGTGGTGAAGATGTCCTTGAGCGCGAGCGGTACGCCGGCCAGCGGGCCGAGCTTCTCGCCTGCGGCGCGCTTGGCGTCGACGGCGCGGGCCTGCGCGAGGGCGCCATCGCGGTCGACGTGCAGGAAGGCGTGCACCTTCTCGTCGACGGCCTCGATACGGGCCAGGTGGGCCTCGGTGACCTCGACGGCGGTGAGCTCACCGGCGGCGATCTTCGCGGCGATCTCGGCAGCCGTGAGCTTGATGATGTCGATCTTGCTGTCCGTCATGGTGATTAGTCCTCCCCCAGGATCTGCGGCACCTTGAAACGCTGCTGCTCCTGGGCCGGGGCGCCAGAGAGCGCCTGCTCGGGGGTGAGCGACGGACGGACCTCGTCCGCGCGCATGACGTTCGTCAGCGGCAGCGGGTGCGAGGTCGGCGGTACGTCTTGGTCGGCGACCTCCGAGACGCGGGCGACCGCGCCGATGATGTCGTCGAGCTGTCCGGCGAAGTGGTCGAGCTCCTCGGCCTTCAGCTCCAGACGTGCAAGGCGGGCGAGGTGGGCGACCTCCTCGCGCGTGATGCCAGGCATGCGGCGATCCTCAGGGGTGAGTGTGCGGTTTGTGGCCCAATCCTATGGGGCCGCACCCCATGCCCGTGAAACGGATTCCCTGCCGGTCTCCATGCGGAGGGCTTGGGCGGTCCTCTTCGCCCCCGGCGGTGGGGGCGTCTCCGCCGCTCCGCGGCGGGTTTCCCGCCCGCCCACCCGATTGCCCGGCGGCTTCGTGGCCCTAATCGGGCCCCACCCGGATCACGCCGCGGGTCACGTCTCGGCGTCCGCGCCCCCTGCCCGGATGGCCCCGCCGGACGCCCCGCCACATCCACGCCGGCCTGCGCCGACCGCCCCAGGAGCTACTTCGCGATGTCCGCGCCCGCCTCCGCCGCCGCCTGTTCCTCCGCCGCGATGTCCACGGGGCGGCGCCAGCCGCGGGGCCCGCGTGCCTGCAGCCATGCCGTCGTTTCGCCGGCCGGCATCGCCGCGGCCACCAGCCAGCCCTGTACGGCGTCGCAGCCCAGGTCCCGCAGGCGCTCCCATGTCTCGTCGTCCTCGACGCCCTCGGCGACCACGAGGAGGCCGAGGGAATGGGCGAGGTCGACGGTGCAGCGGACGATCTCCGCGTCCTCGTTGTCCACGGCCAGGCGGGCCACGAACGAGCGGTCGATCTTGAGCTCGCTCACGGGCAGCCGCCGCAGGTGCACCAGGGACGAGTACCCCGTACCGAAGTCGTCGAGGGACATCTTCACGCCGTGGCCGGTCAGGCCTGCCAGGGTGTCCGCGGCCCGCTGCGGGTCCTCGAGGAGTACGTGCTCCGTTATCTCCAGCTGCAGCGCCCCCGCGGGGACCCCGTGCCGGGCCAGGCGTGCGGCGACAGCGCCGGCGAAACCGGGGGTGTGCACGTCGCGCGGCGACACATTGACCGCGACCGGGACCTTCAGGCCCATCGCCTGCCACTTCGCGACCTGCCCGAGCGCCGTCTCCAGGACGTACTCCGTCAGGTGCGGCATGAGCCCCGACGACTCGGCGATGGCGATGAACTCGTCCGGCGGCACCTTCCCGCGCTCCGGATGCACCCACCGCACCAGCGCCTCGAGCCCCGCGACCTTGCCGTCGAAGCGGACCTTGGGCTGGTAGTGCAGCTCGACGTCACCGGCGTCCAGGGCGCGCCGCAGATCGCCCAACAGGCCCAGGCGGTCAGGGGTGTTGGAGTCCCGCTTGGACTCGTACACCTCGACGCCCGTGCGGTCGCGCTTGGCCTGGTACATCGCGACGTCCGCGCGGCGAAGGAGACCCTCCGCGTCGAGCGCGTGGTCGGGGAAGACGGCGAGGCCCGCGCTGGCCTCCAGGACCAGGGTCAGGCCGTCCAGATCGAGGGGTGAGCCGAGCGCCGCGACCAGGTTGCGGGCCACACGGGTGGCCGATGTCGTGGAGTCGGCGATCGGGAGCAGTACGGCGAACTCGTCACCGCCGAGCCGCGCGGCCTCCGCACCACGCGGCAGGGCGAGCCGGAGCCGGTCGGCGATCTGCAACAGCAGCCGGTCGCCCGCGAGATGACCGAGGGTGTCGTTCACCGAACGGAAGCGGTCCATGTCGATCAGCATCAGGGCGGACCGCGCCCCGATCCGCTCGGCATCGTCCAGAGCCGTCCAGGTGCGCTCCAACAGCCACTGCCGGTTGGGCAGTCCGGTGAGCGGGTCGCGCAGCTGCTCCTCGGCCCTGGCGCGGGCGATCCACAGCGTCGAGTCGAGCGCGACCAGGGGGATCGCGAAGAGCGGCAGGAGAAGCGGCGTCGATGCGGCGACCACGCAGATCAGCGGGGCGATGCCGAGCAGCGCGACGCCGACGAGGCCCTGGCGGACCAGGGCGGTGCGGGTGACCGTGGGCAGCGCGCCGGTGCTCGGCGCGTGGACGTACCACAACAGGACGCGGGTGACCGCGAGATAGGCGACGGCGGCCAGCGCGACCTCGGGAGCCGAGTACACGTCCCAGGTCTCGGGCAGCCAGGGCGACTCCGCCGTCGGCACCGTGCCGAACGCGGCCATTGCGAGGGCGCCCGCGCCGATGCCGAGGATGTCGACCGCGCCGTGCAGGATGCCCTGGCGCCAGCGATGGCGGCGCGCGACACCGACCAGGACGACGACGGTGAGGCTGACCATCCCGGCAGGCAGCCAGCCGTAGAGCAGCAGGACGGCGACGGTGAGCGCGCCGCCCGAGCCGGTGCCGCCCCACCAGCGGTCGCGGCCGAGCGCGACGAGGTGGCCGACGATCAGGCCCGTCAGGACGGCGAGGGACCAGCCGACGGTGCCGGAGGGGAACAGCGCGTGGTGCCCGGTGAACGCGTGGAAGAAGCCGGCGCCGAGCACCATGGCGGCCGTCGTCACCACGGCGACCGGAAGCACCGGCCAGCGGTCGCCCGAAGTGCGGTCCGTGCCCTGCTCGTCGGCGCTCCCCCACGACTGCGGGCGCCGGCCGCCGCCTGCGTCCTGGCCCGCCGTGTCCCTGACGGACTCGCCCGCATTGGCCCGGCCGGCGGAGCCGACCTCCTGGGTGGTGCAACCGGCGACCGTGCTCCACGCCCGTTCACGTCGCTCGACCGTGGTGTCCGGCGCGGCGGCGCGGCCGCTCTCCGCCTCGCTCGGCGTCCGGCGTCTGCTCAACCACGCGCCCGGCCCGCGCCGCAGGCGCGCGCGCAGCCGGGAGTCCGGGGCGGCGCTCTCGGTCGGTTCCATTCCCGTCCCTCTCACAGCCGGCGGTGCACACGCCACGTGGACTTGGTCCAGCGGTCAGCCGCGTCTGAATGCCACGGCAGGCGCACACCTCAACAGTAGGCCGCAGAAGGCTTCCACGGGCAGCGGTCCACAACGGTTGCCCGAATGCGACCCGGCCACCCGTATGCATCTGGTATGCGCTGAACGGGTGGCCTTCAACCGCTACTCCTCGGTCGGAAGCGCGACTTCCTTCGCCGCGTCCGGTCCCTTTTCCAGCAGGACGCCGAAGCCTTCCTCGTTGAGAACCGGAACCTTCAGTTGCATGGCCTTGTCGTACTTGGATCCCGGGTTGTCGCCGACGACGACGAATGCCGTCTTCTTCGAAACGGAACCGGTCACCTTCGCACCCAGGGTCTGCAGCGCATCTTTTGCGCCATCCCTTGTGTGGTGCTCGAGCGTTCCGGTGACGACAACGGTGAGACCTTCCAGCGGGCGCGGTCCTTCGTCTTCTCCCCCGCCCTCTTCCTCCATACGGACCCCGGCCGCCCGCCACTTGCGCAGGATCTCCCGGTGCCACTCCTCCTCGAACCACTGCTTGAGGGAGGCCGCGATGGTCGGCCCGACCCCCTCGACGGCGGCAAGCTCCTCCTCCGTGGCCTGCTCGATCCGGTCGATCGACCGGAACTCGCGGGCCAGTGCCTCCGCCGCGACCGGGCCGACGTGGCGGATCGAGAGGCCCGTGATGATGCGGGCGAGCGGGCGCTCCTTGGCCGCCGCGATGTTCTCCAGCATCGACACGGCGTTCTTCTTCGCCTCGCCCTGCTGGTTGGCGAAGACCGTGGCGACCTTCTCCTCGCCGGTCTTCGGGTCGCGCTTGGGCAGTCCGCTGTCCTGGTCGAGTACGTACGCCTTGATGGGCAGGAGCCGCTCGATGGTGAGGTCGAAGAGGTCGCCCTCGTCCAGGATCGGCGGCTCGGACGGCTCAAGGGGCTTGGTGAGGGCGGCCGCCGCCACGTATCCGAAGTTCTCGATGTCCAGGCACTTGCGGCCCGCCAGGTAGAACAGGCGCTCGCGCAACTGGGCCGGGCAGGACCGGGCGTTGGGGCAGCGGAGGTCGATGTCGCCCTCCTTCATGGGCCGCAGCGGCGTCCCGCACTCGGGGCACTCGGCGGGCATCACGAACTCCCGCTCCGTGCCGTCGCGCAGGTCGACGACCGGGCCGAGGATCTCCGGGATGACGTCGCCCGCCTTGCGCAGGACGACCGTGTCCCCGATGAAGACGCCCTTCTTCTTCACCACGTCCTGGTTGTGCAGCGTCGCGAACTCGACCTCGGATCCGGCGACGGTGACCGGCTCCACCTGCGCGTACGGAGTGACGCGGCCGGTGCGGCCGACGCCCACGCGGATGTTGACCAGCTTGGTGTTGACCTCTTCGGGCGCGTACTTCCAGGCGATCGCCCAGCGCGGGGCGCGCGAGGTCGAGCCGAGGCGGCCCTGGAGCGGGATCTCGTCCAGCTTCACGACGACGCCGTCGATCTCGTGCGCCACGGAGTGACGGTTCTCGCCGAAGTACGCGATGAACTCCCGTACGCCGTCGAGGCCTTGGACCACCTTGTTGTGCTGGGCGGTGGGCAGGCCCCAGCCGTGGAGGAGTTCGTAGGCGTGGCTGAGGCAGTCGATGTCGAAGCCCTCGCGGGCGCCGATGCCGTGCACCACCATGTGCAGCGGGCGCGTTGCGGTGACTCTGGGGTCCTTCTGGCGCAGCGAACCGGCCGCCGCGTTGCGCGGGTTGGCGAACGGCTTGTCGCCGGCCTCCACGAGACGGGCGTTGAGCTCCTCGAACTTCTCCATGGGGAAGAAGACCTCGCCGCGGATCTCGACGAGGGCGGGGATGTTGTCGCCCTTGAGGCGGTCGGGGATGTCCGCGATCGTGCGGACGTTCGGCGTGATGTCCTCGCCGACCCGGCCGTCGCCGCGCGTCGCCGCGCGGGTGAGCTTCCCGTCCTCGTACGTGAGGTTCACGGCGAGGCCGTCGATCTTCAGCTCGCACAGGAAGTGGTGGTCGCTCGTGCCGACGTCCTTGGCGACGCGCTCGGCCCAGGCGGCGAGCTCCTCGTCGTCGAAGGCGTTGTCCAGGGAGAGCATGCGTTCGCGGTGCTCCACCGCCGTGAAGTCGGTCTCGTACGCCCCGGAGACCTTCTGGGTGGGCGAATCGGGCGTACGAAGCTCCGTGTACTGCTCCTCCAGGGCCTCGAGCGAGCGAAGGAGCTTGTCGAACTCGGCGTCGCTGACGACCGGTTGGTCGTTCACGTAGTACCGGAAGCGGTGCTCCTCGATCTGTTCGGCCAGCTGGGCATGCTGATCCCGTGCCTCGGCGGGCACAGAGCCTTGCTGTTCGACAGCCACCGTTTCGTCCTCCCGTTACGTCATACCCAATTACTCAGGGTTGTCCGCGAGTGATCTCGCCGCCCGGACACAATGGGCGAGCGCCGCGCGTGCGTACGCGGGAGAAGCCCCCGCGAGGCCGCACGACGGAGTGACCACGACCGACTCCGCAAGAGAACCCGGATTCAGCCCCAGCCTGCGCCACAGCGTCCTGACACCCATGACGCTACCGGCCGGGTCTGACAATCGGCCGTCCACGCCCGGCACGACACCGGCGAAGAGCTTCGTGCCCGCCTCGACGGCCTCTCCGATCGCCTCGTCGTCACGCTCGGTGAGGAGTGAGAAGTCGAACGAGACGGCGTCGGCGCCGGCCCGCCGCAGGAGTGCGAACGGGACATCGGGCGCGCAGGAATGCACGACGGCGGGCCCCCCGTCGACCCCCTGGACGCCGATGACGTCCCGCAGGGTGTTCTCGACGACCTGCCGGTCCACGGCGCGGTGGGTGCGGTACTCGCTTGCGGTCTTGATCTGCCCGCGCAGTACGGCGATGAGCGAGGGCTCGTCGAGCTGGAGCACCACCTGGGCGCCCGGGATGCGACGGCGTACGTCCGCGAGGTGGGCGCGCAGTCCCTCCGCCAGCGATCCGGCCAGGTCGCGGCAGGCGCCGGGGTCGGAGAGCGCGGCCTCGCCGTTCTTCAGCTCGAGGGCGGCGGCAAGCGTCCACGGCCCCACGGCCTGCACCTTGACCGGCCCCTCGTACCCCTGGGTGAACTCTTCGAGCGCGTCGAGGTCCTCGCCGAGCCACGCCCTGGCCCGCCGGGTGTCCCGTCCTGGCCGGTCGCCGATGCGCCAGCCGCTGGGCTCCACGCGCGCGTAGAGGTCGACGAGCAGCCCGGCGGTCCGCCCGATCATGTCGGCGCCGGGCCCCCGCGCGGGCAGTTCCGCCAGGTAGGGGAACGTCTCGAAGCTGCCGGTGACCGTCTTCGCGGCCTCGCGCGCGTCGCCGCCGGGCATGGACCCGACGCCGGTGGCCGGGCCGAAGCTGAACTCGCTCACCGTCCCGGCCGCACCGTCAGGTCGTTGATCTCCGCGTCACGCGGCAGGTCGAGTGCCGTCAGGATCGTGGTGGCCACCGACTCCGGGTCGACGAAACGGGAGGGGTCGTACTCCTTGCCCTCCTGCCGGTGGACCTTGGCCTGCATGGGGCTCGCCGTGCGGCCCGGGTAGACGGAGGTGACGCGGATGCCGTTGCCGTGCTCCTCGGCGCGCAGGGCGTCGGCGAGGGCCTTGAGGCCGTGCTTGGAGGCGGCGTAGGCGGACCAGTCGGCGTGCGCGTTCAGTCCTGCGCCCGAGTTCACGAAGACCACGTGCCCGTGGGCCAGTCGGAGCTGCGGCAGGAAGTGGCGGGTGAGCTCGGCGGGGGCGATGAGGTTCACGTTGAGCTGGTGGCGCCAGGACTTGGGGGTGAGATCGCCGACCCGGCCCAGGTCGACCACGCCCGCGATGTGCAGCAGGGAGTCCACCCGGTCGGGCAGGGCCTGGTGGCCGAACGCCCAGGAGAGCCTGTCCGGGTCGGAGAGGTCGCCCACGAGCGTGGCCGCTCCGGGGAACTGCGCCGCCAGGTCCTTGGCGCGGCCGGCGTCCCGTGCGTGCAGGACGAGGGCGTCGCCGCGTGCGTGAAGGCGGCGCGCGACGGCCGCGCCGATGCCGGAGCCCGCCCCGGTGATCACATGTGTAGCCATGGGCCCATGGTCCCACCCCGGCGGACGCGGCTCAGCGCGTGCCCATGGACTCCTCCAGGTAGGCGAGGGCGCCCACCGGCTCCTCGGCGAAGAAGACCAGCTCGGTCAGCGGCACCGGCAGGAATCCCTCGTCCTCCATCCGCCGGAACTGCTCCTTCAACCCGTCGTAGAAACCGGCCGAGTTGAGCAGGACCACCGGCTTGTCGGTCCTGCCGTGCTTCTTCAGTTCCAGGATCTCGGTCGCCTCGTCGAGCGTGCCCGTGCCGCCGACCATGATCACGACCGCGTCGGCCTTCTCCAGGAGCAGCGCCTTGCGTTCGGCGAGGTCCTTGGCGATCACCATTTCGTCGGCGTTCGTACGGGCCTTGGCCGCGAGGAAGTCGACCGATACGCCGACGAGGCGGCCGCCGGCCTCCTGCACGCCGTCGGCGACGACCTTCATCAGGCCACTCTCGGAGCCGCCCCACACCAGCGTGTGGCCGCCCTTGCCGAGCAGTTCGGCGAAGTCACGGGCGGGCCCGGTGTAGCGCTCGGGAAGGTCGGCCGCGGAGAGGAAGACACAGATGTTCATGGCTTCACGGTACGGTCCGAACCCCGGCCCCGAGAAGGAGACCACTGTGACCGCAGGACACGAGATCACCGTCGAACAGGGCACGGAGCACGTACGCGTGGTGCGCGATGGCCAGGTCGTCGCGGAGAGCCGGCGCCCCCTGCTGCTGCGCGAGACGGGCTACCCGGTGCGCTACTACCTCCCTCCGGAGGACGTCCGCACGGACCTGCTGACGCCTTCGGAGACCACCACCTACTGCCCCTTCAAGGGAACGGCCTCCTACTGGTCGCTCCCCGACGCGAAGGACGCGGTCTGGGCCTATCCGGAGCCGAAGGAAGCGGTGGCCCAGATCAAGGACCACCTCTGCTTCTACGAGGTGACGACCGACTAGGCCACCGCGGCGGCCCGCTCCGTGGCCGCGATCGTCGCCGACCCCACCACGCGCGTGCCGTCGTAGAGGACGACCGCCTGGCCGGGGGCCACGCCGCGTACGGGCTCGTCGAAGGAGACGTGCAGGGTGCCGTCGACGAGCTCGGCGGTCACCTCCGTCTCGCCGCCGTGGGCCCGCAGCTGCGCGGTGTACGTGCCGGGCCCGGAGGGGGCCACGCCGCACCAGCGGGGCTTGATGGCCGTCAGGGCCGTCACGTCCAGGGCGTCGGCCGGGCCGACCGTCACCGTGTTGTTCACGGGCGAGATGTCCAGGACGTAGCGGGGCTTGCCGTCGGGGGCGGGGGTGCCGATGCGCAGTCCCTTGCGCTGGCCGATCGTGTAGCCGTACGCGCCCTCGTGGGTGCCCAGCTTGTTCCCGTCGGCGTCCACGATGTCGCCCTCGGCCTTGCCCAGGCGGTCCGCGAGGAAGCCCTGGGTGTCGCCGTCGGCGATGAAACAGATGTCGTGGCTGTCGGGCTTCTTGGCGACGGCCAGGCCGCGCTCCTCGGCCTCCGCGCGGATCTCCTCCTTGGTGGTGACCGTGTCACCGAGGGGGAACATCGCGTGGGCGAGCTGGCGGTCGTCGAGGACCCCGAGGACGTAGCTCTGGTCCTTGGCCATGTCGGAGGCCCGGTGCAGTTCGCGGGTGCCGTCCTCGTGCGTGATCACCTTCGCGTAGTGGCCCGTGACGACCGCGTCGAAGCCGAGCGCGAGCGCCTTGTCCAGGAGCGCGGCGAACTTGATCTTCTCGTTGCAGCGCAGGCACGGGTTGGGAGTGCGCCCCGCCTCGTACTCGGCGATGAAGTCGTCGACCACGTCCTCGCGGAACCGCTCGGCGAGGTCCCAGACGTAGAACGGGATGCCGATGACGTCGGCGGCGCGGCGGGCGTCACGCGAGTCCTCGATGGTGCAGCAGCCTCGCGCGCCCGTGCGGAACGACTGCGGGTTCGCCGAGAGCGCCAGGTGCACTCCGGTCACGTCGTGCCCTGCTTCGGCGGCCCGGGCGGCGGCAACGGCGGAGTCCACGCCGCCGGACATGGCGGCGAGGACGCGAAGGGGGCGGGGGCGCTGCGGGGTCTGGGTCTCAGTCATAGCTCTAACAGGGTACGGGGCCGCGGGAACCAGGCGCCCGTGAGTAAGCGTTGACGATCACATGGGGGAAGAAAAGGACACGACGGCGGTGCAGAAGCCGGGGCGCCGGGGCGTCAATCGGCGGACGCTCCTGATCGGCGGCGCGGCGGCGGCCGTCGGCACGGCCGCGCTCGCCGCGGACGAGCTCGGCCGGCTGTGGTGGCGGCTGCCCGGCGTGGTCAAGAAGCGCAAGGAGGGCGAGGTCGACGCCAAGGGCGCGCAGTGGATCGCCGCGTCCGACTACAACTGGCGGCGCGCGGACCGGCCCGACGACTACGAGATCGACATGGTCGTCATCCACGTCGTCCAGGGCGGGTACGCGACGGCGCTGCGGGTGTTCAAGGATCCGGCGCACGGCGCGGCCGCGCACTACGTGGTGCGCAAGGACGGGCATGTCGCCCAGATGATCCGCGAGCTGGACGTCGCGTTCCACGCGGGGAACAGGAGCTACAACGAACGGAGCATCGGCATCGAGCACGAGGGCTTCGTCGACAAGAAGTCCTCGTTCACGGATGCCATGTACGCGTCGTCGGCGCGGCTCACGGCAGGAATCTGCAAGCGGTACGACATCCCCGTGGACCGGGAGCACATCGTCGGCCATGTGGAGGTGCCGGGCACGGACCACACCGATCCCGGTCCGCACTGGGACTGGGACCGGTACATACGGCTCGTGCGGGACGCCCGCACCGCCCTCGCCTGACTTCCGACCGCCATCACCGAAGGTGTACGGGCAGCGACTCCACGCCGTAGACGATCGACAGCTTGCGGAACGCGAGGTCGTCGGGGGCGACCGCCAGGCGCATCTCGGGGAAGCGCCGCACCAGGGCCGGGTAGGCGGCGCGCAGCTCCATGCGGGCCAGTTCGGCGCCGATGCAGCGGTGGATGCCGTACCCGAAGGCGAGATGCCCCGAAGCCTTGCGGTCCGGGTCGAAGCCGCCGCCGTCCGCGGTGTACTTGGCGTCGCGGTTGCCGCCGCTGAGGGAGCACAGCACCAGGTCGCCCTTGGGGATGCGCACCCCGGCTATCTCGATGTCCTCGCGGGCGAACCGCGGGAAGGCCACCTGGACGACGGTCAGATAGCGCAGCGCCTCCTCCACGAAGGGGGACGCGGCCGCGTCGTCGTCGCGCAGCCGTGCGGCGGCGTCGGGGTGCTGGAGCAGGAGCAGCGAGCCGAGGGCCAGCATGCTCGCGGTGGTCTCGAAGCCGCCGGTCAGGATGCCGTCGGCGAGGCCCGCGAGCTCCTCGTCGTCGACCGTGTCGCCGTGCTCCTTGACGATCATGCCGAGGAGCCCGTCGCCCGGGTTCTCGCGCTGCTTCTTGACGACGTCCCGGAAGTAGGACAGCGAGGCGGATATGGCGCCGAACGGCGCGGTCGCCCCGGCGAAGAGGTCGAAGCGCTCCATGGCCAGCTGCTGGAAGTCGTGGCGGTCCTCATAGGGCACGCCGAGCAGCTCGCAGATCGTGAGCGAGGGGATCGGCAGCGCGAAGGCCTCCACGAGGTCGACGGGCCCTTCGGACGCGGCCATCGCGTCCAGCCGCTCCTCGACGATGGCGTCGATCCGGGGCGTCAGGCGCCGCAGCCTGCGCATCGTGAACTCGGGCGTGAGGATGCGCCGCAGATGCGTGTGGACCGGGGGGTCGCTGAAGCCGAGGCCGCCGGGGTTCTGCTCCTCGGAGACGCCCGCGTTGCCCGCGAGGTTCGTGAAGTCGTTGCTGAACCCGTCGGTCTCGCCGAGCACGGCCTTGACCTCGTCGTAGCCCGTGACGACCCAGGCGTCCATGCCGAACGGCAGCGGCACCTGGTAGATCGGCTGCTCCGCCTGCTTGGCGGTGAGACCGGGCACCGGGTCGAGACCGTCGCGGCGCATCGGCGCGAGCAGCGGCTCGGGCAGCCGCGCGATCGTCGATGAGCTGATCCCGTTCCGCTGGATCCGGGACAGGTAGATGCGCCCGAGCCGCGCGGCGATACGAGAGCGGAGGTTCGCCTTCAATGTGAACTCCATGAGGGGGTCGTCGTGCAGCCCCGAACGCGCGGAGCGGACTCGCGAGCGGCAAGCATAGATCGGTGGAATGTCTGCGTCGTATCGCGCTCCGACGGTCGGCCACTTCCATATCCACCCAGAACGCCATCAACTCGGGCCGGATTCCAGGGTGGTTCCAAGGATGTGACCTATCCGGCTCCCGCTCGGTCCGCATCGGGCCGGATCGACGCGGAACCACACGGTTCGGCTCAATTCGGCCGGATACAGCCCCGTTCGGCCGGAGCGGATCCAGGGGGATCGAAGCGGATCGGATCGGATCGGGGCGGCCTAGCTCAGCCCCGCCGTCCGCGCCCGCTCCACCGCCGGGCCGATCGCCCGCGCCACCGCGTCGACGTCGGCCTTCGTGGAGGTGTGCCCCAGGGAGAAACGGAGCGTGCCACGGGCCAGGTCGGGGTCGGTGCCGGTGGCGAGCAGGACGTGGCTGGGCTGGGCCACGCCCGCCGTGCACGCCGAGCCGGTGGAGCACTCGATGCCCTGGGCGTCGAGCAGCAGAAGCAGGGAGTCGCCCTCGCAACCGGCGAAGGTGAAGTGCGCGTTGGCGGGCAGCCGGTCGACGGGGTCGCCCCCGAGGATCGCCTCCGGAACCGCCGCGCGCACCGAGGCGACCAGTTCGTCGCGCAGGGCGCCGATCTCGCGGGCGAACCACTCGCGCTGGGCGGCGGCGTGCTGTCCCGCCACGGCGAACGCGGCGATCGCGGGCACGTCCAGCGTCCCGGAACGCACATGGCGCTCCTGCCCGCCGCCGTGCAGGACGGGGACGGGGCTGTACTCGCGGCCGAGGAGCAGCGCGCCGATGCCGTACGGACCGCCGATCTTGTGGCCGGACACGGTCATCGCGGCGAGCCCGGACGCCCCGAAGTCGACGGGCACCTGCCCGAAGGCCTGCACCGCGTCGGCATGCAACGGAATGTCGAACTCCGCTGCCACGTCGGCCAGTTCGCGGATCGGCTGGATCGTGCCGATCTCGTTGTTGGCCCACATGACGGTGGCGAGCGCGACATCGGCGGGGTCGCGCTCGATCGCCTCGCGCAGGGCTTCGGGGTGCACGCGCCCGTACCGGTCGACGGGGAGGTACTCGACGGTGGCACCCTCGTGTTCGCCGAGCCAGTGCACGGCGTCCAGGACGGCATGGTGCTCGACGGGGCTCGCGAGCACACGGGTGCGCGCGGGTTCGGCGTCGCGCCGGGACCAGTAGAGGCCCTTCACGGCGAGGTTGTCCGCCTCGGTGCCGCCCGCGGTGAAGACGGTCTCGCTGGGGCGCGCGCCGAGCGACTCGGCGAGCGTCTCGCGGGCCTCCTCGACGGTGCGTCGCGCCCGGCGCCCAGCGGCATGCAATGAGGAGGCGTTGCCGGTGACGGCGAGCTGGGCGGTCATCGCCGCGATCGCCTCCGGAAGCATCGGAGTGGTCGCTGCGTGGTCGAGGTAGGCCATGGTGCGCACGATTCTACGAGCCATGGCACCGCCCGCGTCCAAGCGGTGTCAGCCGGCGAGACCCCACGACACGGTGTTGTCCATGGACATGAGCGCGGCGAGGACGACGAGATCGGCCACGCCGAGCCCGAGGCCGAGCAGGGCACGCCCCTTCCGGCTGGTGCCGCGCAGCAGCGCGAGGCCGGCGAGGACGATCGCGACGGGACCGAGGAAGAGATTGAGGACGAGCAGCCCGAGCAGGCCGAGCACGAACGAGGCGACGGCCATCCCGTCGGCCTCGCGCCGGGCTGCCGGGGCGGTAACCGTGCTGGTGCGAGTGCTGGTGAGTTCCATGGTGCGACTCCTTGCAGGTGTCGTACGGATCAGTGGTGGCTCGGGTGCGAGCGGTGCTGCCCACGGCGCTCGCGGATCGCGAACACCAGGAGCCATACGCCGATGACAGCCGCGGCGACGAGGGTGACGGGCAGCGGCGCGTGCGCCACGGAGCCCATGGCGACGCCGAGCAGAAGAAGAGCGGCGACGAGGAACAGCATGGGATGCCTCTCGTGTGAGATTTCGGTGAACATTTGTGGTTACAACTGTTCACTGACTTGGGAGTCTACTACTCCCACCGGCTTCCCAATCTCAGAGAACAGTTGTTAACTGCATGGCATGAGTCACACTCTCGGCATCCGGCAGGCCCAGAAGCAGAAGACCCGGCAGGCCCTCCTCGACGCGGCGCTCCAGCTGCTCGAGGAGCAGAGCCTGAGCAGCCTGGGCCTGCGCGAGGTCACCCGTGCCGTGGGCGTGGCACCCACCGCCTTCTACCGGCACTTCCGCGACATGGACGACCTGGGCGTGGCCCTGGTCGAGGAGGCACTCGGCAGCCTGCACACGACTCTCTCCGCACTGCTCTCGGCGACCGGTGACGGCGAGGAACGCATCGCGGCAGCGGTCGAGTTGATCGTCACCTATGTGCGCACGCACCCCGCCCACGTCCGCTTCATCTCCCGCGAGCTGCACGGCGGCGTACAGGCGGTGCGGTCCGCCATCGGCGATCAACTCGCCCTGTTCGCACAGGAGGTGAAGGACCAGTTCGCCCAGGAGCCGGAGGCGGCGGGCTGGGACGACGACGACCTCCTGATGCTGGCCGGTATGTACGTCGACCACATGGTGATGACCGCGTCCGCACTCCTGGAAGCGGCACCCGACGCCCAGGAGCGGGTCGCGGACCGGGCCCGCCGCCAGTTGCGCCTGGTGTCCATCGGACGCCACCACTGGCTGGACGACTAGCCTTGCGCCCATGACGACCGACCGTGACTGGACGCTCGACCACACCTTCGCGGGACCGACCGGCGCCGTCCGCTGGACCGCCGTCGGCCCCGAGGACGCACCACCGGTCGTCCTGGTCCACGGCACTCCCTTCTCGTCGTACGTGTGGCGCGGCGTCGCCCGCGCGCTCTCCGGCGAACACCGCGTGTACGCCTGGGACTTGCCGGGCTACGGCACCTCGGAGATGACCGCGGGGCAGGACGTGTCCCTGGCCGCGCAGGCCCGCGTCCTGACCGGACTCCTGGCCCACTGGGGCCTGCGGCGGCCCGCCGTCGTGGCGCATGACTTCGGGGGCTGCGTGGCCCTGCGCGCGCACCTCCTGCACGGCGCCCGCTACGACCGCCTCGCCGTCGTCGACCCGGTGGCGCTCGCTCCCTGGGGCTCCCCCACCTACCGCCTGCTCGGCGCGCACGCCGACGTCTTCGCCCAGCTGCCGCCCGCCCTGCACGAGGCGCTGGTACGGGAGTACGTCGCATCGGCGAGCCACCGCGGGCTGCACCCTGCGGTGCTCGACCGGCTCGTCGAGCCCTGGTGCACGGACGAGGGCAGGCCCGCCTTCTACCGGCAGATCGAGCAGAACGACCAGCGGTTCACCGACGAGATCCAGGGCCGGTACGGGGAGTTGGCGCTGCCCGTCCTCATCTGCTGGGGCACCGACGACACTTGGATCCCCGTCCGGCGCGGCCATGAGCTGGCCAAGCTGATCCCCGGCGCCGAGCTGCGCCTGATCGAGGGCGCGGGACATCTCGTACAGGAGGACGCGCCCGCCGAACTCACCGGCGAGCTGAGCCGTTTCCTGCGTCCGGAACGTCCCGGTACAGCTCCGTGACGGCCGCGGCGGCCTGTGCCAGCTCCGCGCGCGCCTCGGGCGGCGAGAGGACTTCCACTCCGTCGGCGAACGGAAGCAGCGTACGGACCTCGCCCAGGACTCCGTACCCGAGACGGACAGTGATCCACTCGCTCTCCCCGTCGTCCTCGGGGTGTGCGGCGACCCGATGGCCGTTGAGGCGCAGGAACAGCGCGAAGCGGTCCCGTGCCACCCGCGCCGTCACGTCGACGCCGACCGGACGGTCCTCGACCTGACGCTTCAACACCCCCCAGATGTCGGCCAGTTCGATGCCGGGACGGCGCTTGACGGGCGCGTCCGTGCGGGTCGCCGACTGCACACGGTCGGCGCGGAACAGCTGCGGGGCGCCGCGCCGGTCCGCGACCAGATACCAGACGCCCGCCTTCGACACGAGGCCGTAGGGGTCCACGGTGTAGGTGCTCGGCTCCGCGTCGCCGCTGTGCCGGTAGCGAAGGCGCAGCCGCCGGTCGGCGAAGACGGCGTCCTGCAGCACGTCCAGGTCGACCACGGCGGGACCGGACCCGCGGGCTCCCGGCATCCAGCGCGCCGAGTCGACGAGAATCCGACGGCTCGTCAACTCTGCGGCGGGACGGTGCGGTTCGGGCAGCGCGGCCATGACCTTGCGCAGCGCGGAGCCGAGCGCCGCGTCGAGTCCGAGCGCGGCGTGCGCGCCCTGCGCGGCGAGGATGAACAGGGCCCGCGACTCGTCCTGCGTCAGCCCCGTGACGTCCGTACGGAAGCCGGGAAGCAGCGCGATGCCGCCGTGCCGGCCGCGCTCGGCGTACACCGGGACGCCGGACGAGGACAGCGCCTCGATGTCGCGGTAGATGGTGCGTACGGAGACTTCGAGGCGGTCGGCCAGTTCATGCGCGGGGACCTGGCCGCGGGTCTGGAGCAGCAGCAGGATCGAGAGGAGCCGGTCGGATTTCACGTCGCCAAGGATGACGGAAAAAGCTGACGGCAGGTGTCAGGTTATGCGGCGAGAGTCTCCTCCGTCAGCGGCGGCCGCGCGATGGGCGCGCCGCACAGAGACCGAACCGACGGACGAAAGAAGTCAGCCATGAACGCCTCCCCCGACCCCCGCCCCGTCTTCGCCCGCGCCACCGAGCAGATCGCGACGCTCATCGCCACCGTGCGCCCCGAGCAGCTCGACGCCGCCACGCCCTGCGACGAGTACGACGTACGCAGGCTCCTCTCGCACATCGTCGGCGGCACCCGGCGCATCCAGGTCGTCGGTGAGGGCGGCGACGGTCTCGCGGTCACGTCGTTCGCCGACGACGTGCCGGACGACGGCTTCGGCGCCGCCTACGAGAAGGTCAGGGCGGCCACGCTGGACGCCTGGGCGGACGACGCGCGCCTCGACGCGCCGGTGCGGGTGCCGTGGGGCGACGCTCCGGGGCGGATCGCGCTCTCCGGATACGTGATGGAGTCCGTGACCCACACCTGGGATCTGTCCGAGGCGCTCGGGCGGCCGCTCGAACTCGACCAGGAACTGGCGCGGTTCGCGCTGGCCTTCGCGCACCAGGCGCTGCCCGCGGAGCGACGTGGCGAGGGTGTGCCGTTCGGCACGGTGCAGGAGGCACCCGAAGGGGCGGACGCCTATGGGGAGTTGGCGGCCTGGCTCGGGCGCGTGCCGCTTGCGAGCGCGGCCGACTGATCCTGTCTGGATCCGGACACCGGCCGATCCAGAAGGCATCCAAAAGGCCGGGGAACGCCCTGTCCGCGCATCCCAAATCCTGCTTATGATTCAGGCGTGTTCGATTCACGGCACATCAGATCGTTCCATGAAGTGGTGCGCACCGGCTCCTACTCCGCCGCCGCCCGCTCGCTCGGCTATACGCAGCCCGCGATCACCCAGCAGATGAAGGCGCTCGAACGGTCCGTCGGCACGGTGCTTTTCACGCGGGTCGGCCGGCGCATGCGGCTGACCGAGGCGGGTGAGGCGCTGTCCCGGCACGCGGGGATCATCCTCGGCAACATCAGCGCAGCCCAGCAGCAGATGAACGCGATCACGGGCCTGCGCACCGGGCGGGTACGCGTCTGCGCCTTCCCCAGCGCCACCGCGACCCTCATCCCCGAGGCGCTCGCCCGGCTCGCGGCAGGACATCCCGGCGTACGCGTCGAACTGCAGGAGAACGAACCGCCCGAGTCGCTCCAGCGGCTCGTGAACGGCGACTGCGACATCACGCTGGCCTTCCACTATCCCGGACTGCACGAGGCCGTTCCGGCGGAGGTGGTGGAAATCCCGCTCATGGAGGACCAGTTGACGGTCCTCCTGCCGTCCCGGCACCCGCTCGCGCGGCGCCGTTCGGTGAAGCTCGCCGATCTCGCCGGGGAGCGCTGGATCGCGGGCTGTCTGCGCTGTCGCGCCAACTTCCTGCACGAGTGCGCCGAGCAGGGCTTCGCCCCGGACATCGCGTTCACCACGGACGACAATCTCGTCATCCAGAGCCTGGTCGCCGAGGGCCTCGGCATCGCGATGATGCCGGGCCTTGTCCTCAACTTCCTGCGGCACCGCGATGTGACGGGACGCGCGCTCGATCCGGCGTCGCGGCGGCAGGTCTCGGCGTACGCGCTCCGGGAGCATCTGCGGATCCCGGCGACGGCACTGGTCCTTGACGAACTGAAGGCGGTGGCGGCGAACAGGATGGGGTGCTGAGGGCACGGCAGCGCTCGCAAGCAGCGATCCATAAGCAGGAGTTGGGGTACCGCTTAACAACTGTCGTTGGACGTGATGGATGGGCGGCAGGACGCTGCCCGTATGAGTACCTCCACCACCGCGTACCGAGCCGACCGCACCACCGAACGCCTCGACGCCCTCGTCGCCGACATACGCGAGGCCGTCGGCCGCGGGTTACCGCCGGACCTGACGGCGCACCTGGTCGGCGAATGTCTCGCCCCGCACATCACCTCCGCCGACCTGCTCACGGACAGGCAGCGCGAGGGCGACCCCGAGCGCTACCGGCAGCATCTGCTGCACGCCGAGCACGACGGCAGCTTCTCCGTGGTCGGCCTCGTCTGGCTGCCGGGGCAGCACACGCCCGTCCACGACCACGTCTCCTGGTGCGTGACCGGCGTCCACGAGGGCGCGGAGCACGAGCGGCGCTACCGCCTGGTCCCGGCGGCCGCGCCCGGCGGCGCGGCGCGGCTCGTCGCCACGGAGGACCTGGTCAACCTGCGGGGCACGGTCTGCGGATTCGCGCCGCCCGGCGACATCCACCGGGTGTGGAACGGTGGTACGGAGACGGCGATCTCCCTCCATGTGTACGGCGCCGACATCTCCCGCCTCGGCACCAGCGTGCGCCGGGTGTACGAGCTGCCGGCCGACCGCTGATGACGCTCCTTGGCCAGCGGCCGCGCGGAGTGGCGCCGGCCGCGGGCCGCCCGCTGCCGGGGCTCGCCCTGGCCGCGCTCGGTGTCGCGGCGGCCGGTGCGGTGCACGCGCTGCTCCCCGCCGTGCCGATGCTGACGGCGGCGGTGGTGCTCGGCCTCGCGGCGGCGCATGTGCCGGGTGTGCGCGCTGTCGTACGAGGCCGGGGCAAGGCCGGGCTCTCCCTCGCCGGAAAGCGGCTGATGCGGCTCGGCGTCGTCCTGCTGGGCCTGAAGCTGAGCCTGGACGATGTCCTTGGCCTCGGCTGGGCGACGGTGGTGATGGTGCTCGGGGTGGTCGCTGCGACGTTCTTCGGCACGTGGTGGCTCGGCCGCCGGATGGGGCTGCCCGGCGATCAGCCGCTCCTGATCGCCACCGGCTACTCGATCTGCGGCGCGTCGGCGATCGGGGCGGTCAGCGAGGTGACGGAGAGCGAGGAGCGGGACGCGGCGGTCTCGGTGGCGCTCGTGACGCTCTGCGGGACGCTGGCCATCGCCGTACTCCCGTTGCTTCAGGGGCCGTTGGGGCTCAGCGACGCGGAGTTCGGCCGGTGGGCCGGGGCGAGCGTGCACGATGTGGGGCAGGTGGTGGCCACCGCGCAGACCGCCGGGGCGGGGGCGCTGGGTGACGCGGTCCTCGTGAAGCTGATGCGGGTGGCGGTGCTTGCGCCGCTGGTGGCTGCGGTGGGGCTCTCCCTGCGGGCACGGTCCGCCGCGCGCGGGGCGGGGAAGCGGCGCCCGCCGGTGGTTCCGTTGTTCGTGGCGGGGTTCATCGGGATGGTCGCGGTACGGAGCACGGGCTGGGTCCCCGGTTCCGTACTGGACCTGGCGGGCCACGCCCAGGAACTGCTCCTGGCCGCGGCCCTGTTCGGGCTCGGGGCCGCGGTGGACTTGCCGTCGCTCACCCGTACTGGGGGGCGGGTGGCGGCGCTTGGGCTGTGTGCGTGGGTGGTGGTGGCGGGGGTTTCGTACGTGGGCGTGCTGTGGGTGGGCTAGGGGGTTTCCTTTCCCCAAGCCCACCCCTACCCGAATCCCTTCCGGCTCCGCCGGCCGCGAGGTGGCCGACAATCACCGGCTCCGCCGAGTTCGTCCTCAAACGCCGGACGGGCTGAAAAGAGAACTGCAGCCGGGCCGGAGGGCCCACCCACGGGGGGGAAGACCTACTGACGGGGTGGGCGGGCAACTTCGGGGCAATCGGGTGGGCGGGCGGGAAAGATCCGCCGCGAAGCGGCGGTTCAGGAAAGGCGGACCCGGGCCAGCTGGCGCGACTGGGCGACCAGGCGGTCCTCCGTGTCCCAGACCTCCGCGTCCTCCTCCAAGAAGCCGCCGGCCAGGTTGCGCGTGGTGATGGAGACCCGGAGCGGACCCGGTGCGGGGCGGCAGCGGATGTGGGCGGTGAGTTCGACCGTCGGGACCCAGCCGGAAAGGCCCAGCTCAAAGGCCGTCGGCGGCAGCGCGTCCACCGCGAGCAGCAGCGAAAGCGGATCCGCGTCGCGGCCGTCCGCGAGGCCGAACCAGGCCCGCATCTCCCCCTTGCCGGACGGCTGCCCGAGGGCCCACCCCAAGGTGGCCGGATCCAGCTTCAGGAAGAGCCGGTCACTGATCGCCGAGCTGCCGGGCACGGGCATGTTGTCCGGCGCGTCCTGCGGACCGAAGCACTGCTCCAGCGGCGGCAGCGAAGGCGGCTTCGCCGAGGTCCTGACGTCGTCCGGCAGTGCGCCCAGATCCCCGTAGGAGGCGAGCACGCGGATCCGCTCCACCTCGCGCCCCTCCTCGTCGTACTGGAAGAGCGAGGCCTGCCCGGTGGACAGCGTCCGCCCGCCGCGCACCACGTCCGTGCGGATCACCGCGGGGCCCGGCTGCGACGCCGTCAGATAGTGCGCGGAGATCGTGAAGGGGTCCGCGTGCGGCAGCGCGTCACCGAGTGCGCGGCCGATCGCCGCGAGGAGATAGCCGCCGTTGACGGCGCTGATGATCGTCCACCCCGCGGAGAGCTCGATGTCGTAGACGCCGGGCTCCCGCCGGGTGACCGCGGTGTCGCGGTCGAACTCGCTGTCGCCGATGCTCGCGGGCACCGCTGCCGGTATGGATGCTGCCTCTGCCATGCCAGCAACGTACAACATGAAATTACTGAGCGGTAGCTTTTTCTGCCGGACCAGTACCGCTAGGGGTAGCTCACCAGATTCGCCACATTGTTCTGCGCGTCCGAAGGCCCGCCCGTCCCGTTGATCACGTGATGGATCGTGCCCGTGCCGCCCAGCGACACCGTCACCATGTCGTGGAACCGCACCCCGTCCCGCTGCGGCACCTCGAAGGCGTGCTCGGCCGCGACGGACTTGCTGACATTGAAGAAGCAGTAGGAGCCGAGCCCCCACGCCTCGTGCTGCGTGACCGAGTCGGCCACCTTGTACGCGGCGTATCCCTTCGTGCCGCCGTTCATCCAGGCCGCCTGGTCCGGCGGGTCGTACGGCATCTCGTTCTGGTAGAAGTACGTCCGGCCGCCCTCGCCGTTCCAGATCGTCTGATGCTTCTGGTAGTGCTCGACGAACAGGCCGTACATCGTCACGTCGTCGCCGTTCACGACCAGGCCCGTGTCCGCCGTGTTCGTGTTCCAGCCGACGCCGTCGCCGTGGTCGGCCCGCCAGATCCAGGTGTGGTCGCCGATGACGTCCGAGCTGTTGACGACAAGGCTCTTTGTCGCCTTGCCCACGGCCGCTCCCCCGACCCTGAAGTAGACGTCGTGCAGGGAGGTCGGATTGGCGGCATGGTCCGCGTTCGCACCCTCGCCGCCGACCTCCATCAACGTGTCCGAGTTCGCCGTCCCCGCGTCGAAGAGGACCCCCGCCACCTTCACGCCGTCCACGTCGGCGACGGTCATCGCCGTCCGCCCGCCGTCCGGGATGAAGGTGGCGAGGCCGAGACCGAGTACGACCGTGTCGGGCCTGGTCACCTTCAGGGTCTGGTCGAGGTGGTAGACCCCCGGCGTCACCAGGAGGTTCTTGCCGTCCGCGAGCGCGCCGTTGATGTCGGACGCGCTCGCGCCCGGCTTCACGACGTAGAAGTCGTCGATCGGCAGGGACTCGCCCGCCGGGGCGCCGCCGGACCAGCTGGTGCCGCTGCTGTCCTTGCGCACACCGGGCACGAACACCTTGTAGGCGTCGCCGTCGTCGACGTACAGGAAAGGCTTCTCGCGCGATACGGGGGTCTGATCGACCCTGGTGTAGGGCGGGTTGGGGAAGTCGCCCGCGGGCGCGTTCTTCGCGCCGACGAACACCATGTTCCAGTTGGAGCCCTGCCAGCCGCCCCAGTCGGTGTTGCGGGACAGCCACTGCTGCTGCGAGCCGGAGTCGACCTGCCCGTCGACCTTGGTGTCGGCGAGCAGTCCGCCGCTCGACCAGCCGCCGTCGTCGAGCCGCAGATCGCCCTTCAGATGCATGCGCCGATAGGGCGCGGCCTGCGACACCGCCCAGCGGTCCTCCCCGGCCTTCGGGGTCACGGCGAGGTTCTCCGCGCCCCGCCAGAAGTTCTGGGTGGCGTTGCCCTGGAACCAGTCGGCCTCGGCGTGCACCGCGCCGTTGATGCCGGTGTCGTCCGGGGAGAGGCCGAGCCCGGCGATCTGCGTGTAGAAGCCGATGTTCGCGTCGATGTCGTCGTACGAACCGGGCTTGAAGAGCAGCGCGCGCCGCTCGCCGCCGAACTGGTTGGTCTCCTGCTGCTTGAACACCTCGTCGAGGCGGCCCTGGATGGTGTCGTGCGACATCGACGGGTCGAAGATGTCGACGTTCGGGCCGAGGTCGGGGGCGTCGGCGGCGACGGTCGCGGTCGTGCGCTTCGACGTCGCGGGGGCCTGACCTGCGTCGGCGCTCTGGATCGTGATGAGCCCGAGCGTGCCCGCGGCGAGTGCGAGCGCGGCGGCCATCGGGAGGGCGCGACCGCGCCTTCTGCGGGGGAGATTCATGGGGCCTTCCAGAACGTGGGGGGGAAGGGAAGGTTGGTCCAGACTTAATTCAGTGCTTGAGTTAACTCGTGAGGAAGTAACGCGTCAAGGGGCCAGGAGGGGCCGATGGCGTTCAACTAGTGGAGGAGTGCGGGCAGTTGGTGACGCGGCAGCACCACGCGCCGCTCCTACGCCCCGTCCTCCGCCTCCACCGCCGCCGAACGACGGTGCCAGGCCCGCGGCGCACGCCAGTGGTAGCGCATCGCGAGCAGCCGCAGGACGAACGCCGTGACCACGGCGAGGCCGCTGGTGAAGCCGTTCACCATGTCGTAGTTGATGCAGAGCGCGACCATCGCGGAGCCGACGATCGCGGGCACGGCGTACAGATCGCGGTCCCAACGCACCAGCGACGGCACCTCGTTGGCGATGATGTCGCGCAGTACGCCGCCGCCCACCGCGGTGGCCAGACCCAGGGCCGCCGACGCGGTGAGGCCGAGGCCGTAGTCGTACGCCTTGGTGGTGCCGGTGACGCAGAAGAGGCCGAGCCCCGCCGCGTCGAAGACGTTCACCGCGACCTGGGTGCGCTCCACCTCGGGGTGCAGGAAGAACACCAGGGCGGCGGCGAACAGCGGGGTGATGAAGTACCCGAGGTCGGTGAACGCGGCGGGCGGCACCGCCCCGATGACCAGGTCCCGCAGGATCCCTCCGCCCAGGGCGGTGACCTCGGCGAGCACGGCGATGCCGAAGACGTCGAAGTTCTTGCGTACGGCGAGCAGGGCGCCGGAGATCGCGAAGACGAAGATCCCGACGATGTCGAGCGCGTGCTGGACGGAGGGACTGAACAGATCCTGAATCACGCGACATTCTTACCTGCCCGCCGACACCGGCCCGACGAGGCCCGGCCTACAGGGCTGGCTTACAGGGCTGGCTTGCCCTTCGTGAACAGCCACGTCTCGAAGAGCCCGTCGAGCTGCTTGCCCGAGATCCTCTCGGCGAGCCGGATGAAGTCGGCGGTGTTCGCGTTCCCGTACCGGTTCTGCTGGGTCCAGGCCGGGAGCAGCTTGAAGAACGCCTTGTCACCGATGCGCTCGCGCAGGACCTGGAGCGTCATCGCGCCGCGCTGGTAGACGGCGGAGGCGAACATCGTGTCGCGCTGCGGGTCGCCGACGACCGTCTGCCAGAAGGGCGCGTCGGCGGGGCGCGAGTCGTACCCCGCGATGAAGGAGTCGTGGGCCGAGCGGATGCCCTTGTGCTCGCTCCACAGCCACTGGGAGTAGGTCGCGAAGCCCTCGTTGAGCCAGATGTCGTTCCACTTCTCCGGCGTGACCGAGTCGCCGAACCACATGTGGGCCAGCTCGTGGGCGATGGTCGACTCGCTGCGGATGGCGGAGTAGACCGGCTTGGTCTGGGTCTCGAGCGAGAAGCCGGCCTGCGGCATGTCGTCGACGATCGCGCCGGTCTCCTCGAAGGGGTAGGGACCGAAGACCTTCGACCAGTAGTCGGTGATCTCGGCCGTGACGCCGTACACGTCGACGTTGTTGCTGTTCTCGAGGACGGGGTCGATGGCGACGTAGATCGGGGTCCCCGCCGGGGTCTTGCCCTGCTTCACGTCGAACTTCCCGATCGTGGCGGTGGCGAGGTAGGTCGCCATCGGCTTGGACTCGCGCCAGTGGGCGACGGTCTGGCCGCCCTTGTCGTACGTGTCGACGAGGCGGCCGTTGGAGACCCCGGTGAGCCCCTTGGGGGCCTTGATGCGGATGTCGAAGGCGGCCTTGTCCCCCGGGTGGTCGCTGGACGGGAACCAGGTCGACGCGGCATTGGGCTCGCAGGCGACGAAGACTCCGTCGGTGGTCTTCATCCAGCCGTAGTCGGAGCCGAAGACGATGGGGCCGCTCAGCGGCTCGGGGACGCCGCCGTAGGTGACGGTCACGGTGAACGTCTTGTGCTTGCGCAGGTGGTCGCGCGGGCTGATGCGGATCTCGTCGCCCTCGCGTGTGAAGTGCGCCCGTCTTCCGTTCACCTCGATTCTCGTCACCTCCAGCTTCTGGAGGTCGAGGTCGAAGGAGGAGAGGTTCTGGGTGGCGCGCGCGGTGATCGTGGTGCGGCCGTCGAGGCGGTCGGTGTCAGGGTTGTACGCCACGTCGAGGCCGTAGTGGCGTACGTCGAATCCGCCGTTGCCGAGCTGCGGGAAGTACGGGTCGCCGACGCCGTCCGAGCCGGGGTGCGGTGCGGGTGCGGCGGCGATCAAGCAGAAGGAGGCAGTGGCTGTGGCCAGTGCCCCCAGACGTGCCGAACGGGAGAGTGCCATGAGTCATCCCTTTCGCGCGTGTTCCGATGAAACGGACACGCAGACTCTGCACTCTCCCGTATGGGCGTGTACATGACCTGGTGACTGATTTTTACCAAGTCATCAGGAGCTACTGGTCAGTTGACGCCTGACCCTTGGCTTCCATTTCCGGGGCATCCTTCGAGACGGTCTCGGGGGTTTCGTCCTTCGAGGTGGCCTCGGGAGCTTCGTCCTTCGACACGGTCTTGACCTCCGCAGCCGGCGCCGGCTCCTCTTCCGCCGTCTCCTCCGCCTTGCTCACCACCGACACCACCTCGATCGCCTCCTTGGCGACCTGCAGCAGCTTGGTGTCCTCGGGCGCCTGGTCCTCGGCGTTCTCCGGGTGGTGGCACGCCACCTGGTGGCCCGTCTCCAGGGTGATCAGCGGCGGCTCCGTCTTCGCGCAGAGCTCCGTCGCCTTCCAGCACCGCGTGTGGAAGCGGCAGCCGGTGGGCGGGGAGATCGGCGACGGGACGTCACCGCGGAGCAGGATGCGCTCGCTCTTGACCCCGCGCCGCTTGGGGTCGGGCACCGGCACCGCGGAGAGCAGCGCCTTGGTGTACGGGTGCATCGGCTTGGTGTAGAGGTCCTTGCGGTCCGCGAGCTCCACGATCTTGCCGAGGTACATCACCGCAATGCGGTCCGAGACGTGCCGGATGACCGAGAGGTCGTGCGCGATGATCACGTACGTCAGACCGAGCTCGTCCTGGAGGTCGTCCAGGAGGTTGACCACCTGCGCCTGGATGGAGACGTCCAGGGCGGAGACGGGCTCGTCGGCCACGACCAGCTTGGGCCGCAGCGCGAGCGCGCGGGCGATGCCGATGCGCTGGCGCTGACCGCCGGAGAACTCGTGCGGGTAGCGGTTGTAGTGCTCGGGGCTGAGCCCCACGCGCTCCAGCATCTCCTGTACGTGCTTCTTCAGGCCGCCCTCGGGCTTGACGCCCTGCAGCTTGAACGGCGCACCGACGATCGTGCCGATGGTGTGCCGCGGGTTCAGCGACGAGTACGGGTCCTGGAAGATCATCTGGACGTCGCGGCGCAGCGGCCGCATCTTGCCGGTGCCCAGGTGCGTGATGTCCACGCCCTCGAACTCCACGCGGCCCGCGGTCGGTTCGAGCAGGCGGGTGATCAGCCGGCCCATCGTCGACTTGCCGCAGCCCGACTCGCCCACGACGCCGAGCGTCTCACCGGGGCGTACGTCGAAGCTGAGACCGTCGACGGCCTGCACCGCCGCCACCTGGCGCTGCAGCAGCCCCTTCTTGATGGGGAAGTGCTTCACCAGGCCTTCGACCTTGAGCAGCGGCTCGGGAGACTCCGGAGAGCTCTTCGACTGCGCCGGGATCGTCATCTCCTGGCCCTTGCCCTTCACCGGATCTTTCGCCAGATCTTTCGCCTGGTCTTTCGCTTCGTCTTTCACAGCTTCGGCGCAATCTCTTCGGTCCAGATGCGGGTGCGCTCCTCCTGCGCCATGTGGCAGGCGGTGAAGTGTCCCGGGGCCACCTCGCGCAGATCGGGGCGCTCGCGGCGGGTGATCTGGTCCTTGGGGATGTCGGCGTACGGGCAGCGCGGGTTGAAGGCGCAGCCCTGCGGCAGGTTGATCAGGCTGGGCGGGGAGCCCTTGACCGGTACGAGACGGTCCATCTCCTCGCGGTCGATGCGCGGCATCGATCCCAACAGGCCCCAGGTGTAGGGGTGCTGGGGCTCGTAGAAGACCTTCTCCGCGGTGCCGCGCTCGACGCAGCGCCCGCCGTACATCACGAGCAGCTCGTCCGCCATCTCGGCGACGACGCCCAGGTCGTGCGTGATCATGATGACCGCGGAGCCGAACTCCTTCTGCAGATCCCGGATGAGGTCGAGGATCTGCGCCTGGACGGTGACGTCCAGGGCGGTCGTCGGCTCGTCCGCGATGAGCAGCTCGGGGTTGTTCACCAGGGCCATCGCGATCATCGCGCGCTGGCGCATACCGCCGGAGAACTCGTGCGGATAGCTGTCGACCCGCTTGTCCGGCTGGGGAATGCCCACCCGGTCGAGCATCTCGATGGCGCGCTTGCGTGCGGTCTTCTTGTCCACGTCGTGGTGGACCCGGTACGCCTCCATGATCTGCTTGCCGATGGAGTAGTACGGGTGCAGCGCGGACAGCGGATCCTGGAAGATCATCGCCATGTCGCGGCCGCGCAGCCTGCGCACCTCGTTGGGGTCCGCGGTGAGCAGCTCCGTGCCGTTCAGCCAGATCTCGCCGGAGAGCTGCGCCCTGCGGCGGCCGTACTGACCGGCGGTGTGCAGGCCGAGGATGCCGAGCGAGGTGACGGACTTGCCGGATCCCGACTCGCCGACGATGCCGAGGGTCTTGCCCTTCTCCAGCTGGAAGCTGAGCCCGTCGACGGACTTGACCAGGCCGTCGTCGGTCGGGAAGTGCACCTTGAGATCGCGTACTTCGAGAAAGGCGGTGGGAGCGGCCGAAGCAGTGGCGACGGGTTCTCCGACCGCCGCTCCGGTCTTGTGCAGATCGGTCATCCCAGCCTCACTCGCGGGTCGATGACGGCGTACAGAAGGTCGACGACGAGGTTGGCGAGGGCGATCGCGAGCGACGCGCACAAGGTGACGCCGAGGATCACCGGCAGGTCCTTGTTGCTGATGGCCTTGACCGCCTCGAGGCCGAGCCCCGGCAGGTTGAACGTGGACTCGGTGAGGACGGCACCGCCCATGAGCACACCGAGGTCGAGGCCGAAGACCGTGAGGATCGGCGTCATGGCGGAGCGCAGCGCGTGCCGCCTGATGACGACGGCCTCGCCGAGCCCCTTGGCGCGCGCGGTGCGGATGTAGTCCTCGCCGAGCACTTCCAGCATGGTGGCGCGGGTAAGGCGCGCGTACATGGCGGCGTTGAGGAACGCGAGCACGATCCAGGGAAGGATCAGCGTCTCGAACCAGATGTTGATCGGGTCTTCCGTGGTGAGGGTGTCCTCGATCTTCACCCAGCCGAGCGTGTGGACGAAGAGCCCCATCGCGATCATGCCGGTGAAGAAGACCGGCAGCGAGACGCCGCCGAGGGCGGTGATCATCGCGGAACGGTCCCAGACGGTGCCCCGCTTGAGCGCGGAGAGCACGCCGGTGGCGACACCGGCGACCAGCCACAGGACACAGGCACCGGCGGCGAGCGCCGCGGTGACGGGCAGGGCGTCCTTGAGGGTCTCCCAGACGGGCGCCTCGGTACGGAAGGAGTAGCCGAAGCAGGGCGCCGGGCAGTGGGTGACGTCGGCCCCGTTGGCGTAGTCACGCCCCATCGGGATGCCCTTGATGAAGTCCCAGAACTGGACGAGCAGCGGGTCGTCCAGGCCCAGTTTGATCCGGATGCCCGCGAGCTGCTCGGCACCGGACGACTTCCCGGCGAAGAGGACGGCGATGTCCTGTCCCGCCCACTTGGGCAGCATGAAGAAGACGGTGAAGGTCGCGAGCAGTACGACCAGCACCATGACGACAACGGCGATCAGGCGCCGGATGAGATAAGCAAGCACTGTGCGCGGCCCGGCGGTGGCCGGGACCCCCTTGTGAGGGATCCCGGCCACCGCCCGGGGCCATCACCTGCCCTTCGGACTGGCGGGATTCGGCGGTGGGACGGACGGCCTTGCGGCGGGACTACTTCTCGTTCACACCGAGCGAGATGTAGTCGTAGCGGCCGCTGTAGGCGGCGGAGGAGTAGACGTTGGTCGCCCGCGAACCGCGCCACGAGATGTTCTTCTCGTAGATGAAGGGCATCCAGTAGGCCTTGTCGACGATCTCGTGACCCAGTTCGGTGTAGATCTCGCCGGCCTTGTTCGGGTCGACCGTGGCGATCGCGTCGTCGAAGTACTTGTCGATCTTCGGCTCTTCGATCTGCGACTCGTTGTAGTTGCCGTTCTCAGCGATGAAGCGGCTGTCGAACAGCGGCTGCGCGTAGCCCTGGCCGGTCGGGAAGTCCGGACCCCAGCCCGCCATCGTCATGCCGATGCCGCGCTTCTTCACCACCGAGGGGGAACCGGTGATGCTGGAGGAGTCGGCGCCGTCGATCTGGTCGACCTCGGCGTTGATGCCGACCTTCTTCAGCTGCTCCTGGAGCGCCGTGGCGGCGTCCACCTCGCCCGGCTGGTTGGTGCGGGCCGAGATCTTGGTGTCGAAGCCGCTGGGCTTGCCGCACTTCTTGAGCTCGGCCTTGGCCGCGGTGGCGTCCGGCTTGCCCTTGCGCTTCAGGATCCCGTACGGGTCGTAGTCGTCGTTGCCCTTGATGGACTTCGGGAAGACGCTGGTGGCGATCTCACCGGCGGCGATCTCACCGCCACGGGTCTTCTGCAGGCCCGCGAAGTCCGTGGCGTAGAAGACGGCCTTGCGGCAGTTCTCGTTGTCGAACGGCTTCGTCTTGGTCACCAGGGCGACGTAACGGACGAAGTCCGTCTGCATGTTGTCGACATTGTCCTTGTGGTCGGTCATGGCGCTGGTACGACCCGACTGGGTCATGCCGGTGCCATTCATGTCGATGTCGTAGTCGCCTTCCATCAGGCGCTTGTCGTTCTCTTCGAGGTTCGCCGAGATGGTGACCGTGATCTTGTCCGGCAGCGCGGGACGGACCGGGTCCGACGACTTCTTCCAGTTCTTGTTGCGGACCAGCGTGATGCTCTTGCCGGCGCTGTAGTTCTGGAACTTGTACGGACCGGAGGAGAACGGGCGCTGGGTGTACTTGGCGCCGGTGTCCTCGGACTGCTTCACCGGGGTGCCCGACGGCATCGCGAGCATCTGCTCGAAGTCGCCGTTCTTCTTGGGCAGCTTGAAGATGATGGTGTTGTCGTCCGGCGTCTCGATCGCCTTCAGACCCAGCTTGTCCTTCGACTTGTCCTCGTAGGGGCCCTTGTACTCGCCCTTGGGGTCAAGCGTCGTCTTCAGGTACGCGGGACCACCGGTGATGACCTTGGTCGCCCAGATGCGCTCGATGCCGTACTTGATGTCCTTGGAGGTCAGCTTGGAGCCGTCCTCCCACGTCAGACCATCACGCAGCTTGTACGTGTAGGTCTTGCCGTCGTCGCTGATCTTCGCCGTGGACTCGGCGAGGTCGGGGACGAGCTTGTTGGACGCGGCACCCGGCTTGGTGTCGTACGTGATCAGCGTGCGGGTGTAGTACCGCATGAAGTCCCACGTCATGCCGTAGTAGGCGCGCTGCGGGTCGGCCGAGTCGAGGTCCTGCTTGGCGACGAACTTGAGCGTGCCGCCCGCCTTCGTCGACTTGTTGGCGACCTTGCCGATGGCCGCGTTGTAGCCGGCGCCCTTGCTGTCTTCGTCGTCGCTGCCGCCGCCGCACGCCGTGGTGGTCACCAGCGCCGCTACGACGAGGGCCGCGCCAGCGGTGAGCCGTCGTTGAGAGGAACCTGTGGGCATTTCTCGCATCCTCCGAGATTCGTGGTCCTTTGGCGTTTGACTGCCTTGAGAACCATGGGAAGAGCCACCTGACGCTGCGGCAGGGGCAAGCCAGTTGGAGCTGTTTACCGAGTTCCCTTGGGGTCCAGGGCGTCGCGCAGCCCGTCACCGAAGAGGTTGAAGGCGAGCACGGTCACAAAGATCGCCAGGCCTGGGAAGACCATGAACATCGGGTCGTGCTCGTACGTCGCCAGCGCGTCCCGGAGCATGCCGCCCCAGGAGGCGGTGGGCGGACGCACACCCGCGCCGAGGAAGCTCAGCGCCGCTTCGGTGAGGATGTTGGTGGGGATCATGAGCGTCGCGTACACCGTGATCGGTGCGACCAGGTTCGGCAGCAACTCCTTGAAGAGGATGTGCCGTTGACCGCCGCCGAGGCTGCGGGCCGCCTCCACGTACTCGCGTTCGCGCAGCGAGAGGGTCTGGCCTCTCACGATGCGACCGACGTAGGGCCAGCCGAAGAAGCCGATCACCAGGATCAGTACGGCGATGCGTACGCCGCTGCCGGTGAGCCCGAGCAGGTCGTCGGGGAGGACCGAGACCAGGGAGATCACGAAGAGCAGCTGCGGGAAGGCGAGCAGCACGTCCATGACCCGGCTGATCAGGGCGTCGATCCAGCCGCCGAAGTAGCCGGCGATGATGCCGAAGAAGGTGCCGAGCACCACGGCGACCACGGCCGCGAGGAACGCCACGAGGAGCGAGATCCGCGCTCCGTAGACGATCCGGCTGAAGACGTCACGGCCCTTGTTGGGCTCCACTCCGAAGAGGAAGTCCCAGCTCATGCCGCCGAAGGCGCCCTTGGGCAGGTTCGTGAGGTCTTCGAGCTCTTCCTGATGGAACTCGTTGGGCGGGTGGCCCAGCAGGGAGACGATCAGGGGCGCGAAGACGGCGACCAGGACCAGGACGAGCACGGTGATGCCGCCGGCCAGGGCGACCTTGTCCCGCTTCAGGCGGTTCCAGGCGATCTGCTTGAGGGACCGCCCCTCGACCTTCTTCACCCCTGCACCAGCTGCGGGGGCGACGTCCTCGGTCGGGTCCGCGTCCGCAGGTGTGTCATGCAATGGTGCCGTCATCGTGGCAGGGACCCCTCTCAACCGGTGGTGACCGGCCCGCACTTGCCGCTGTAGCGACGTGATCAGTCCGTCGTACACAGGGGCGAACCGCCCCTGGTGCGGGAGTCTTCATCGGGGCCACGATCTGTTACCAGCCTTGTTGGGGAAAGGATGCGCAACCGTGATGCTGATCGGAGTGTTCCGTTATCCGGACTCGGGTGAACGAGGGGCGAACGCGGGGCAGTTGGGGTGCAAGGAGTCACAGGGGCCCATAGAGCCCCTCCGCCATCAGAACGGACATTGTGGCGGTCAGGCCAGGTATATGAGCCGCGGTGGCCGGTTTCAGGACCTGGTTCAGTACTGCGCGGGGTAGCCGTAGCCGCCCGCGGGGGCCGGGGCCGCCTGGGCCTCGCGGTCGTAGAACGGCCTGGCGTTGGCGCGCAGCCACATGGCGACCGGGTCGTACGCGTCGGACATCGCGACCGTCGACACGGGCAGGCCGTCGGGCACGGCGGCGATCGACTGCTGCATCATCGCGCGCACGGCGTCGACCGAGGGCGGCGACGTGTCGTACACATCGAGACCGATGGCCAGATACGGGGCGCCGAGCGCGGGCTGCACCCAGGCGCGGCGCAGTGCGCGGACCGCCGGGGTGCGGTGCGCGTTCTGCGTGAGCAGGGCGTAGAACTGCGGGATCTCGATGGCCGGCTCGGTGAGCCGCAGCGGCCCCGCGGGCAGCAGGTCGAGGCCCGATGCGATACGGCGCAGATCCAGCCAGGGGATGCCGACGCCGCCGCCGGGGGCGTGCGGGTTGAGCCAGAGGCCATACTGGTCGGGGTAGAGGGTGCGGGCGATGTCGACACCTGCGACCACTTCGTACGAGCGGTTCCAGCCGCTGGCGGAGAGCTCCTGGGCGGAGGTCACACACGGCGCGTAGCCGAGGCCCTCGACCTCCATGTTTCCGTACTGGGCGTCGGGGGATCCGGCCTGGCCGTGCCAGAGCAGCATCCACACCTGGTCGGCGGCGAGCGCCCGCAGGAGCGCCTCGTAGGCGTCGTAGCGCCCCGGCGTCACCTGGCGCAGCATGTGCTCGACCTGCCCGGCCGCAGCCGTGCCCGACGCACTCACCCTTAACCGCCCCTTCGCGATGACCCGACGACCCCGATGATCCGAATGATCCGCAACGGACCCGGCCGGCACGGCCGTAACCCGCCCGGGTCATGAAACCAGCTTAAGCGGCGATCCTGACACCGACTTGACGTACGGCGTGGTCACACCCGCCGGTGCGCATGTCTCTCCACACCTCCGTGCTCGTATCTCTACACACGTCCGTGCTCGTGCTGGTGGCTCTGCCCGAAGAAGGGCCGCACCCTTGCGCGCAGCCAGTCGCCCACCGGGTCCTGGGCCACGTCGAGCAGCACCAGGTTCACCGGCCAGGGCACCGGGACCAGGCCGAGCGCACGGCCCACGGCCGCCATCGGCAGGTCACGGGCGTCGCCCTCCCAGGAGGACAGTTCGACGCCGATGAACAGGGAGGGGTCGTCGCCCTCGACGCTGGCCAGGCAGCGGCGGGCACTCAGCACCACTCCGGTGGCCTCGAACTCACGGGCCGCGGCGGACAGGAAGTCCACCGGGTCCTGCTGCCAGTCCGGCTCGAAGAGACGGACGCGGCCGCCGCTCGCGGGGCCGTCCAGCGGGGTGCGTCCCGCCCGGCAGAGCTCGGCGACGGCGGGCGGCGGCAGCGGCACGCCGACGGTGCCGTCCGGGTTGACCGCGATGCCGAGCTGCGGGGGCAGTCCGCGCGCGAACTCCACGGCGGGCGCCACGGTGCAGCTCATCCGGCCGCCGGTGACCTGCTGGAACTGCTGCTCGGAGCTGAAGACGGGCACGTATGCCTGGCCCTCGATCTCCAGCGTGGGCAGGTCGAGCGTGCCGCCGGCACCGTCGCCGCCGTTCGGCAGCGGGACCCAGATGTGGCTGCGGCCGAGGACCTCGACGATCCGGGCCCCCGCGGAGGCTGTGCTTGTCTGAGGACCGCCGCCGGTGCCGAGGGCCGCCGCGAGCACCTCTTCGAGTTCATTGCCCGGCCATCCTCCGTACGGATGGGCGTGCGCCTGCGCCGGAATGTCCATCTGTCTTACCCCTGCTCGTCCCGCTCTGCCTGCGGCTCGAACCCTAACGCGGCACGCCACCGCGCGCGGGTCGGTCCCCTCAGTCCCTCAGTCTCCGAAGCCGATCGCCCGCAGCGCGCCCGCCGCCGTCCGGTCGAGCAGCAGCGCCGAGCCGACGCCGCGCGGCAGATCGCCCCGCTCGGCGGCGCCGACGAGCCGGCCGACCGTTCTGCGGTGGCGCGCGAAGGCGTACCGCGAGACGCCGCGGCCGCGCGCGAGCTGCCCCTCGACGGCCGTCTCCGGTGGCACGTCGAGCAGCAGCAGATGCAGGGTCGTGCCCCGCCGTGCCGCTTCCCTGGCCAGCCAGCGGCGCACCCAGGCCTGGGTGCCGCAGTCGTGCACGACGACTCCCTCGCCGGAGCGCAGGGCCCGGCGCAGGCCCGCGTAGTGCGCGATGCGGACCAGGGGGCGGTAGACCGCGTACGGAAGGAAGCGCGGCATGCGGCCGGCCCAGCGGTCGCGGGTGTCCTGCGAGTCGATGCGCGGGCCCGCGACGGCTCTGCGCATCAGCGTGGACTTTCCGCTGCCCGGCAGCCCGGAGACGACGATCAGATCGCCGCCGCCGAAGGTAAGCCGGTGCGGGCTGTGGCCCATCCGCTGCCTCAGGTCCCGGACGACGGCCGCGGGCAGGGGGCCACAGCTCTCCCTGATGGCGGCGGCTTCCTGCTTGGGCAGGGCCACCCCTGTGTTGGTCGCGTAGACACTGGTCCTGCGCACCGTGATCAGCCTCCCCATAGCGGTCACGTACCTGCTTACCGCAGCTTCCCCGGCAAGTGTAAAGAGAAGGTAATGCGGCACAAGGGCATTACTGGACTGGCACTGCCCTGTGACGGAGCCCCGTGCAATGATGTGCCCGCAAACTCCATACAGGCCGCTTGAATCCGCGCGGGAGAGTTCCCGGTCACCGTCGTCCGACACTTCGTACGACACACCGGGGCGCCGAAGGAGCAAGTCCCTCCCTTGAATCTCTCAGGCCCCGTACCGCGCGGGCGAGGCACATCTGAAAAGCGGGCCGCCACGGCGGCTCCACCCAAGGTGCAAGTCATGACCCCCCATACGTACGGGTCGTGGTGAACCTCTCAGGTTCCGATGACAGATGGGGAGGATCTACCTCGCCCGTCATGCCCTGGGAGTTCTACGTATGAGTACCGCCCCCCGTCTGACAGCCCTCGATGCGGTGCATCGGGCGCTCGGCGCGACCATGACCGACTTCGCGGGCTGGGACATGCCGCTGCGGTACGGCAGCGAGCGCGAAGAGCACATCGCCGTCCGCACCAAGGCCGGTCTCTTCGACCTCTCCCACATGGGCGAGATCACCGTCACCGGCCCGGAGGCCGTGGACTTCCTGAACTTCTCGCTGGTCGGCAACATCGGCTCCGTCGGTGTCGGCCGCGCCCGCTACACGATGATCGTCGACCAGGACGGCGGCATCCTCGACGACCTGATCGTGTACCGCCTGGCCGAGGCCGAGTACATGGTCGTCGCCAATGCCTCCAACGCCCAGAACGTGCTTAACGAGCTGAGCAACCGCGTCGAGGAGTTCGACGCCGAGGTCCGCGACGACCGCGACGCGTACGCGCTGCTCGCCGTCCAGGGTCCCGAGTCCCCCGGCATCCTGAAGTCCCTCACGGACGCCGACCTGGACGGCCTGAAGTACTACGCGGGCCTGCCCGGCACGGTCGCGGGCGTGCCCGCGCTGATCGCCCGCACCGGCTACACCGGCGAGGACGGCTTCGAGCTCTTCGTCGCCCCCGGTGATGCGGAGAAGCTGTGGGGCGCGCTGATGGAGGCGGGCACGCCCGTCGGCATGGTCCCGGCCGGCCTCTCCTGCCGTGACACGCTGCGTCTGGAGGCGGGCATGCCGCTGTACGGGCACGAGTTGACCGCCGAGCTGACGCCGTTCGACGCGGGCCTCGGCCGGGTCGTGAAGTTCGAGAAGACCTCGATGTCCGAGAACTTCGTGGGACGCGAGGCGCTCGCGGCCGCCGCCGAGCGCGCCGAGACCGCTCCCCCGCGCAAGCTGGTCGGCCTGATCGCTTCGGGTCGCCGCGTACCGCGCGCCGGCTTCTCCGTGGTCGCCGACGGCAAGGTCATCGGCGAGGTCACCTCCGGCGCCCCGTCCCCGACGCTCGGCAAGCCGATCGCCATCGCGTACGTCGACGCCGCGCACGCGGCGCCCGGCACCGAGGGTGTCGGCGTGGACATCCGCGGCACGCACGAGCCCTACGAGGTCGTGGCGCTGCCGTTCTACAAGCGCCAGAAGTGACCCCCCGCGGGCGTCGGCAGTGACGTCACGCACATCTTTCTCGTTCCGCAGCACCCATCCGCGTACAGGAGAATTCAGGTCATGAGCAACCCCCAGCAGCTTCGTTACAGCAAGGAGCACGAGTGGCTCTCGCCCGCCGAGGACGGTGTGGCCACCATCGGCATCACCGAGCACGCGGCCAACGCGCTCGGTGACGTCGTCTTCGCCCAGCTCCCGGCGGTCGGCGACAGCGTGACCGCGGGCGAGACCTGCGGTGAGCTCGAGTCGACGAAGTCCGTCAGCGACCTGTACTCGCCGGTGACCGGTGAGGTCGTCGAGTCGAACCAGGACGTCGTGGAAGACCCGTCGCTGGTGAACTCCGCGCCCTTCGAGGGCGGCTGGCTGTTCAAGGTGCGCATCGCGGAGGAGCCGGAGGACCTGCTCTCCGCGGACCAGTACACCGAGCTCGCAGGCAACTAAAGACCCTTAGGGACCACCTGATGTCGCTTCTCAACACCCCTCTCCACGAGCTGGACCCGGACGTCGCCGCCGCCGTCGACGCCGAGCTCCACCGCCAGCAGTCCACCCTGGAAATGATCGCCTCGGAGAACTTCGCTCCGGTCGCCGTCATGGAGGCCCAGGGCACGGTCCTCACCAACAAGTACGCCGAGGGCTACCCCGGCCGCCGCTACTACGGCGGCTGTGAGCACGTCGACGTCACCGAGCAGATCGCGATCGACCGGGTCAAGGACCTGTTCGGCGCCGAGTACGCCAACGTCCAGCCGCACTCCGGCGCCTCCGCCAACCAGGCCGCCCTCTTCGCGATCGCCAAGCCCGGCGACACGATCCTCGGCCTGGACCTGGCGCACGGCGGCCACCTCACCCACGGCATGCGCCTGAACTTCTCCGGCAAGCAGTTCAACGTGGTCGCGTACCACGTCGACGAGGCCGGTCTGGTCGACATGGCCGAGGTCGAGCGCCTGGCCAAGGAGAACCGCCCGAAGGTGATCATCGCGGGCTGGTCCGCCTACCCGCGCCAGCTCGACTTCGCCGAGTTCCGCCGGATCGCCGACGAGGTCGGCGCGTACCTGTGGGTCGACATGGCGCACTTCGCCGGGCTCGTCGCCGCCGGTCTGCACCCCAACCCGGTGCCGTTCGCGGACGTGGTGACCTCCACCACGCACAAGACGCTCGGCGGCCCGCGCGGCGGCATCATCCTGGCCCGCAGCAAGGAGTTCGCGAAGAAGCTGAACTCCGCGGTCTTCCCCGGCTTCCAGGGCGGCCCCCTGGAGCACGTGATCGCCGCCAAGGCCGTCTCCTTCAAGGTCGCGGCCTCGGAGGAGTTCAAGGAGCGCCAGCAGCGCACCCTGGACGGCGCCCGCATCCTGGCCGAGCGCCTGGTGCAGGACGACGTCACCGAGCACGGCGTCTCCGTCCTGTCCGGCGGCACGGATGTGCACCTGGTCCTGGTGGACCTGCGCAACTCCGACCTGGACGGCCAGCAGGCCGAGGACCGTCTCCACGAGGTCGGCATCACGGTCAACCGCAACGCGATCCCGAACGACCCGCGCCCCCCGATGGTCACTTCGGGTCTGCGGATCGGTACGCCGGCGCTCGCGACCCGTGGCTTCCAGGAGGACGACTTCCGTGAGGTCGCCGACATCATCGCCGAGACCCTGAAGCCGGGCTTCGACGCGGAGGCCCTCAAGGGCCGCGTGACCGCGCTGGCCGACAAGCACCCGCTGTACCCCGGCCTGAAGTAGTTTCGTACCCTTTGCGTACGCTTTTGTTCGTACGTACGAAACATCGGGGCACCCCGCACACTGGACAGTGAGGACAGTGTGCGCGGTGCCCCGCACCGCGTGACCGTACTCGTACTTCCTGCACCGCCTTGTTCTTCTGCGTCACCCCGGCAGACAACGGCGTCTACCAACCACCCTTGGAGTTCCCGTGGCCCTCTCGGTCTTCGACCTGTTCTCGATCGGCATCGGCCCGTCAAGCTCCCACACGGTGGGCCCGATGCGCGCGGCCCGCATCTTCGCGAGCCGCCTGAAGAACGAGGGCCTGATGGCCCACACCACCTCCATACGCTCCGAGCTGTTCGGCTCGCTCGGCGCGACCGGCCACGGGCACGGCACCCCCAAGGCGGTGCTCCTCGGCCTCGAGGGCGAGTCCCCCCGCTCGGTGGACGTGGAGACCGCCGACGACCGGGTCGAGCAGATCAAGACCACCGGCCGCCTCAACCTGCTCGGCATGCACGAGATCGCCTTCGACTTCGACGACGACCTGATCCTGCACCGCCGCAAGGCCCTGCCGTACCACGCCAACGGCATGACGATCTTCGCGTACGACCGTGAAGGCACCCTCCTCCTGGAGAAGACGTACTACTCGGTGGGCGGCGGCTTCGTCGTCGACGAGGACGCGGTCGCGGGCGAGAACCCGATCGTGCTGGACGACACGGTGCTTAAGCACCCCTTCCGCACGGGTGACGAGCTGCTGCGGCTCACCCGCGAGACCGGCCTTTCCATCTCCGCGCTGATGCTGGAGAACGAGAAGGCCTGGCGCACCGAGGAGGAGATCCGCTCGGGGCTGCTCGACATCTGGGGTGTCATGCAGTCGTGCGTGTCCCGCGGCATGTCCCGCGAGGGCATCCTGCCGGGCGGCCTGAAGGTCCGCCGCCGCGCGGCCAATTCGGCCCGCAAACTCCGCTCCGAGGGCGACCCGCTGGCCCTCGCCATGGAGTGGATCACGCTCTACGCGATGGCCGTGAACGAGGAGAACGCGGCGGGCGGCCGGGTCGTGACCGCCCCGACGAACGGCGCCGCGGGCATCATCCCGGCGGTCCTGCACTACTACATGAACTTCGTGCCCGGCGCCGACGAGGACGGCGTGGTCCGCTTCATGCTCGCGGCCGGCGCGATCGGCATGCTCTTCAAGGAGAACGCCTCGATCTCCGGCGCCGAGGTCGGCTGCCAGGGCGAGGTCGGCTCCGCCTGCTCGATGGCGGCGGGCGCGCTCGCCGAGGTCCTCGGCGGCTCCCCCGAGCAGGTCGAGAACGCCGCGGAGATCGGCATGGAGCACAACCTCGGCCTGACCTGCGACCCCGTCGGCGGCCTCGTCCAGATCCCCTGCATCGAGCGCAACGGCATGGCGGCGGTGAAGGCCGTGACCGCCGCGAAGATGGCGATGCGCGGCGACGGCAGCCACAAGGTGTCCCTCGACAAGGTCATCAAGACCATGAAGGAGACCGGGGCCGACATGAGCGTCAAGTACAAGGAGACCGCTCGGGGCGGGCTCGCGGTGAACATCATCGAGTGCTGAGGGCTCGACGGGGCGCTCCGCCGCACAAAACAGTCCCCGGAGTCCTCACCGTTGCCATCTGCCTCAGTCGTCGCTGAGGCTCCGGTAGCGAGGGGCTTCGGGGGCCTGGCCAGAGCCTGCGGGAATCTCTTCTCGGTAGACGTCTCCACCGACGGTGCGACTCTCCGGATTTCTGGTGTAATGACCAGTTTCCTCCCAATATGGCCCGCGTCAAGAGGTCACCGGGAAAATCGCGGACCGAATCGAAACCCGGCCGCGTCGCAACGGTCGGGAGGTACTGCTGGCCATGGGCGTACTCCCTGTGATCGGGGCATGCGACGGCCGATACCCTGAGCCGTCTCAGTAGTGCACCAAGAAGGGGTGGATCCGGTGGCGGACATCGAGGAAGCGCGCAAGACGTTCGAGCGGTTCGACGCGGACGGCGACGGCTTCATCACGGCGGCCGAGTGGAAGTCGGCCATGGCGCAGATGGGGGACTTCTACGTCACCGAGACGGTGGCCGAGGCCGTGATCGGCACGAAGGACACCGACGCGGACAAGCGCCTCTCCTTCGACGAGTTCTGGGCGAGCCTGAACAAGTAGGCGTCGACGGATGACGGCGATGGGGCCCGGAGCGCGGAAGCGCTCCGGGCCCCATCGTCATGTTCAGCCGCTCTTGTTCAGCGGCGCGCCGCCCGTACGCTCCACCGTCCTTCCCTGCGTTCGAGGTGCACAGGATGGTCGAAGCACTTGCCGATCTGGTCGCTCGTCAGTACGTCGTCGACGGCGCCGGAGGCGAGCGCGCGCCCGTCCCTGAGGAGCAGGGCGTGCGTCGTGCCGGCCGGGAGTTCCTCCAGGTGGTGGGTGACCAGGACCGTGGCGAGTTGGGGGTGGCTCTCGCGCAGGGTGTCCAGGCTGTCGAGGAGGCGTTCGCGGCCCGCGAGATCGAGCCCGGTGGCGGGTTCGTCGAGCAGGACGAAGCGCGGCGTCGGCATCAGGGAGCGCGCGATGAGGGTTCGGCCGCGCTCGCCCTGGGAGAGCGTGGGCCAGCGCGCATCCGTGCGGTGCGCGAGGCCCAGCAGGGCGATGAGGCGGTCGGCCTGCTCCCGCTGCTCGGGCGTGGGGTGCCAACGGGGCAGTGGTTCAACGCTGTTGGTGAGCCCGGTCAGGACGACGTCGCGGACACGCAGGGGCGAGCGGAGCGGATGGCGCGGGTTGACGTGACCGACGTACGCCCGCAGTTCGCGCAGGTCGACGGTGCCGAGGCGGCGGCCGAGCACCTCGACCGTGCCGTGCGTGGGGTGGGTGACGGCGCCGCACAGGCCGAGCAGGGTCGACTTGCCCGCGCCGTTGGCGCCCAGCAGCGCCCAGTGCTCGCCGGGGCGGACGGTGAGGGTGACCTCTTCGAGGATGGGGCGCCCGTCGCGGACGACGGTGACGTCGTTCGCGTGCAGCACCGGCTGCGGGGTCATCGGGCGACCCCTGCCCGGTTCACGGCCGAAAGCACCGCCTGTACGGACGCCGTCAGGACCGAGGTGTCCAGGCCCGCGCCCCAGCAGGTGACGCCGCCGACCCGGCACTCCGCGTACGCGACGGCCTCGCCGCTGGTCACGCCTGCGTCCGCCTCGACGGCATGCTCGGAGTAGTCGAGGATGTCGACGGTGATGCCGGCCGCGGCGAGCGCCTCGACGAACGCGGACAGCGGGCCGTTGCCCACACCCTCGAAGTCCCCTGCCCTGTCGCCGACTTGGAGCGTGCAGACGAAGCGGTGCGCGCCGTCGGGGGCGCGGTCGGTGGTCCACGCCTCGAGCGTCACGTCGCCGTCCCGGCCCGGCGCGAGATACGCCGTCTCGAACAGCTCGTACAGCTCCTTGGCGCTCGCCTCTCGCCCGCTGTCGTCGGTGGCGTCCTGCACGACGCGCGAGAAGTCGGGCCGCATGCGCTGCGGCAGGTCGAGCCCGTGCCGGGTCTTCAGGAGGTACGCCATTCCGCCCTTGCCCGACTGGGAGTTGACCCGGATGACGGCCTCGTAGGTGCGGCCGATGTCCGCCGGGTCGATCGGCAGATACGGCACCTCCCAGGGCGCCTCGCTCTCCGGTACGCCCAACTCGGCCGCCCGGCGGGCGTGATGGGCGAAGCCCTTGCTGATGGCGTCCTGGTGGGTGCCGGAGAACGCGGTGTGGACGAGGTCGCCGGCGTAGGGGTGGCGGGGGTGCACGGGCAGCCGGTTGCAGTGCTCGACGACCTCGCGCACGGCGTCGATGTCGGAGAGGTCGACCATCGGGTCGACGCCCTGGGCGTGGAGATTGAGGGCCAGGGTCACCAGGTCGACGTTCCCGGTGCGTTCGCCGTTGCCGAAGAGGCAGCCCTCGACGCGCTGGGCACCGGCCAGGACGGCGAGTTCGGCGCAGGCGACGCCGGTGCCGCGGTCGTTGTGGGGGTGGACGGAGAGGATGACGGATTCGCGCCGGGACAGGTTGCGGTGCAGATACTCGATCTGGTCGGCGTACACGTTCGGCGTCGCGATCTCGACGGTCGCCGGCAGGTTGTGGATGACGGGCCTGTCGGGGCTCGCGTCCCACAACTCGCTGATGCCGTCGCAGAGTTCGAGTACGTAGTCGGGCTCGGTCAGATTGAAGGTCTCCGGCGAGAACTGGAACCGGATGTCCGCGCCGGGCCGCGCGTCGGCGAGGCGCGCCATGTAGGCGGCGGCTTCGGCGGCGATGTCGTACACCTGCGCGCGCGACCGCCCGAGCACCACGTCGCGCCAGACGGGCGAGGTGGCGATGTAGAGATGCACGACGGCGCGGGGCAGCCCTTCGATCGAGGCGAAGGTGCGGTCGATCAGCTCGGGCCTGGCGGGTGTGAAGACGACGATGCTGACGTCGTCGGGGATCCCGCCGCGCGCGGCGAGTGCGGCCAGGTCGCGCACGAAGTCGAAGTCGGCGCGGCTTGCCGACGGATAGCCGACCTCGATCTCCTTGAAGCCCATCGAGACGAGCAGATCGAAGAAGCGCCGCTTGCGCTCCGGGTCCATCGGCTCGGCGAGCGCCTGGTTCCCGTCGCGCAGGTCGACGGGGACCCAGAGGGGTGCGCGCTCGATGCGGGCGGCGGGCCAACTCCGTTCCTGCGACGGGACGTTGACGCGATCCTGGTAGGGGCGGTAGCGGTGGGACGGCATGACGCTCGGGCGCTGGGGATTCCACGGGTACGCGGAGGAGTTCACGGTGGCCTCTCGGCTCGGTCGGTCGGCCGACCGGCAGCACGACACCCCGCGGCGGGGTGCCGGTCGCTTCAGGCCCCGCCGCGGCAGCCGAGAAGAAGGAGACCGCAGAAGATCACACGGCTACACTAGCCACACCTCAGGTCCTCAGACAAGTACTCCTCAGACAAGTGGTCCTCAGACAACTACCGGGTGCCCCGCCATGCCTCTGAACTCCCTCCACCCCAGCCCGCTCGTCGAACAGGCCGCCGCCCGCCTGCGCGAACAGATCACCGGCGGCGACTGGCCCGTCGGCAGCAAGCTCCCCGGCGAGACGACCCTCGCCAAGGAGCTCGGCATCGGGCGCTCCACCGTCCGCGAAGCCCTGCGCGCGCTCGCCGGCGCCGGGCTCGTGCAGCCCCGCCAGGGCTCCGGCGTCTTCGTCATCGCGACACAAGAGGTCAGGGACTGGCCGACGCGGCTGCGGCAGGCGGCGGTCACCGACACCTACGAGGTACGCATGCTGGTGGAGGTGCAGGCCGCGCGGCTCGCCGCGCTGCGCCGCACCGACGAGGACATCGCGGCGATGCGGGCCGCACTCGAAGCGCGCAGGGCCGCGTCCGCGGCGGCCGACGCCGCGTTCATCGACGCCGACATCGCGCTGCACGCGGCGGTGGTCGCAGCGGCCCACAACCCCGTCCTCACCGACCTCTTCGCCGAGTTCATGCCCGCACTGCGGGAAGGCCTGATCAGCCTCCTGCACCTCACCGGCGTACGCGCCGACGAGCCGAACCCCGGCGACGCCGCGCACGCCGACCTCGTACGGGCCGTCGAGGCGCGGGACGCGGAGGAAGCGGCGCGGGTGTCCCAGGCCGAACTCCAGGAAACCCTGCGGCGGTTGCCGACCCTCGGCTGAGTCAGCCCCCGCCCCCCGACCCTCCGCCCCCCGGCCCCTCGGCCTCGCCCCGCCCCGCGCCATCGACCCCGTACAACCGCGCCGACGCGTCCACGTGCGCGAGCCGCCGCATGGCGTTGAACACCGCCTCCCCCAGGACCGTTCCGATCACCACGCTCTCCACCAGGTCCTCGACCGCGACCCGGCGGTTCACATAGCCGAGGTCGGCGCGGGCCACCATCTCGGCGGCGTCGGCGTACTCGTCGAGGAGTTCCGTGAACGCCCCGTGGCCCACCCGGCCCATGGCGGCAAGGGCGCGTGACAGGTCGTCGGCCGCGGGGTTCGACTCATGGGCGTGCCAGCCGCGCCGCGCGATCAGTTCCCCGACGGCGGTCTGCGCGGCCTGCGCCTCGGCGTCGTCGTCGGCGGCGCCCGCCGTGCCGAGCCGGTCCGCCGCCGCGCCGAGCACCTTGTGCAGCGGGCGCCCCGGATCGTCGACCGCGCCGAGCACCTCCGCGATGGCAGCCACCTTCAGGCCGCCCACATCGAGCAGCGCGCGGATCAGCCGCAGCCTGCGCTCGTGCGCCTCGCCGTAGTGCGCCTGGTTGGGGCTGCTCAACTCGCCCTGTGGCAGCAGCCCTTCACGGACGTAGTACTTGATCGTCGGCACCGGCACGCCGGTCCTGCGGCTCAACTCACCAATACGCACGGCCTGTCCACTCTCTTCGCCCCTTGCCGCCCTTGCCATCTTCACCACCCATCATAGATAGTGGCGCTATCGGATAGCGGACAGCGCTGCTATCCATATTTCGTAGAACCACCCTCCCAGCAAGGGGACCCCTATGTCTTCATGGCGTTCATGGCACCGGCCACTGGTGATGTTCTCCGCGTCGATGGTCTTACTCGCCGCCGTCTCCGCGGTGGGACTCGTCGTCGACGACCGGGTCCTGGTGGGCTCGCCCATCTGGGCCAAGCCGTTCAAGTTCTCGGTCTCGCTCATCGCCTACGGGCTCTCGCTCGCCTGGATGCTGTCGTTGCTCGACCGGGGCCGCAGGGCGGGCTGGTGGGCGGGCACGGTGGTCGCCCTGACCCTCCTCGTCGAGATGGTGATCATCACCGGGCAGGTGGTGCGCGGGAAGCGCAGCCACTTCAACCACCAGACCCCGTTCGACGAAGCGCTGTTCAACGTGATGGCCGTCAGCATCGTCACCCTGTGGCTCGCCACCCTGGGCATCGCCGTCCTGCTGCTGCGCGCCCGCTTCGCCGACCGCGCCTCCGCCTGGGCGATGCGGTGCGGGATCACCCTCGCGCTCGCCGGCGCCGCCATCGGGTTCCGGATGACGCAGCCGACACCCGACCAGGTGCGGGACTCGTCGATCGTCGGCGCGCACAGCGTGGGCGTGCCCGACGGCGGTCCCTCGATGCCGCTGACCGGCTGGTCCACCACCGGCGGCGACCTGCGGATCCCGCACTTCTTCGGCATGCACGCGCTGCAGGTGCTCCCGCTGCTGCTCATGGGGCTTCTCGCGCTCGCCCCGCGCTTCACCCGCCTCGCGGATGAACGGGTCCGGCTGCGCCTCGTCCTCGTCGCCGCGGGCGCCTACGCCGCCGTCTTCGCCCTGCTCGCCTGGCAGGCGCTGCGCGGCCAGCCGCTGATCCACCCGGACGGCGCGACGCTGGCGGCGACGGCACTGATCGTCGCCGCCACGGCCGCGGGCGCGTACGGGGTACTGCGTTCTGCCCCCGCAACAGCCGCCCAGGACACGGCAGTTAACAATCCGGACGACACGAACGACACGAAGGAGCTCGTGGCATGACCGGCTTCCTCTTCGAATTCTCCTTCTATCTGGCCGCCCCGGTCTGGCTGCTCATGATTTTCGCGCCGGGGTGGCGGACGACCGACCGCATCGCCGCGTCACCCCTCACCGTCGTCCCGGTCCTCGCCGTGTACGCCGCGATGGCCCTGCCCGTCTTCCCCGAACTCTGGGCCGCGGTCAGCAGCCCGGACATCGACGGCTTCCGTGAACTGCTCGTCCACGCCAACGGGGCGGGCGCCATCTGGGCCCAGGTCATCGCCTGGGACCTGCTCATCGGGCAGTGGATGTACCGCGAGGCGCGCCGAATCGGCGTACACCCCCTGGTGATGGGCCCCCTCCTGGTCCTGACGATTCTTCTCTCACCGTTCGGGCTGCTGCTCTTCCTGCTGCTCCGGGCGGTGAAACCGGCCCCCGCCCGGAGTCACGATCAGCCGCGCCCCGCGGCGGGCTCCATGCCGCGCTGATCGACGACGGCGCGCTCCAGGACCGCGTTGCTGCCGAGCAGGACCTCGCCATTGCGCGGCCCGCCCCCTTGCCCGCCCGCCTTGTCCGGCTTGTGGTCCTTCGTCATGTACGCCCGTGAACCGAGGTAGGCGAAGGTCTTCTTATCGAAGATCCACTCATCGCGCGTCGCATACGACGACTGCTCAAGGGTGATGCCGATCCCACGGCGGCCCGCCGCGTCCACCGCGTCGGGCACCTCGGTCACCCCGGGCAGCTTCGCGACGGCCTTGTAGAGGGCGGCGGCGTTCTCCGGCGGCATGATCGTCCCCTCAAGGAGCTCGCCGATCTTGCCGAAGACCGCCTGCGCCTTCGTCTCCCGCTCATCACTCACCCGCGTCTGCGCGTACAGCTTCTTCAAGAGGGCGTCGGGATCGGTGGGCAGCGAGGCGAGCCAGGCGTACGTGGGACGGTCGGGCCCCGCGGGGATCGCGCCGGTGTCGTCCGTGCCGTCCACGCCGGACGCCTCGATCGGCACGTCCTGCCCCGGCATCGGCACGCCCTTCCCGCTCTCGCGGATCATCCCGATGTCCGTGACGGGCGCCGGGTTCTGCGACATCCAGACCTCCCGCTTGTGCGGGGCGCCGAGCTTCACCGGGCCGTCGAACTCCCCCTTGTTCTCCCGGACCAGGCTGCGTACGTAGACGAACTGGCCGTCCTTCACCGGCTTCGTGTCCGCATTCAGGGACGCGTTCGCGATCCGGCCGAGCGTGCCTGCGGCGCCGTTCGGGGCGCCGTTCGCGACGGCCGGGCCCGCCCCCATGTCACGCACACCACCGGCGTCACCGGACGTCAGCGTGGCGGCCAGGATCCCGCCCGTCAGCGCGAGCACGGTGGCGGGCAGCAGAACGGCCGGGCGCAGGAACCGGCGCCGGGGCGAGGCTGGGGCGGAGCGCGGGTGGTCGGTGGCGGGACTGCTGTCACGGTCGATCTGCTGCATCAGGAAATCCTTGTGGTGAAGGTGACGGCCCGGCGGAAGTTCCCACTCCTCCTCGGCCGACTCCGGCAGAAGACCGGCCAGTTCCTCGACCTCGGCCTCGGCCTCTCCCCGAGAGGGGGTGGCGGCGTTCATCGGAATTCCTCCCGCAGGGGCAGGGCCGCGAACGCGGCCTCACTCTCTACCTCTCCGCGACCACGGAGCGGTTCCGTCACTTCCCTCACACCGGTCACTTCTCCCGCCTCCGCCTCCGCGCCCAGCGCGTCCTCGCTCAGCCGCCGCAGCCGCGCCCGCGCCCGCGAGAGCCGCGACCGCACCGTGCCCACCGGCACCCCGAGCGCCTCGGCGGCCTGCGCATAGTCGAGCCCCGACCACACGCACAGCACGAGCACCTCACGCTCCGGACGCCGCAGCCGGCGCAAAGCGCCGTGCACCGCCGCGAGCCGCCGCGCGTCGTCCAGGCGGCCCGCCGACTCCTCGGCGAAGTCCGCCACTTGGGGCGGCGACGGCTGCCGGGACAGAAAGGCGAGCCGCCGGCGCAGACCGCGGTTGGCGTTCTGCGCCTTGTGCGTCGCGATGCCGAGCAGCCACGGCTTGAGCGAACCGCGGTCCGGATCGAGCCGCTCCCGGGTGCGCCAGGCCGCGAGGAACGTCTCGGACATGACCTCCTCGGCGGTCGACCAGTCGCCGGTCAGCCGCAGGGCATGGTTGTAGACCGTCCGCGCGTACGCCTCGTACAGCTCACCGAACGCCTCCCGCTCCCCGGCCCGTATCCGTGCATGGATGCCGTCTCCCAGTTCAGTAGGACTCACACCCATGACCTCTCCGCGACCCCGGGAGAGTTCCTGTGCCCCTCGTCACACACACGATTCCGCGTACGCCCTACCCGGCGGCCCGCATCCTCCGGTACCGCCCAGGCGCCACCCCGAACTCCCGCTTGAACGCCCTGGAGAAGGCGAACTCCGAGGTGTAGCCCGCCCGTTCGGCGACCTGCCGCAGCGGCAGGTCCTCCTCGCGCAGCAGCCGGCCCGCCGTCGTCATCCGCCACCACGTCAGATACGCGAGCGGGCTCGCCCCCACCGACGCCGCGAACCGGCGGGCGAACGCCGCACGGGAGAGCCCCGCCCGCGCCCCGAGCTCCTCCACCGTCCAGGGCCTCGCGGGGTCGTCATGGATCGCGTACAGCGCGGCCGTCACCGACGGGTCCCGCAGCGCTGCGGCCCAGCCCGTCGCATGCCCCGCGCTCTGCTCGCGCAGCCACCACGCCCGCAGGATGTACAGCAGCATCGTGTCGAGCAGCGCGGGAATCACGGCGTCCGACCCCGGCTGCGCGTCGGCCAGTTCGGCACCGAGCAGCTCCACGGCGGACCGCAGCGACGCGTGCTCCCCGACCCTGGCCGGCAGATGCACCACCTCCGGCAGCTCGGCGAGCAGCGGATGGGCGCGCGCCCGGTCCAACTGGTAGGCCCCGCACAGCAGCACGGTGCTCGCCTCCCGGTCGCCCTCCGTCTTCGGCCAGGAGCCGTCCGGGGCGAGGGCGAAATCCTCCAGCGGGACATCCGGCGCGCTCGCCAGACCGTGCCCGCGCCCGTGCGCAAGGAAAACCACGTCCCCGGGCCCGAGCGCCACCGGCTCCGCCCCGTCACCGGACGGAAGCAGCCAGGCGGAACCCTGGAGCACCACATGGAACCCGGCACCGTTCGACGGGGCGAACCGCATGCCCCAAGGCGCGTGCCTGTACGTACGGGAGGAATGCGGCCGCCCCGTCCGCATGGCGGCTATCGCGTCGCTGAGTACGTCCATGGCCGTACCGTAGCGCGCGCCGCACCCCGCAAGACGTACGGGTATAAAAGCGAGAGCAGCAGGCATGGTCCGTCTCGCGCAGCCCACCTAGCGTCTCCTGCATGACAACAACTACAGCGTCAACCACCGCTCGCACCGTGCTCTTTGACGAGATCGGCGGCCCCGAGGTCATGCGGATCCACGACGTGGAGATCCCCGCCCCCGGACCGGGCGACGTCCGCATCCGCGTCGAGGCGTTGGGCCTCAACCGCGCCGAAACCCTGCTCCGCGCGGGCACTTACTACTACCAGCCGACCCTGCCCGCATCCCGCAACGGCTACGAGGCCGCAGGCACCGTCGAGTCCGTCGGCGCTGGCGTCACCGCCTTCGCCCCCGGCGACACCGTCCTCACGGCGGCGAACACCGAACTGAGCGCGCACGGCGTGTACGGCGAGCTGGTCCTGCTGCCGCAGACCGCCGTCGTCCCACGCCCCGCCGAAGTGGACGCCGTCACCGCGGCCGCCATCTGGGTCACCTACTCCACCGCGTACGGCGCGCTGCTCCAGACCGCCGGGCTGCTGCCGGGCCAGCACGTCCTGATCACCGGCGCGTCCAGCGGCGTCGGCACCGCGGCCATCCAGGTCGTACGCCGCACGGGCGCGGTACCGATCGCCACCACCCGCACCGAGGCCAAGCGGCAGCAGCTCCTGGACCTGGGCGCCGAGCACGTCATCGTCAGCGAGCGCGAGGACGTGATCAAGGAGACCAAACGCCTCACCGGCGGCCGGGGCGCCGACATCGTGCTCGACGCGATCGGCGGCCCGGGTTTCCAGGACCTGGGCGAGGCGGTGGTCCGCAACGGCAAGCTCGTCATCTACGGCTGGCTGGACACCCGCCCCACGACCCTCCCGATGAACTGGCCCCTGTCCGTCCACGGATACGGGAACCCGATGGTCACCGAGACGGAGGAGGGCCGCCACCGCGCGGCCGCCTACATCAACTCGGGCCTCACCGACGGCACGCTCCGCCCGGTGATCGCCGAGGTCTTCGAGGGCCTGGACCGCATCCAGGACGCCCACCGCCTGATGGAGTCCAACACGCATACCGGCAAGATCGTGGTGAAGGTCTGAGAAGGCCGACCCACTCCGTTCGGAATACCTCACCCGTTCCGGAGGTTGGCTCCGCTACGAGACCGGCGAACCAACCCCCGGAAGGGCAAGTCATGAAGATCGGCATCATCGGCGCGGGCAACATCGGCGGCAACCTCACCCGTCGCTTCACGGCCGTCGGCCACGACGTCTCCGTCGCGAACTCCCGCGGCCCGCAGACCCTCACCGAGCTCGCCGCCGAGACCGGCGCGACGCCGGTGACGGTCGAGGAGGCCGCACGCGACGCCCAGGTGGTCGTCGTCACGATCCCCCTGAAGGCAGTGCCGAACCTGCCGTCGGGCTTCCTGGACGGCGCGGCCGACGGCGTCGCCGTCATCGACACCGGCAACTACTACCCGCAGCAGCGCGACGGGAAGATCGCCGAGATCGAGGAGGGCCTCACCGAGAGCCGCTGGACGGAGCGGCAGATCGGCCACCCCGTCGTCAAGGCCTTCAACGGCACCTACGCCCACGACATCCTCGACAAGCCCCGGGCCAAGGGCACCCCGGGCCGCGTCGCACTGCCGGTGTCCGGCGACGACGAGGCCGCCAAGAAGGTCGTACGCGATCTGCTCGACGAGATCGGCTTCGACACCGTCGACACGGGCGGCCAGGACGAGTCGTGGCGCCAGCAGCCCGGCACCGCGGTCTACGGCCTCGCGGCGGACGTGGACGCGGTCACCAAGGCCCTGTCCGAGGCGTCCCCGGAGCGCACGGCGGAGTGGCGGGCCTGAGGCCCGTGGACTAGGGCTTCGCCCAGTCCCGCAGCGCCTGCTCGCTCTCGAAATCCGCCACATTCTTGTCCAGCGGCGTCGACGTGTACTGGTGGATCCGCCACTTCGCCTTGATGCGCGGCTTGCCCGCCGTCACGTAGTCGGCGATCCAGAGGCCGTCACCCGCGTAGGACGTGGTGTCCCGATTTAGCCAGAAATCCCGGTTCGCGTACAACAGAACCTTATGTGACGGCCGCAGCCGCTTCACCTCCCGAATGAAGCGGTCCTTCTCGGCGTTCGACGCGGCCGTATGATCCCCCGTCCACTCCCAGTCCACCGCCAGCAAGTCCCCTGATTTCTCAGGGGCCTTGCTGACGAAATACTCCGCCTGGGCCGTGATGTTGCCGGGCCACAGGAAGTGGTAGAAGCCGACCACGCAGCCGCCGTCCCGTGCCAGCTTCGTCTGCGCCGTCAGTCTCGGGTTGATGTACGAACGGCCCTCTGTCGCCTTGATGATGACGAAGGAGAGGCCGTCCGTGTCGAACGTGGACTGGTACGAGCTGACGTCGATGCCTCGGATCATGCGCGGCCTCCTGTGGGGCAGAGGAACGGGGCGGTGGATCTAACCTCCCCGTTCCCGGTGGCCGCGGTCGTCAACCGTTGAATGACTCGGGCTCGGTGCTCGGTGAACTCAGCGGAAGATCCCCGTGTGCCCCAGGGAGTAGCGGCCCGGCTGCGGGTAGACCGCGAGGCCGTGCGGGCCGCCGCCGACGGGGATGCGGGCGATCTGGACTCCGGTGCGGGTGTCGATGGCGTACACCTCGGAGTCGTAACGGCCGGACAGCCAGAGCGTGTTGCCGTCCGCGGAGACGCCGCCCATGTCGGGGCTGCCGCCCTGGGGGAGCTTCCACTTCTTGGTGAGCTTGTTCTTGGGGAAGTCGAAGACGGAGACGGTGCCCTCGCCGCGGTTGGAGACGTACATCTCGCGTGAGTCGCGGCTGACGTACAGGCCATGGGTGCCCTTGCCGGTGGGCAGGAGCTTCGGCTTGTCGAACTTGTCGCCGCTCAGGACCCACATGCCGTGGGCCATCATGTCGGCCACGTAGAAGGTCTTGCCATCGGGTGAGACCTTGACGTCCTGCGGCATGGCGCCCTCGAAGGGCAGCTTCTGCTGGCCGATGACCTTCATCTTCTCGGTGTCGACCTTCAACAGCTCGCCGGAGAACTCGCAGGAGACGATGAAGTAGCGGCCGTCGGCGGAGAAGTCGGCGTGGTTGACGCCGTAGCAGCTGACCGGTTCGGTCTTGACCTTCTTCATGGTGTGCGGGTCGCGGAAGACGAGTTCGCGGTCCATGGAGGCCATGACGATGGCGTACTTGCCGTTGGGCGTGAAGTAGAGGTTGTAGGGGTCGTGCACGTCGACCGGCTTGCCCGCCTTGCCGGTCTTGGGGTTGATGGGCGTGAGCGTGTGGCCGCGGTTGTTGTTGACCCAGAGGGTCTTCATGTCCCAGGAGGGGACGACGTGTTGGGGCTGGATGCCGACGTCGATGGTGTCGATGACCCGGTACGTCTTGGGGTCGATGACCGAGACGGTGTTGGAGTTGGTGTTGGGGACGTAGACGCGGGAGGGGAAGTCCTTGACCACCGGGGAGAGCTTGTTGGGGCGGTCTGCGGCGTAGACGTCCTTGGGGTCGAGGACCGGTGGCATGCCGGGGAGGCCCGGCGCCGCCTTGGGTTTGGCGGGTTTCTGGATGCCCTTGGTGCCGTGGGCTTCGTCCTGGCGGGTGTCGGTTCCGCAGCCGGCGAGTGCGGCGGCGACGACGGCACCGGCGGCGATGAGTGCCGAGGTGCGGCGGGTGAGGTCGAGGTGGAGGGTCATCAGGTCAGCAGCTCCGTGGTCGTCACCGCGCGCAGGCCGCGGCGGTCGAGGTCTTCCAGGACGGCGGGGAGCGCGGCGACCGTGTCCGCGTACCCGAAGTGCAGGCTCACGACGGAGCCCGCGCGCACCTCTGAGGCGATCTTGCGGGTGACGGCCGGGGCGCCCGGCGAGGTGAAGTCGAGGGAGTCGACGTCGTACGAGAGGACGTGCGGGTAGCCGGCGCGGTGGGCGAGGCGGGCGACGAGGGGGGTCGCCCGCTGGGCGCGGGATGGGCGGAACCAGGTGCCGATGGAGCCGGTGAGGCGGTGCAGGCGTTCGGCGCAGCCGGTGATCTCGGCGTGGGCGTCGGCCTCGGTCATGTCGTTGACGGTGAGGTGGTGGTGGGTGTGGTTGCCGAGGTCGTGGCCGCCGTCGAGGATGCGGCGGGCGAGTTTCGGGTGCTGGTCGAGCCAGCTGCCGACGGCGAGGACGGTGATCTTGGCGTCCGCGTTCTCGGCGATGGTGAGCAGGGACCGTGCGGTGGCGGGGTCGCCCTGGCCGTGGAAGGTGAGGGCGACCTGGGGGCGGCCGCGGGGGCTGTGTGCGATCTGGTCGGGGAGGCCGGGGAAGCGGCGGGGTGCGGGGGCGGCCGCCGGGGCGGCGTGGGGTGCGCCGGGCGGTGCGTGCGGGCGGTCGCGCGTGGGGGCGGTGCCGGTCGTGGCGCATCCGGTGGCGAGCGCGCCGGTGACGACCAGGCCGGCGCCCGCACGCAGGGCTCCTCGGCGGTCGGTCTCGATCACGCGCCCATTTAATAGGCAAAGCGGGCGAAAGATGCCGATTGCCCGCTTCGGGACCTCCGCGGGTCGGGGCCGCGAACCCTCAGGACACCTGGGCGACCCTTGCGGAACACCTGTCACAGCCTGCGCTTAACCAGCGTTTACCAGGCAGGTGTCCCATCTCACCAAGGATTCACTTTTACAGTGTCCCGGTTTGAGGCGTTATGCACGGATAGGGACTTTTGGATCGCTGGCCCCCGTCTGCCATAGTCGGTGCCACGACCCCCATTGACCCGGGCTCAGGTCGTTTCAGCGGCCGTGGACCACACCCCATTCGTCCACGACGCTTCACGAAGGCCCCCGCAGCGCCGCACTCCGGCAACCGGGGGCTTTCGTGTACCCAGGACCCGGCGAAGCCTCAGCGGTCCGCGACCCGCATCTCGAACCAGGTCGTCTTGCCGCGCGGCAGCAGGTCCACGCCCCACCGGTCGGAGAGCTTGTCGACGAGGAAGAGCCCGCGGCCGCTGAGGTCGAGCTCATGGACGGGCATCAGGCAGGGCAGTCCGCGCGAGGGGTCGCGCACCTCGATCCTTATCCAGCCGCGCCGCCGCGCCATCTTCAGGCCGAAGACGCGGGCGCCGGTGTGCCGCACGGCGTTGCCGACGAGTTCGGATACGAGGAGGACCACGTCCTCGGTCATTTTCGGGGAGAGGCCCCAGTGGCGGAGCACGACGACTTGCGCGAGCCGGCGCGCGATGGCGGCGGACTCCGGGCGCGACGGCAGCGGTACTTCTGCGTCCGTCGGATTGCCGAACAACTCGAGCGCCTTGAGCGCGTGTTCGTCCTCAACCGCCGGCGACCAGCGCGCCGCGGTCGCACTCCCGTGCCGCCGCGGCTGTTCCATACCCTCCAGCCCCGCCATGCCCCCATCATGGCCGCCCCGAGCGCCCTCCGGGGCCGTTCCGAAGGAATAAGCCCCCCGGAACCAACCATTCCGGGGGGTCGAGTAGGCATATGCCAGTGGCAGTTAGGACCCTGCGACAGCCCGTCCGACCTGCGATGACTGCCCGCTTACGAGTGATCACCAACAGCCCCGAAGCAGGCAGGCTTAAGGCTCTCTTAAGGCTCGCATAATCCGCCCCTTCGGGGGACACGCGTGCTGACGCGCCCTCAACTGATCACATTCCAGGGGCACTTCAGGGGTACGTCAGAGGAACTTCGCCTTGCCGGGACCTTCCTCGACGAAGCTGCGCATGCCCCGCTCGCGGTCCTCCGTGGCGAACAGACCCGCGAACCAGGTGCGCTCGATCGCGAGCCCGGTGTCGATGTCCGTCTCCAGGCCCGCGTCCACGGCCTCCTTGGCGGCGCGCAGCGCGAGCGCGGGCCCCTGCGCGAGCCGCGCCGCCCACTGGTGCGCCTGCTCGTACACCTCGGCGGCGGGCACGACGCGGTCCACCAGGCCGATGGTGAGCGCCTCTTCGGCCTTCACCATGCGGCCGGTGAAGATGAGGTCCTTGGCCTTGGACGGGCCGACCAGACGGGACAGGCGCTGGGTGCCGCCCGCGCCGGGGATCAGGCCGAGCAGGATCTCCGGCTGGCCGAGCTTGGCGTTGTCGGCGGCGATGCGGAAGTCGGCGCAGAGCGCGAGCTCGCAGCCGCCGCCGAGGGCATAGCCGGTGACGGCGGCGACGACCGGCTTGGGGATGCGGGCGACGGCGGTGAACGAGTCCTGCAGGGCACGGGACCGCACGATCATCGCCGCGTGGTCCATGTCCTGCATCTCTTTGATGTCCGCGCCCGCCGCGAACACCTTCTCGCCGCCGTAGATGATCACGGCGCGTACGTCGTCGCGCCGGGTCGCCTCTTCGGCCAGTTCCTTGAGCCGGTCCTGGAGGGCGATGTCGAGCGCGTTCATCGGGGGGCGGTCGAGGCGGATCGTGCCGACGCCTTCGGCGACTTCGAGATGCACAGATGTCATGCGAGGCACGTTAGCCGTGCCCCGCATGACAGCGACATGCGGCCGGGAATCCCGGCGGGCCTGTCAGGCCTTCCACTTCTCCCAGGACATGTTCCAGCCGTTGAAGCCGTTCTCGGGCTGGATCGTCTTGTCCGCCGAGTTCTTCACGACCACCAGGTCCCCGACGAGGGAGTTGTTGAAGAACCATCCTCCGGGCGTCTTCTTGCTGTATCCGCCGCGTACGTCGCTCAGGCCGACACAGCCGTGGCTGGCGTTCGTGTTGCCGAAGGCGCCGCCCGACCAGTAGTTGCCGTGGATGAACGTGCCCGAGTTGGACAGGCGCATCGCGTGCGGGACGTCCTTGATGTCGTACTCGCCGCCGAAGCCGACCGTGTCGCCGTTCATCCGCGTGACCTGAAGCTTCTCGCTGATGACCATCTGGCCGTTGTACGTCGTCGTGCCGGGGGCGCCCGCGGTGATCGGGATCTTCTTGATCTGCTTGCCGTCCCGGACGACCTTCATCTGGTGGGACTTGGCGTCGACGGTGGACACCTGGCTGCGGCCGATGGTGAACTTCAGGGTCTTGGCCTGCTCGCCGTACACGCCGGGCCGTCCCTCGACGCCGTCGAGGTTGAGGTTGACGGTGACCTTCGTGCCCGCCTTCCAGTACTTCTCGGGGCGGAAGTCGATGCGGTCGTTGCCGAACCAGTGACCCTCGACCGGCACGGACGGCTCGGTCTTGATCTCGATGGCCTTCTCGACGTCCTCGGGCGCGGTGATCCCGCGGTTGAAGTGGACGGAGAACGGCATCCCGACGCCGACCTTCGAGCCGTCCTCCGGAGTGAACTGGCCGACGAAGGTGTTCTTCGGGGTCAGCGTCGTGAACGACGTGTCCTTGGCGGACTCACGGCCCTCGGAGTCCTTGGCTATCGCGTGGACCTTGTACTTCGTGGAGGCCGCGAGGTGGTGCGCGGGCGTCCATGTCGCGCCACCCGAAGTGATCTTGCCGGGGACCGGATTGCCCTTGCTGTCCTCGACCTTGACCTGGGACAGCTTGCCCTTGTCGGCGGCTATCTTCAGGGCCCCGCTGGTGGCCACCGACTCCGCGCCGTCCTTCGGGGCCACGGTCACCACGGCCGTCGACGGCGCGTTCTTGTCGGCCGCCTTGCCCTTGCCGTCGTCCCCCGAGTCCGAGCCGCCGCCCCCGCCGCAGGCCGTGACCAACAGCAGTGTCACACCCGATGCCACCGCAAAGAGGCCCTTGCTCCCCCGCCGCCGTGCGCTCCCCCGCGCACCAACCGACGGCCCCGATATCGGTCGCCCGTTCACGATGTTGTCTCCCCTCACACGGCCTGGTCAGGCCCGCACCCCAGTGCATTGGCGCGTGCCGACACGCGCCCCGCGCTAGATAACCACACGGTCCTGACCGATGACTCCCCGCCAATGTCACTGTTCAGTCCCAACTGCGCATGCAGTGCGGTCCCCACCTCAACTCCTGGCTCAGGGCCTGGCCTCAGGCTTGGTGCCGGGCGGTGCCGTCCAGTCCTTCCACTCCATGTTCCAGCCACCGAGCCCGTTGTCAGGAGCGACTTTCTTGTCATGGCTGTTGACAACTTCCACGACGTCACCAATCAGACTCCGGTCGAAGAACCAGCCCGCCGGGGTCTGTGAGCTGCCGCCCTTCACATCGCGCAGGCCCACACAGCCGTGGCTGACATTGGTGTTGCCAGGGGCGTCCGGCGACCAGTAGTTGCCGTGCAGGAAGGTGCCGGACGTGGTCAGGCGCATGGCGTGCGGGACGTCGGGGATGTCGTACTCGCCGCCGAAGCCGACGGTGCGGCTGTTCATGCGGGTCACCTCGAGCATCTCGGTGACCACCATCTTCCCGTTGTACGTCGTCGTCTTCGGGGCCCCTGCCGTGATCGGCACCGTGGAGAGGAGCTCGCCGTCGCGGCGTACTTCCATCGTGTGCTCGGCGGCGTCGACCAGGGAATGCTGGCTGCGGCCGACGGTGAAGGCGAAGCTCTTGTCCTGGAGGCCGTAGACGCCGGGGGCGGCCTCGATGTCGCGCAGGCGCAGGCCGACGGTGACCTTGGTGCCGGGCTTCCAGTACTTCTCGGGGCGGAAGTCGACGCGGGTCTTGCCGAACCAGTGCGGGCGTACGTCGACGGCCGGTTCGGCGGTGACGTGGATGGCGCGCTGGACGGCCTCGCGGTTCTCGATCTCCCGGTTGAACTCCAGGGAGACGATCATGCCGGTGCCGACGGTGGAGCGGTTCTCCGGCGTCACGTATCCGATGAACCGCTCGTCGGGTACGTACGTCGTGAACGTCGTGTGCCGGGCGGAGCGGTGGCCGTGGCCGTCGAGGGCGACGGCGTGCACCGAGTACTTCGCGGCGAGCGCCAGGTCGCCGTCGTCCAGCGGCTTCCAGGTCGTGCCGCTCTCGTCGATGCGGCCGGGGACCGGGACTTCCTGGGCGTCCTGCACCCGGCTGACCTTCACCGATTCGAGGCGTCCGTCGGGGACCTTCACCTGGAGCCGTTCGTCGCCCTTGACGCCCTTGCTGCCGTCGTCGGGGGTCACCCGGATCGTGTCGGCGGGCGAGCGCGGCTTGCCCATGAGGCGGTCGATGCCGCCTGAGTCACCGCTGCATCCCGCGGCTGCGGCCAGCAGTCCTGCCCATGTCACTACGGCGGCCAGCGCGGCCCCTGCGCGCCGTGCGCGCCTCGCTACCTGTCTCACGTCCGTCCCAACGACCGTCCCCCTCCTGGGGAAACGTGAGTGCGACGCACCCGCTGGGCAGAACAGTGGGGAGGACGGCGCGGGGAGCCTTGGGGTCCGCTCGCGTCGTCCGGTCTGGTAAGCCCCGGCCGCCGGGACGCGGCGGGGGTCGAGCCGCGGGAGGCGAGTGGGTGTCCAGCGCAGCCGAACAGGAAGCACTGCGGGGTGGGCGGCGCGGGACGGGCGCGGCCGTGGCCGGGCAGCCCGCCGCCGTGAACGGGACATCGGCGGGTGCGCCCGCCGTGCGCGCTCCGGCGCGGGACGCGGCCGCCGAGGCGCGGCGGCCGCCGGTGTGGCCGGGGGCGCCGACGCCGCTCGGGGCTCGGTTCAGGGTGGGGCCCGATGGCGTCGCGGGCACCAACTTCGCGCTGTGGGCGGGCGGTGCGGAGGCCGTCGAGCTGTGTCTCTTCGACGACAGCGACGACGGTGACGACGGGGGCGGCGGTGCCGGCGGGGGCGGCGTCGAGACACGCTGTCCGCTGACCGAGCTGACGCACGAGATCTGGCACGGCTTCGTGCCGGGAGTCCGTCCGGGGCAGCGTTACGGCTATCGCGTGCACGGCCGCTGGGACCCCTGGACGGGCGCCCGCTGGAACCCGGCGAAGCTGCTCCTCGACCCGTACGCGCGCGCGGTGGACGGCGACTTCGGGGCGCGCGGGCTGCCGCCCGAGGTGTACGGGCATGTGCGGGACTGGCCCCAGCAGCAGGTGGCCGACACGGTGCGGGACGACCGGGACTCGGCGCCGTACGTCCCCAAGGGCGTGGTCGTGCACGACGACGCGCCGGACGACGAGTGGACGGACGACCGGCGCCCCAAGACACCGTGGGCGGACTCGGTCATCTACGAGGTGCATGTCCGGGGCTTCACGAAACTGCACCCCGGGATACCGGAGGAACTCCGCGGTACGTACGCGGGGTTGGCGCATCCGGCGGCGATCGACCATCTCGTACGCCTGGGTGTGACGGCGGTGGAGCTGCTGCCCGTCCACCAGTTCGCGCACGAGGACCATCTGCTGAGCCGGGGCCTGAGGAACTACTGGGGCTACAACTCGATCGGCTACTTCGCACCGCACGCGGCGTACGCGGCGTCGGGGACGACGGGGCAGCAGGTCGGCGAGTTCAAGCGGATGGTGCGGGCGCTGCACGAGGCCGGGATCGAGGTGATCCTGGACGTGGTCTACAACCACACGGCGGAAGCGGGCGAGTTGGGCCCGATGCTCTCCCTGAAGGGCATCGACAACCGCGGCTACTACCGGCTCCAGCCGTCCGACGCGCGGCGGTACGCGGACTACACGGGGTGCGGGAACACGCTCCAGGTCGTCCAGCCGCACGTCCTGCGCCTCATCACGGACTCGCTGCGGTACTGGGTGACGGAAATGGGAGTGGACGGCTTCCGCTTCGATCTGGCGGCGGCGCTGGCTCGCTCCTTCCACGACGTGGACATGCTGTCGCCGTTCCTCGCGGTGATCGCCCAAGACCCGGTCCTGCGGCGGGTGAAGCTGATCGCCGAACCGTGGGACGTGGGGTCCGGGGGCTATCAGGTGGGGGCGTTCCCTCCGCTGTGGACGGAGTGGAACGACCGCTACCGGGGCGCCGTACGGGACTTCTGGCGGGGCGCGCTGCCCGATGTGCGGGACCTGGGCTACCGGCTCTCCGGGTCGAGCGACCTCTACGCCTGGGGCGGGCGGCGGCCGTACGCGTCGGTGAACTTCGTGACGGCGCACGACGGGTTCACGCTGCGGGACCTGGTCTCCTACGAGCGCAAGCACAACGAGGCCAACGGCGAGGGCAACCGGGACGGCTCGGACGACAACCGCTCCTGGAACTGCGGCGCGGAGGGCGAGACGGATGATGCGCGGGTGGCGGAGGTGCGCCGCCGGCAGCTGCGGAATCTGCTGACGACGCTGCTCCTTTCCACCGGGGTGCCGATGCTGGTCGCGGGCGACGAGATGGGGCGTACGCAGGGGGGCAGCAACAACGCGTACTGCCAGGACAACGAGGTCAGTTGGGTCGACTGGGGATTGCTCGAGGATCCGGGGTGGCGGGCGCTGTTCGACCTGACGTCCCGGCTGATCGCGCTGCGGCACGCGCATCCCGTGCTGCGGCGGCGGGCCTTCTTCTCCGGCCGTGCGCACTCCGCCGACGGGCTGCGGGATCTGGCGTGGTTCACCGCGCGGGGTGCGGAGATGACAGAGGCGGACTGGTACGCGCCCACGGCGACGCTGGGGATGTATCTGTCGGGGCGGGACATTCCCGGGCGGGACGCGTGGGGGGTGCCGGTGGTGGACGACAGCTTCCTCGCGGTGCTGCACGCGGGGGAAGGGCCGGTGAGTTTTGTGCTGCCGGGTGAGCCGTGGGCCGGCGCGTACGAGGTGGTGGTGGACACCTCCCTGGAGGAGCAGGGGGTGGCGCCGGGGGATGTCTGTCGGGCGGGGGGTGCGGTGACTGTGGCGGGGCGGACGGTTGTTCTGCTGCGGGTGTGTGGGTGAGGGGGTTTCCTTTCCCCAACCCCACCCCTACCCGAATCAATTCCGGCTGCGCCGGCCGCGAGGTGGCCGTGGATCACCGCCTTCGGCGAGTTCGTCCTCAAACGCCGGACAGGCTGAAAGGAGAACTGCGGCCGGGCTGGAGGGCCTCCGACGGGGTGGAAGACCTACTGACGGGGTGGGCGGGCAGCTGCGGAGATTCGGGTGGGCGGGCGGGAAAGATTCGCCGCGGAGCGGCGGGATCGAGCCTGGGGGTCAGCTCAGGATTTTTCGGGTGTATGCCACCGCTACCGCCGCCGCGCGGTCCTTCGCGTCCAGCTTGGCGTAGATGTGGGTGAGGTGGGTCTTTACCGTGGCCTCGCTGATGAAGAGTTCGCGGGCGATCTCGCGGTTGGACGTGCCCTTGGCGACCAGGACGAGGACCTCCCGTTCGCGGGCCGACAGTTGGTCGTTGCCTGATGTCGTCGACGGGGTGCGGACCGCCGAGACCAGGCGGGAGGCCACCGCCGGGGAGAGGACCGTGCGGCCCTCGGCGGCCGCGCGGACCGCGGTGAACAGGTCGTCGCGGGGTGCGTCCTTGAGGAGGTAGCCCGTCGCGCCCGCCTCGATCGCGGGGAGCGTGTCCGAGTCCGTGTCATACGTGGTGAGGACGAGGACCCGGGAGCGGGCGCCGCGCCGGGTGAGCTCGGCGATCGCGTCGACGCCGTTGCCGCCGGGCATGCGCAGGTCCATCAGGACGACGTCCGGGTCGAGGCGTTCGGCAAGGGCGACCGCCTCGACGCCGTCGGCGGCCTCGCCGAGCACCTCGAAGCACGGGTCGGACTGGAACATGCCGCGCAGTCCGTCGCGTACGACGGGATGGTCGTCGACGATGAGGAGAGTGATCACGTCAGCCATGGCGGACCAACGGTACGCGAGCCGACAGTGCGGTGCCGCCGCCCGGTTCCGATTCGACCGTGAAGGAGCCGGCGATGCGCTCGGCGCGGGCCCGCATGCCGTCGAGGCCGAAGCCTCCGGAGCCGCTGCGCTTGACGAGCGTCAGCGGGTCGAAGCCGCTGCCGTCGTCGCGCACGTCGAGGGTGACCTCGCCGTCCATGTAGGAGAGGGTGACCCCGACCCGGGTGGCGGCCGCGTGCCGGGAGGCGTTGGACAGTGCCTCCTGGACGATGCGCAGGAGGGTCGCCTCGATCTCTTCGTGCAGGGGCTCGGCGGGTCCGGTGACCGTGGCCTCGGCGCGGACGCCGGTGCGTTCGGCCCACTCCGTGACCGTCTTCTTCAGCGCTTCGGGCAGCTCGTCGTGTTCCAGGGCCGTCGGGGAGAGGTTGTGGACGGAGCGGCGGGCCTCGCCCAGGCTGTGCCGGGCGAGATCGGCGGCGCGGCCCAGGTGTTCGCGGGCCAGCGTCTCGTCGGAGGCGTTGGCGACGACCTGGAGCTGGGCGATGATGCCGGTCAGGCCCTGCGCGATGGTGTCGTGGATCTCGGCGGCGAGCCTGCGCCGCTCGTCGGCCACCCCCGCCTCCCTTGCCTGGACCAGGAGTTGGGAGTGCAGGGCGGCGTTCTCGTCCATGGCCTGCTGCAACGCGGTGTTGGCGTGCTCCAGTTCGACGATGGTGGAGACGGCGATGCGGTTGCGCTCGTCCTCCTGGGCCGCGAGGTGTGCGAAGACGATCAGCAGGGCGACGTTCACGGCGAGCAGCGCGCCGAAGACGGTCCAGCCGAGTTCGTCGTGCGGCGGCAGACCGCCGGACTGGGATCCTGCCATGATGACGGCCGTGGCGAACAAGCCCGGCTTCACCAGGCGCGGCGGCAGCAGCCGTTCGGCGCCGAAGTAGCCGACGACGGCGTAGAACGCGAAGAACGGGTTGAACCAGGTGAGGGCGAAGGCGAGCGCCCAGCGCACGGCGTAGTAGACGGTGCCGGCGGCCGAGGGGCCCGGACGGCTTCCGGCAGCCGCGCTCCACCACAGCTGGAGCGCGAGCCCGGCGCCCACGAGGGCCCAGGACGCGTACCACTCGCCCCGGCTCATGCCGACGACGCCGGAGGTGGCGAGCGCCATGAGAAGCCCGAAGCCGAGCAGGACGTAGGGGCCCCAGCGGTTGAAGAGACCCCATCGCTGCTCGATGATCTTCGCGGCGTCCGACGTGCTCATGGTCATGGCCCCAGTGTCGTCGACGGGCACCGCCCGGCCCATGCCCTCACTCCCAGCGGAACCAACGCGCCGCGCCGTACGTCAGCGCCACCGTCCACAGGGCGAGCACGCCCAGGTGCGCCCACCCCGGCCAGTCCCCCGCCGCCGCCTCGTACAGGGCCTGCGAGGCCGCGCCGAAGGGGCTGAACTCGACGATACGGGCGAGGGTTTCGGGCATGGACTGGACCGGCAGCCAGACGCCCGCGGTGAACATCGAGGGGAAGAAGACCGCCGAGCCGATCGCGGTGGCGATCTTCGATGTGCGGGAGAGCGCCGAGACCAGGGCGCCCATGGCCAGGGCCGCGCAGATCGCCAGGGCGAGGGCGACGACGTATCCGAAGGCCATGCGCGGCAGCGGTACGTCGAAGGCGATGCGGCCCACCACGAGCGAGAGCAGCGCCGAGAGCAGCGCGGCCGCGCCGTGCAGGCCCATCTGCGCGGCGAGCAGCGACGTGGGGCGCACCGGGGTGGTGGACATCCGGCGCAGGATGCCGCGTTCGCGGTAGCCGGTGATGACGGGCGGCATGGACTGGCCGCCCGCCATGATCATGGCGAGGAGCACCGTCACGGGTACGTACGCGTCGACCATGCGAAGCCCGCCGAGCGAGTCGTCGGCCTCCCGGAAGGACGGGATGGAGCCGAGGATCACCAGGAGGATGGTGGGGAACGCCAGGATCCAGAAGATCCCGCCTGGTTCGCGGGTGAAGAGGCGGAACTCGCTCTTCACGACGGCGGTGGTGGCGGCGCTCATGCGTTCGCTCCTGTCAGGTCGAGGAACGCGTCGTCCAACGTGGCGTCGGAGACCCGCAGTTGGCGGGCGGTGATGTGGTGCCGGGCGAGCAGCGTGATGGCCGCGTCGACGGTCGTGTCGGTGCCGTTGATCGTGTAGCGGCCGTCCCGCTCCTCGACGGAGGTGAGCTGCGGCAGCGCGGCGAGTTCCCGCTCGTCGAGCGGCGCGGACGGCGTGAACGACATGACGGTGGATCCGGCGGCCCGGCTGATCAGGCCCGCGGGGGTGTCGAGCGCGGCGATCCGGCCCTGGTCGATGACGGCGATGCGGTCGCAGAGGCGCTGGGCCTCCTCCATGAAGTGGGTGACCAGGAGGACGGTCACTCCGCTGTCGCGTACGTCCTCGATGAGCTGCCAGGTGTCGCGGCGGGCGCGCGGGTCGAGTCCCGTGGTCAGCTCGTCGAGGACGACGACCTTCGGGTTGCCGATCAGTGCGAGCGCGATGAACAGGCGCTGCTTCTGCCCTCCGGAGAGCTTGCCGAAGCGGCTGTCCAGCTTGTCGGTGAGGCGCAGGCGTTCGGCGAGGGGGTGCCAGTCGGCGGGGTGCGGATAGAAGGCGGCGTACAGTTCGAGCGCCTCGCGGACGGTGAGCTTCGCCTGCAGCTCGCTCTCCTGGAGCTGGGCGCCGAGGAGCCGGGTGACGCGGTCGTGGTCGGCGACGGGGTCGAGCCCGGCCACCCGGACCGTCCCCGTGTCGGGGATCCGCAGGCCTTCGACGCACTCCACCGTGGTGGTCTTGCCCGCGCCGTTCGGTCCGAGGACTCCGAAGATCTCGCCTTCCTCGACGGCGAAGGAGACGCCGTCGACGGCGGCACGTCCGCCGTAGGCCTTGTGCAGGTCGCGCACTTCGATGATGGGCATGGGTCGAGCCTCGCCGGTGGGCGGGGGCGCGGGCATCGCCCATCGCGCTCGAAGCGGCATCAGCCGATCGGTTGATGGCGGGTACGACCTCGCCGGTGGCGGTGGGTCTTAGGACCAGCGGACGAGCGCGTCCGGGCCAAAACTCGGTGGGCGCTGTCAGTGGCCATCCGTAGGCTCGCTCCTGATGCCGAAACCAGATGCACCGACCAAGGAAGCAGCGAAGGAATCAGCGGGGCGATCAGCGGGGGAACACTCGGGAGGGTCCGCCGCGCGGACCCTGCTGCGTCTGTGGCCCTATGTCCGCCCCGTACGAACTCGCCTGTTCAGCGCGGCATTTGTCGCCGTCCTCGCCTCTTGTACGGGGCTGGTCTTCCCCCTCGTACTGAAGTGGCTCGTGGACGGTCCCGTGGCCGAGCGGGACCTGGGCGGGGTGTGGCTCGGGGCGCTGCTCCTGCTGCTGCTCGGCATCGCCGAGGCGCTCCTCTTCGGCCTGCGGCGGTGGCTGGTGGCGCGGCCGCTCGCCTCCGTCGAGGCGGCGATGCGGGCGGATCTCTACCGCCATCTGCAGCGGCTTCCGGTGGCGTTCCACGACCGGTGGGCGTCGGGCCAGCTGCTTTCGCGCGGCACGACGGATCTGATGCTGCTTCGGATGTTCCTCGCCTTCCCGCTGACGTTCCTGGTGGTCAACGGCGCGACGATCGTGGTCGGCATGGTCATCCTGGTCGCGCAGGACTGGGCGCTCGGGCTTGTGCTGCTGACCCCGCTCCTCCCGCTGGTGATCTTCTGCGCGTACTCCGAGGGCCGCTACCAGGCGGTGGCGCGGCGGGCGCAGGACCAGGTCGGCGATCTGACGACCGTCGTCGAGGAGAGTGTGCTCGGCATCCGCATCATCAAGGGCTTCGGCCGCCACCGCAGTCAGGCGCGGGCGTTCCACGATCTTTCCCACACGCTGCGGGGCACGGAACTCGCCAAGGCGCGGCTGCTCGCCGCGATCTACGCGGTGATCATGGCGCTGCCGGAGGTCGCGATCGGCGCGGCGCTGGTGCTCGGCACGGTGCAGGTGGCGGACGGCGACCTGTCCACGGGCACGCTGGTGGCGTTCCTCTCGACGGCCCTCGCCCTGCGCTGGCCGGTGGAGTCGATCGGCTTCCTGCTCGCGATGAGCCAGGAGTCGGCGACGGCCACGGAGCGGTATTTCGAGGTGATGGACGCGGAGCCGGAGACCTCACCGGTCGGGGGCGGGCTTGGGGCTGAGGCTGGGTCTGAGGCTGGGGCTGAGGCTGGAGTCGGCATCGGCGTCGGCTCGGGGATCGGGTCCAAGTCCGGCGCCGGGGGCAGGGCCAGGAGCGGGGCGGGATCCGCCACCGCCGCCGGGTCCGCCACAGGCCCAGGGGCCCGGTCCGGCTCCGGGGAAGCCGGGCTCCGCTTTCACGGCGTACGGTTCCGCTATCCCGATGCCCCGCCCGACGCGCCGCCCGCGCTCGACCGCATCGATCTGCACATACGCACCGGTGAGACGCTCGCCCTCGTCGGTGCGACGGGCAGCGGCAAGACGACCCTGACGGCGCTGGTGCCGCGGCTGCACGAGGTGAGCGAGGGCCGCATCACGCTGGACGGCGCGGACATCGCGGAGATGGACCGCGAGCGGCTGCGCACGCTGGTGGCCGTGGCCTTCGAGGAGCCGACGCTCTTTTCCGCCTCGGTCGGCGAGAACGTCCTGATGGGGGCCGAAGCGGCCGCCGGGCAGCCCGAGTTGGCGCGCGCTCTCGACATTGCGCAGGCCGACTTCGCGCACGCGCTGCCGCAGGGCACGGACACACAGGTGGGCGAGCAGGGCCTGAGCCTGTCCGGGGGCCAGCGCCAGCGCCTCGCCCTGGCCCGCGCGGTGGTCGCCCGCCCCCGCTTCCTGGTCCTCGACGATCCGCTGTCCGCCCTTGACGTGCACACGGAGGCCCTGGTGGAGGCGGCCCTGCGCCGCGTCCTGCGGGACACCACGGCCCTGGTGGTGGCGCACCGCCCGTCCACGGTCCTGCTCGCCGACCGCGTCGCCCTGCTGTCCGGGGGCCGGATCACGGCGGTGGGCACGCACCAGGAACTGCTGCGGGAGAACGCGGAGTACGCGTGGCTGATGTCGGGGGCGGAGCCCGCTTCCGCGCGGGAAAAGGCGGACGACACGTCCGCGGAGGGGGAGACGGCACGATGACGGCATCGACACCGGCGTCACGGACCACGGGGCCGGGCGGGGAGGAAGAGCCGGAGGGCCGTCGCCACCCCGGCGACGAGCAGCACCCGGGAGCGGACGCGCCGGCCGGGCGGCGACTCCGTTCCGGTGCTGGGGCCCGCACCGATGCGGGGCCGGACGGCCGTCCGGCGGACCCCGGACGGGACAGCCGACTGGCAGAACCGGTGCCGGACAACCGACCCGCGGACGCCGCGGTCGCAGCCGCGGACCCGGACCCGGCCCCGGGCACTGGCACTGGCACTGGCACTGGCACTGGCACCACCCCATCGCACTCTCCACGCCCCACACCCACCCCCCTCAACGGCTTCCCCGCCCCGGAGGCGGGTGGGCCCACCGAACCCACGCCCCCCACCGACGACTTCGACAAGGACACGCTCCCCACCGCGCCCGGCGCCACCGCCGTCCTGCTCCGTTCGCTGCTCGCGCCGCTGCGCAGGCGGGTCGTGCTCGCGACCGTGCTGCTCCTGTTGCAGCAGGCCGCCGTGCAGGGCGGGCCGCTGCTCGTGGCGTACGCCATCGACAGCGGCGTGCCGGCCGTACGCCGCGACGACTACGGGCCGTTGATCGCCGTCGGCCTCGGCTATCTGCTGTGCGCTGCCGCGTCCGCCGGGTTCCAGTACGCGTTCATCGTCGCCTCGGCGCGGGTGAACCAGGACGTGCTGCTCGATCTGCGCGGGCGGATCTTCCGGCACGCGCAGGCGCTCAGCGTGGACTTCCACGAGCGGTACACATCGGGGCGACTGATATCGCGTTCCACCACGGATGTGGAATCCCTGCGGGAGCTGCTCAGCGAGGGCCTGCAGGAGCTGATCACCGTCATCCTGTCCTTCGTCTACATCTCGGTGATGCTGCTCTGGCTCGACCTGAGCCTCGGCGCCGCCGCGATGGTGTCGTTCGTGCCGCTCTACCTCCTCGTACGCCGCTACCAGCGCCGCGCGGGCCCGCTGTTCGGCAAGCGTTCCACCGCGATCGCCGCCGTCATCGTGAAGTTCGCCGAGACGATGAACGGCATCCGCCCGGTCCGCGCCTTCCGCCGCGAGCGCGCCAACGAGGCCGAGTTCGCCGTGCTCAACCACCGTCACGAGCGCAGCAACGGCGACGCGATGCTGGAGATGGCCCGCTACGTCGTCGGGTCCCGGCTCGTCGCCAACACGGCTGTCGCCGGCATCGTCCTGTGGGGCGCCTACCGCGTCACCGACGGCACGCTCGCGCTCGGGGTCCTCGCCGCCGCGGTGCTCTATCTGCGCCGCCTCTACGACCCGATCGACCGGCTCGGCATGTTCCTCAACTCCTACCAGTCGGCGGCCGCGTCCCTGGAGAAGGTCGCGGGCCTGCTCGCCCAGACCCCCTCGGTACCGGAACCTCCGGCCGAGTCCGCGCGCCGGCTGCCCGCCCTCGCCTCCGAACACCCGGGCCGCGAGGTCCGCTTCGACGGCGTGCGGTTCGCCTACCGCACCGGCGGCGAGGTCCTTCCCCGCTTCGACCTGACGCTGCCCGCCGGGCAGACCGTCGCCGTCGTCGGCTCGACCGGCGCGGGCAAGTCGACGCTCGCCAAGCTCCTGGCCCGCTTCTACGACCCGACCGACGGCCGGGTCCTCCTCGACGGGGTCGATCTGCGCGACCTCGCCAACGCCGAACTGCGGCGCGGCGTGGTCATGGTGACCCAGGAGGCCTTCCTCTTCTCCGGCACGGTCGCGGAGAACATCGCCATCGGCCGCCCGGACGCCACCCGCGAGGACATCGAGCACGCGGCGAAGGCGATCGGCGCGCACGACTTCATCGCCTCGCTGCCGGACGGCTACGACACCGACGTACGCAAGAGGGGCGGCCGTATCTCCGCCGGTCAGCGGCAGTTGGTGGCCTTCGCGCGGGCGCTGCTCGCCGACCCGGCTGTGCTCATCCTGGACGAGGCGACCAGCTCCCTGGACATCCCGGGCGAGCGGGCCGTGCAGCGCGCCATGCACACGGTGCTTCGCGGCCGCACGGCCGTCGTGATCGCCCACCGGCTCTCCACGGTGGAGATCGCCGACCGGGTGCTCGTGATGGAGCACGGCCGGGTCGTGGAGGACGGCACTCCGGACGAACTCGTCGCGGGCAGCGGTTCGTTCGCGGATCTGCACCGTGCCTGGCGGGACAGCGTGGTGGGGTAGGACGCTTTCCGGGGCGCGCTTACCGGGTCGCGCCTTCCGGGTCGCGCTTTCCAGGCCCTGCGACGCTTCACGCGGCCTTGGACAGGGTGGACCTGTCCAGCAGAGGTGCGGTCGTGTCGGGCTCCGTCACGGCCCCTCGTCCGTCGTGGCGCGGCCACAGGAGCAGGGCGCCGACGGTGCCCGCCCCTGCGAGGGCCGCGAGGACGGACCAGGCGAGCGCGAAGCCGGCGTTCGTGCCGAGCCATCCCGCGATGGGGTAGGTGATCAGCCAGGCCAGGTGCGACAGGGAGAACTGGGCCGCGAAGGCCCCGGGAATCGCGTTCGGCGCGACGGAGGCACGCAGGACCTTTCCGGTCGGTGTGACGACGAGCGCCATGCCGATGCCGATCACGGTCCAGTTGATCGCCGTACCGGTCCATGTGGTCAGGCCGGCCGTCATGAGACCGACCGCGGCGATCGTGCCGCCGAGGAGGACTCCGGCGCCGGTCACCATGACGGTGCGGGCGGTGATCCGGTCGAGGATGCGGGGAAGCGCGAGGGCCGCGAGGAGGGTTCCGCCGCCGGAGGCCGCGAGCATCCATGCGACGTCCGACTGCGAGCCGCCGAGCTCGTCACGCACGTAGTTGACGGTGTTGACGACGACGATCGACCCTGCCGCCGCGACCACGAGGTTGAGCGCCATGATGCCGCGCAGCCGCGGTGTCCTGAGGAAGGTCCTGATCCCTGCCGCTGCCCTGTCCCATGCCTTGGCGTGGGCGTTGGGGCGGGCGTCGGGGATGCGCGTCGACAGGACGAGGAGGGCGGAGACGGCGAATCCGGCGGAGGTGCCCAGGAAAAGCAGGTTGAAGCTCATGAACGCCAGGGCGACCGCTGCGAGTACCGGGCTGAGCAGGCTCTCCATGGTGTAGGCGACCTGGGAGGCGGACAGGGCGCGTGTGTAGTCGGATTCGTCCGTGACGATGTCGGGGATGACGGCCTGGAACGTCGGGGTGAATGCCGCGGATCCGGCCTGCAGCAGGCCGATCAGGACGTAGATGTGCCAGACCTCGGTGACGAACGGCAGCGCGAGGACCACTGCGGCGCGCACCACGTCGAGGAAGACCAGGAAGGCTCTCCTGGGGAGCCGGTCGACGTACGCGGCGGCGAGCGGGGCTATGACCACGTACATGACCATCTTGATGGTGAGAGCGGTGCCGAGGACCACGCCTGCGCGCGGTCCCGCGAGATCGTAGGCGAGCAGTCCGAGGGCCACTGTCGCGAGACCGGTGCCGAACAGGGCGATGACCTGGGCGCTGAACAGGTGGCGGTAGTCGCGGATGGCGAACAGGCTCATGGCGTGTTCCTTCCGGGTCCATGCGGCGGGGCACGGCCTCGGGGCGGAGTCCGTGCCCCCGCGAGCCGAGGCCCGCTGGTCAGTGGTGGTGTGCGTGGTGGTGGCTCGGGTGCTCGGCGGGTGCGGCCTGGGATGCCGTGTCCGAGCCGGGGCTCGTCGCGGTCCGCACCGTGAACTCGGCCGTCCGGACGACGCCGTCGTGCTGGAAGTCCAGGAACAGGCGGTAGGTGCCGACCGACGGCGCGGTCGCCGCGAAGGCGATCTCGGGCCCCGGCGCGGTGGTGCCGTCGCCGGGCTCGCCCTCCGGGTGGACGTGGAGGTAGCCCAGGTCGCCGACCCGCAGTGCCACCAGGTGTCCGTACGCGGCCAGGTAGGGCTGCAGATCGGTGACGGGCCGGCCGTTCCGGCTGACGGCGAGGGTCAGCTCGCTCGCCGCGCCGGGCAGGAGTTCGCCGTCGAGGGTGACGGTGAACTCGTCGGCCCGCGCGGCCCGGGTGACTTCGGGAAGCGGACGCGGGTCGTACTGCCCGGCGACCGCGACATCGATCCCCAGCGTCATGGTTCCGTCGTGGCCTGCCGGGTGGATGTCGGCGAAGAACCTCCAGTCCCCGGGTTCCAGGGCCAGTTCGACGCTCCAGGTGCCCTTCTCGTCCATCACGGGGTGCACGTGCTGGAACCCGGCCGTGTCGCGCCGGACGGCGATGAAGTGCAGCGCCTTCTCGTGCTCGGGCGTGAACTCGGTGACGGCCTGCCCGTCGGGGCCTATCACCCGGAAGGTGACCGGCTGGACGCCGCCGGTGACGATCGTCGAGTCGAGTTCGAGGGTGTACCCGTTCTCGGAGACCGACAGACCGCCGGGCGTGGCTCCGCCGTGGCCGCCGTGGCCTGCGTGCCCGCCGTGCTGGGACTGGTGGTGGCCGGAGTGGTTCTTCATGGCGTCTCCCTCGGTGTGATGCGCCTTCCGGCATGCCTTGTGGCGTGCCTTCCGGCGTTGCCCGTTGCCGGGACATCGATCATAACCATATACCCCCGGGGGGTATTCCCGGGTCAGAGAAAACCGCCGAACGAAATCTCGCGAGAGGAGCCGGCCCCAGCCCCTGCCGACCGCCTACGCCCCGTACGCCCGCAGGAAGGTGTCCGTCGCGGCGGCCGCCACCTCACGGACCTCCGCCGCCGGGACCTTGCGCGTGCCGAGCCGTGAGCGCGACTCCAGCGGGCCGGTGAGCAGCGCAAGGAACTGCTCGGCCGCCAGGGCGGGGTCGCACGGGCGCAGGCGTCCGGAGAGCACGAGCCGGGCAAGGCGGTCGGCGAGCGCGTCGCTCAGCCCGTCGGACGTACGCCCCTGGACGACATCGATCAGGTCGGGGAACCCGGCGACCTGCGCGTACGTCAGCCAGCGCAGCGCACGGGCGCGCTCGCCGCAGCACACCTGGAGCAGCCGGTACGCGCCGTCCTCCATGGCCGCGCGCAGATCGCCGCCGGGGTCGCGCATCCGCTCGACGGCGGCGAGGTTCTCGGCACGCACCGCGTCGGCCGCGGCCTCCATCGCGTGCCGGAAGAGGTTCTCCTTGTCGGCGAGGTGGTTGTAGACGGTCGGCTTGGCGACCCCCGCCTCCTCGGCGATCTCCTTCACGCAGGCCTGTGCGTAGCCCCGGCGGGCGAAGACGGTGAAGGCGGCCTCCAGGATCGCCTGCCGCTTGTCTGCCAACTCCGCCATGCGGCAAGGAGATTGCACGTGATCGTCAACATCCTGCGTTTCAGCTTCAAGGACGGCACGACCGAGGAGGAGAAGGCCGAGGTGCTGGCCGCGATGCGCCGCACCTCGACCGTCGATTCGGCGGCGTACGGGACGGTCGGCCAGGATCTGCGGCTGCCCGACGACGGCTTCACCCACACCTACTGCGTGGGCGTCGAGGACCTGGACGCACTGGAGCGGTACATGCACGATCCGGTGCACCTCGCCGGGGACTTCGTGATCATTCCGCACCTGGGGCGGCTCTCCGCGCTGCGGCTCTCCGACGACCCGGACCCCGAGCTGAGCGCGAAGGTGATGGCCCTGCACGAGAAGAAGGTCGAGAAGTACCCCGAGTGGGGCCAGTTGTTGAACTCGATCCCCAACTGAGCGTGCCACACGTCTAGTTCAGGGGCCAGATCCGGCCACCCGCCGCCCGACGCCGGGCAGGCGGTACAGGATCGAACAATTGAGGCAGTACCTGGGGCTGCCCTCGAACAAGAGGGCAGCCCCAGGGCCTGTCCGCCCGCTCCGCATATCGAACGTGCCCTACCGGGCAGCGGACCAGTTCCGGCCAACTATTGATGCAACCCTGACAAAGGGCCCGGCCTGGTGCCACTCTTCCCCTCAATTCGCAGCTCCACGTTCGATTCCCAGCTCCACGTTCTGCTGTTCTGCGCTCCACGTTCTGCCTTGTTCTGCCCGGACGGCACGACCGCGCCGCCCGGCCTCCCTGGCCGCGCACGCCGCGGCCACGCAGAAGGAGTCCGTGTTGAGATCCACCTCCCACAGATCCGCGTCCCGCAGATCCATCTCCTCCCGACGGGGTGCCGCAGCCGGTGCCCTGACCGCCGTCGCGGCGCTCATCGCGGTGGCCGTCCAGACCGGCCCGGCAACCGCCGACGACCCGGCCAAGGCGCCGTCCACCAAGGCGGCCGCCCCCAAGATCGGCAAGGCCGACCCGGGTTCGCTGCCGGCCAAGCTCTCCCCCGCCCAGCGCGCCGCGCTGATCAAGGACGCCAACGCCACCAAGGCGGACACCGCCAAGGACCTGGGCCTCGGCGCCAAGGAGAAGCTCGTCGTCCGTGATGTCACCAAGGACGGCGACGGCACGACGCACACCCGCTACGAGCGCACCTACGACGGAATGCCCGTACTCGGCGGCGACCTGGTGGTCGACGAGGCGAAGTCGGGGAAGACCGAGGGCGTCACCAAGGCGTCGAAGGCGCAGCTCAAGGGCATCGACACCAGCGCCGACGTGAAGGCGTCGACCGCCGAGAAGCAGGCGCTCGGGGCCGCGAAGGCCGAGGGGTCGAAGAAGACCGACGCGGACCGGGCGCCCCGCAAGGTCGTCTGGATGGCCAAGGGCGAGCCGACTCTCGCGTACGAGACGGTGGTCGGCGGGCTGCAGCACGACGGGACGCCGAACGAACTGCACGTCGTCACGGACGCGGCCACCGGCAAGAAGCTCTTCCAGTGGCAGGGCATCGAGAACGGCACGGGCAACACCCAGTACAGCGGTCAGGTCACCCTCGGGACGGCGCAGTCGGGGTCCAACTACACCCTGACGGACACCGCCCGGGGCAGCCACAAGACGAACAACCTCAACCGCGGCACCTCCGGCTCCGGCACGCTCTTCTCGGGCGCCGACGACGTGTGGGGCAACGGCCAGGCCTCCAACCTGGAGACCGCGGGCGCCGACGCCCACTACGGCGCCGCGCTGACCTGGGACTACTACAAGAACGTGCACGGCCGCTCCGGCATCCGCGGGGACGGCGTCGGCGCGTACTCGCGGGTCCACTACGGCAACAACTACGTCAACGCCTTCTGGTCCGACAGCTGCTTCTGCATGACGTACGGCGACGGCGCGGGCAACGCCAAGCCGCTGACGTCCATCGACGTGGCGGCCCACGAGATGACGCACGGCGTGACCGCGGCCACCGGCAACATGACGTACAGCGGCGAGTCCGGCGGTCTGAACGAGGCGACCTCCGACATCTTCGCGGCGGCGGTCGAGTTCAACGCCAACAACGCGCAGGACGTCGGCGACTACCTCGTCGGCGAGAAGATCGACATCCGCGGCGACGGCACCCCGCTGCGCTACATGGACAAGCCCAGCAAGGACGGCTCGTCCAAGGACTCCTGGTACTCGGGCATCGGCAACATCGACGTCCACTACTCGTCCGGTGTCGCCAACCACTTCTACTACCTGCTGAGCGAGGGCAGCGGCGCCAAGGTGATCAACGGCGTCTCCTACAACTCGCCCACCTCGGACGGCCTGCCTGTGGCCGGAATTGGTCGTGACAAGGCGTCGCTCATCTGGTTCAAGGCGCTGACGACGAAGTTCACCACGACCACCAACTACGCGGCGGCCCGCACCGGGACGCTCGCCGTGGCCGGTGAGCTGTACGGCACGACCAGCGCCGAGTACGCGGCGGTGGCCCACGCGTGGGCCGGCGTCAACGTCGGCTCGCGGCCCGGCGGCGGCGGTGGCACGGACTTCGAGAACACGACAGATGTCGCCATTCCGGACAACGGTGCGGCGGTGACCTCGTCGGTCAACGTCACCGGACGCACCGGCAACGCGCCCAGCGCGCTGAAGGTCGGCGTCGACATCGTGCACACCTGGCGCGGCGACCTGGTCGTCGACCTGGTGGCGCCGGACGGCACGAACTACCGCCTGAAGAACTCGAGTTCATCGGATTCCGCGGACAACATCGTGGCGACGTACACGGTCGACGCGTCGTCCGAGGTGGCCAACGGGACGTGGAAGCTGAAGGTTCAGGACGTGGCCGCGCAGGACGTCGGCCGCATCAACAGCTGGAAGCTGACGTTCCCGTAAGCCGACCGGGCCTCCCGCAGGCCACTTCAGGTCTTCTGTGAAATGAGAGACGGCGCCGCTCCGGGTGGTTCAACTCCCCGGAGCGGCGCACCCATGTCCGCCGCCTGTACGCCGTCGTTCGCATTGCGTACATGGACCTTCGCTCAACGGACCATTTCTGGCCAACCTATGGCCAAGGACCTGACATGAACCTGGCTCAACTGGCACTCTTCCCTCGCACGGCACACCAGTTCGCCCGCACCGCATCTTTCAGCCCGGACAGTCCCCATACCGTCCGGGCCCCCCACAGAAGGAGCATGCGTGACCCCCCACATATCCCGGAAGCGCTCAACGCTGGCCATAGCCACCGCTGTTGCCGCCGGAGCACTGCTCGCCGCCGGCCTGACCACCGGCGCGTCCGCACAGCCCGACCAGGCCGGCGCGTCCGCCGCGTCCCCGGTCTCGCTCTCCGCGCCGGCCCGCGCGGACCTGTTGCAGGACGCGAACGCCGACAAGGCAGCCACCGCCGAGAAGATCGGCCTGGGTTCCAAGGAAAAGCTCGTCGTCCGCGATGTCGTCAAGGACCGTGACGGCACCACGCACACCCGCTACGAGCGCACCTACGACGGCCTGCCCGTCCTCGGTGGCGACCTCGTCGTGCACGCCGCGAAGAGCGGCAAGGTCAAGAGCGTGACCAAGGCGGCCAAGGCCACCATCAAGGTCGCCTCCACCTCCGCGAAGATCGCGACCAAGTCGGCCGCGAAGTCCGCCGAGTCGACCGCCGCGAAGACCGGCGACACCAAGAAGGCGGACGCACAGGCGCCCCGCAAGGTCGTCTGGGCCGCATCGGGCAAGCCGGTCCTGGCTCACGAAACCGTGGTCACCGGCGTCCAGAAGGACGGCACGCCGAGCAAGCTGCACGTCATCACCGACGCGGCCACCGGCAAGAAGCTCTTCCAGTACCAGGCCATCGAGAACGGCGCGGGCCACAGCCAGTACAGCGGCAAGGTCGAGGTCGGCTCCAAGAAGGGCTCGAACGGCTTCGACCTGACCGACGACTCGCGCGGCGGCCACTCGACGTACGACCTCGACCACAGCGAGAGCGGCGAGGGCAAGATCGTCACGGACGACGACGACACGTGGGGCACCGGCAAGCCGGAGGACGCCCAGACCGCCGCCGTCGACGCCGCCTACGGCGCCCAGTTGACCTGGGACTACTACAAGTCCGTGCACGGCCGTGAGGGCATCAAGGGCGACGGCAAGGGCGCGACCTCGCGGGTCCACTACGGCAAGGCGTACGTCAACGCCTTCTGGGACGACAGCTGCTTCTGCATGACGTACGGCGACGGCGAGGGCGACAAGAAGCCGCTCACGTCGATGGACGTCGCGGCGCACGAGATGACGCACGGCGTCACCGCGGCCACCGCCAACATGGAGTACAGCGGTGAGTCCGGCGGCCTGAACGAGGCGACCTCCGACATCTTCGCGGCGGCCGTCGAGTTCAACTCGAAGAACGCCGAGGACGTCGGCGACTACTACGTCGGCGAGAAGATCGACATCAACGGCGACGGGTCGCCGCTCCGGTACATGGACAAGCCCTCCAAGGACGGCAACTCCCTGGACAACTGGAGCGAGGACGCGGGCAACGTCGACGTCCACTACTCGTCCGGCATCGCCAACCACTTCTTCTACCTGCTGTCGGAGGGCAGCGGCGCGAAGGAGATCAACGGCGTCAAGTACGACTCCCCGACCGCCGACGGCTCCAAGGTCGAGGGCATCGGGCGCGACAAGGCCGAGAAGATCTGGTTCAAGGCGCTGACGACGTACTTCACGACCACCACGCAGTACAAGGACGCGCGTGAGGGCACGCTGAAGGCCGCGACGGACCTCTACGGCGCGGACTCCGCCGAGGCCAAGGGCGTGGCGGCGGCCTGGACCGGCGTCAACGTCAAGTAACTCTCGTCAAGCAACTCTCTTTGCCGGGGCGGCACCCGGGGGGCCTTCCTCCCCCCGGGTGCCGCCTTTCCGCTCCCCTCGGAGCGTGCGACTCAACTCATTCCGTTCTCAGCTCGCGGCTTCCGGCCCGGTTCTTCGCGATGTTCCGTGTCTTCTTCGTGCGCGCCGACTCGGCTACCACGGCGAGTACCGCCGGCGACTTCGACCACTCGGCGAGGTGGCGCTGCATCCAGTCCGTGACCTCCGCCAGCTCGGCCGGTGTCGGTACGTGGCCGTCCTTGACGGACAGGTAGAACAGCCAGTCGTCGATGCGGCGGCGGATGAACTCGCGGTACGCCTCCGCCTCGAACTGGTCGATCTCCGGCAGCAGTTCGTCCGACCACTGCCGGAACTCGTCAGGACCGGTCACTTCATACGCGATCTCGTCCACGAGGGCGACCACCGCCGTCTTGGACCCCATTTCGTTGGGGTCGCGCAGGATCGTGGCCACGATCGCGCGGTCCCGGTCGCGGCTTTGCGAGGAAGCGATCACCGAGACGACGCGTAGGTACGCGGACGTTCGGGCGTGGTCGTCCGCGACGGCCTCGTCGACGTCCACGTCCACGATGCCGGCCTCCGCCAGCAACTCGGCCACATCGGAATGCAATGTCATCGCTTCGTCCCTACCGTGCTCCACCGCTTGTCGCTGCTCGGTGACGATGGCGTAGAAGCGGGCGTCCACTTCTTCGTCGGTGAGGTGTTGTGCGCCCGCCACCCGGGGGGCCTTCCTCCCCCGGGTGCCGCTTTTGGTGATCAGTGCTCGCAGAGGGAGAACTCCCGCTCGTAGAGCTGCTCGTTGTGTTCGTCGACGAAGAACTTGCGTTCCTGCATGAGTTGTTCGCGGTAGCTCTTGGCCTGTTCGAGCGTCATGGTCGAGGTCTCGGACCATGGCTGCTGCGGTGGCACATCGGATGTCGAGACGATCTTTTCCGACGGGTCGATCAGGAAGAACGCGAGAATTTTGCGATGCCCGGGACGGGTGGCGTCCGTGAGGCGGAACGAGCCGACGCGGTGTTGCAGGATGTTCGGGAATGCCAGGCAGCGGCCCGCCGGGGTCGCTGCCGATCCCAGCTTCTGGTTCAGTGCGTCTTCGTTCTCCAGGCCGTAGACCTCACGCATACCATTGTCGTCGTTCTGTTCGTAGTTCGGGTCGTCGAGTGCCGCCCGGAAACTCAGCCGGCTTTCGGTGATGTTCTCGCTGTCCCAGTAGTAAATGCCGGTCGAGACGATCCGCTCGTTCAGCATCCCCTCGACATGCCAGGAACCGCCGGCGTACTCCGGCTTGTCCGGAGTGAGCTGAATGGTGGCGAGTTTGACGATGACCTGGAGACTACGGCCGCGCAGGTCGAACCGGGCGGAGTCGTCGGGCGACTCGGGCGGGGTGAAGGCAGGGGCGTCCGGGATGACCGGGCAGCGGTTCTCCCACCAATCGTCCGCGGCCTCTTCGTAGGCACTGACGGCCTTGTCGTGGGCCTCGTCATCACTGAAGGAAGACCTGTCCGGATACTCCGGCTCCGAGTCGTACCACCCGTAAGGATCGGCCTCGATCCGCAGGGGCCGCGGATGGCGCAGATCGGTGAGTACGTTCTCGAACAGCGGTCGCAGGCGTGCGAACAAGTCCGGGAGGGCGGCGGCCAGTTCGCGATGCTTCTCGGGGTGGACGTTGTTGACGTACGAACGGAAGGCGACATCGCCGTCCTCACTGACGTCGACGTCCGTGGGAAGCCACTGGAACTTCTCGGAGAATTCGTGCCGCGAATAGCGGTCCGTCGGGTTGCGCCAAGCCCGCTCGGGCGCTCCACTCGCCTCGTTCACCAGGCAGAACAGCGAGGGATGCACCAGATCCAGTACCTGGCCTCCGGATCCGGGGTGCCAGTCCTTCTCCTCTTCGGGTACCTCTTCCAGAACCCGGACCGCCTCGCGCAGCCGGGATCGGAGCTCGTCGTCGACCAGGGTGTCCGACTGCCACACCCCGTCGACGGCGGACACCTCTATGCCGGTCTGTCCGTCGCGCAATGCGGCGTAATGGGCGAGTTCGGCAAGCACGTAACGGACTTGCGCCTCGGTGAGGCCCTGGGCGACCGCTTCTTGCGTCCACCTGGCGACGATGTCGGCGTCGTTCATCTTCTCGAACCACCCTGGCTTCGCCCGGATATGGGCGCTGCACTCCATCATCTGGAGTTCCCGCAGTGTTCGGGGTGTAGCGAACGATATGGAACGGGACGCTTGAAAGGGCAGCGGGAAAGCAGACAGGCCAGTCAATTCTCTTGGTCCTCCCGGTCGATGCATGGCGGCCGGAAGGATACTTCAGCGGACTGACAACGCAGCGGGAGTGACGGTCATGGCCCGCGATCACGGGCCGTACCGCCTCACCGCCTCACCGCATCAGCACCCCCGCTCCCTCCCCCATCCCCTCCGCCGGCACCGCCACCAGACCCAGCTCCGCCCCGCTGGCCAGCAGTCGATGGGACGGCAGGACGCGCACCGTATAGCCGAAGGACCCCGCGTGGTCGAGGGTCAGAGGGCCCTCGTAGAGGCGGCTGCCCTCCGGGGTTGGGGCGCCCACCGGCTTCAGCGGCACCGAAGCCGGATCCGCGATGTGGTCCTGCGGATCGACCCGCCCCGCGATCGCCTGCACCTCCACGTCGTCCGGCGTCAGCTCCCCGAGCCGCACCCGGACCCGCAGCGCGAGCGTCGAGCCGAGTTCGGCCGTCGCCCCGAAGGCGGACGCCTCGACATGGTCGACGGCGACCCGCGGCCACGCATCGCGCACCCGGGCCTTCCAGGAGGCCAACTCCCCTGCCGCGCCCACGTCAAGCGCCCGATGCGCCCGTGCGGCGGGGACGTACAGACCCTCCACGTAGTCACGGACCATCCGCCCTGCGAGGACCTTCGGGCCCAGCCGCGTCAGCGTCCGGCGGACCATCTCGATCCAGCGGTCGGGGAGACCGCCGGGACCCTGCTCGTAGAAGCGGGGCGCGATCCGGCGCTCCAGCAAGTCGTACAGCGCCGCCGCCTCCAGATCGTCCCGCCGGTCGTCGTCCGTCGCCGAACCGTCCGCCGTGGGAATCGCCCAGCCGAAGTCCGGCTCGAACCATTCGTCCCACCAGCCGTCCAGGACCGAGAGGTTGAGGCAGCCGTTCAGTGCGGCCTTCATGCCGCTCGTGCCGCACGCCTCCAGCGGGCGGAGCGGGTTGTTCAGCCAGACGTCGCAGCCGGGATACAGCTTCTGGGCCATCGCCATGCCGTAGTCCGGCAGGAAGACGACGCGGTGGCGCACCCGCGGGTCGTCGGTGAAGCGCACCAGCTCCTGGATGAGGCGTTTGCCGCCGTCGTCCGCCGGATGCGCCTTTCCGGCCACGACGATCTGGATCGGCCGCTCCTCGTGGGTGAGCAGATCCATCAGGCGGTCGCGGTCCCGCAGCATCAGGGTCAGGCGTTTGTACGAAGGGACGCGGCGCGCGAAGCCGATCGTCAGGACGTCCGGGTCAAGTACGTCGTCGATCCAGCCCAGTTCGGCGCTCGCCGCGCCACGGCCGCGCCACGAGGCGTAGAGCCGCCGCCTGACCTCCGTCACCAACTGCCCGCGCAGCTCACGCCGGAGCGCCCAGATGTCGGAGTCCTGGATCTCGGCGACGGCGTCCCAGCGATCCGAGCCGCCCACCGACAGGGCGTCCTCCGTCCGCTGGGCGCCGATCTGGCGTGCGCCGAGCCGGAAGACCTCGGGGGCCACCCAGGTCGGGGCGTGCACGCCGTTGGTGACGGAGGAGATCGGGACCTCGTCGGCGTCGAATCCCGGCCACAGGCCCGCGAACATCTCGCGGCTCACCTTGCCGTGCAGCGTGGAGACACCGTTGGCGCACCGCCCGAGGCGCAGGCCCATCACCGCCATGTTGAAGAGGTTGGGCTCGCCTCCCGGATACGTCTCCATGCCCAGGCGCAGTATCCGCTCGACGTCGATGCGGGGCAGCTCGGCGTCGGGGCCGAAGTGCCGGGCGACCAGTTCGCGGTCGAAGCGGTCGATTCCGGCGGGGACCGGCGTGTGCGTGGTGAAGACCGTGCCCGCCCTGACGGCTTCGAGCGAGGTGTCGAACTCGACGCCCTGCTCGGCCAGTTCATGGATCCGCTCCAGGCCGAGGAAGCCCGCGTGCCCTTCGTTGGTGTGGAAGACCTCGGGCTCCGCGTGCCCGGTGAGACGGCAGTACGCCCTTATGGCGCGCACCCCGCCGATGCCGAGCAGCATCTCCTGGAGCAGCCGGTGTTCGCTGCCGCCGCCGTAGAGCCGGTCGGTCACCTCGCGGGCGCCGGGGTCGTTCTCCTCGACGTCCGAGTCGAGCATCAGGAGCGGTACGCGCCCGACGCACGCCTGCCAGACGTGGGCGCGCAGCGAGCGGCCGCCGGGAAGCGCGATCGCGACCTGGCAGGGGCGACCGTCCGCCTCACGAAGGAGGGTCAGCGGCAGCTCGTTCGGGTCGAGCACCGGATAGGTTTCCTGCTGCCAGCCGTCGCGGGACAGGGACTGGTGGAAGTAGCCGTGCCGGTAGAGCAGCCCGACCCCGATGAGCGGCACCCCCAGGTCGCTGGCCGCCTTGAGGTGGTCGCCGGCCAGGATGCCGAGGCCGCCCGAGTACTGCGGCAGGGCGGCCGTGATGCCGAACTCGGGCGAGAAGTAGCCGACGCCGCTGGGCAGTTCACCGCCGCGCTCGGCTGCCTGCTCCTGGTACCAGCGGTCCCCGGTGAGGTACTCCCGCAGCCCGTCGGAGGCCTCCGCGAGGCGCCGCAGGAACGGCTCGTCATGGGCGAGGCGGCCGAGCCGCGCGGGCGGCACGCTGCCGAGCAGCCGCACGGGGTCGCCGCCGGACGCGGCCCACAGCTCGGGGTCGACGGCCTCGAAGAGGTCGCGGGTGGGTGTGTGCCAGGACCAGCGGAGGTTGCGCGCGAGCTCGGCGAGCGGGGACAGGGGGTCGGGAAGGGCGGGACGTACGGTGAATCGACGGATGGCCTTCATCACGGAGCACCTCTGACGGAGCGTCTGACGGGGCGTGTGTCGGGGCGTAAGTCGGGGGCGTTCGTACGTCGCGAATCGACGTGACGCATCGACGTTAGCGGGGCGCCGCCCCCGCGACCACGGCGCACAGGGCGCACGGTCCGAGCCGGCGGGTAACGTGGCCCGGCGGGGCGGAAGTTGACAGAGGCAACAGAGGCACAGGGGGGACGGGGCGGATGCTCGGGCGGTTGCGGGATTCCTCACCGCGGCGGATAGGTCCGTACACGACGCTGGCCAGGCTCGGCGCGGGCGGCATGGGTGAGGTGTTCCTCGCGCGGCCCGCCGCACGCACGGATTTCGGGGTCGCGGATCTCGTCGCCGTCAAGGCCATCCGGAACGAGCTGGCGACCGACGACACGTTCCGGCGGCGCTTCAGGCGCGAGGCGGAGGTCGCGGCCAGCGTCGAGGGCCCGTTCGTGGCACGCCTGGTGGCGAGCGACGCGGATGGCGAAGTGCCCTGGCTGGCAACGGAGTACGTCGCCGGGCCCACCCTCTCGCAGGCCGTGCGCGGACACGGGCCACTGCCCGCGGGCGCCGTCGCCGCGCTCGGGGCGGGCATCGCCGAGGCCCTGACGGTGGTGCACGCGGCGGGCGCCCTGCACCGTGACCTCAAGCCCGGCAACGTACTGCTCGGCGAGGAAGGCCCCAAGCTGATCGACTTCGGCGTGGCCCGGGTGCAGGCCGCCACGACGATGACCCGCTCCGGCCTGCTCGTCGGCACCCCCGGCTTCATGTCGCCGGAGCATGTGGCGGGCGGCAGGCATGTGGTGGCGGCGTCGGACGTGTTCTGTCTGGCCTCGGTGCTCGCGTACGCGGTGACGGGCGAGGACCCGTTCGGCGACGGGCCGATGGCGGCCGTCCTGTACCGGGTCTCGCAGGCGGATGCCCAACTCGGCGACATGCCGGTGGAGTTGAAGGACGTACTGACGGCGTGCCTGGCACGGGAGCCGGGCGGGCGGCCGGAGGCGGCGGAGCTGGCCGAGCGGTTCATCCGGCTCAGGGACGCGGCCACGGACGCCGACTGGCCCGAAGCGGTGCGGGAGCGGATCGGCGCGGCGCGGCGCGAGGCCGAGCGGCTCTGCGCATCGGGGCAGCCGCTGCTGCCGGAGCCGGTCGCCCCCGTGTGGCCCGAGCCCGATGCGGGGCGGCACCCGGCGACGGCTCTGGACCGGCCCGTGACGGCACCGGGCGCCCCGGACCATCCGCCGACGGCGCCCGCGGGCCCCGCCCCCGTCGGCGTACATCAACTCCCCACGATGAGCGGCTCACCCCCGCCCGCCGCACCCCCGCCCCGCCGCCGGGCGCCCCGCGCCCTGCTCGCCACCGTCGCGCTGGCCGTGGCGGCCGGGGCGCTGGGCGGGGCGCTTGCCGTGTGGGGACCCTGGGCCGGCGAATCCGGCGGCGGCAAGGACCCGGAGGGCAAGGGTCCCGGCTCGGCGGCCCCCGGCAACGTCGATCCGGGGCCGACCGATCCGGCGGCCGTGGCGAAACTGGTCGCGCGGGCGGGAGTCGACGACGCCGGCACGGCGGACCGCTCCGGTGTCGTGGACCAGGTCGCCGCTCAGCGGCCCAAGGGCTGGAAGAAGTGGCAGGCCAAGCTCGGCCATGCGCCCATGGACTGCGCCGCCGACACCGAGGCCATCGTGTGCCTGCTGACCAACGGCACGTACGAGGCGCTGAGCGCCGTCGACGGGCGGCGGCTGTGGACGTCCGGGAAGGTCGATGCGGAGGACGGCCCCGAAGAGGCCTATTACGCACCGAGCGGCGCGTTCTTCATGCCGGGGGACTCCCTGGCCCCGCAGGTGCGCGGCGGCAAGGCGGTGATCGCCCGCGACGGGGTCCTGCAGGTGCGCGACTCGACGACGGGCGAGGTCCTGTGGGACGCGCCGCCGCCGGACGGCGCGGGCGCCTTCACGCTGCGTCCGCTCCTGGGCGACGACACGCTCCTCGTCGGCATGGAGCATTCGTACATGGAGGAGGGCGCGACCGCTTCCCTGCACGCGTACGACCTGGACGGCGGACGCCCGCTGTGGGACGAGCAGTTGGGCAGGCCGCTGACCGCCCAGGTCGACATCCACCGCTACGCCCTGCGGGCCCTGCGGGACGGCGTGGTCTACGCCGACGAGGATGGCGGCATCGCGGCGTACGACGTACGGACCGGCGATCGGCTCGGCCAGTCCGGCAGCGAGTGCGGGGATGTGCTCGCGAGCGAGACGGACGTGCTGTGCACGACGTCCGACGGCGAGGGCTCCGGGGGCAACGCGCCGGCGCCCCTCGTGAAGGTGCTGCAGCTCGACCCCCGCACCCTCAAGGAGTCGAGTGAGGCCTTCCGTTACCCGCGGCCCGATGGCGACGAGCGGGCGCCCGGTCTCACGGCGGCGAACCACGCGCTCGCGGTCGCCGTGGACCCCGGCAAGAGCAGCGTGATCGTCAACGACGAGGGCACCGGAGAGGTCCTGCGCTCGGCGAAGCTGCCCGGGGGCAATGTGCCGTCATCGGCACCGATGATCCTCGGCCGCCGCGTCGTGTACGCGGACAGCGAGGCGCTCTTCACGCTGCCGCTCAACAGCGGCGACGGCAGGCCCGTCCGGCATCCCGTGCCCGGTGCGCCCGGCGACCGGGCCGAGCCACCGCCGAACGTCAACGGCTCGGTCATCGCGGAGACGCTGCGCGCGCCGTCCGTCCTGGCCTTGGGCGGCATCGCGCATGTCATCTACGACGAGGGCAAGATCTCGTCGGTCGCACTTCCCTGACTCACCGGCTGAGTCACCGGCTGAGTCACCGAGTTGAGGAGTCCCATGCTCGACGCCCTGCCGCCGGGCCCGGCCCGCCGCATCGGCCCCTACCGGCTGCTCGCCCGCATCGGCGCGGGCGGCATGGGCGAGGTGTTCCTCGCGCGGCGGGAGGACGGCGGACCCCTGGTCGCGCTCAAGGCCGTACGCCAAGAGCTCGACCTGGGCCTCGACGACGCGTTCCGGGTCCGCTTCCGGCGGGAGCTCGCGGCGGCCCGCGCGGTCACAGGACCCTTCACGGCCGCGCTCCTTGACGGCAACGCGGACGCCGAACTCCCCTGGCTGGCAACGGAGTACGTGCCGGGGCCTTCCCTCGCCGACACCGTCGCGCGCTGCGGCCCGCTGCCGCTGCCGGCGGTCCGCGCGCTCGGCGCGGGGCTCGCCCGCGCGCTCGCGGCCGTGCACGAGGCGCGGATCCTGCACCGTGACCTGAAGCCCGGCAACGTACTCCTGACCCCCGAAGGCCCCCGCCTCATCGACTTCGGCATCGCGCAGGCCTTCGAGGCGACCGCCCTGACGGCGACGGGCATGCTCGTCGGTACGCCGGGCTTCCTCGCCCCGGAACAGATCGACAGCTCCAGCACGGTCGTCCCCGCGTCGGACGTCTTCTCGCTCGGCGCCGTCCTGTGCCATGCGGCGACGGGGCGTGGCCCGTTCGACGACCCGGAGCTGGCCTCGGTCATCTTCCGCATCTCGCAGGGCGACGCGGATCTCTCCCGGGTCCCGGAGGAGCTGCGCGGTGTCGTCGCGCAGTGCCTGGACACCGCTCCGGAGCGCCGTCCCGCACCGGCCGCGCTCGCCGAGCGCCTCGCCGCCCCCGGGAGCGGCGGTCCTTTCCCGTGGCCGCCCGAGGTGCTCGCGCTCTTCGCCGAGTACCGCTCCGCCGCCGCGGCGTTCGCGCCACCGGCCCTGGGGGCGTTCGGCCCCGCGCCCGACCTGCGGCGGCGACGCCGCCGCTGGCCGTGGATCGCGGCGGCGGGGGTCACGGCGGCGGTGACCGTGGCGGCGGTCGTGCTGCCGGGCGGGTCGTCGGAGCCGCCCGCGGACACCGGGAAGCAGTCGCCCGGCGGAGGATCCGCCGCCGCTCCCCCCGTCGTCAGGACGTACGGAAACCAGGGCCGCTCCGGAGAGCTCGGCACCTCCGCGGTCACCCCCTCCGCGCTGCCCGACGGCTGGCGGCCCTGGTCCCGGAAGAAGCCCAAGGGCGTAAACGACATGGGCAGCGGTTGCGTCCTCGCGCGGTCCACGCTCGTGTGCCGGGACGGCTGGGGCGCCGCGACGGCCATGGACGCGGCGACCGGCGAGGACCGCTGGACGTCCCCCGGCTTCAAGGGCGAGATACAGGGCATCCAGGAGAACCCGCCCGAGACCGACGGCGAACGCGTCTTCGTCCCCGGTGAGCTGGGCGTGATCGGCGTGGACCTGAAGGACGGCGGGGAACTGTGGCGCCGCAGGGCTCCCGCGTACGCGGCCGTACTGTCCGTGGCGTACGCGCGGGGCGTGCTGTACGTCGCCGAGTTCAACGCCCAGACCGCGCCCCGGCCGTACACGACGACGATCCGGGCCCGGCGCGCGGCGACCGGCAAGCAGCTGTGGGAGACCACGGTCAACGGCAAGGCCGACGGGCTGCTCGTCCGGGGCGGCACGCTGTACTCGGCCCTGGAGCAGAACGGTGCCGTCGCCCTGTCCACCAGGAACGGCGACGAGACGGCGCGGGTCAACAGGCCGCGCTGCGGAGAGCTCATCGGCCACGGCGACGCGGTGCTGTGCTGGTCGCACGACCTGGCCGGGGTGAGCGTCCTTGACCCGGACACCCTCGCCGTGCGCCGCACGATCGGAGCCGCCAAGCCCGAGACCGCCCCCGTCGTCGGCGCGAAGGGCGTCCTGGTCATCGCCCATGACGACAGGACGGTCGAGCTTCCGGACCGGCTGACCGCGTACGACTGGAAGACCGGCAAGGAACTCTGGGACGTCGCGGCGGGCGACACCCCCACCGCCCTCGCGCTCTCCGGTGACCGGCTGCTGTCCGTGGGCAATTACTGGGTCCGCACGGTCCCCCTGAGCGGCGACCCGGAGGGCGTCACCCGCCGGTCCGTCCCCCTCACCGACGCCACGGAGCTGGAGGGCATCACCCTGACCACGCCGCTCTACCTCGGCGGTGCGGTCTTCGCGGAGTCCAGCGAGGGCCGGATGGTCTCGGGCCGCGCCCTGTGACCGCCGTCAGGCGCCGGTAGCCGCCGCGATCGCCGCCGTGTCCCAGTAGAACGGCCACACCTCGGCGATCCGCCCGTCCCGCACCGTGATCGACTGCAGTACGGGGAAGTCGAGTTCGCGTCCCGTGGCGCGGGCCCGCGCGTGGACCTCGCTGCGGACGAAGACCGTGTCCCCCGCGGCGAAGAACTCCTGCTCGCCGATCTCGAAGGACTCCCACGCCTCGGCCATGGCGAGGAAGAACCGCACCATCCCTTCGTGGCCGCGCCAGGTTCCGCCGTACGGGAGCGCGTCCGCCTGGTGCAGGACGACGTCGTGTGCGAAGTACGGGGCGAGCGGCTCGAAGGAGGCCTCGCCGGGGCCGCCGGCGCCCAGGTAGCGGGACTCCGCCTCGTACATGGCGGTGAGGACGGCCACCGGGTCGGTTTCGGACGCTGTCGGCTGGGTGTTCATGCCGCAAGCGTGACCTCCCCGGCAGGCACACCGCTGGCGGACATCGGACGTCGACCTGCGACAACACGCACCTCAGCGTTCCGCTCGGGTGGACCGTACCCGCACTCGTCCGAAAATCGCCGCAACCCTCACACCACCCCCACGGGCGGCATGGCCGATTCCCCCACGTCGTGTGGTCTTGTAGGGCCTCACAGCTCACGAGAGGCTGCCAAGTGGCGCCCGCGGAGGATACGGGGAACCCGGCAGTCACCGGTCCAACTCCTCGGGCCGCACGTCAAGTTGGGGAGGGAAGCCAGCGTATGACTTTGTCGCGAACGAAGCGTCTGCGGTGGGCGGGAGCCGTCACCGCCGCCACCACGGCAGCGGTGCTTTCGGCCATCACGCTGCCCGCGCACGCAGCTCCGGCCGAGGCCCCGCTGGGGCAGATACTCGGCGCCGGGGAGCCCGGTTCCATCAGCGGCAGTTACATCGTCACACTCAAGGGAGGGACAAAGGCCCCGTCAGAGGCGGGCAAGGGCATAGCCGAGAAATACGGGGCAAAAATAAGCCACACCTACAGCACGGCGCTCAACGGCTACGCGGTGAAGGCGGGTTCGAAGGAGGCCAAGCGGCTCGCGGGAGACGCGGACGTCGCCTCCGTCGTCCAGGACAGCACGGTGTCCCTGGACCACACCCAGAAGAATCCGCCGTCCTGGGGCCTGGACCGGATCGACCAGAGGGACCTTCCGCTCGACAAGTCCTACACCTGGCCCGAATCCGCGGGTCAGGGCGTGACGGCGTACGTCATCGACACCGGAATCCGCAGCACGCACACGGACTTCGGCGGGCGTGCGAGCAGCGGCTGGGACTTCATCGACAACGACGCCACCGCGCAGGACGGCAACGGCCACGGCACGCATGTCGCCGCGACCGTCGCGGGCGGGAAGTACGGCGTGGCCAAGAAGGCGAACGTCGTGGGCGTGCGCGTCCTCGACAACGCGGGCTCGGGGACGACCGCACAGGTCATCGCCGGCATCGACTGGGTCACCAAGAACGCGAAGAAGCCGGCCGTCGCGAACCTGAGCCTCGGCGGCTCGGCCAACGTCCAGTTGGACGCCGCCGTGCGCAACTCCATCGCGTCCGGCGTCACTTACACGGTCGCGGCGGGGAACGACGGGCTTCCCGCGTTCCTGTCCTCGCCGGCCCGCGTGAAAGAAGCGGTCACCGTCGGCGCGACCGACATCAAGGACGCCAGGGCGAGCTTCTCCAACTGGGGTGCCAGCCTTGACCTGTTCGCTCCCGGCGTGGGCATCACGTCGGCGTGGAACACGGGCGACAGCGCCACGAACACCATCTCCGGTACGTCGATGGCCGCGCCGCACGTGGCGGGCGCGGCGGCGCTGTACCTCTCCGACCACGCGGCGGCCGCACCGGCCGAGGTGAGCAAGGCGCTCACCGACCGCGCGGTCCCGGGCAAGGTCACCGGCAGCGGCCTCGGCTCCCCGAACAAGCTCCTGCAGGTCAACAACCCGTAGGACACGGCACATCCCCGGACCGGCCCCGCCTCGATCGGCGGGGCCGGTCTTATGTGCGCCCGGCATGTGCCCCCGTCCTCCAGAGCGTCCCGAGTCGGCCAGACATCGCCATTCGCCGTGCCGCCGGTCTTGTATGAGGCCTTACGCACTAGTAGTGCTGCATCACACCGGGGGATGACCCCCGGACCCCCAGCCGGACAAGCAGCCCCGGTCCGCGGCCACAAAGCGCTCTTCCCTACGCCCCGGGTCTTGTATGAGGCCTTACGCACTAGTAGTTAACAAAGCGCCGGATTGCCCACCCGAAAACCGTGGGAAGGCTCCCCCGGTACGCACACAGCAGAACCCTCCACACCCCCGTATCCGCCCCACTCACGTAACGCGGACAGGAGTGGTCATGCCCTCAACCCGCCCGCCGGCGAAGGCCCCGGCGAAGGCCCCCAAGAAGGTGCCCAAGAGCCGGGAGGACCCGGCGGCACAGCAGGACCCGGTCCCACAGGAGGACGCGCCGCCCGGCCGCATACCCGTGCTCGACATCGCGCCGCAGGTGCACGGCGGGCGCAGGCCCGCCAAGGCCGTGGTCGGTGAGACCTTCCAGGTCACCGCCACCGTATTCCGCGAAGGGCACGAGGCGGTCGCCGCCAATGCCGTGCTGCTCGACCCCGAGGGGCGCGCGGGCCCCTGGACGCCCATGCGCGAGCTGGCCCCCGGCACCGACCGGTGGGGTGCGGACGTCACGCCGGACGCGCCGGGGAACTGGACGTACCGCGTCGAGGCGTGGGGCGACCCCGTCACGCAGTGGCGGCACCACGCGCAGATCAAGATACCGGCGGGCATCGACACCGAACTCGTCCTGGAGGAAGGCGCACGCCTCCACGAACGCGCCGCCGCCGGAGCCCCGTTGAGCAAGGGCCGCCGCGCCACCCTGCGCACCGCCGCCGAGGCCCTGCGCGACACCGCACGCCCCGTCGCGGCCCGGCTCGCCGCCGCGCTGACCCCGGAGGTCGACGCGGTCCTCGCCCGGTATCCGCTCCGTGAGCTCGTCACGGAGTCGGAGCCGCTGCCGCTGCTGGTGGAGCGGGAGCGGGCGCTTTTCGGTTCTTGGTACGAGTTCTTCCCGCGCTCGGAAGGTGCCGTCGTGCGCGAGGGCGAGCCCCCGGTCTCGGGAACCTTCCGCACGGCGGCCGAGCGGCTGCCCGCGATCGCCGAGATGGGCTTCGACGTCGTGTACCTGCCGCCGATCCACCCCATCGGGACCACCTTCCGCAAAGGGCCCAACAACTCCCTCTCCCCCGGCCCGCACGACGTCGGCGTACCCTGGGCGATCGGCTCCCCCGAGGGCGGCCACGACGCGGTCCACCCCGACCTCGGCACGCTCGACGACTTCGACGCCTTCGTACGCCGGGCAGCCGGCCTGGGGCTCGAAGTCGCCCTGGACTTCGCGCTGCAGTGCTCCCCCGACCACCCCTGGGTGGACAAACACCCCGAGTGGTTCGCGCACCGCGCCGACGGGACCATCGCGTACGCCGAGAACCCGCCGAAGAAGTACCAGGACATCTATCCGCTGGCCTTCGACCGTGACATGCCGGGCCTGGTCGCCGAGACCCTACGTCTGCTGCGGTTCTGGATGGACCACGGCGTGCGTATCTTCCGCGTCGACAATCCGCACACCAAGCCTGTCCTCTTCTGGGACGAGGTGCTCACCGACATCAGGCGCACCGACCCGGACGTCATCTTCCTGGCGGAGGCGTTCACGCGCCCCGCGATGCTGCGCACCCTCGCGGCGATCGGCTTCCAGCAGTCGTACACGTACTTCACCTGGCGCAACGAGAAGGGTGAACTGACCGACTACCTAAGGGAGTTGTCGGGCGAGACCGCGCATTACCTGCGGCCGAACTTCTTCGTCAACACCCCCGACATCCTGCACGCCTACCTCCAGGACGGCGGCCGCCCCGCCTTCGAGGTGCGCGCCGTGCTCGCCGCAACCCTCTCGCCGACGTGGGGCGTCTACAGCGGATACGAACTGTGCGAGAACGCCCCGGTACGGGCCGACAGCGAGGAGTATCTGAACTCGGAGAAGTACCAACTGCGGCCGCGGGACTGGCAGTCGGCGACACTTTCCGGCTCCACCATCGCACCCCTCATCAGCACGCTGAACCGCGTACGGCGCGCCAACCCCGCCCTGCGCCAACTGCGTGACCTGCACTTCCACTCCGCCGACCAGGAGGCGGTGATCGCGTACTCGAAGACGGTCAGAGACCCGGACGACCCGGACGGATCGAACACGGTTCTGGTGGTCGCCAACCTCGACCCCCACCACACCCAGGAGGCCACGGTCTCGTTGGACATGCCGGAACTCGGCCTCGACTGGCACGAGACCGTGCCGGTGCGCGACGAGCTCACCGGCGTGACCTACCACTGGGGCAGGACCAACTATGTGCGTCTTGGCCCGGGCGGCGCGCACGTGCTGCTTGTCGGCCGGGGGTCCGGGGGTTGTCCCCCGGGAGAGCACAGCAGGTTCTTGCGACCGTCCTCACCGTTGATCGGAGGGTCACCCACACCATGATCATCAATGAGCCCGTCCAGGACACCTTCGAGGACACACCCGCGAAGGACCGCGACCCCGAGTGGTTCAAACGCGCCGTGTTCTACGAGGTCCTGGTC
>NZ_JBFACK010000013.1:0-264341 GCF_040640795.1 Streptomyces sp. NPDC021622
TGGTGCAGATCCGCCATGAGGAGCATGTTCTCCTCGCCGGTGATCAGCCCGTCGACGGCGGAGAACTGCCCGGTGACGCCGATCGCGGCCCGCACCCCGTCCGGCGATGTGGCGACGTCGTGGCCCGCGACCTGGGCCTGTCCGCCGTCGGCGGAGATGAGCGTGGAGAGGATCTTCACGGCGGTGGTCTTGCCCGCGCCGTTGGGTCCGAGCAGCGCGAAGACGGACCCGGCCGGGATGTGGAGATCGATGCCGTCGAGCACGGTCTTGTCGCCGTACGACTTGCGCAGACCGACGGTGGAGACGGCGGCCGGGGGCAGCTGGCCGTCCCCTTGACGTGATGTGGGCATGACAGAAGAAGGCATGGGGCCCTCCTATTCGAAGGCTGAAGGCTGAAGGGTGAAGGTGAAGTCGCTGGAGGCGGGCGTGCGTGAGGTGTCAGGCCTTGGCGCGACGGATGTCGATGTTGCCCCAGTTGGTACGGGCGTGGACCTTGACGGTGTCCTCGGTCTGGCCGGGGGCCTCGGAGGAGGTGAGCGTGTTGCGCACCTGCCCGCGGTTGGAGTTGACGTCGAGCCAGGCGGCCGTGCCCTCGCGGATACCGATCTCGATGGAGCCGTTGGAGGTCTCCAACTGGACGGTGCCGCGGGCGACTTCGGCGACGCGAAGGACGCCGTTGGTGGAGGTGCCGGTGACCGACGACTCGGCGCGCGCGATGTCGATGGAGCCGTTGGCGCCGTTCACCCGCAGTTCGCCGGTCACGGTGCCGACGGTCGTGGTGCCGTGCGAGTTCTTCAGGACGGCGGGTCCTTCGACGGTGCCGACACGCACGTTGCCGGTGCTGCTGGTGATGTCGGCCAGGCCCTCGACCCGGTCGACGGTGACCGTGCCGTGCGCCGCCTTCATCTGCAGTGGGCCAGTGGTGTCGAGGCGGACGTCGCCGGCCGCGGACTTCACGTGGACCTCGCCGAGCCGGCCCTCGCCGAGCAGCCTGGCCGCGGCGCCGGACACGTCGATGTCCGAGCCCGTGGGCAGCTCCACCGTCACGTCGACGGTGCCGGAGCGGCCGAGCAGATTGGCCTTGGGCGTCCTGACGGTCAGGGTGCCGCCGGCGTACGCGACCTCGGTCTGGTCGGCCGCCCGGACGTCCAGGTCCTTCTTCGGGTCGCGGGGCCGCACTTCGACGACGGTGTCGAGGCGGTCGACCGCGGTGAACTGGATGGACCCGGCGTACACGAACGCCGTGACCGAGATCGGTTCGGGAGTGTCGAAAGAAGGCATGGCTGTCCCGTCCTCTTGGGTCTTCAGGGCGTCCCCGCTGGTGGGACGTGGTGTGAGTGAAGTGGTGCGGGCAGGGGCGCGCGGCTAACGCACCCAGCCCGTGAAGCTCTGTCCGACCGTCTGGGCCTTCTCCGGCGTACGCGGCCGGGTGCCGCCGTCGACCGCGGCCGACACCGCCCGCACCAGCCACGCGTTGACCGACAGGCCCTCGCGGCCCGCGGCCTCCTCGGCGCGCGCCTTGAGGTGGGCCGGCAGCCGCAGATTGACGCGGGCGGTGCCACTGTCCTCGCTGTCGACCGGGGTCGGGGGCGTGAACGGTTCGACGGGCGCGGCGGGCTCCTCGGGGGCGCCGCCGTAGGTGGGCGGCGGTGTCACCACGAAGTCCGGGTCGGTCCCGCGCAGCCGTACGTCGACCGAGCCGGGGGCGAGTTCACGGGTGATCTCGTCCATCGCGGCGGAGAGCACGTTGAGCATGGTCAGGCGGGTCGCCGACTCCAGGGGAGCGGTGAGCCGCTCGGCCAGCTCGCGGGCTTCGTCGCCGCCGGCTTCGGCGGCCACCGCGAGTTCGCGGCGGAGGGTGTCGACGTACGGGGTGAGGTCCATAACGCCATCATGGCACCACAGTGGCGCCATGCGCAAGCTTTGGTGGTGCCGTGTGCGGGTTGAGATGGAGAACAGCCGACCTGACCTGCGAAAACGCAAGGAAGGTCACCTGGGTGGCGGTGCCTTCGCGCCTGCGCATGTGCTTCTAGGGGCACGAAATGGCACCGGATGGCACTGGGTGGCGCCGCATGGTGCCAAGTGGCACCGGATGGCACCGGATGGCACCGGACGGCGTCGAGCCACGAGCGTCGGGCCACGGGCGTCGAGCCATGAGCGTCGGGCCACGAGCGTCGGGCCACGAGCGCCGGGCCACCCGACGCCACGGACGCCATGTGCTGCCCGAGAAGGGAGGCCTGCGCACCGACCCGCGCACGGACGTGACGTTCCCGGGCCACGACCGGCACGCTCCTCGTGCTCCCCCCCCCCGCCTCGCGGGCTGTCCCGGGATTGGGCAACCGCACCCGCCCAACCCCACTCACTTCGGCAACGTAAGCCCCCACGCCCGCGGCCGCACGGTCCACGTCCGGGTGCGTACCGGCCCCGCCACCACCGCGTCCGCGCGGTAGCGGAAATCCGCCCCGGACACGGTGATCGTCCGGGCCTGCACCCGCAGCGCCGCCGCCTCCGCGCCCACCGACGAACGGCGGACCTCGACCTCCGCGTAGCCCCCGTCCCCCGGGGTCAGGAAGACGCCCTCGACCGGCTGGTCCAGGTCCACCACAAGGACGCCGTCCGCCTCGACCCGCAGCCGCGCCGGCGCGGGCCCCGGCACCGAAGCCACCCGCGAGGGCCGCGAGGGACGGGACGCGAGGGTGCGTACGAAGGACTGGCAGCTGCGGAGCCACGGATGGTGCCCGTCGGCATCCGCCACCCCGCCAGAAGCCCCACCGGAAGCCCCGGCCGCGGCGCCCACGCCGGAAATGGGTGGAATCCGCAGCTCCCCGAGCACCACCCCGTCCCGGTCGTCCACCAGCAGATCCAGCCGCCGCTCCACCCCTTCAAGCACGGCCCGCGCCGCCGCGACCGCCCCGGAGGGCACTCCGAGCGCCCGTGTGAGCACTTGTGTGGCGCCCACAGGAACGACCGAAAGCGCGCACGAAGCCAGCTCCCGCTCCTGGTGCAGGACCGCCACGGCCCGCACCAGAGCCCGGTCGTCACCCACCACCACCAGACGCCTCGCACCCCTCCTGGCCAGCGCTTTCGCGAAATCCTCCGGGCCATCGGGGAGGCAGACCCGGACGGCGGCGGCCGCGCCGAGCACATCCTTCGCGATCCGTACCGACTCACCGTCCGTGCGCCGGGCGACCGGGTCGATGACGACTAGCAGCTGGTCGCGAGCCGACAACGTGCGCCCCTTTTCTGAGTCCTCGGGTAGCATCTTTGTGCAAGAGCCCCTTGCGCTATTGCGCCAGGGGCTTCGTCTATTCCGGGGCAGCATCCAAGGCACACCCATATGGCGGCTACGGCCCCTGACCTTGGACATGCCCCGCCCGGAAGGGGTGTACGCCTGTGCCCGCACTTGTGCTGCTCGGTGCTCAGTGGGGTGACGAAGGCAAGGGAAAGGCCACTGACCTGCTCGGTGGCTCCGTGGACTATGTAGTGCGCTACCAGGGCGGCAACAACGCCGGCCACACGGTCGTCGTAGGCGACCAGAAGTACGCGCTGCATCTCCTCCCTTCCGGGATTCTCTCCCCGGACTGCGTGCCTGTCATCGGCAATGGAGTCGTCGTCGACCCGTCGGTCCTGCTCTCCGAGCTGAGCGGTCTGAACGAGCGCGGCGTCGACACGTCGAAGCTGCTGATCAGCGGCAACGCGCACATCATCACGCCGTACAACGTCACCGTCGACAAGGTGACGGAACGCTTCCTCGGCAAGCGGAAGATCGGCACGACGGGGCGCGGCATCGGCCCGACCTACGCCGACAAGATCAACCGCACCGGCATCCGCGTACAGGACCTCTACGACGAGTCGATCCTGCAGCAGAAGGTCGAGGCGGCGCTCGAGATCAAGAACCAGCTCCTCACGAAGCTGTACAACCGCCGCGCGATCGAGGCGGAGCAGATCGTCGAGCAGCTCCTCGTGCACGGCGAGAACATCAAGCAGTACGTCGCCGACACGACCCTGATCCTCAACAACGCGCTCGACGACGACAAGGTCGTCCTCTTCGAGGGCGGCCAGGGCACGCTCCTGGACGTGGACCACGGCACGTACCCCTTCGTCACCTCCTCGAACCCGACCGCGGGCGGCGCCTGCACGGGTACGGGCGTGGGCCCGACGAAGATCAGCCGGGTCATCGGCATCCTCAAGGCGTACACCACGCGTGTCGGCGCGGGCCCGTTCCCGACCGAGCTGTTCGACCAGGACGGCGAGGACCTGCGCCGCATCGGCGGCGAGCGCGGTGTGACGACCGGCCGTGACCGCCGCTGCGGCTGGTTCGACGCCCCGATCGCCCGCTACGCGACCCGCGTGAACGGCCTGACGGACTTCTTCCTCACGAAGCTCGACGTCCTCACCGGCTGGGAGCAGATCCCGGTCTGTGTCGCGTACGAGATCGACGGCAAGCGCGTCGAGGAACTCCCGTACAACCAGACCGACTTCCACCACGCGAAGCCGGTCTACGAGTACCTCCCCGGCTGGTCCGAGGACATCACCAAGGCCCAGACCTTCGCCGACCTGCCGAAGAACGCGCAGGGTTACGTGAAGGCCCTGGAGGAGATGTCCGGCGCCCCGATCTCCGCGATCGGCGTGGGCCCGGGCCGTACGGAGACGATCGAGATCAACTCGTTCATCTAGTACGGGCTTTCCGTACGGGCTTTCCGTACGGGCTTTCCGTACGGGCACTGCGTACGCCGCCCCGGTCCGCTTCGGCGGGCCGGGGCGGTTTCGCGTTCATGCCCGGTGCTTTCAGCCGTCCTTCTCGTACGTCAGACCCTTGTCCGTCCCCGTGTTCTCCCGGTGCAGCCTGCCGTCCGACAGCAGGGTCACCGTGCTCGCCGTCCCCGCCTTGCAGGAGGACGCGGGCTGGCCGACGACGACCTCCGTCGGGCCGATGCGCAGGGTGTTGCCGCTCGCCGACTCCAACTTGCCCTGGAACACACAGTGGTACGTGCCGCCCGTGTCGGTCGGGCCGTCCGCCGTGATCGACAGGACCGTGTCGCCGATCTCGCCCTGCTGGAAGACGAGTTCACGGGAGTTGTGGCCCAGGTCGTTCTCGATGGCGCCGCTCCAGGTGCCGAGGAACTTCTCCGGGACCTCGCCGTCCTCGTTCTTCTCGTCCGCGGCGGAGGTGGGGGGCGATTCGGGCTCCGAGGACTCCTCCTCCGAGGGTGTGCCCTGCTCCGAAGGGGCGCTGGACGTCGGGGACTTGGAGCTGTCGCCGCCCGCCTTTGCCTCGCCCTCGCCCTTCATGACCGCGTACACGCCGCCGCCCGCGCCGATCGCCACTATCAGCGCCACCGCGATCAGCGCCGCGGTCGAGCGGCCGCTGCGGCGCGGGGGCTCGGCCATGGGGGTCACGACCGGGCCGTACGGAGGCGTGGGGCCGTATCCGGCCTGCTGTGGGTAGCCGTAGGGAGCGGGCGGGAGTTGGGGCTGAGGGTGTTGCTGGGGGTAGCCGTACGACGGACCCGGTGGGGGTGTGGGGGGCGGGGTGCCCGAGATCATGGTGGGGAGGTGGTCCAGCGGGGCCTCGCCCGGCTTTCCCGGTGGGGGTGGGGTGTCGTCGGCCGGCGGATTGTCGGGCGTGGCGGCCGGTGCGGCCGGCGCCTCTGCGGCGGCCGCTCCCTTCGTCAGTTCCTTCGGCGGGGCCAGGGAGACGGGGGAGCCATCGTCCGGGTTCTCCGTGTCCAGCAACTGCACGGCGTGGCGGCCCAGTTGAGCCACCAGCGCCCCGGGCAGCCAGGGGTCGCGCGTGCGGCCGCCGTCGCCGAGGGTGTCCTCCGCGCCCGTACGCTCCAGGATCTGCTCCAGCGTCGGACGGTCCGCCGGGGTCTTGCGGAGGCAGTCGGCGACCAGCTCGGCCTGCTCCTCCGGGAGCGCCGACAGGTCGGGCTCCTCCTGCGCGATACGGAACATCAGCGCGTGCACGCCGCTGTTCGCCGTGCCGAAGGGCAGCGCCCCCGACGCCGCGTACGCGAGGACCGAGCCCAGGCAGAACACGTCGCACGCCGGAGTGACCCGGTCGCCCCGCACCTGCTCGGGTGCCATGAAACCGGGGGAGCCGACGAGGGCGCCGGTGCGGGTGAGGCCGCCGTCCGTCACCGTCTCCAGGGCGCGGGCGATGCCGAAGTCGATGACCCGGGGCCCGTCGATCGTGACAAGGACGTTCGACGGCTTGAGGTCGCGGTGGATGAGGCCCGCCGCGTGAATGTCCTTGAGGGCATTGGCGAGACCGGCAGCCAGGATTTTGACCGAGCGCTCGGGCAGCGGCCCGTGGTCCTGCGAGATGACGCTCTGCAGGGATGGACCCGCGACGTATCCCGTCGCCAGCCAGGGAATCGCCGCCTCGGTGTCCGCGTCGAGCACCGGCGCCGTCCACGCGCCGCCGACCCGCCGGGCCGCCTGCACTTCCTGCCGGAAGCGGTTCCTGAACTCCTCCTGCTCGGCGAGTTCTTCGCGTACCAGCTTGACCGCGACCGTGCGCCCGCGGTCGGAGCGCGCCAGATAGACGTGCCCCATCCCGCCCGCGCCGAGCCGAGCGAGCAGCCGATAGGCGCCTATTCGCTGTGGATCCCCGGGCCCGAGCTTCTCCATCGCCGCGCGACCTCCCCCGTTGGTGTGCAACGCATCGAGTTTAGTGCGGTCGTGGGACGGGGTGGGGCTGACTGTCTGCTACGGCTCCGTAACGGGTTCCGCATCGCCTTCCAGTTGTGCCACGGCTCGGGAGAGACGCTCCAACACCCGTACCGTCTCGGCGAATTCCGCCTCGCCGAGCGCGGCCGCAAGGCGCGCCGCCGCTTCCGCATGACCGGGGCCGATCTTCGCGACGGCCGCGCGGCCCTCGTCCGTGGGGCGCAGGAGCTTCGCGCGGCGGTGGGCCGGGTTCGGCACGTACTCGGCAAGGCCCTTGCTCACCAGGAGGTCGGCGATGCGCTGCACGCTCTGCCGGGTGATGCCCATCGCGCGGGCGATCCCGGCGACCGGCAGGGGCTCGCGCAGCACCGCGCCGAGCACCTGCCACCAGGCGGCGGTGAGCCCGCCCGGCCTGGCCAGCTCCTCTGCCACGGAGAGGAGCTGGCCGTTGAGCCGGAAGACGCCGAGGGCGGTACGGGAGAACAGGTCCTGCTGCTCCCGCACTTGACCGTGGTCGGTGTTCACGAATTCAGCACCTCAAAGGCGGCCGGGTCCGAGTCGTGGAACAGGCGGTACCAGGCATCCAGCTTCTCGCCCTCGAAGGCGCCGAGCAGCCCGAGGATCTCGCGTGCGAAGGCCACCGGCTCGGTCGGCCCTGCCGTGATCAGGCCCCCGTCGATGACGGCGTCCGCATCGACGTACCGCTCGCCGCCCTTGTATCCGGTGGCCGCGAGATAGAACGACACCGCGCTGGTGTGCGCGCGGTCGTCGAGCAGCCCCTCGCGGGCGAGCCCCGCGGTGGCCCCGCAGATCGCGGCGACCGGCACGCCCGCGTCGAGGAAGGCGCGGGCCGTGCGGGCGAAGGGGGCGAGGTCGTCGCCGGTGTCCCACAGGTCGGCGCCCGGCAGGATCAGCAGCGAGCTGTCCTCGGGGCGCAGCTCGGCGAGCGTCAGATCGGGCTTGACGCGCATGCCGCCGATGGTGGTGACGAGGTCGGTCGAGTCGGCGGCGACCGTGCGGATCTCGTATCCGTCGCGGGCGAGCCACGCCGTGGCGTGGCCGGTCTCCCAGTCGGCGAGCGTGTCGTAGACGGCCAGATGTACGGGCTTGCGGGACATGAGCAATACCTCCGCTGATTCGGCTGCCGTTCTCTGTGCTGTGCTTACGTAAGCATGCTGTCAAAACGACAGCATGCTGTCAAGAGGGTTCTGTGTGGCGGGTCGCGCGGGTTAACTTCCGGCAGGGGCGGCGTTAACCCGCAAATCCCTAGCGTCCCGGTCATGGACAGCACACAGACCACCCTCGAACAGACCGGCCAGATCGCGGCCCACCTCGGCCTCGACCTCGTGGCCGTGACCCTGCTGACCTTCGGCGTCTTCTATCCGAGGCACCGCAGGCGCGAGCTGGTACCCGCCTATCTCGCCCTGAATGTCGCGCTGTTCGCGGTCGTCGCCGCGCTCGCGAGCGCCGGCGGCGACGGCGGACTCGCGCTCGGCTTCGGGCTCTTCGGGGTGCTCTCGATCGTGCGGCTCCGCTCGGACGCGGTGCAGCACCAGGAGGTCGCGTACTACTTCATCACCCTCGTCCTCGGCCTGCTCTGCGGCCTTCCCGCGCTCTCGCTGCCGATGGCGAGCGGCCTCGCCGCCGTCCTGCTCCTGGTCATGTACGTCGCCGACCACCCGCGCCTGTACGCCGGTGACCGGCGGACGGTCGTCACGCTGGACGCCGTGTACCGGGAGGAGACCGCGCTGCGCGCCGAGCTCGCCCGGCGCCTGGGGGAGCCGCTCGGCTGGACGGTCCAGGAGGTCGATTACGTACGCGACCTGATGGTTGTGGAAGTCCGGTTCCGGCAGCCGGAACCTTCCGGGCGGCCCGGGGAGTTCGCAGGGGTACGTACAGCACAACGACGACGCACGACCCGGTCCCGCACGCCTGCCCCCGTACCCCAGAAGGAGACCGTGTGAACCCCGCCGTACGCGCCATCGGAAGGGCCGCGCTCGCCGCGCACCCCATCGCGCTTGACGAGGTGAACGCGCGGGCGGAACTGCTCGCCCGCTACGACAACAGCTACCTCGTGCCGGTCGAGATATTCGACGACCTGGCCGCGCTGCTCACGGATCCCCGCCGCCCCACGGGCCCCTTCCGGGCCCTGAGCATCGGCGGCAAGCGCTGGTTCGGCTACCACTCGACGTACTACGACACCCCTGAACTCCTTACCTTCCACGAGCACCGGCAGGGGCGGCGGCTGCGCTACCGCATCAGGGAGCGGCTCTACCAGGACAGCGGGGAGCGGCAGTTCGAGATCAAGCTGAAGAGCGGGCGCGGCGAGACGGTCAAGCACCGGCAGCGTCTGGAGGGCGACGACCATGTCCTGGACGCCGCACGGCAGGGCTATCTGGCGGGAGTGCTGAGAGGTTCGTACGGGATCGAGGCGCCGGGCGGTCTGACGAAGGCGCTGGTCACCGAGTACCAGCGGGCGACGTTCGTCGCCGACGGGCAGCGGGTGACGTGCGACGCGGGGCTCGTGGTGCGCGACATGGCCACGGGGCGGACGGTGGAGGCGGACCGCGGTCTCGTGCTCGTGGAGACCAAGACGCAGGGGCACCTGACGGAGGCGGACCGGGTCCTTCACCGGTATGGGGTGCGGGCCGCGGACTTCACCAAGTACTGCGGTGGATTCGCGGCCCTGCGGCCCGAGTTGGGGATCAACCGGTGGGCGCGGGCGGTGCGGACCGCGTTCCCGCGGGCGGGAAGGTGAGAGTCACGCGGGTGCCGGGTGCGGCGTCGGCAGTGGCGAACGTGCCGCCCGCGTCCTCGGCCGTCCGGCGGGCGATGTCCAGGCCGAGCCCGGTGGAGCCGCCGCCGCTGGTGCCGCGTTCGGCCGCGTATGCCGCGGGGAGGCCGGGGCCTTCGTCGGCGACCGTGAGTTCGGCGGTGCCCTGCGGGGTGATGCGGACGGTGATGCGGAAGGCGGTGCCCTGGGGGGTGTGGTCCAGGACGTTGCCGATGAGGGCGTCGAGGGCGGCGGCCAGCTCGTCCTCGGGGACGGGCACGGGGATCCGCTCTTCAGGGGTTTGCGTCTCGGTCGTACGGCCCTGATCCTCGGCCAACGGCAGCCAGAAGGCGGCGCGTTCGCGGGCCACGGAGGCGAGGTCGGCGTGCGGGGTGTCCCGGAGGGGGCGGCGGGCCTTGCGGATGACGTCGTCGACGCTGCGTTCGAGGGCGGCGACATCCGCGGCGATGCGCTGTGCCTCCTCCGTGTCCCGCAGGGTCTCGGCGTCCAGGCGGAGGGCGGCGACGGGGGTGCGCAGGCGGTGGGCGAGGTCGGCGGCGTTCTCGCGCTCGGCGGCGAGGAGTTCGTCGATGCGGGCCGCCAGGCGGTTCAACTCGCCTGCCACCAGGCGTAGTTCGGGCGGGCCCTCGGGGGTGGCGCGGGCGGTGAGGTCGCCTGCGGCGAGGCGATCGGCGGTGCGGGCGAGGCGGCGGGTGGCGCCGACAAGACGGGCGCCGAGCCGGTCGGCGAGCAGCAGTCCGATGAGTACGAGCCCGACCCCGATCCCGGCGAGCACGAGCCAGGACGTCATCATCCCCGCGTACAACTGGCGCTCGGTGAGCGTGACTTGAACGACCGCGGTGCCGCCTTCGGCGCCCTGGACGGGGACCAGGACCTGGCGGCCCCCGGTGGAGGGCTCGTAGGTGAAGGCGCGACCGGTGCGGGCGAGACGGATGGCGTCGGTGACGGGAGGCGTGCCCTTCGCCACGGGCGGGCCGATGCGGGACCCGTCGCCCAGGATGAGTGAAGTGGCGGGCAGGCCAGGGGTGTTGACGCTCTCCACCGTCTGCTCGGCGGTCTCGCGCTCGGCCGCGGTGGCCAGGGCAGGTCCCAGGGCATGGGCCACCCACTGGGCGCGGGCGGTGGCCTCGGCGGTGGCCCGGTCGGCGGCGTGGGTGCGGGTGAGGAGGGTCAGCGGGACGAGGAGGGCGGTCAGGACGAGGGCGGTCGTGGCGGCGGTGAGGAGCAGGAGGCGGCCGCGCATCAGCCGGCCTCTGGACCTTGGGCCCGGCCGGGCTTCTCTGGCTTGGCGCCCCCTTCCGGTGCGCCGCCCTCTTCCGGTGCGCCGCCCTCTTCCGGTGCACCGCCCTCGTCCGGTGCGCCGCCGTCGTGGGGCGCCTGGCTCTCTTGTGGGCGGGGCCGCGCCGGTATGTCCGTCCTCGCCATCTCGGTCCGAGCGTTGCTTTCGTGGGCTCGCGAGTCCTGCGTACCGTGCTCCGGGCGGACATACCGGCACGTCCCCTCACGTGCGTCATGCGACTGCGGGTCGTCCGGGGGCGTCAGCTTCACGCCCACCGTTCGGATCGTGTGGAGGTAGCGGGGCGCTTGGGCCGTCTCGCCCAGCTTTCTGCGGAGCCAGGAGAGGTGGACGTCCACCGTCTTGTCGGCGCCGCCCAGGGGCTGTTGCCAGACCTCGGCGAGGAGTTCGCGGCGGGAGACCACCTGGCCGGGGCGGTGGGCCAGGTAGGCGAGGAGGTCGAACTCGCGCGGGGTGAGGTCGACCGGGGTGCCGTCCAGGGAGACCTCGCGGGCGGCGGGGTCGATGGCCAGACCGCCGATGTGCAGTGGCTCCTCGACCTCGTCCGCGCCGAGCCGCCGCAGCACGGCCTTGACGCGGGCGTCCAACTGGGCGGCGCCGAAGGGCTTCACGATGTAGTCGTCGGCCCCGGCCTCCAGGACGGAGACCATCTCCGGCTCCTCGTCGCGGGCCGTCGCCACGATGACGGGTACGTCGCTGACCGCGCGGAGCATACGCAGGACTTGGGCGCCGTCGACGTCAGGGAGCCCCAGGTCGAGCACGACGAGATCGGGCCTGCTGGTGACCGCCGCGTCGAGCCCCGCCATGCCGGTGGGCGCCGTCGCGACGGCGTGCCCCTTGTCGCGCAGGGCGCGCACGAGGGCGCCGCGCAGCTGTGGATCGTCCTCCACGACGAGAAGATGGGCCATACAACCACCGTAGTCAGGGGCTTTGGGCGGCCCTTAACCGGGCGTTAGGAAACTGTGCGCCAGAGTTGCCGTATGAGGAAGTCGGTATGAGGACGTCGGCATGAGGAAGTGGCGGAGCGCGGCGGTGACGGCCGCGTGGGTGGCGGTGGGGACGGCCGCGGGGGCGCTGGGCGCCTGGCAGTTGGCGAGTTCGGACGGGGGCGGGGCGGCGCACAGTCGCCCGCTGGACGAGGGGGCGGTGCGCAGGGCGCTGGCGGATTCACCGGTGCCGCCGTCCCCGCCCCCGACTTCGCCTGATCCGAAGCCGTCACAGCCGTCACAGCCGTCACAGCCGTCCCAGTCGTCACAGTCGCCGAAGCCGTCGAAACCGGCCACTGACCGCTCAAGCCTCCGCTTCACCGGCGGCACGGCCACGGTCGAGTGCCGCGGGGACGGGACGGTGTACCTCGTCTCCTGGAGCCCCGCGGACGGCTTCCACATCGATGACGACGTCGATCGGGGTCCTGGCGCGGTGGCCCGCCTGGAGGCGGAGCCGAGCGATGACGACGAGCGGGACGATCTCGCGTACGAGATCCGGTGCGGCGCAGGTGGGGAGCCGCGGGCGAGGGTGGTGGGGGACGCGGACGACTGAGGGGTGTGCTCCAGACCCCCCCCGGGCGCTCGTCACCCCGACACACTGTCCAAGAACCCCCGCCCCCGCGAAACAGGACGCCCATGTCCTATCCGCATCGTGGACATTTACCCTCGCCCACATGACCCCTCAGCCGAATCCCCAGGTCGGCGCCGCCGTCAAGGCCGCGGACCGCGCGCACGTGTTCCACTCCTGGTCCGCACAGGAGCTGATCGACCCCCTCGCCGTAGCCGGCGCGGAAGGCTCGTACTTCTGGGACTACGACGGAAACCGCTACCTCGACTTCACCAGCGGCCTCGTCTTCACGAACATCGGGTACCAGCACCCGAAGGTCGTCGCCGCGATCCAGGAGCAGGCGGCGACGATGACGACGTTCGCCCCCGCGTTCGCCGTCGAAGCCCGCTCCGAGGCCGCACGCCTCATCGCCGAGCGGACCCCGGGCGACCTCGACAAGATCTTCTTCACCAACGGCGGCGCCGAAGCCGTGGAGAACGCGACCCGCATGGCGCGTCTCCACACCGGCCGCCACAAGGTGCTCTCCGCCTACCGCTCGTACCACGGCGCCACCTCCGCCGCGATCAACCTCACCGGCGACCCCCGCCGCTGGCCCTCCGACAACGGCACGGCGGGCGTCGTCCACTTCTGGGCGCCGTTCCTGTACCGCAGCCCGTTCCACGCGGAGAACGAGCGGCAGGAGTGCGAGCGGGCCCTCCAGCACCTGGAGGACACCATCGCCTTCGAGGGCCCGCAGTCCATCGCGGCGATCATCCTCGAGACCGTCCCGGGCACCGCGGGCATCATGATCCCGCCGCCGGGCTACCTCAAGGGCGTACGCGAGATCTGCGACCGGTACGGCATCGTCTTCATCCTGGACGAGGTCATGGCGGGCTTCGGGCGTACGGGCAAGTGGTTCGCCGCCGAGCACTTCGACGGCGGCATCGTGCCCGATCTCCTCACCTTCGCCAAGGGCGTGAACTCCGGCTACGTCCCGCTGGGCGGCGTCGCCATCTCCGCCGCCATCGCCGAGACCTTCGCGCGCAGGCCCTACCCGGGCGGCCTCACGTACTCGGGGCACCCGCTCGCCTGCGCCGCCGCCGTCGCGACGATCAACGTCATGGAGGACGAGGGCGTCGTCGAGAACGCGGCCCGCGTCGGTACGGAGATCATCGCTCCGGCCCTCGCGGACCTCGCCGAGCGGCACCCGAGCGTCGGCGAGGTGCGTGGCCTCGGCATGTTCTGGGCCCTGGAACTGGTCAAGGACAAGACGACCCGCGAGCCGCTGGTCCCGTACAACGCCAGTGGCGAGGCGAACGCACCCATGGCGGCGTTCGGCGCGGCCGCGAAGAAGCAGGGCCTGTGGCCCTTCATCAACATGAACCGCACCCACGTCGTCCCGCCGTGCAACATCACGGAGACGGAGGCGAAGGAGGGCCTGGCGGCCTTGGACGCGGCGCTGACGGCGGCGGACGAACACACGGCGTAACTCCAGGCTCACCCGATCCGGCCGCCCGCGTTGTGGGCAGGCGTTCCGCAGGGCGAGTGGGGTCTCCCCTGCTCGAGCGAAGCCGAGAGCTTGGGGAAGGGTGGGCACAACGCCCCACTGCAGGGTTCCGCAGAACATGGCGCCCGGGCCCGGGAACCCCGACCGCGTAGTCTGACGTGCTCGTAAGCGAAGACGACCACGGACGACCACCCGTTCACGACCAGAACGCGGCGGGGGAGGCCCACCAGCATGCCCGCACCCGACGGCCCCGCCGTCATCCGCAGCACTCTGCGCCAGCAGATCGCCGACGCGCTGCGCGACGAGATCCTCGGCGGCCGTCTGGAGCCCGGCCAGGAGTTCACGGTCAAGGAGATCGCTGACCAGTACGGCGTCTCCGCGACCCCCGTCCGCGAGGCCCTGGTGAACCTCGCCGCGCAGGGCCTCCTCGACGCCGACCAGCACCGCGGCTACCGCGTCCACGAGCACTCCCTCGCGGACTACCGCGGCATGCTGGAGGCCCGCAGCCTGGTCTCCGACGGCATCTTCCGCGACCTCATGACCAACGCGGCGGCCCACACCGATGCCGCCGCGGGCCTCGTCTCCGTACGCCGTCGTGGCGAGGAGGCCGCCCGCGCCGCCTGCGCCGGCGACCTGAACGTACTCATCGGCTACGACCTGCGCTTCTGGCGCGAGCTCAGCGCCCTCTTCGGCAACCCCTACCTCTCGGACTTCCTGCACCGCCTGCGCGTCCAGTCCTGGGTCTGCGCCGTCACCTACCTGCGCCGCGCCGTCGAACGCGGCGACGGCGACCTGCGGGGCGTCCTGTGGGCCCGGCACACCGACCTCGTCGACGCCCTTGCGCGCCGCGACCCGCAGGCCGCGCACAGAATCGTCGCGGAGTACAACGCCCACTCCCTCGACCTCATCGAGCGGCTGGCGGCCACTGCATGAGCGTGGACCTGACCGTCGTCGTCCCCGCCTACAACGAGGAACGCCGGCTTGGACCCACGCTCGCCGCGATCCGCGCGTACCTGGACGAGACGTCGTACCTGGACGAGGCCGGTCCTGAGGGCAGAGGCGGCCGCTGGGAGCTGATCGTCGTCGACGACGGGTCCACCGACCGCACCGCCGAGATCGCCGTCGACGCGGAGCTCGACGACCCCCGCGTCCACCTCATCCGCTCCGACCGCAACCGCGGCAAGGGCCACGCCCTGCGCCTCGGCGTCCTCGCGTCGCGCGGCGCCCGCGTCCTGGTCACCGACGCCGATCTGGCGACGCCCATCGAGGAGCTCGAGCGCCTCGACAAGGCGCTCACCGACGGCCACGCGGCCGCGGTCGGCTCCCGCGTCGGAGCGGGCGCGACGATCGAGGCCCGCCAGCACCGCCTGCGCGAGCTGCTCGGACGCAGCGGCAACTTCCTCATACGTACGGTCGCCGTCCCCGGAATCCGCGACACCCAGTGCGGATTCAAGCTCTTCGACGGCGACCACGCCCGCGAGGCCTTCGCCGCGTCCCGGCTGTGCGGCTGGGGCATCGACGTCGAGATACTCCAGCACCTGCGCCGCGCCGGCCTGCCGATCGCCGAGGTGCCGGTGCGCTGGGCGCACCAGGAGGGTTCGAAGGTCCGCCCGTTCGACTACGTGAAGGTCCTCGCCGAACTGACCTCGCTGAAGGCCCGCACCCTGCGCCGCACGGACGTCCTCGTCGCGGCCCTCTTCCTGGCCCTGTCGGTCACCCTCTACTCGGGCCGCTGGATCGCGCCGGGCGACCGCTATCTCCCCGACTCGCTCCAGGACCAGAACCAGTGGGAGTGGTTCTTCGCGGTGACGGCGGACAACGTCCGCCACCTCCAGAACCCCCTCTTCACGACCCTCCAGAACGTCCCCGACGGCGTGAACCTCATGGCCAACACGGTCATGCTCGGCCTCTCCGTCCCCTTCACCCCCGTGACCTGGCTCTTCGGCCCGGCGGTCGCCCTGAACGCGGCGATGACGCTGGGCCTCGCCGCGACCGCGGTCACCTGGTACTGGCTGATCGTCAGACGTCTCGTACGCCACCGGGGCGCGGCGGCCGTCGGCGCGGCGCTCGCCGCCTTCGCGCCGCCGATGATCAGCCACGCGCACGCGCACCCGAACTTCATGGTCCTGTTCATGATCCCGCTGATCATCGACAGGGCGCTGCGGCTCTGCGAGGGCGACGGCACACGTGTCGTACGCGACGGGATCGTCCTCGGCCTCTTCACGACGTACCAGATCTTCCTCGGCGAGGAGCCGCTCCTTCTCGCCGCGCTGGGCATGCTGCTGTTCGCGGCGGCGTACGGGGTGGTGCGCAGGGACGTGGCGAGGGCGGCCTTCGGGCCCCTCGCCCGGGGTCTTGGGATTGCGCTGGCCGTCACGCTCCCCCTCGTCGCGTTCCCCCTGTACTGGCAGTTCTTCGGCCCGCAGAGCTATACGAGCGTGCTGCACGGCGACAACGCGGGCAACAGCCCCCTGGCCCTCCTCTCCTTCGCCGAACGCTCGCTCGCGGGCGACGAGGAGACCGCGAGCGCCCTCTCCCTGAACCCCACCGAGCAGAACGCGTTCTACGGCTGGCCCCTGGTGGCGCTGGCCTTCGCAATCGTCGTACGTCTCTGGGAGCGGGCGGTGGTGAAGGCGCTTGCGTTCACGGCGCTCGCGGCGGCGTTCCTCTCGCTCGGCCCGAAGTTCCGCATCCCGTGGACGGACGTGGTGCTGCCGGGCCCGTGGCGGCCTCTCGCGCACGCACCCCTCTTCGAGTCGGTCATCGAATCGCGGGTGGCGATGGTGTGCGCGCCGGCGCTCGGCATGCTGGTGGCGCTCGCCCTGGCCCGCCTGCTCACGGCCCCGCGCACGGCTTTTTGTTACGCCGGTGTCGCCGCCGTAGCGCTGGCCCTGCTGCCGATCGTGCCGATGCCGCTGCGGGCGGTGGAGCGTGCCGAGGTGCCGGCGTTCATCGCCGACGGGACCTGGAAGCGGTACGTGGGGGAGGGCGAATCCCTCGTGCCGGTGCCGCTCCCGGACCCCGCGAACGCGGAGGCACTGCACTGGCAGACGACCGCCGACCTGGGCTTCAGCCTCCCCGGCGGCTACTTCAACGGGCCGTGGGGCCCGGACCGCGTGGGCATCTACGGGGCGTCGCCCCGCAACACGTCGAACCTCCTGCGGGACGTCCGCTCGGCGGGCCAGACCCCGCAGATCACCAAGGAGTGGCGCGCCGCCGCCCGCGCCGACCTGGCGTACTGGAAGGCGGGCGTGCTGGTCCTCGCCCCGCAGGAGCACGACGCGGAACTTCGCGTGACCGTCGAGGAACTCCTTGACCGCCCCGGAAAGTGGGTAGACGGCGTGTGGATCTGGGATCTGCACAAGGGCAGCTAGGGGGCTCGCGCCGCGACTACGCTGCCTGAGCGCGGGGAAGGTCCGGGAAGGTCCGACGTCCGACATAGCACCCGATATGAGCCAACCGTATGAGCCGATCGATTTGAGGAGCACCCTTGGCCTGTGATCTGTGGCTGGTCCCGCTCGTCGACGTGCTGTGTCACAGCCCCGACAACCCCTTCGCGGAGGAGATCGCGGCGTACGACAAGGCGCTGACCGATGCGGGCCTTCCGCCCGTCCCCGTCTTCTCGTACATGCCGGGCCTGTCGGGGGATGTCGCCCCGGTCGCGGGCTTCGACTACGACGCGCTGCATTTCCTGCGGCGGGCGTACCTGCTCCAGGTGTGCGGCCTGGAGGTGACGCCGGTGGACGAACTGGGCGGGGACTACGAGCAGTTGCTGGAGATGTTCGACGCGACGGCCCAGCAGTCGCATCTGGTCTGGCACTACGACCACGCGGGTGCGTACGTCCCCGTGGACTTCCCTGCGCCCCTCTCGAACGACGAACTGCTCTCGGGCGGCGGCCCGTTGGGCTCGGCGCAGGCGCTGCTGCGGGAACTGGAGTTCGTGGCCCCGTCGATCGGCATAGACCCCGCGAACCCACCGGGTCCACCGGCACCGCCACAGGCCCCCACGTCCCTGGAGGAGCCGGCGGCACCTGGCCCGCACGACGACAGTCCCTTCGCGAGGGAGCGGCATGTGTGGCTGGGGTTGCATGCGGCAACCACCCGCAGCCTGGCCCAGGGATCAATGATCATCTACAGCTGAGGGGCTCGCGCCCCTTAGGGGCGCGGGGCTGTGACATCTGCGGCTCCGCCGCGTGGGCGCGACAAGCCCCCACCGACCCGCAGGTCCCTCACCGCACCAGCCAGCCGGAGCCCACGTCCTCACCGCGGCTCCGGCGGCCGCTGCCGAGGCATGTTCGGCCGCGCCCCCGGCGGCAACGCGGCCCGCGCGGGGGGAGGCCCCACCTCCCCCCGGGAGGCCGGGACCAGCGCCTGCATGGCAAGCGGCGCGGGCCCGGACCGAAACTCCACCATCCAGTCCGCCGTCTCGGCCCGCACCATCTCCGTCACGTCCTCCGAGAACCGCCGAAGGACCCCCAGGCACCGCTCGGCCGCCTCGCTCGCCGTCCCCTCCGTGGGCCCGAGGACCTCCCGCACACTCTCCGAAGCCCAGTCGAACTGCAGCACCTGCAGCCGCCGCTGCACCGCCTGAGCCGTGGCCACGTCCCGCATCCACCCGGACGTAAGACCGAAGAACCGGTCGCACCCCACACACGCGACCCCCACCAGCAGCGAGACGTACCCCCACGCGGCGACTTCCCCCACCACCCCTGCCAGATCGAGCAGCGGAAACACCCCCGCCCCCACGGCCCCCAGCGCCGCGCCCACGCGCGAGAACCGCGCCCCGCGCCGCTTCCACGCGCGGTCGGACAGATACCAGGCCGCCGTGTTCAGCGCCCCCCGCTCCACCCACCGGTACAGCTCGTCGAGCCGCTCGGCCGGCTCGCCCCAGTCCCCGAGCGGGAAGCTCCGCCCCGTCAGATCCCCGACCCGGGAGCCCTCGGTGCCGCCCCGGGCGCTCTCCTGCGCCCCTGCCCCGGCACCCTGCCCGTGCCCGTCATGGGGCACCCCCTCGGGCTGCATATCCGGCTGGCTCACGGCACTCCCTCTACCTCTACGAGATCCCTGACTATTCCCTGCGGCGGTTCCGTACGGTGCGCGGCCTGTGACGCCTGGTGCTGATGCGCAGCCCCAGTACTACCGCCCAATGGGTGGCCGTGAGCCCGTTTTCACGGTATTTCCGCCCGGAAGAGGTGCTTGATCAGGTATAGGAGGACCGCTGATCTCACTCGAAAGAGTGCTGGGGCGATCGCACCCCCGACCACGTAGGCTCATTCCAGGTGGAAAAACCCGCCTGGTGAACCCGTATGTGACGCACATACGACCCCCGTACGACCCCTACACGACCCCATGAAACGGAGCTGATCGTGATCCCCGGTGGTGGCCAGCCCAACATGCAGCAGCTGCTCCAGCAGGCCCAGAAGATGCAGCAGGACCTCGCCGCGGCGCAGGAGGAGCTTGCTCGCACGGAGGTCGAGGGCCAGGCGGGCGGCGGTCTCGTCAAGGCGACGGTCAACGGCTCGGGCGAACTGCGCGGCCTCGCCATCGACCCCAAGGCGGTCGACCCGGAGGACACGGAGACCCTCGCCGACCTGATCGTCGCGGCGGTCCAGGCGGCGAACGAGAACGCGCAGGCGCTCCAGCAGGAGAAGCTGGGCCCGCTCGCGCAGGGCCTGGGAGGCGGCGGCATCCCGGGCCTTCCCTTCTAAGAAACCCCCCGGCCAACTACGGTACGTATCAGAGCCAGACCCTAGAAATAGACAGCTGGATAGATGGACAGAAGGAAAGGCGTCCCGTGTACGAAGGCGTGGTCCAGGACCTCATCGACGAGTTGGGCAGGCTGCCCGGCGTCGGTCCCAAGAGCGCGCAGCGGATCGCCTTCCACATCCTGCAGGCGGAGCCGACGGACGTACGCCGTCTCGCGCACGCCCTCCTAGAGGTGAAGGACAAGGTCCGCTTCTGCGCGACCTGCGGAAACGTCGCGCAGGAAGAACTCTGCAACATCTGCCGCGACCCCCGCCGAGACCTGTCGGTCATCTGCGTGGTGGAAGAGCCCAAGGACGTAGTCGCGATCGAACGCACCCGCGAGTTCCGAGGGAAGTACCACGTCCTGGGCGGCGCGATCAGTCCGATCGAGGGCGTGGGCCCGGACGACCTGCGCACACGAGAACTCCTCGCGCGTCTGGCCGACGGCACGGTCACGGAACTCATCCTGGCCACGGACCCGAACCTGGAGGGCGAGGCCACGGCGACGTACCTCGCACGCATGATCAAGCCCATGGGCCTGAAGGTCACCCGCCTGGCCAGCGGGCTCCCTGTCGGGGGAGATCTGGAATACGCGGACGAGGTCACTCTGGGCCGCGCTTTCGAGGGGAGACGACTCCTAGATGTCTAAGCAGCAGAAGTCGCAGACGCAGCAGTCCGACGCCGGAGCGAAGCTGATCCACTCCACGTCCCAGGACCCGGACTCCTTCGCGGTGCAGATCTCGGACCAGATCGAGAGCTTCATCGTGGCGGTGACGGAGGTGGCAAAGGGCGACGAGCCGGACTCGGCGGTCCCCTTCCTCCTCCTGGAGGTCTCCCAACTCCTCCTGGCCGGCGGCCGCCTGGGCGCGCACGAGGACATCGTCCCCGAGGAGCGTTACGAGCCGGACCTCGGCCCGGAGCGCGACGTGGACGACCTCCGCGAACGCCTGGCGCTCCTCCTGGAGCCGGTGGACGTCTACTCGGAGGTCTTCGACCCCTACGAGCCCCGCAAGGCCCCGGTCGCGGCCCGCATCTCGGACGACCTGGCGGACGTGGTCGCGGACCTCTCGCACGGCCTGGCGCACTACCGCGCGGGCCGCACGACCGAGGCCCTCTGGTGGTGGCAGTTCTCGTACTTCTCCAACTGGGGCTCAACGGCCTCGGCCGCCCTCCGGGCCCTCCAGTCCCTGGTGGCCCATGTGAGGCTGAACCAGCCGCTCGAGGACCTGAACGGCCTGGACACGGACGAGGACCTGGCAGAGGACGCGTTGGCGGAGGCGGCGGGCAAGGTCATGGCGGAGGAGCTTGCGGGGCCGCTGGGCCTGCGGACCGTCAAGTAGGCCAACGGTCAACTGCTCAGCGCCACCAGTAGCTGACCCGACTCCACATACGGCGCCGTAGCCGTCGGCTCGCTGTACCAGCACAGCGGCCACGTGTTGCCCTCCAACGCCGGGATCCCGATGTACGTCACCGTGCGCGGCGTCCCGAAGCGCTGCACGCCCAGCGGCCACCGGTGCTCCTTCGCCGACCCCGGAGCCACCAGGAAGTACATCCACCGGAACCCCGTCGCCTCGCAGATGACGGGGCCGGCGTCACCCTCCGTCTCCGCGATCAGCCGCGCGGCGACCTGTTCTCCCCGTACGCCCTGGATGCGCAGTGCGTCGAAATGGACGCCGGACACGCGGAGTTGGTGCCCCGCCAAAGGCACCCACTCCGGCCAGTGAATTGCGTTCGTCATGGTCACACGGTGCGGGGTGCGGGGCTACTCTCGGTAGTGACTGAGGGGGTACACGCGGAGGTGTATCCGTCGGAGGTAGCTGCTGTGTCCGTTCAGTACAACCCGACTTGGCGCTATGGCGGCAACCAGCTGAAGCGCTGGCGCACCAAGGCGAGCGTCAGCCGCGAGGAGTTGGGCATCGCGTCCAATTACTCGCCGGACACCATCAAGGCCATGGAGCAGGGCGTACGGATGCCTACAGCTCGGGTGCTCGATGCGGCGGATGAGTTGTGTCATGCGGAGGGGCTGCTCAGCGCCGCCAAGGACTACGTAAAGGCAGAGAAGTTTCCGGCTCGGGTGCAGGACTACATGCTGTACGAGCGGGATGCGATCAGCCTGTGGTGGTACGGGGTCGCGCTGGTCCCTGGCCTGCTGCAGACCGAGGCGTATGCGCGGTCCCTGATTGGCAACCACTGCCCACCTCTTGACCAGGAGACGGTGGCGGAACGAGTCGCGGCGCGGATGGAGCGCCAGGAACTCCTCGACCGCACCTTGCCCGTGGCACTCAGTTTCGTCCTGTACGAGGCGGCGCTTCGGTGTCCACAGGTGGACAAGGAGCAGTTGTTGCGCCTGCTCGGGATGGGGCGCCGCAACAACATCTCGATTCAGGTCCTCCCATTCAGTCGGGCGATCCCTGCGGCTCTGCTGGGGCCGATGGTGTTGCTGGAGACACGTGACCGCGAGCGCCTAGCCTTCACCGAAGGCCCATCGGCAAGCGAACTGACCTCTGAACCAGAGGTGGTGAGTTCGCACACCGAGCGACTTAGCATGATCCGCATGGAGGCCCTCGGCACTGAGGAGTCGGCCCTCTTCATCAAGCGGATGGCGGAGGAACTGTGAGCGAACAGCTGACCTGGTTCAAGTCGAGCTACAGCGACTCCGAGGGCGGCGAGTGTGTCGAAGTGGCCTTGGACTGGCGGAAGTCGACGTACAGCGACCCAGAAGGTGGCGCCTGCGTGGAGATAGCCGCTTGCCCCACCACCATCCACATCCGCGACTCAAAGCTCGCCGCAGACGCCGGCAGCCCTCAGCTCACGATCCCCGCCCCCGCCTGGGAAGCCTTCATCTCCGCAGTTCAGCCCGGAGCTTGAGCCCCGGGCTTCGAGCCGCGAGCCCCGAGCTCCTCCCTTGGTTTTGGTTGGTTTGGTTGGGTTCTAAATCAACCAACTAGCCAACCCCATAACGGAGTTGAGCCCTCCGTCACCCTCAAGAGTGACGTTCCGTAGCCAGCTTGCGTCGCAGCGTAAAACGGCTCTACTTTCGCGGCAATAGAACGGCCCCGGTCGGTGCGCCAACACCGGCTCCGGGGCCTAGCTCGACGTATCGAATGCCTTCGATGCTTACACCCAACGCGAAAGCAGCCGACCGTGGCCTACGCAGACCTTAATCCCGCCCTGCCGTCCCCGTCCCACCCCATGGCCAAATCGGGCTACGGCAAACGCCTCGCGGATGACGAAGAACCGTACAGCGAAGCCGATTTCGCACATCTGGTCCCCCGCGATGCCGAACTCGCGACGTTCATCGACCACCTCCCCGACGGCGCCGCGATGGGCTACAAGGGCCTCGCCAAAGCCCATCCCCTGTACGGCCAGCAAGCCATCCGCACCTCGCTGCGGCGGCTGACCGAGGCCGGCCACCTCCGCTGGGTCAAGGAACACCTCACCGTCGAGGACAACTCGATGCGCTGGGTCACCAGGACGTACTGGTCACGAATCTCCAGGTCAGAGGAGTGGTGGGCCGAGTTCGTCCGGGCCCGGCACGGGCGGGACGTGACCCACGACTACCACCCGGGCCTCGCCCGCACCGACGAACCGACCCCGGAGCCGGAGGCCGCACCGGCCTCAGAGAGCGCCACCCCCGCCTACCGCACCCTCGCCCAACTCCGCACCGCAGACCCCCGCATGGCCCTCTCCGAGGCGGACTGCAAACGGCTCGAGCCCAGCGCAGCGGAATGGCTGGCCCGCGGTGCCACCCCGCAGGACATCACCCTCGCCCTCACCACAGGGCTGCCACCCACCGTCACCAACCCCGGCGGCCTCGCCCGCACCCGATTGGAGAGCAAGATGCCCCCCAAGCCGAACCCCAAGACCCGCGCCCGCGCCCGCGTCACCCGCGCCGTCATGGTCTGCGGATTCTGCGAGGAGCCCGAGACCACGGCGGAGCTGGTCCACGGGATCTGCGCCGACTGCCGAGCGGAGTGCGATGCGTTCGAAGCCGAGGAAGCCCGCCTGGGCATTCAGATCGGATACGTACCCGACACGTTCCTGCCCCGCCCACGCGCTGCGGCCCCGGTGATGGATGTGACCGAGCGGGTGGCGGAGCTGAGGCGCGCCGCCGGTCTGCCTACGGGGCGAGGTGGCGTATGAGCGTGCAGGACGTGCCGGTCCGGGCACCATGGAGTCAAGGAGGCGACGCCATGACCCCCAGGACCACCGACCGGCCCCAGATGTCCGTCGAGGAGTTCGAGGAGCTCGAGCGCCATGCGCCGGAGACGGTGCGGCTGGAGTTCATCAACGGAAAGGTCATGGTCAAGCCCGTGCCGGACGGCAACCACAGGGAGATCTGCATGTGGCTGCTCAGGCAGTGCATGCAGCAGCGGCCGGAGCTGGGGCTCTATCAGGAGGGCGGGCTGAAGACCGAGACGTACCGCAAGGGCCGTGCCCGCGCGGACGGCGTGCTGGCTCCTACCGGCAGTTTCAAGGGGCATGGCGAATGGTCGGACACGTCCGCTGTGCTGATGGCCGTGGAGGTCACCTCGTTCGACTCCGACACCAATCGTCGTGACCGCGTGGAGAAGCCGGACGGCTACGCGGCAGCAGGCATCCCCGTGTATCTCCTGATCGACCGTGACGACTGCTCGGTCACCGTGTTCACCGACCCGGAGGACGGTCGCTACCGCAAGCTGGAGAACCACCGTTTCGGTGCCGTGGTCCAGCTCCCCGCTCCTGTGGACATCGCCCTGGAAACCGAGGCGCTGAAGGAGTTCGTGGAGTGAAGGTCCCAGCCGCCCCGAACCTGTGACCCACCCCACTTTCCGGAGTGCCCCACTCCACAGCGGGCATGCGACAAGCCGAGCGGTCGGAACGTACCTCCCGAGCAGCGGGAGCGTATGCCCGTGATGATCACGTAGTGAGCGGGACATCTCACCATGTGGTATTTGCGAGGCGAATTTCGACCGCTCGTTAGACTGAGCCGACCGCAGCAGTGCGGTAAGACACGGACTGAGCGAGGAGCGCACGTGAGCCTTGTCGTGCAGAAGTACGGAGGCTCCTCCGTAGCCGATGCCGAGGGCATCAAGCGGGTCGCCAAGAGGATTGTCGACGCCAAGAAGAACGGCCATCAGGTCGTTGTCGTGGTGTCCGCCATGGGTGACACGACGGATGAGTTGATCGATCTTGCCGGGCAGGTATCCCCGATCCCTGCCGGGCGCGAATTCGACATGCTGCTGACCGCCGGAGAGCGGATCTCCATGGCCCTCCTGGCCATGGCGATCAAAAACCTGGGCCACGCGGCCCAGTCGTTCACCGGCAGCCAGGCGGGTGTCATCACCGACTCCGTCCACAACAAAGCGCGGATCATCGATGTCACGCCGGGCCGCATCCGGGCCTCGATCGACGAGGGCAACATCGCCATCGTCGCCGGGTTCCAGGGAGTCAGCCAGGAGGGCAAGAACATCACCACGCTGGGTCGTGGTGGGTCGGACACGACCGCTGTCGCCCTCGCCGCCGCCCTCGACGCCGAGGTCTGCGAGATCTATACCGATGTCGACGGTGTCTTCACCGCCGATCCGCGGGTCGTGAAGAAGGCCCGGAAGATCGACTGGATCAGCTTCGAGGACATGCTGGAGCTCGCGAGCTCCGGCTCCAAGGTGCTGCTTCACCGCTGTGTGGAGTACGCCCGCCGTTACAACATCCCGATTCACGTGCGATCGTCCTTCTCGGGGCTGCAGGGCACGTGGGTCAGCAACGAACCGCAAGGGGACCGCAAGGTGGAGCAGGCCATCATCTCCGGTGTCGCGCACGACACCTCGGAGGCCAAGATCACGGTCGTCGGCGTGCCGGACAAGCCGGGCGAGGCCGCCTCGATCTTCCGCGCGATCGCGGACTCCGGGGTCAACATCGACATGATCGTGCAGAACGTGTCGGCCGCCTCGACCGGGTTGACCGACATTTCCTTCACGCTGCCCAAGGCCGAGGGCCGTAAGGCCATCGACGCCCTGGAGAAGACGCGCTCGGCCATCGGGTTCGACTCTCTTCGGTACGACGACCAGATCGCCAAGATCTCGCTGGTCGGCGCCGGCATGAAGACGAACCCCGGCGTCACCGCCGCCTTCTTCGAGGCGCTCAGCGACGCGGGGGTCAACATCGAGCTGATCTCGACCTCTGAGATCCGCATCTCGGTCGTCACCCGTGCCGACGACGCGAACGAGTCCGTGCGCGCCGTGCACACCGCCTTCGGGCTCGACTCGGACACCGATGAGGCCGTGGTCTATGGAGGCACCGGCCGATGACCCGTAAGCCGACGCTCGCGGTCGTCGGAGCGACCGGGGCCGTCGGCACGGTCATGCTCCAGATCCTGTCGCAGCACGCCGACATCTGGGGCGAGATCCGACTCGTCGCCTCACCGCGTTCGGCCGGCCGGAAGGCCGCCGTGCGCGGTGAGGAGGTCGAGGTCCTCGCGCTGAGCGAGGACGTTTTCGACGGTGTGGACGTCGCGATGTTCGACGTGCCCGACGAGGTCGCGGCGCAGTGGGCGCCGATCGCCGCCGCCAAGGGTGTCGTCGTGGTCGACAACTCCGCCGCCTTCCGGATGGACCCGGACGTGCCGCTGGTCGTCCCCGAGGTCAATCCGCACGCCGCCCGCGTACGCCCGCGCGGCATCGTCGCCAATCCCAATTGCACGACTCTGTCGATGATCGTGGCCATTGGCGCGCTGCATGCCGAATTCGGTCTGCGCGAGCTGATCGTCTCCTCGTACCAGGCCGTGAGCGGGGCGGGCCGGGCCGGTGTGGACACGTTGCGCCGCCAGATGCAGCTGGTGGCGGGCTCTGAGCTGGGCACGAGCCCCGGTGACGTACGACGTGCCGTCGGGGACGACACGGGGCCCTTCCCCGAGCCCGTGGCGCTGAATGTCGTCCCGTGGGCCGGGACTCTGCGGGACGACGGCTGGTCGTCCGAGGAGATGAAGGTGCGGGACGAGTCGCGCAAGATCCTCGGGCTGCCGGATCTCAAGGTCGCCGCCACATGCGTACGCGTTCCCGTCGTCACGACGCACTCGCTGACTGTCCACGCGCGCTTCGAGGACAAGGTCACCGTCGACCGCGCGCGCGAGATCCTCGCCACCGCTCCGGGTGTCGTGCTCTTCGACAATCCGGCCGCCGGTGAGTTCCCGACGCCCGCCGACGTGGTGGGGACCGACCCGACCTGGGTGGGGCGGGTGCGGCGCTCGCTGGACGATCCGGCCGCACTTGAGCTTTTTGTCTGTGGGGACAATCTGCGCAAGGGGGCCGCATTGAACACCGCGCAGATCGCCGAGCTGGTGGCCGCCGAGTTCACCGGGCGTTAGTCCGCGGGCACTTCAAGGGCCCTGCGGGCTCCCCGAGGTGGCCCTCGGGGGCTCCCCGAAGCGGACGTATCTGTGGGGTCTGTGTAAGTTCTGTGTCCAACTCGGTGGCCAGGACCGCTTGAACTGGACCATCGCCGCGTTCGAAGATTCGCCCCCCGTCCACTGCAACCGGCAGCAGGGCGGGGCGCGTCTCTGTGATCGCCCTCAGGGGGCGGCTCGAAGCGCTGCAAAAAATGGGCATAGGGGAAGAGCTGGTACGCATGGGGGCATTTGATGCTTCGTCACCGTCGGAGACGGTGCCTGCCGCAAACGCGTTGCGCGATGCGTACAACCCTCACGGGGGCAAGCGTGTCCAACAGGCGTGGCAGAGGTACTCGATTTCACAGCGGTTCAGGCGAGGGGCGCGGCCCTTCGCCCGCCTCGCCGTCCCCGTGCGCCCGCCGGTATGCCGGTGATCGCGCCCATGCCCACCACGCGGTCCGCCCGCATCCCGGCACAGCGCGAGGGCGCTGACGAGACGATGAGTGCGGGCACCACAGTCGACCACCTGACCGAGACCTACCGCGCCCACTACAGGTCGCTGCTCGGCCTGGCGGCGCTGCTCCTCGACGACACGGCGTCCTGCGAGGACGTCGTGCAGGAGGCGTTCATCCGGGTGCACTCGGCGCGCAAGCGCGTGCGGGACCCCGAGAAGACCTTGGCCTACCTCCGCCAGACCGTCGTGAATCTGTCGCGGTCCGCGCTGCGGCGCCGGATCCTGGGTCTGAAGCTGCTCTCCAAGCCGATGCCGGACATGGCGAGCGCGGAGGAGGGGGCGTACGACCTCCTGGAGCGGGACGAGCTGATCAAGGCGATGCGTGGCCTTCAGCGCCGCCAGCGCGAGGTCCTCGTCCTGCGGTACTTCGCGGACATGACCGAGGCGCAGGTCGCCGAGACATTGGGCATATCGCTCGGCTCGGTGAAGGCGTACGGTTCGCGCGGGATCGCGGCTCTCCGGATCGCCATGGAGGCGCCGGCATGAGCAAGCATGAGCATGAGTACGGGCGAGAGCGCGATGAGCACGTCGAAATCGCCGAGCACGCCGAGAACGCTGAGAACGCCGAGTTTGAGCAGCACGCTGGGGACGGAACTGTGAACCACGGCCACGACCAGGGCGAGGACCGGGGCGAGGAATCGACCGGACCGAAGGCGGGCACTGGCACGGACGCGGGCGCGGGCGCTGCCGACGGCTTCGGCTCGGACGAGCTGGCGCTGCGCCGCATGATGCGGCAGGCCGTCCAGGAGATCGAGCCGGGCGACCGCGCGCTTGAGCGGCTTCGGTACGCGGTCCCGGCCCGCCGCGCGCGCAAGCGCCAGGCCGTGGTCGGCATGGCCGCCGCGGCGCTCTTCATCGGCACGGCGATCCCCGCCCTCGTGCATGTCACGAACTCGGGCGGCGGCTCGGACGACCGCCCTTCGATAGCCGGCAACAGCGAGCAGACGCAGGGCGGTTCGAGCCAGGGCAAGGGTCCGGACGAGGGCGAGAAGGGCGAGGGCAGCGACTCCGGCCCCTCCAAGGACAAGAAAGACAAGAAGGGCAAGAAGGGCGACAAGGGCGACAAGGGGAAGGATGAGGCGAGCACCGGCGCGACCGGCGGCCCCGACCCCTCGGGCACGGCGTCCACGGACTCGCCCGCCTGCACGATCGACCAGCTCGGCAACGCCTCGGGCACCGCGGGCGCGGCCGAGGCCGACGGCAAGGTGTACGGCTCCTTCCGGGTCGCCAATGTCTCCGGCAGCAGCTGCACGGTCAGCGCGGCGGGATCCGTCTCGACGGCGGTGACGGGCGCGGCCGACCCGGCGAAGATCAGCGTCGTCGACCATGTGGCGGGCGATGCGGCGTCCGCGCTGCCGGATCCCGCGCAGGCGGTGAGCCAGCTGGTCCTCAAGCCGGGGGCGGCGTACGAGGTCCGCTTCGCGTGGGTGCCGTCGGAGGCATGCCCCACGGAGGGTGGCGAGCCTTCCCCCGACCCGTCCCCGACGGAGGACGCCAGTGGTGGCGGCGGGGCCGGCGGCACGGACGGCGGCGCGCCTGGCGGTACGGAACCGCAGATGGTCCGCGAGGACGGCGGCGTCGCGGACGGCGGCGTGACGGTGTCCCTCACGGCATCGGCGGGTGCGCCGTCGGCGGGTGCGACGATCGGCAATGCGTGCGCCGGGACCGTCTACCGGACGGGCATGCTGTCGGCTTCTTAGCGGGGCTCCGGTTGCCCGGCGGACCTTTCCCGCTCGCCCCCACCGGTAGGTCTTCCAGCCCGGCCGCAGGCCTTTCAGCCCGTCCGGCGTTTGAGGACGAACTCGGCGAAGCCGGTGATTTTCCGGTACGCACACGGCCGGCGCAGCCGGAAACTTTCGGGAAGGGGCGGGGTTGGGGAAAGAAACCCCTAGGCCTCGCGAACCACTTCCGGCCCAGACTCCACCGCATCCGGCAGCAGCCCAAGCTCCGCGTCCCGCGCGAACTCCCGCTCCCGCCGGAACAAGCGGAACCACATGAACACCACGAACCCCGCGAAGACGAACCACTCCCCGGTGTAGCCGAGGTTCTGGAACGCCTTGAGGTCAAGACCGGAGTTCTCCGGAGCGGCCGCCGGCACCGGCTTCATACCGGAGTCGCCCTTCTCCAGCGTCACCCACGCGTCGTACACATCACCAGGAACAAGGTTCACCAGCGACGCCGCACTGATGGCACCGAGCTGCCCGTCCGGCAGCCCTCCCGCCGCACTGACCCCGTTCGACCCGGGGTTCTCGGAGGCCTGCAGCGCCCCCGTCACGGTGACCTTCCCGGACGGCGCGGCCGGCACCTTCGCCGAACCCGCGCCCGCCTTCCCCGGCAGCCACCCCCGCACGACGGGCAGCTCCTTGCCGCTGTCGGTGCGCAGCAGCGTCAGGACGTAGTAACCGGACTTGTCGTCCAACTTCCGGTCCGGGACGAGGAGTTGCTTGCCGTACCGCCCCGTCGCCGACGCCAGCTCCCCGGACGTCTCCTTGTCGACGGGGAGGAGGGAGTCCAGCGGCCGGGCCTCCGACGCGTCACGGGACGGCGAGGCCTGCCGGTCGGCCTTCTCCTGCGCGGCGTCATGCGCCTCGACGCGGTCCTCGAAGCGTGCCAGCTGCCATGACCCCATGAAGATGCAGACGGGGATGGCCAGCAGGACGAAGACGTTGATCCCCCACCAGCGGGGCGTCAGCAGGAACCGGTACACACCCCCACGGTACGGGGCCCTTGCCGCGCCCGGCCCGTGGGGGTCCTTCGCCCCTGGGTCCTGTCCGGTGGGCCTGACCGGCGCCGCGCGCGGGCGGCATCTGGAGGTCAGCTGCCGGCTTTGAGGGCGTCCAGGTGCCGCCGCAGTACCTGTCGGAGCAGTTTCGGTGGATAGCGGTCCGGCTGCAGCGTCGCCTGGAGAGTGAGTCCGTCGAGGAGGGCGGCCAGTCGCGTGCTTTCCAGTTCGACGTCCGTGCCGGCCGGCAGCCCGCCGGCGCGCCGGGCTTCGTGCAGCACGCGCGACAGCAGGGTGTGCAGGCCGGCCTGCATCTCGGCTGCGCAAGGCCGCAGTTCGGGGCGGGTGTGTACTGCGCCGGTGAAGGCGAGCCAGAGTGCGGCCTCCTGGCTGCGGGCCTCGTCCAGGGGCAGGAACTCGGCCAGGAGCTCTTCCGTTGCGGCCCGGCGGTCAGTGTGGCCGTCGGGAGCCAGGAGCCGCTCGGCATGAGCGCGGATGCGGTCGCCGATGCGCTGGCTCAGCTCCCTCATCGTGAAGGTCATCAACTCGTCGTGGTCGGCGAAGTAGTGACGGACCGAGCCGACGGCGAGACCGGCTTCATCGGCGACGTTGCGAAGCGACGCATGCTCGAGACCATGCCGGGCGACGACGGACAGGACGGCCTGCGCCACCGCCCTGCGGCGGGCCACGGGATCGACAATCTTTGGCACATTGCTGTTATAGCACGGCTGGGCTAACATCGTTTTAGCTCAACCACGCTATAAAGATGGGCGGTATCTGCGTGAACCCCTGGCTGCTCGCCGCAATCATCGCGGTGGTCGTGATCGCGGTCGTGATCAAACGGATGATCGGTGAACCGGTCAATGCGCGGGATCTCTTCGCGGCCCCGGTGATCCTGACCGGGATCGGCGTTCTGTCCCTCGTCAAGATGACGGATCTGACCGGCACCGACCTCACCTGGGTCATCGCGGGCGCCGCCCTCGGCGCGGCACTCGGCGCACTCCGCGGCGCCACCATCCAACTCGTCGACAAGGGAGGCGTCCTGTGGCAGCGGTACACCGGCCGCACCTTCCTCGCAGTGATCGGCACCCTGGCGGTCACGGCCGGCTTCAATGTCCTGGCGGTGAAGATGGGCATGCACGAGAACGCACGCCCCGTCCAGCTCTCCATCGGCGTGAGCTTCCTCGGCGAGTCCCTCATGGTCGGCCGCCGCGGCATGGCTTCGGGAATCCCCTTCGCCCCGGCACGTTCTCTCTGACTCGCTGCAGGTCATGAGCGGAGCCAGAGGCGAATGGCAGCGACGGCCACCGTGCTGTGGAAGATGTACGCCCGCTTGTCGAAGCCGATGGGTCGACGGGTCAGGCCCTAGCGAAGGTGCCGCTCCGCGAAGTCCAGTTCCAACCGCACCTGCTTGATCCGCTCGCCCACGACGAGCGAGCCGTGCCCCGCGTCGTACCGGTACACCTCGTGCACCGCCTCACGCGCCTTCAGCCGGTCCACGTAGTTGTCGATCTGGCGGATCGGGCAGCGGGGGTCGTTGACGCCCGCCGAGATGTAGACCGGCGCCTTCACCGCGTCCACGTACGTCAGCGGGGACGAGGCCTCGAAGCGCTCGGGGACCTCCTCCGGCGTACCGCCAAGGAGCGTGCGGTCCATCGCCTTCAGGGCCTCCATCTCGTCGTGGTACGCCGTCACATAGTCCGCGACCGGCACCGCGGCCAGGCCGAGCGCCCAGGCGTCGGGCTGGGTGCCGAGGCCGAGGAGGGTGAGATAGCCGCCCCACGAACCGCCGGCCAGGACGATCCGGTCCGGGTCCGCGAGACCCGACGTCACCGCCCACTCCCGCACCGCCGCGATGTCCTCCAGCTCGATCAGACCGACCCGGTGCTTCAGCGCGTCCGTCCACTCCCGCCCGTACCCGGTGGAACCGCGGTAGTTGACCCGCACCACCGCGTACCCGTGGTCCACCCAGGCCGCGGGGCCCGCGGCGAACGCGTCGCTGTCGTGCCACGTCGGCCCGCCGTGGATCTCGAAGACGGTCGGGAGCGGTCCGCTCGCGCCCTGCGGCTTCTGTACGAGGGCGTGGACCCGGCCGCCGGGTCCCTCCACCCACACGTCCTCCACCGGCACGGACGCCGGGGCCTTCATGCCCGGCGGGTCGAGCACGACGCCGCCCGCCGTCGACCGCACCACCGGCGGCTCGGCGGCCGACGACCACAGGTACTCCACGCTGCCGTCCGGCCGCGCCGTCGCCCCCGACACCGACCCCGCGGGCGTCTCCACCCGGACCAGCTCGCGGGAGGCGAACCCGTACCGGAACAGCTCGCTGCGGGCCTCGAAGCTGTGCGCGATGAGCAGCGCGGAGCCGTCCGGATACCACTCGGCGCTCACGTCCCCCGGCAGGTCGAGGGCCAGGTCCGTCTCCTCGCCCGTGGTGACGTCCCACACCATCGGCTCCCAGCGGCCGCGCCGCTGATGCCCGACGAGCAGCCGCGCGTCCCCGTCGACCGGCGCGAAGCCGAGGACCTCAAGGCCCAGCTCGACCGTGCCGCCCTCGGTGTCGTCGAGCTCGGCGACCATCGACCCGTCCGGCCTGACCACCCGCAGCGCGGAGTGCATCGCGTCGCCGTGCTCCGTGTGCTCCATGGCGATCAGCGAGCCGTCGTGGGAGAGGTCGCCGACGCCCGCGGACTCACGGTGGCGGTAGATCTCGACGGGGTCCGCGCCAGGGGAACGTACGACATGGATCGTCGAACCGTCCTCGTCCGTGGAGCGCCCGACGACGGACATCCGCCCGTCCCGCGCGAGGGCCAGCCCCGCCGGATACGACGCTTCGAGCCCCGGCACCGCGGGCTCGTCGGTGCCGCCGCCCGCGAAGGGCTGGCGCATCCACACGCCGAACTCGTCCCCGTCCTTGTCGTTGAACCACCAGATCCACTCGCCGTCCGGCGTGAGGACGCCGTCCGTCGTGCCGTTCGCCCGGTCCGTCACCTGGCGCTGCTCACCCGTCGCCCGGTCCCACGCGTACAGCTCGTACGTCCCCGTCGCGTTCGACACGAACAAGGAGCGGCTCGGAGCCTCCTCCGCCCAGTCCGGCAGCGAGACCCGCGGCGCACGGAACCGCTTCTCCCAGTCCGGCATCTCCGCGCCGTCCCCATCCGCACCCGACGTACTCACCGCTCCTGCACCCTCACCCACATCGCTCATGGACCCCATAGTGCACGCCCGCGCCGACAATCCGCTGGCGAGGGTCCCCAGCCTGTGGATAACTTTTCCGGCATGTACTCCCCGACCCCTTCCGACTGGCGCGAGGCCAACCGAAAACGCTGGGACGAACGCGTCCCTCTCCATCTCGCCAGCGACTACTACGACCTCGAAGCCTTCCGCTCCGGCAAGGACCCGCTGCGCGACTTCGAGCTCACGGAGGTCGGCGACGTCACCGGGCGCTCGCTGCTCCACCTCCAGTGCCACATCGGCCTGGACACCCTCTCCTGGGCCCGGCACGGCGCCTCCCGCGTGGTCGGGCTCGACTTCTCCGAGCCCGCCGTCGACGCGGCCCGCGACCTGGCCGCCGAGCTCGGCCTCACCGCCGACCGGGCATCCTTCGTCACGGCCGACGTGTACGACGCCGCGGACGCGGTGCCCGACACCTCGTACGACATCGTCTACACCGGAGTGGGCGCCCTGTGCTGGCTGCCCGACATCCGGCGCTGGGCCGAGACCGCGGCCGCGCTCGTCGCGCCCGGCGGCTTCCTCTACCTCGCGGAGTTCCACCCGCTCACGGACATCCTGGACGACGAGACGGGCTCACGGATCGCGTACGACTACTTCGCCCGCGACGCCTGGATCGACGAGACCCCGGGCGGCTACGCGGACATGACGACCCCCACGGTCCACAACCGCAGCGTGGAGTGGCAGCACCCGGTCGGCGACGTCGTCACGGCACTCGCGGCGGCGGGCCTGCGCGTCGACTTCCTCCACGAGCACGACAGCACCCTCTTCGAGCGCTTCGGAGCCCTCGAACTCCGGGACGGCGCCTACCGGTTCCCGGTGTCCAGGCCCCGCATCCCCCTCATGTACTCCTTGAAGGCGACCAAGCCGATCTGAACCGGCAGCGACCTGACGGCCGGGTGGCCGGGGCGACTCACCCATCGGGCCGCATCCACCCCTCCCACGCGAGCTCGTCCGGCGTCGGGGCCACGGCCCCCGCCCGCCGGGCCGACGCCGCCGAGCCCGAGTCGTGCGAGTCCCCCGAGCCGCCCGAGTCGAAATCCCCGAGCTTCGTCCACCCCCACGACCGCAGGACCTCACGCCCGAGATCGTCGTCCCGCTTGATCACCGCGACGACGAGATCGGTGGTGTGCCGGACGAGGAGCAGCGTGCGCAGCCGCTCCGAGATGCCCTGCCGCCGATAGGCGGGCACCACCATGAGCTCGGTCAGGATGAAGACCCGCCCCGAGGCGGTACGTTCCTCGATCTCCGTGGGCAGGATGCCGCGGAACCCCTCCCACCAGTCACCGGTGCGTGCGGCGCGATACCCGTAGAGACAGCCGACGAGGCCCCCCGCGTCGGCGACGACCATGTCGAAATCGGGCCGCTGCACGGTGTTCTCGAAGCGCTGCAGAAACCCCTGCCGGTCCGCGTACTCGGCACCGGCCACGCCCTGGTAGGCCTCTACGTAGACATCGGCCACCGCTTCCCGCTGCTGCTCCGCCTGCCACCGCGTCAGCCGCCGCAAGAAAACCTCAGCCATCTGCGCCTCCCGCCCGCCCCCACCGAGGACACCCCTCGACACGCCTGGACTCCGCATGGTGACACCACGGAACGGCGAGCGGAACGGGGCGTGAGGGATCCATCACGTCGAGTCGGCGCCGCGTCAGCGCGGCCTCATCCGATGGATCAAGAACACCCCGAGGACGATCATCAGGCAGATGGCCGCGATCACGATGGCGGTCTCCATGACACTCACACTCCTCCGGGAGCGCGGCCGCTCACAGCGGCCGTGCCGAGGGCGGAGCCTCGGTAGGCCCAGGGTACTGCGGGGCAGGTCCCCGCGGGGGTCTGCTGCAGCCAACAGTCCTCAGCGGACGACGTCGAAGACATTCAGCTGAATGCCGTTGGCGTACGCCTCGTGCTCGACGAGCTTCAGCTTCTGGGTGTCCTTGTCCGTGCTGCTGAACAGCCGCTTGCCCGCGCCGAGGAGCAGCGGGAAGACGAGCAGGTGGTAGCGGTCGATCAGACCGGCGTCGGACAGATTCCGGTTCAGGGTGGCGCTGCCGTGCATGATGATCGGGCCGCCCTCGGTCTCCTTCAGCGCGGCGACGTCGTCGAGGGAGCGCAGGATCGTGGTCTCGCCCCAGCCGTCGACCAGGGCGTCCTCGGAGAGGGTGCTGGAGACGACGTACTTCGGCAGCGGCTTGTAGTCCGCGAACTCCTCCATGCCCGGCCACACCGGGCTGAACGCCTCGTAGCTGGCCCGGCCGAACAGCATCGCCGTGGCCTCCTTCTGCTCCCGCTCCTTGATCTCGTAGGCCTCCGGGACGAACTCGATGTCCTTGAAGGTCCAGCCGGAATTCCGGTAGCCGGGCTCGCCGCCCGGGGCCTCCACGACACCGTCGAGCGAGACGAAAGCAGTGCTGATCAACGTACGCATCTCAAGATCTCCTAGGTAGCTGGTGCGGGTCCCGTTTCCGCGTTGCGGTTACGGCTCTTTGACTGTCGTACACGTGGGAACTAATCGGTGGCCGTCCGAGCCCATCAAGCGCAGCAGCAAGGGAATGCCCACCAGGCACATCAACAACGTCTATTCTCAACCGAGTTACGCCGTTGACCAGGCGAGAAGGGCCGGGGGAAGCACGCCAAATGAGCGGTACGAACGGGGACGGAAGCGACGAGCAGGATGACCAGGACGAGCGGAACGAGCGGAACGAGCGGGACGAGCGGGACGAGCTGGATGACAGCGCCGGCAACGGAGGCATCAAGCCGCTCGCGGTGAGCGATCCCGCCCGCATCGGTCCGTATCTGCTGCTCGGGCGGCTCGGTGCGGGTGGCATGGGGCGGGTGTTCCTCGCGCGGTCGGACAGCGGACGGACCGTGGCCGTAAAGGTGGTGCACGAAGAGCATGTGTCCGACGAGCACTTCAGGGCACGGTTCCGACGCGAGATCGAGGCGGCGCGGAAGGTCGGGGAGCAGTACACGGCGCCGGTGCTGGACGCGGGCCCGGCCGACGAGCCGCCGTGGGTCGCGACGGGATACGTTCCCGGCCTCTCCCTCGAACAAGTGGTGCGACGCCACGGCCCGTTGCCGCCCGCATCCCTGCACACCCTCGCCGACGGGTTGCTGAAGGCGCTCAAGGACATCCACGGAGCCGGGATCGTGCACCGCGACCTGAAGCCGTCCAACGTGATGCTCACCGTGGACGGCACGAAGGTCATCGACTTCGGGATCGCACGGGCGCTAGAAACATCCGTCGAGTCCCTGCTGACCAGTACGGGAATGGCCATCGGCTCTCCCGGCTTCATGTCACCCGAGCAGGTGCGCGGACAGCGCGCCGGGGCAAAGAGCGACGTGTTCACCCTCGGGTGCGTACTGACGTATGCGGCGACCGGACAGCTGCCGTTCGGCCAGGGGGCGAGCAATCAGCATGCGGTGATGTTCCAGATCGTGGAGGGCGAACCCGATCTGACACGCGTCAAGGACGCCTCGCTGCGGGAACTGATCGCCCGCTGCCTGACGAAAGATATCGCCCAACGACCGGACGTTGACGCCCTGTTGGAGGCCCCCGAGCGCCCCCGCCCCCACGCCACGGGCGCCGCCTGGCTGCCTGCCGAAGTCGTCACACACATAGCGCAACAGTCCGCCCGCCTGCTCGACGCGGAGGCGGCGCCGCTACGGGAGGAGCCGGTGGACCGAGCAACGGTCGGCCTGCGCCCGAAGGCCGCCCCTTTCGAGGACGTCCCGGCTACTCCGGTCGCCTCGGTGGTCCAGCCGTCGGCCAAGGACACCAAGAAGCGAGAACGCCGCCGCACGATCATCGCGCTGCCCATCGTCGCCGTCATCACGGTCGGCGGCGGCACGGTGGCCCTGATCCAACCGTTCGGGGGCGGCACCGGCGACGGAACAAACGCCCGCCCCCCAGGCAACAGCGCAAGCGCCACGCCGGGCGGCAACAACTCGCCCACTGCCCCCAGCAGTTCACCGTCCAAGGAAGAAAAGAAAAAGGACGGCAAGGACGGCGGGAGGGAAGAGAACGAAAAGGACTCCCCGAACGCCCAGGAGAGCACCAGCAGTTCACCGGCGGCTGACAGCGACTCGGACACCACGGGCACCGGGTCCGGATCCGACCCTGCAGAATCATCCGGCTCATCCGGCACCTCGGGCTCGGACGGCGGAGATTCGTCCGGCTCCGGCTCCGACGACTCGTCCACAGGCTCACCGCCGCCGGCCCTGACGAGTTACAAGGCCGTGTACACCAACTCCTGTGTCGGCGCGTGCGACATGCCGGTCAAGGTGAGCTGGTCGGCGATCCCCCGAGCGACCCGATACGACGTCCACTACACCAACAAGGGCAGCAACTTCACCGAGAAGAACGTCGACACCACATACTCCACCGGCAGCACCAGCTACACGATCAAGGGCCCGTACTCCGGCGACGAGATCTGCATGACGGTACGCGCGGCGAACAAGCACGGCGCCTCGGCCTGGGCGGAGACTTTCTGCGACACGGTGCCCTACTGACGCCGATCTGCTGAACAGTCAGTCACCGTCTCGACAGACCTGCCCTCCCTCCCGGGGGCGTTGACCGCGTTCCGCACTCGCCCGCTGGACCACGTCCGCTTCCCCTGCGTCTATCCGAAATGGCCCGCCGGACTAACCGACGGTCCGTCACGGAATTTTCGAGGCACATAGGGCGGCCGGCGGTTGTTTCTCGTCCTGAAAGAGCCGCCGACCGTCCTTCACGCTGCCCGCGTTGCGGCCCCTGTCACTTCTTTTCGTAGAGCGTCCAGACTTGGTTCGGCGCTTCTCCCTGCTTTTCCGTGAGTGTCACTTCAGTGTCCGGGCCGTGCGCCGTAAGGACGAGCGCCCTGAACTTGTTGTTCTCGATGGGGGTCTGCTCGATCCCGGTGCCCACCATCCAGAGCTGCGACAGCTTCTCGGGGCTGCGGGGCTGCAGCCTTACAGGGCCGCCCTTGGCCGTGGCCTCAAGACACTTGCCCGGGAACGCGGTGCTCTCGATCGTGTAGATGCCCGTACCTGAGGGAGTTTCCTTCACTAATTGCAGTTTCCAATCCTGGAAGCTCATGTCGGGGTCGCGTGTCCACACCACTTCGCCCTGGTAAGCGTCGAGGTTGGTGTCGTCCGAGAACACCTGGATGGAGACGGTCAGTTCCTTGGCTGCTCGGGGCACGGTCGTTCCTTTCGGAATCGGTGTTGCTCTTGCTGTGCGGCTCACACATACCAGCCGCGGTGGGCATCGACTGAAGAAGCCGGTTATCAGTCTTACGCGCCCATGAATTCGAGACACCGTCCGAGAGCCCGCACGCCCGTCTTTCAATTGTCATGGAAACTCCCGTTGAACTTCCTGTGCCGTCCGGCTGTTCCTCATGGTGCTTGAATTGATCAGTGGGCATGCGGAGTTGGCCGAGACGGTGGCGAGCACGGCGTAGCTGATGCCGTCGCGATACGTGCGGCCGGAGGGTTGTGAGACAGCCTGCGGGGTTCAGGGGCGGAGGCGGGTCCTCAGGTTGTGTCTGACGGGTCAGTGATGCTCTGATGCGGGGCTCGTTCGTGAGGGGGTGGGGCGGGGCTATCGCGCCGATCTGAACCAGGTGGGGAACAGGGAGCCGCCTAATGGCCAAGCGTCGTAGCCGTGGTGATGGCGGCCTGCACTGGGACGAGAAGAGACAGCGTTGGATCGCTACTCGGGGAGCGCTTCGCCATTGCACAACCCTCCGGCGAAGCATTCGCCCGCCTGGCTCACTTGCCGGCTTCCGGGCCGCACCACTGGAGTGCCTGGCCGGTGGCGGCGGCGATGCACTCGAAGTCCCGGTCGCGGTGCAGGAGAGTCAGTCCCTGCAATTCGGCCGTGGCGGCCACCACGAGGTCGACGGCCCCCGGCGCTGCGGTGCTGTCCGTGCTGGGTGAGGATCTCCTGTACCTGCCAGGCGCGGTCGTCGAGGGGCACCGAAGAGCGCGCTGTGGGTACAGGGTGTCTCTCGTCTTGCTCCGCGGGCTCAATAAACGCGCATTCTACGCGCCTTTTCCCGGGCTGTCGTGATTGCATGGTCAACCTCATTTTGTCTTCCCATTCCCTGTTGTGCCGCGATATTCGGGGCGAGCCGTATTAGATTATTCAGTGAGGGAAGAAGGTGAGAGACCATGCTGAAGTACACAGCTCCGACCGTCATCTGCCTAGGGCGGATCGAGGAACTGACCGGGCAGCTTCGCCGCGGCGTTCCTGACCTTCTCGGGCACGGCAACATTCTGTGACCAGCAATCGGCCCGGCCCTTCACCTGCCGCAACAGTCGGTCGGGGAGGGGCCGTCACATCTGACCAACACCTCGTCGTGGACTTCGTGGGGTGTTCGGGGCGTGCCGTACTCGGAACCACTGGAACTCCCGAGATTCCCGATCGCTTTCCGCCGGCAGAATGTTTTTCGCTTCAATGGTTGAGCCCTGGATCTCCCGAGAGCCTGCCGCAGCCCGATAACGGAACCCGCGTCCTATTCTCCGGACCCCTGACATTCCGTCCATCCCTGGAATTCGTCCAGCGCATTGCCGGCGCGACGGCCGAAGCGCAGTCCGAAGCGCAACACCGAGCCCTCGCCGGCGTACTCAGGACGCTTCCCGCGGAACTCTCCGGCTGCGTCGTCACACCGGAGCGGGTCCTCGTGTTCCGTGGGCTTTCCAGCCCCGACCAGATCTTCCACCGCAGGACCGGAACGCGTATCTCCTGGTCCTCCGACCCGAGGGACCTGTTCGACGGACGCCTGCCGGACTTCGACCGGGAGAGCCTCTGGCGGAGTTGCCGAGGCGAGGACGTCTTCCTCTATCCGGGGCTCGGGCTGCTGCGCCCCGGGCAGTTCACCGCCCTCGGCCCCCGTTCCACCCGGACCGAGACCTACGAATGTGCCACGCCCCTGGAACTGCCGCACCGCACCACCCTGCGCGAGTACGCCCGCCTCACCTACGACCTGCTGCTGGAGGAGACCCGCCCCTGCACCGGCGGCCGGATCGGCATCCTGCTCTCCGGCGGCATCGACTCGGCCACCGTCCTGGCGGCGCTCGCCGAGCACGGCGCCGACGTCACGGCGTACCACATGGGCACGGACGACCCGTCCGCCGACGAGTCCTCGTACGCGCGCCAGGTATGCCGGCACCTGGCCGTCCCCCTGGTGACCGTCCCGCGCACCACCGACGACGACTACTTCTCCACCAGGTGCGACTTCCCGCACCCCTTCAACCACGTCTGGCCGCGCTCCCTGGAGCGCGTCGCCGACCGGATCGCGGCGGACGGGGTGCGCGTGCTCCTGTCGGGCCTGGAGGGGGACACGCTCTTCGGTCCGCTGCGGTACGGGCTGCACGACATCCTCGCGGGTGACGTGGAGCCGTACGAGAAGTGGCGGATGCTGCGTGGACTGCTCGGCACCCGCTGGGAACTGAGCCGCATCCTGCGCAGTGCCCGGCCCTCGTACTCCCTGTACGCCGACCCCGAGGCGCTCGCCGAGGTCGAACTCGGCAGCGACTTCCTCGTCCCGGTGCCCGACGCGGCCCCCGAACCGTACGACCTGGACTTCGCACCCCAGGAACACACCCTGAACCTCGCCCTGTGGCGCCCGCGTGGCATCCACTTGGCCAAACCCCTCGGCGGCCGGCTGCTGCGCCGCCTCGCGGCCGGGCTGCCCGACGCCTACCGTCTGATCCCGCACGCGGGGCGCACCATCGACAAGCCCGTCCTGCGGCTGGCCGCCGCCCACCGGCTGCCGCCCGACATCTGGCGCCACCACGGGCGGACCTGGCTGGGCTCGCCCGACGAGACCTGGTGCCTGCGCCATCCGGAGGCGCTCGCCCGGATCCTCGGCGCCCCCGACGCCCGGCTGACCGCGCTGGGCGTCGTCGACCCGCGGCGCCTGGACAAGGTGCTCGCGGACCCGGGGGCACTGCGCCGCAACGCCGAGAACCTGCTCTGTTCCGCCATGGTCGAGCTCTTCCTGCGCGACCTCGAAGCACGACTCCGCCGCCGCCCCCGTATGCCGTCGGCGGCGGACGACCGGAGGTGACCGCCATGCCGCTGCTCCGGCTCACCGAGCAGACCGCCTTCGACCCCGCCGACGGCACCGGCGTGCTGCTCGACGGCGCGGGGGGCGCCTACTACGAGCTGAACCCCGTAGCCACTCTGATGCTGCAGGCCGCACTCCGGTACGACACCACCGAGGAGGCCGTACGACACCTTGGTGAGCGCATCGACGCCACCGACACCACGCTCCGCGACGGCCTCGCCACGCTCACCGGCCGGCTCACCGAGAACCGCCTCGCCGAGCCCGGCACTGATTCCACCGCGACGCCATGAACGACCCCACCGCCGACTGGGAGTTCCTGCTCCGCGACCCCGGGCCGCTGCCGCCCCGCGCGCCCCGGCGGGCAAGGCTGCTCGCCGCCGTACGCACGGTCCGCGCCGCGCGCCTGCTCCGGCGGCGCGGCTGGCCCGACGCCCAGCGGTATCTGCGCACCCTGCGGCCCGCGAGCCGCGCCCGGTTGGAGCCGGCGGAGGCGGTCCGGCTCGCCCGCCGAGAGGTGCTGCCCTGTCTCACCTGGCTGCGGCTGGCCGACCCCAACGCGCTGTGCCTGCCCCGCTCGTACGCGCTCGTCACCTACCTCACCACGCTCGGGCTCCCCGCCGAGGTCGTCGTGGCCCGGCAGCGCTCGTCGATCGGCGGACGCTTCGCCTTCCACGCCTGGGCGGAGCTGTACGACGAGGTGCTGGGCGACATCCCGGGACTCAAGGCCGGCTTCACCGAGCTGCAGCGCATCGGTTCCGAGGAGGTACGGAGAGTGGAGGCGGGGAATCCGGGGAGCACCGCATGAGGCACCCCCGGCATTCACCGGCCAGGCCGCCCCGCGGCGGACGCCGCACGGCCGCGCAGGAGGTCCGGCGCGTCCTGCGCGGCCAGGGCCGCAGGATCTCCCTGGCCGCGGCGCTGGCCACGGCAGGCTCCGCGTTCGCCCTGGCCCAGCCCCTGGTGGTCAAGCGGGTCATCGAGGCGGCGAGCGCGGGCACCGCGACTGCCGGTGCCATCGGCCTGCTGGTCGTGCTCTTCCTCGCGCAGGCCGTCGTACAGGCGGTGGCGCGCTACGTGCTCACCCGCACCGGAGAAGGCGTCGTACTGGGCCTGCGCCTCGACCTCATCGCCCACCTGCTCCGGCTGCCCATGCGCACGTACGACCGCAGGCGCACCGGCGACCTCATCGCCAGGACGGCCGCCGACAGCACCGCGCTACGGCTGCTGGTCTCCGAGGGCTTCACGGACGCGGTGACCGGCAGCGTCGGGCTCGTCGGCGTCGTGGTGCTGATGGTGTGGCTCGACTGGGTGCTGTTCCTGATCGTGCTCGCCGTGATCGCACTCGGCTCGGTGGCGGTGGCGTCGGTGCTGCGCGGGATCGAGCGGGCTTCGCTCCATGCCCAGCAGGCCACCGGAGCCATGACCGCCGAACTGGAGCGCGCGCTGAGCGCCATCCGCACCGTGCGCGCCAGCCGTGCCGAGGAGCGCGAGACGCTGCGGATCGGGGCTGAGGCCCGGTCGGCGTACCGCCAGAGCGTGCGGGTCGGTGCCCTCGACGCGGTGGTCGCCCCGGCGATCACTCTCACCATCAACGGGTCCTTCCTGCTGGTGCTGCTGATCGGCGGCATACGGGTCGCCGGCCGGGACGGCTCGGTCGCCGATCTGGCCGCGTTCCTCCTCTACATGCTCTATCTGATGTCCCCGGTCGCCGCGGTCTTCCAGGCGCTGAGCACCATGCGCCAGGGCCTTGGCGCGCTGCGGCGCATCACCGAGGTCCTCGACCTGCCGGGCGAAACGGGACCCGAACCCGAGCGCCTGCCCGCGAGGTCGGCACACGATGTCCCCGTGGCCCCCGTACTGGAATTCCAGGACGTCCAGTTCCACTACGAGCCGGGCCGCCCGGTGCTCCGCGGGGTCTCCTTCACGGTTCCGCGGCGTGGCCACGTCGCCCTGATCGGCAGCTCCGGCGCCGGCAAGTCGACCGTCTTCGCGCTGGCGGAGCGCTTCTACGACCCCGATGCGGGCCGCGTTCTGTTCGAGGGCCGGGACATCCGCACCCTGGGTCCGGCCGAACATCGCGCACGGATCGGCCTGGTGGAGCAGCATGCGCCAGTGCTGTACGGCACGCTGCGCGAGAACCTGCTGTACGCCGCACCCGGCGCGGACCCGGCCGAACTGGACCGGGTGATAGAGCTGGCACAGCTCTCCGAAGTGGTCGCCCGGTCGCCGTACGGACTGGACACGCCGGCCGGGGAACACGGCATGGCCCTGTCCGGCGGCGAGCGCCAGCGCGTCGCACTCGCCCGCTCACTGCTCACCGGGCCGGCCCTGCTGCTCCTCGACGAGCCGACGGCCCACCTGGACGCGCTCAACGAGGCCGCCCTGCGCCGCTCGATCCGACGGATCACCCACGAATGCGCCCTGCTGGTCATCGCCCACCGATACTCGACGATCCGCGCCGCCGACCTCGTCGTGGTCCTGGACGGCGGCCGGGTCGTCGCCACCGGCACCCACGACGAACTGCTGCGCAGCAACGAGCATTACCGCTTCCTGGCACGCGCCCAGGAGACGGGGGACGTCCTCTCCGGATAGTGGCTGGTTCGGTGCGTCCGTCTGTCTGCTCGTCCAGCCATGCGGGGCATGGCCGCGATCGTCCGCTTGTCTTCGCCGCGGCGAGCCCCGGCCGCAGCTCCCCGCTGCCAACGTCACAACGCGACAGCCCTCCGGTGTACTCGAAGATGTAGAGCCCGTGGTCGCGGTCGGAGGTAGTGCCCCCCTCGACGATCTTGTCGCCGATGATCTTCGCGACGCGCAGCCCGGCCGCGTAGTACGAGAAGTGGAGCAGGTCGGCGCGCTTCTCGGAGACGGCCACCTCGTGGATGGACAGGTCGCCGGAGTCCGACGCGTAGGCCGGGTCGTGCGCCTTGGGAACGGCGTAGGTGTCCAGCTCAGTGAGCTTGCCGCTCTGGTTGCGGTAGAGGTGCGCGTAGCCCAAGCCGTCGAAGTACGACGAGAAGGTCAGCCGGTCGCCCTTGGCGCCGAGCGCCACCGGCAGCTGCGCGGGGCCCGTTCCGGCCAGGCAGGCCGCGTCGTCGTAGGGGTGGCCGAAGAGGGCGAAGCCCTGGCCGCGCGGTGCGACGCCGAAGGTCGGGATGTCGCCCTCGACGCTCATGCCGAGGGTCTGGTCGCAGGCGTCCGTGCCAATGCAGGCGCGGCCCGCGAAGACGGAGTCGCCGGTGATGGTCTGCCCCTCTTCCAGGCGCATGGTGTTGCTGCCCTGGCTCGCCGTGATCTCGGTGTTGTCGGTGAGGTTGCGGGCGGTGAGCGCGTACGGCCCGAAGTCCTCGTCGGCGCCGATGACGTACTTGTTGTCGAGGGTGAACTCGGCCTGGCGGGCGTTGCCTTCGGGCGCCACCTGGAAGCCGCTCTCCAGCGCTTCGGGGTCGAGTGCGGCGAAGTCGGTGTCACCGAGGTAGGCGCTCCCCGTGGTTCCCCGCACGATCTGGCATGCATCTGGCATGACAAGGATCAGGGCTAAAGGCTGTCCCGTAAATGATCTTCGGATTGACGCGGCTGTGGTCGGTCCGGCAGGGGACCGCCCACCTATCCGGCGAGGGTGAGGCAGCGGAGACGAGCGATGTCGGGCACGTCGGCTGGAAGTAGGCTGCTCCAGGCTCGGCCTAGTCACTGGGGCAGGCTCGCCTGGGGGTGATTGACCTGATACTTCGTCATGGGTCTGCGAATGCAGCATCGGTGGCTCGCCGAGCAGGCAGAGTTCTGGGGCTGGTCGCCGCTGCGACGGTTGCGCTGACGGTGGTCCTGTTGTCGCCTCTCGCGCTGGAGGAGATCTCGGGCTCCGAGGGCGTGGACTGGAACAGGCTGAGTCAGATCGGCGCGGCCTACGGATTCACGTCGGCGATCGTCTCGGCATTGGCGTTGGCTGGCGTCGCCGTTTCCCTGATCGTGCAGAACCGGCAGGCCAGGGCGGACCAGGTCCAGGGGATCCGCAGCTACTACCTTGAGTTGGTCCGCCTGGAACTTGACGACATGGCGCTCTTCCAGCCTGTTTGGGGCGCCACGGACATTGCCGATCCTCACGAGCAGAAGCGGCATGTCTATGCCGACCTCATGATGAACTACGCGTGGATGGGCTTCGAGATCGGGACCATTCGCGAGAGTTTGCTGCGGGACATGCTGGCCGGGATGTTCACCGGAGAGGCTGGGCGGCACTACTGGAGCAGGGCTCACACCTCGTGGATCGCCAGTTCGTCCGGAAGCCGCGTCGGTCGTCGCTTCCTGGCCATCGTGGGCGAGGAGCATGCTCGCGCGGTCGCTTCCGGACCGCCGACTCGCTCGCCCATTGCTCCCAGCCCGCCTACTGTGCCCGTCGCGGGGGCGTCGCCCGCCTGGCGGACCTCGGTCGGCGCTCTGATCGGTTTGGGCACCGGCTTGGCGCTCGGATCGCTGCTGCGCCGCCGACGCTAGGGGCTGCGTCGACCGCGGGTAAGCCCGTTCTCCGGATTGAGTACGCGTCAGTTCGCCAAGTTGGTGGCCGCGCTGCGGCGTCAGGGCGCCGACACGGTTCGCCGGGGACGACCCTGGAGTCTGGCCCTGGAGGACCGGGTGCTGCTGGGCGCGGCCTACTGGCGTACGAACTTGACGATGCGCCAGCTGGCTCCGCTGTTCGGCGTCTCGAAGTCGGCGGCGGACCGGATCATCGTCAGCTCGGCCCGCTGATGTCCTTGCAGCCGCGGCGCCGGTTCGCCAAGGACACCGTGCTGATCGTGGACGGCACTCTGGTGCCCACCCGCGACCACTAGGTAGCCGAGCAGTCGAAGAATTACCGATACTCCACCAACCATCAGGTCGTCATCGACGCCGTTACCCGACGGGTGATCGTGGTGGGCCGACCACTGCCGGGCAACCGCAACGACTGCAAGGCATGACGCACGGGTGCTGGAGCTCAGGCGCTGGGGAGTAGATTTCCTTGATCCACTCCCCGCTCACTCCCCAGACGGCCCCAGAGAACGAGTCAGGCCCGGTTCCCATTTCTGGAAACCGGGCCTGACCTGCTGTTTCAGCTGTCGGGGTGGCGGGATTTGAACCCACGACCTCTTCGTCCCGAATGAGGTTCGGGCAAGATCGACACCTGTGGATCTTGTAAACGTGCAGGTCAGGGGATTGGTCTGAGGTGGTGTGGCGGGGTCTTGGCTGGCCTCCGGAGGAAGATCATCTCCCAGATTTCTCCCAGGGGCGGAAGGCCGCAGTGTTTCGGGTGCGTCTTGGCAACGATTGCTGGCGCGAGTTTGCAGATGCCGCCGACTCAGGTGGCGAGGGGGCCGACTGCCCCGCAGTCAGGTTCACATTGGGAGGTTGGGGAACACCGGCTGTGGTCATGGTGGCTCGGTCACCTCCGTGGGGTCCTCTGGGAGATGGCCGTACAGGCGATACCCCATTTCGTCGGGGTGCCGGGTGACGCGGGCCAGTCGCCAGGCTGCCTCGTACGACATACGGCCGTGGTTCTGGGCACGGAGCCGCACCGCCAGCAAGCTGGTGACGGGATCGAGAAGCCAGCGCAGGAGCATCACCTTCACTGGAACTCGCCGGCGATGGCGGTGAGGGCACGGGCGGCGTCCTCGTCGCCGAATGCCCTGACGGTGCCTGCGAGTAGGACGAGTAGTTCCTTGCAGCCCTCGGGGGTCAACTTGCTGACGAAATCGTGGATCACCTGAGCGACAACGACCCACTGCTGTCCGGGTTGCCACTGTCTGACTGTGCGGACCAGTTCTTCGAGGTCTGTACCGGCCGGTGGCCCGCCCAGTCGGGGCCAGTGCTCGGCCGAGCCTTCCAGAGCTGCGTAGAGCCGGGCGGTGGCGGGGTTGGCGAGGATGCGGTCTTGGAGGAATTCCTCGCGGGCTCGGGTCTGGCGACGGGCCAGCTCATCTAGTTCGAGCTCGCGGTGCAGCAGCTCTTTCTGGCGGTGATGGTTCTGGTGCAGTTGTTCGGCGGCGAGCGCGGCGTTCCGGGTTGATTCATCCACGTCGATCTTCACGGTGGCGTGCACGACGATCACACTCGCGCCGCCGAGAGGCAGGGCTTTGGCGAGTGCGGTGCCGATGTCCTGCTCGGCGGCGTCTGGACGGAGGACATCGCAGGCGGCGGCTGCCTCATCTATCACGGTCCTGACGAGTTGCCCGACTGCGTACGGGGCCGCAGGGATGTTGGTGTCGTCACGGCGCCGCCAGGTCGCTCGGACATGTGCGCAGAAGTGGAGCGTCGGGTCTGCGCTGCGCGGTCGGTCGGAGAAGGTGGAGACCCAAGTGGCGCCGTCCGACTGGGGGGTGCTTTCGGGCGCGGGGCGGCGCTTCATGCGGCTTCGGGCTCCTCTGACTTGTCTGCCTCGGGGTGTTCCTGCAGCAGGAGCTGCTGGACCTTGGCGAGGTCGGCGTCGAGGAGGGAGGAGAGTTCGAGCTTCAGGTTTGCCCGGTCGGGCGAGTACGGGCGGTCTTCACTCTGGACCCATACCTGTGAGCAGGTACGCAGGGCCTCGCGCAGGGTCGGGCCCTCAGGACCACGGACGTCCACGGCCCGGCGAAGGGTGTCGAGGATGATCGGTCGCAGAGGCGGCCGCTCAAGGGCTGCATCGAGCCACAGGAAGATGGCGCGGTCGAGTTCGCGATCTCCTGCCGCTCCGTTCGCCTGACGCAGGAGAGTGCGCCACCCGGTGACAAGGCCGGCGACTGGAGGGCGGAAGTCTTCCTCTTCGTCGGCGTCCGGCGTGGTGTCGCTGTGGAGCACCAGCGGCACTCGGTCGGATTCTGGCGAAGACGACGCGGCGAGAGCCGTGAACGTACGGTGGCCCACGGTGTCCCGAATCTTCTCGTCACCGCACCAATCGACGACGTACCCGAAGAGCGTCTTCCGGACGGAGGCGTCCGCCCACAGCACCTGGATCGCTTCGCGCAGGCTGTCCACGACCTCCGGCAGCCCACTGTTGGCCACGCGCTTCAGGCGGCGTAGCGCCTTTCCGGTGTGACGCCGCCCGAACTGTCCGGTGCAGACCTCGACGACGGCCTGCTGGAGGGAGGGATCCTTGCGCTTGGCCCAAGACAGCAACAGTGAGTGCACGTATGGAGCGCTGGCTGCGTGAATCGCCGCGTTGTCGAGCAACTTCACAGCCAAGGGCCACAGTTCTTTGTCCGTGCCGTGGGCGTACCACGCCGTGACGATCGCCTCTAACGGATCTTGTCTGCGATGGCGTACGGCCCAGCGCAGCGCGAACTCACCGATGCGGCCTGCCAAGGCACGGCGGGCGTCCTTGGTGATGGTCTCCAGGGCTTCCTTGTTCGTTCCTGTGTCGTCGATGGGGACTTGGGCGAGCCACTTCAAGAAGGAGGTGCGGGCAAGGGGACGGTCGTTCCAGAAGTACTCGATCGCGGCGTCATCCCAGTGAGGGCGATTGAAGTGGAGGGTCCCGTCCTCCTCGCGCCGCGCCTTGATGGCCTTGGTCATGGCGATCACGCCCGGGGCCTGTTGCCCGTGGACGGGGACAGGGGTGTCGCGTTTGTCGAGTGTGTCGGTCAACTCCGCGGCCTTGGCGTACACATGGCCCACCGGGTCGCCGCGCAGGACCGCTGCTGTCAGGAGGAAGTTCCGTTCGAAGCTGGTCCGGACGCGGCCTTCTGGTTCGTGCCACTCGTAGAGCGCCTCCTCCCAGTTGCTGAGGACGGCCACGACATTGGCGATCTGCTCGTCGAGGGAGATGCGCCGCTCGGCAGAAGTCTGCTGCGCCGATTCCCGGGCTACGTCCGAGAGATCATCGGCCGCGAGCCGTTCGGCCCTCCGGTGCTCATCGAGCATGAGAGGAGTGACGTTCAAGATGTCTGTGGGCGTCATGCCGCCGATGAGGCGGCGTATGCCGGTGCTGCCGAGCCAGGAACTGACGGGGAACGACGGCTCCTGCGCCAGCAGCCAGCGGGTGGCGATGTCGTGGGGGTGGATCTCGCCCAGATCCGGCGTGATGCCCGGCGGTGTGCCGAGGCTGATCCTTCGCCACTGTTCCGGGCGGGTGAGGACGATGAGTCGGTTGTCCCGACGGGCCAGCCGTTCGCCGAGCTTGCCCAGACCGGAGCCGAACGTGTCGGCTACCTGGAAGCCGTCTTCGTCCGGTGGGAGTTCAAGTAGAAATCCGCACCGGTGGTCATGAGGAAGGCGTCGTGCGGGGAAGTGCTGCGAGCCGCCGAAGGAGAGCGGGCGCACTTCTGTGATCAAGCCTTCTTCCACGAGCTGGTCGAGTAGGGCGTACGCGGTTGTGGTTCTACTGCTGTTCGGTGGGCGGTTGATGACCAGTACGGAGCCTGAAGGTCGCAGGGCCTCGAGGGCCTGGGTGAAGGGACTGCGGGTCCGGTCTGTGTCTTCGGAGCGGGGCTCGGCGTAAACCTTGCGGATGACCGCCAAATACTCGGCGTCGATGGGCGCGTCGGCGTCCAGAGTCTGCTCGAACACGTACTTCGTGCCGATCATCTCGCCCAGGTTGATTAACGCGCGCTGGAGCGTGGCCGCCTGCCCGACGGCCTCGATCGCTTCGGGGGATGGCGGTGCGGTCCTGCCCCTTTCGGTTTCTCGATGTGCCGCAGGCTCCGGGCTGTTCGGTGGGCCGTCTGGGGCAGGGGGATACGACGTGAGTGCGGACCCTGACTGTGAGTCCGCCGCTGTCGCCACGTCAGGGCGAGAGCCCTCTGGTGACTCGATGTTGGCCGCCGAGTCTGTCGTTGGTGCGCTGGCGGAGCTGCCGGGGCGCTCGGCGTGGTTGGTGTGTTCTCCGTCCGTGTAGCGACGGTCGAGCAGTGCTGGATACGCGCGCGAATCTTCGGCGGTGCTGTGCGGATCTCCGGGAGCCGGATCGGGCTGCTGGGCGAAGCCCTGTTCGTCGTCGAGAGCCATCGGTCGCGTCGCCTCTCAGCCGATGGTTCCGTCGATCTCGGCGCCGACCTGTTCCGCCGACGCCTCAATGACCTTCGCGGACTGGTCCACACGTACGCGGCCCGTCTGAGAGATGCCCTGCGCACGGACGCCGACCTGGTGGCCGGCGAGTTGTTCCGTGCGCTGTGTGACGGAAACTCCCGGGCGCGCAGGACGCTCCTCCTCGTCGCCGAAGGACAGTTGCCGTCCGTAGATCTCCTCCAAGTCCAGACGCAGCGCACCCAGCAGTTCCCTGAGCCCCGCGTCGTCTCCCTGCAGCAGCGCCGGACGTGTCAGATACACCTGGAGTGCTCCGCGGGCCTCAGTGATGCGCTCGATCCGTGCAGAGGACAGTTCAGCTGGACGGACGGTCAACGACCCGACCTGCCCTTCGACTTGCTCCGGCTCCTCTATGGGCACCCGACCTGCGCGCCGATCGAGGACCGCTCCGGCCCGGTCGAACAGGAACTTGACCGCCTCAGTGAGCGCGGTGCCGACGAGCATCGGAAACGTCAGTGGATCCACGGATGTATGCCCTCCCCGTTGATTGCGCGTCCTGCTGCGTACGCGCTGGCGCAAAACCTGACTGACGGTACGGTCGCTGTCACTCAGAGAGAAGGAGTGTTCCGGTCGCCCAAGGTGTTGTCCCAAATACTCTGGGCGTTCGTGTGTGCGATGCCCTTGACGTGGGCGCGGTCCGATGGTGCCCGGCTGGCGCGCATATGGCAGGCGCACTTCCAGCCGGAATCCTGCGGAATTGCCCGCATGCGAGCCTCCTGGCGTGGCCGAAATGCGGCAAAGGGGTACCCGACTCCGCCATGCCCTCGTGAGATATCGGGCTGGCCTGATGCGTCGGGTCAGATGGGGCGACTGACGCTGACGCAAGTGATCAGAGCGCCGGTTCGCCTGACTGCCCGCCGCGGCGGCTCAGGTCGACGGACAAGCCCTAACCCTGCTCCCTCCCCGTGGCGCCGCCCGTTCACGTCTGGTCGCGGTGCGCACTGGTGCGGGCGGGGGTGTCTTCGGTGACGCTTCTCCAACAGGTCTGGGCTGCGCATAAGTTAGCTCTAGGTGATCTTCGTTGAGGGGGTTGGTGTGGCAGGTCGGGATCTACGAGCGCTGTTCAGTACGAACGACCGCACGCTCAGGGCTGCGGAGGCGTTCACGAATCGCCAGGCGCAGTGGGGGTTCGCGGTGGCCGCGCTCACCGAGCACCTGCGGCAGGTCAACAATCCTGCCTTTGATCCTGAGGACCTGGAGGCCGCCCGCGACAACGTGGTGGTCTTCCATGGGATCGGTGGCATCGGGAAGTCGACGCTGTCGCGCAAGTTCGAGGCGTCCCTCGCCGACCCAGGGCAGCGCCCCGACCAGTGGGGTGCCCCCGTATGGGGCGGAGCGCGGATCCTGCCTGTACGGATCGATCTCGCGCGCTCGGCGAGTCCCGACTTCGAGAAGGTCGTGCTCTCCGTCCGCCTCGCACTGGCCGCTCTCGGCCAGCCTCTGCCTGCCTTCGACTTGGCGTTGCGCCGCTACTGGGAGCTTCAGCACCCGGGTGATCCGCTGGAGGACTATCTCAACCGCGGCGGCCTGGCCGCGCGGTTCGGTAAGGCGCTGCCGCAGCAGATGCAGTCCGCGCTCGCCGACGTCGCCCAGAGCTTGCTGCTGCCCGGCACGGTGGGCTCCGCCATCGGGCAGGTGACGGGGGCGCTCGTAGGAGCGCTTCGCGAGCGTCGGCAGACGGTGCGTGCGCTCGCAGGCTGTGCACGTCTTGCCGACCTCCTGGAGAGCGAACCGGATCTGGATTCCCTCTCCTACTACCCGCACCTGCTCGCCTGGGAGCTGGCCAGGATACCCGCTGCGAAGAGGGTCACGCCTGTGATCTTGCTGGACGCCTTCGAGGAGATCGGGGACCGTACCCACCGAGACTTCGAGCGACTCCTGCAGCGCCTGGTGTGGTTGATGCCGAACGCCTTCTTCGTCATCACCGGCCGCTCCCGCCTGCAGTGGGCCGACGAAGCTCTCCAGGGGCAGCTCGACTTCACCGGCCCCACCGCCTGGCCCGGCCTGGCCGCCCACGACATCCCCCAGGCCCGTACGGAGTTCCCCGCCCCCGGCCGCGAACGGCAGATGCTGATCGGCGACTTCTCCTTCGAGGACTGCGACGACTACCTCGCCCGCCGGCTCTCCGCCGACGGTCGCCCTCTCATCAGCGACCCCATCCGCGCGGTGATCGGACAGCGCTCGCACGGCCTGCCGCTGTACCTGGACCTCTCCGTGATGAGGTTCCTGGAGCTCCGCCGCAGCGGGCGCACCCCACGGCCAGCGGACTTCGACCACGACTTCCCCGCGCTGATCGCGCGCACCCTCTCCGACCTCACTGCCCCGGAGCGTGACGTGCTGCGCTCCGTCAGCCTCTTCTCCTCCTTCGACATCACCCTGGCGACCCGGGCCGCGGGTCTGCCTCAACAAGCGTCGGCGCTGCGGCTCGTTGAGCGTCCCTTCGTACGGGAGACTCCGTTCGGGTTGTGGCCCTACCACCTCCATGCCCTCATCCGCGCGACGATCCGGGGCGCCGACGACCAGACCGACGACCGGTGGTCTCCCGCCGACTGGCAGCAGGCTGCCATCCGGGCCTTCGCCGCCCTCGGAGAGCAGTGGAGCGGGGGCTCGGACCGCGACCGGCTGCTTCTCGTGGGCTGCTTACGGCAGGGACTGGCCATCGCCCGCGACTACCGCCTTGACCTCGGCTGGCTCATCGAGGCCGCCTGGACGTACGTCGGCGACTCCGTGTGGGAGCCGCTCGACCTGGCCGCCAGCCCTGAGGCGGAGGGCGCCGCGGCCACGGCCGCCGACGCACTGGTGGAGTTGCTCAGCGCGCTCGCCCGCCGGCAGCACGAGAACCGGGCCCGTACAGTGGAGCGCCTGGTCGCGGTCGCCGGCACTGGCCTGCTGCCTGCGGAGCTGTCCGAAATGGCCGTCTACTACCGGGCCAAGGCCCAGCGCGACCTTGGGCACACCGAGGGGTCCCGGCAGGGAATGCAGCTGGTCGCCGCTGGCGGCGGGCGTCTTGCGCCGAACGCCCGCCGCGGGCTCGCCCATCTCTCCCGGCTCGCCGGTGACTTCCCGACGGCTCTTGAGGCCGCCGAGCATTTGGGCTGGGAGGGGCGGCACCATCGCGTCGTCGGCGACGTGCGCTGGGTGCAGGGCGATATGCCCCTGGCCGCGCAGGCATTCGGGGCGGCGCGAGTGGAGGCCGATGAGCACGGCAAGAGTGGGGAGGCGGCCATGTCGCAGGCCATGCGTGCCTTCACTCTCGCCTTCACGACCGATCCCATCATCGATGACGAGATCGACCTCGGTGAACACCTCCTGGCCCAGGTCGATCTGCGTGCCGCGACCCTGGACGTACGGATCGCAGCGCTTCTACGCGACGCCGGCACCGACACAGGTGTCGAGGACCGGGCACAGGTACTGGCGGCAGAGATCGGCACGTCGGGGCTGCTCTTCGTCCAGGCCAAGCTGGAGTTGGCGCGCGCCTTCCACCACGCCATCCGCGACGACCAAGCGGGCGTCGCCTCCAGGATCAGCCGACTCCGTGAGCTGACCCGAGAGGGCTACTACGCCTACTACGTCGACATCGCCCACTTCATGGCCGGCCTCGCGCTCGACACCCCCTCCCGCACACGGTGGCTCGACGAGCAGCAGACGGTGCGCCAACGGTGGCGCAGCCTGGTCATCGACCGACGCGCTCTGCTCATTTCAGGGCCAGCGGCCGGGGCGCCGTAGCCGCTATGACGATGTGGAGTCGTCGTGTCCGGCCGAGGCTGTGGCGAATGGCTTGGCTGGCAGGGGGCAGTGACGCCGCCCCTGTACGTCAGTTGTCAGGGAGATTCTGCTCACGGCATGAACCCCCGGTAGTCAGAGACGCGGCCCGAACAGGATCTGCGCGAGACGCTGCCGCACCTCTGGTCGAGCGAGAGCGTCGCCGGTGCTGTAGAACGTGATGCCGTCCGAGTCACTGATGAGCTGGGGGGCGAAGTACTCAAGCCCCGGGTGCGTCCGCATCACGGGGCACGCCGGTTCGTGTGGCAGGCGGTGGCCTCCCCGCCCAGCGCACGAGGTGCAGCTGCCGGTGGCGTCTCGGCGGCGCCCGTCTTCAGGCAGAGGTGTCACCCACCCTTCGCCTTTGCAGTCCTGGCAGATGCTGTTCTTCGCAAGGCACCTACAAGCTTCGGCGGTGTCGGCGACCCTTGACTTCATTTTGGAACGGTAGCCAAAGTGCATGGTCGGCGGTGGCAGATCCGGAGAAGGGCTACGGCGATCAAGCCCACTTGGCAAACGGTCAAGATCACCTGCCAGAGGACAGCCCAGCACCCAGTTGCCGCAGGTCGCAGGGTCCGGAGCGCAGCGGTGTCGCGCGACTGCATCGACTGCGAAGTTAGTCCGCGCAGGGTTGCCGGCTTCCGTGGGACCAACTTTGCTGTAAACGGACAGTAGTTGACCGCTGTCATTCAATCGAGGCGTTTGCCAGCGAACCCAGTCGTAGCGACCTCCGGCGCGGCAAACAGTCACAGGAGCGCCCGGAGGCGGCGGGGCTGTCTTCCGCCACGGCTGCGGAGGTGAGTGCGAAGCTCGTAGTCGGAACAGCCGAGGACGGGAGTCGAAATCGTGAGTACCAACAGAGCGCCTCTGTTCTACGTCCCTTGGTCCCCCGAGGAACCTGGTTGGTCAATCGACCAGGCTGGCATCCGGGGAGCCGACTGGCTCATGGAACAGTCTGGTCAGAGGCTGGTGTTGGTCAGCCAGATGCAGGACTACAAAGAGCTTCCGATGGCTGAACGGACGAAAGGCGCTGTTGTTGCCAAGCCCAGCACCTTGTCTGGTTGGCGCGGGGGCCCGGTGCTGGCACCGTGGTCGACCCGCGAAATTGTTGGTGATCTCTCTGATGATCTCCACGGTCGGGCGACGGCTATCTGTGTCATCCCGTGGGGGCCCGATCCGCTAGTGATCGCTTGGCTGCGGGCACGCGCTGCAGTGAGCGTGGTTGATGGGTCCGTATACCCCAAACCGGACGAACCCCTTTTGGATCCGGTGATCGAGGCAGCGATGATCGAGCTGGGTCAGTTGGTGAACCACGCCAACGGTCTTGCTAGCAGGATCGACAAGGCGTTCGCCGTGCAGGCGCTGCAGAAACTGCACCAGGCTGGCTACCGGTGGAACCTCGACCACCTAGGCGGCTGGGCATTGGCCAACGGCTTCACCGGCGCCGAGGAAGACCGTCTGCGACAGTACGCCACCAAGGTGCTGCAGGGATCTCGGTTCTCCCCGCAGCCGACCGACCCGTACTCCTCTGGGGCCGTTGAGCGCTGGCGGGACCAAGCTAAGCAGCTGCCTGCCTGAATCAGCCATGGTGCGCAATGGTTGCGCTGCCGGGCAGGCCACGAGACGAAGGGGCTTGGCCTGGACGCGGCTTGGTACAACCGCAACTCTGGTCCGGTCGACCACTTCCACCCCACCATCGAGGACGGCCTGCGCCACCTAGGCCACTGAAGCCCGAAGCCCCACCACTCCACACCGCCAGCGTCCGGAGGATAGCCTCGGATGGCGGCGATGCATGGCGCCGCCGACATCCTTCAGCGCCTCGCAGTGCTCACTGCCGCCAGCCGTCGAGAGAGACTTCCGGGCCGCCAACGAGGTAGCGGTGGAGAGCGCTGGCAGTGGTCTCGACGAATTCTTCGGGGACGGCATCGGCGTCGACCCAGCAGACCTGCGAGTGCTTGCGCGGCTCGCGGTTCTCAGGCTCCCCGCTCCACTCATGGGCGGCAAAGACCACGGTCAGGAAGCCGTTGGGCGCCTCAACTCCCCAAGCTCCGTGAATGATGTGGGCGACCTTGAGGGCCTGCGGCTTCACCGTGAGACCGGTCTCCTCGTACAGCTCGCGTACGGCGGTCTCGGTGATGGGCTCGCCGGGCTCGCTCTTGCCGACGGGCAGGTCCCACATGCCCTGGGCGAACTTGGCGTTCTGGCTGCGCTGGAGGAGGACGACACGGTTGGTGGCCTTGTCGTGGACGATGACGGCGGCGACCAGCAGGGTCATGGATTCGAGGGCGGGCTTGAGGGCTTTCGGCTGCTGGTCGTCAGTTGTCGGCTGAGCCACGGTGGTCCCTTCGTCGGCCGGGTTGTCAGGCAGCTTAGGCGAGTGTTTCGCGTGCGCGGCGGGTGAGTTCGGCAGCACCCGGTACGCCGCGACGCTGGTAGACCGCAAGGGTTGAGCGCAGCGATGTGATCGCCTTGCGAGTGCGGTCGGAGGTCATGCCCTCCATGAGCGTCAGGGCTTGAGACCAGGCGGCGACGGCCTCGTCGGCGCGGGCCTGCGCAGCGAGGCTGTCGCCGAGGTCGGCATAGGTCAGGGCGTGCACGCGCCTGTACTTCACGGGATCCCAGCGGATCAGTGCGTCTCGGTGCTGCTGTTCCGTGCCAACGTGGTCGGCCAAGTCGGTGAGTGTCCTGGCCGTGTGGCTGGCCACGGTGCCCGCGGCTGGGCCACTGACGCGGGAGTAACTGGGCTGGGGGCCGTCGTCGCGCAGGAGAGCGTCTTCGGCGGCAAGCAGGGCTCGGGCTGCGGCAGGCTTCTCTCCGATGGCGGCGTAGGCGCGGGCGTGGGTGATGTGGAGCAGGGCCTCGGTCTGGCCGTCGATATGGCCGATGCCTCCGATGAGGGCGGCTTCAGCAAGATCGATGCAGTGGTGGGGCTGTTTGAGGCTGAGGGCTTGGTGGGCGAGGCTGCGCATCATCCAGGAGGCGTGGCCGTGCGGGTCGGCTTCGCAGGCGAGCTGGTAGCCGACTTGGTAGTAACGCTGAGCGGCGCCTTCCTGGCCTAGGTCGTGGTGCTTCCAGCCTGCCAGGTAGGCGAGTTCGGCGACCGCACCGAAGGCTGCCCGGCGTAAGGGCGCGGTGGTGAAGCGACCGCGGAGCATGGGGGCGGCCGTGTCGGCGAGGTAGGCGGTGACGGTGGTCAGGCCGTGGCCACCGCCGAGGCGTTCGTCGGCTGCGCTGAACGCGGTGGTGATCTGGCGTACGACGTCCACATCCTCCGCGCCGACCAGCGTGGTGCCGGTGCGGGCGCGGAGCATGCGGGCGGTGGCTTCGTGGTCGTAGGCCAGCGGCATGGCGACGCCGGCGGTGGTGAAGGCAGCGATCGCGAGGAAGTGGTGACGCTCGACGTCGGCGCGGCCCAGGTTGGTCACAGCCAGGACCGGGTCGGCTTCCTCTGCTTCGTCCTGCTCGTTGCGGTCAGGAGTGCCCCAGCCGAGCTCGGCCAGTGTGATGATGCGGCCTGCTCGGCGGGACAGCGCTTCGGCAAGGTACTGGCTAGTCCTTCCACTGGGCTGGCGGATGCCGTTCACCCAGTGAGAGATGGCCGACTTGTTGGTCTGGATGACCTCGCCGTTCTCGGCGGCGACGCGCCGTACGTCCTTCGCCACGGCCTCGTACGTGCAGCCGATCGCGTCGATGACCTCGCGCAGGCGGGAGTTGGGTGCTCTCTGCGTTGCCACGACCGCCTCCGACCCGGAGCTGTAAACCGCGTATACCGCTTCGCCTGCCCTTCACCGTACCCACGGTGCGTGACGGCCGGTTCACTTAATCGCAGCCGCCCGGCACGGTTTCCAGACTCCGACCGTGATCCAGGCTCCCCCTTGGTCCGGGCGGCACCCCGAAGTTCCGTACACCCGCTGGGGGTTCGGGCATTCCTATGTCCTGCCCCCAGCCCATCAGAGACGGAGACACGGTGACCACCATCGACACCACGGCCATCACGGTCGAACTGCCCGAGGCGTTCGACGCGCGCTGGAGCCGCCTGCCTGGCATCCAGGTCGAGGGCCGGCGCCTCACCATCGACCCGGCCGAGTACTTCTTCCGCTTCGAGTCCAACACCTGGCTCGTCGCCGACTGGGCGCTGGTCAAGTCCCAGCTCTTGGCCGTTGATGAGACGACCGAGAGCGCGGTCGAGCAGCTCGCGCTCGACTTCATCAAGCAGCACGGCCAGTCCACTTCGGACGCGGCCCGTGTGCTGAGTATCGCGTACGAGGTGTACGCGTACCTCTTCCGCGACGAGCACCTCGCCGCCCTCGGCTTGCCGCAGATCACTCCCGAGCATCTGCGGATGCTGCGTGAGGCAGCCATCCTGATGGCGCTGAACAAGGTGGAGCTGGACGGGCACATCTCCAACGTCGGCCCCTGCTGGTTCTTCCCCGCCGCCACCTCCGTCGTGTTCGACCTGAACGAGGAGATGGGCGGTCTGCTCGACGAGGTGTACCACGGCGGCTGGTTCAACGAGCACCGCCGCATCGAGTCGATCAAGGCCCACGCCGCCCTCGGCGGACGGCTTGTGCACGGCTGCCAGTCAGTGCCGGACCAGTCCGGTGGCGTCGTAGCGCCCTACGGTGCCTCGATGGCGACCTTCCGCGACGACCTCGCGGCCTTCAAGGCCGGATGGATCAAGCAGGTCTACGCCCACCGCGCGGCTCCTGCCGCGTAATCCCCGACCCGGCTCCGGGGTGGGCCGGCACCTTCGCCCGCCCCGGACGCCTCCCATCGCACTGGAGCCCTTCATGGACGCAAACCTCAATGCCGAACTCCTGGACAGCGTGCTGACTGCCGCCGGACAGACCGCCGCCGTAGCACGCGAGGAGGTGCGCGTGTGGTCGATGTCCGGCGTCGAACGCCTGATGTTCGCCGATGGAGCCACCGCCATCTTCAAGTACGCCAAGAAGCCCTTCGACAGCGAGGACCAAGCTCTCCGCCTGGCCCACACGCTCGGCGTCCCGGTACCGAAGGTCCACGCCTCCGCGGTGCTGGACGGTTGGCTGGGGATGCTGCTCGAAGACCTCGGCACCCCGATCCGCGACGCCGACGACCTCGACGGCGCCGCCGCAGCTGTGGTCCTGCACCGCACTCGCACTGGCGCAGCCCTTCCCGTCCTCGACCGGGAGGGCCTGCGCGTGCTACCCAGCCGGGCGCTCGATCACCTCGACCAGCTCCGCAAGGCCGAGCGGTGGCACGACACGGGTGACATCGAGAACGCACTCGACCGGATCGCCCAGGCAGCCGAGGCACGCTCAGCCGGCTCGACGACGGCGCCGTTCGGCTGGGTGCACTCCGAGTTCCACCCCACCAGCCTCCATATCGGCCAGCGCGGCTGGCGCCTCCTAGATTTTGCCCGTGCCTTCACCGGTCCTGGACTGCTCGACCTAGCCAGTTGGCACGGCACCCTCGACGACCCCGATCCCGTACGTCTGCGTGTCTTCCTGGAGACCTACGTCACCGAAGGCGGCACCCCTGATGCCCTGGCCGAGCGCGGCGGGATCGCCGCCGAGAAATGGGCGTTGGGCTGGCACCGCATGTGGGCGGTGGAGTGGTTCATGGAGCAGTCCATCCGCTGGATCAACGACCCGGCCACCGACCCCATCTATGTCAAGACCGTCCGCCGCCACCTCACCGATGCCCTCCAGCTCCTGGAGGTCTAGATGCTCGCCCAGGCTTCACCTTGGTACGTCCACGCTCTGCAGCGCACCTCGGCTGGCCCTGCCGAGCCATTGAGTGTGCCCGCGCGGATGGAGTGGCTTACGCGGCGAGACAGGGGCCCTGGCGCTGAGATTCTCAACTTGGGTCCGCACCGCAAGAGAGTGCTCGAACTCGGCTGCGGTCCTGGCCACAACGCCGCCCATCTCGCCACCCGTCACGCCGCCCGGGTCACCGGCGTCGACCTGGTCGGCCTGCAGGTCCGCCGGGCCCGCTCGCACTACGGCCGGCTGCGTAACCTCGACTTCGTCGCCGGCCACGTCCTGCACTACCTACAGGCAACTGACGAGCAATTCGACGCGATCTACTCCGTCTTCGGCGCCGTTGGACTCGTCGCCCCGCAGGTCCTGCTCCCAGCCATCGCCCAGCACCTCAAACCCGGTCGCACCTTCGCCTTTTCCGTGCCCCATCCGCAACGACACGGCAGGCCCCCGTCGATCGACGACCGACCCCGACGCGACTTCGTCACCCTCCCCGACCGCTCCCGACTGCCCATCGTTCGCTGGGACTTCGACTGCAGTCGTTGGGAGACGCACCTCGACCGCGCGGGCCTATGGCTCTCCTCGGCTCAGGAGTTTCACGACGCCCGCCAAGGCCGTTGGCCCACCACCTTGCTGATCACTGCCCGCAAGCTCTGACTCTCGCTCCAGCTCCCTTGGAGGAACCGATGCGCCAGCCCTACCTGCTCCTCGACATCGACGGCGTCCTCATACCCTTCCCCGACGCAGACGGCATCGCCCCCACTACCTATGCCCGCCACGACGTCGTCCCCACTGGCCGAAGCGCCGACGACCCCGTCGCCATATGGCTCGACCCCGACCACGGCCGCCTGCTCATGGATGTGTTCCGAACCGGAACGGTCAGCCCGGTCTGGTGCACCAGTTGGCGCCGCGACGCCACCACCTTGATCGGTCCGCTCCTCGACCTCCCACCCTTGCCGTACGTCGATCTCCCGCGCCCACGGATCACCACCAGCCACCCCAACGGCTACCTCTGGAAACGCGACTACGTCGAGACCTGGCTCGGCGACGCACCCGCCATCTGGATCGACGACGACTTCACCCGCCTCGATCACGTCTGGGCCGCAGAGCGCACGGCCCGAGGCCCGGCGACCCTCCTCATCCAGCCTCACCAGCATGTCGGACTGCAGCCCGAACACCTGGCTCAGGTCACGGCGTGGGCAGCGCGGCTGCCGTTATCGCGCACTGGCGTACTCGATGCTCCTCACGGAGTCGAAGCCGCGTAGCACCGAGGTTGCGCGGTCCAGGACAGAGGTGGATCGGTTCCGCTGGGAGGAGGCGCTGGAGCTACTGACTATCCAAGCCGTCCACACCGGCCCGATCAGCGCCGCCGTGCTGGTGGTGCCTGCGGCGGCGTGGCTGCTACAGGGTGGATCGGGGCAGCGGCGCGCTTTGTGGCGCTGCGGGTCTTGGCTGCCTGTGCACGGGGGCCAGGGGCGTGACGCTGGCCGAGGCGGCGAATGCGCCAGGTCAGTGCTCGGGCGGGGTTGTTGGCATCGTCCAGGGTGCGCTGGCCGAGTGCCTGATCGAGGACCGCGGTCGCGTTGTGACCGGCGGCCTCTGCTTCGGCGAGCACGGTGGCGAGCGCGTCCCAGGCTGCGTCGTTGAGGATGCGCTCGGCGTGCTCGGGGACCGCCTGATGGAGATGTTGGGCGAAACGGTGCTTGGTCTGGAGGCTGGGAGTGCGTTGCGCGAGGCCCGCAAGGACCGGCTCGGCGACCTGTCCGTACGTGATCTGCAGGTGGACGAGGGCCTGTTCGGCTGCCGCTTCCTGTTGGGCGTGCTGGTGGGCGCGGTGCCAGTGCATCGCGAACGCCACCGCGGTGAGCACGGTGTCCAGGAGCATCGCGAACCCGGACCCGTCGCCGTCCGAGGGCCGATCACGCCAGATCGCCTGGACGCTGCGGCGCAGCACGCGGGTGCTGTCGAGGTCGGCTGCGATGCGGGAGCGGGTGGCGCGCTCGAAGGCGACGGCGGCTTGGTGGAGCTCCGCCTTCACCGCGGCCGGTGCGCTGATCGGCAGTAGGTCCAGCACGGCGCCTAGCGCGACCAGCTGCCCCTGGGCGGTCGGGTCATCGCCGTGGATGAGGTGGTGAGGGATGCGTTCGGTAGCGGCGGTGGCCTGGTGCCATGGGTCACCTGGCCGGACGGTGACCGTTTCGGTGCTGGTGGTGGCGAGGCTTTTGCGGATCTTTGGCAGGGACAGGTCGGGGGCGAGTGTGGAGCCCGCGTAGAACACCGGCTCGCCCTTGTCGTTGGTGTCGCCGGGCAGGGCGAAGTTGCAGCCGAGGGCGTCGCCGGAAGGGACGAGCTTGAAGCGCACGGTCACGCCCGTTGCCTCCAGCAGGGCGAAGAACTCGGCCTCGTCGGACGCGGCAGCGACGGCACGGCGGACTCTCAGGCGCAGGACATCGCGGGTGGCGGCCTCTTGGCCCAGACGCTTGGCCTTGAAGTGCTCCTTGCTGGTGGGGCGCTTGGCGGCGGTGCCGTCGCCCGGCTTCAATCGCCGGAGCCCGTAGTCGATTTCGATCTTGCGGGCCTCGCGCTGAACGGCACGCTGGTCGTAGCCGCGCTCGGGGCGTCGGCCGTCCTGGCGTACGAGGGTGGCGGCGATGTGGATGTGGTCATCGGCGTGGCGGACGGCCACCCAGCGGCAGGCTTCCTCGTCCCCGTCGGGAGCGATGCTGGCGGCGGCCACCATCCGGCGAGCGATGTCCGCCCACTGGGCGTCGGTGAGGATCGGGTCCTCGGGCGCGGCACGGACGGGGCAGTGCCACACGGTGTCCTTGGGCGCCTTGTCACCCAGCATCTGCACGGGCTGGTCGAGTTGTGCGACAAGCTGTGCCATCGCGTCCTTCGGGTCGCGGTGGGGGCTGCGGCCGGGGTCGGGGGCGAAGCCGTTCCAGGACGCCACCAGGTGTGGGTCGGTGTGCTCGTTGGCCCGGCCTTTGCCGAAGAGGTAGCCGATCGTGCGGCGGATGGCCTCCGGACCCCTGCCAAGGATGATCTTGGGTATCACCGGGTCACCGCCCCTCTGTGACCTGAGCGACGGCGGCGTCCACGTCGGCGATCGACGCCTCGACCCGCTTCAGAAGCCGCAGGACGGTGTCGTGGTGGGGCCAGGCACGGTCCTGGTTGAGGTGCCAGGTGAGCTGGTTGAGGTTGTTGCCGATCTGGCCGAGCTGTCCGTTGGCGGCCATCAGTGCCTTGACCATGGCGCGGTAGTCGGCGACCGCGGCGGTGGGGTCGTCGGAGCGGGCGGCGGCCAGCGAGCACTCGGCCACATAGCCGCCGGGCTGCATGCGGCTCAGGGCGGCGGCGTTCTTCACGAGGTCGAACTCGTCGTCGTTGTAGCGGGGGTGGACGCGGCGCTCGCGCAGTTGCTTGTCACGCAGACGGCGACGCGGCGCAGGCTGCTGCGGCACGTTTGGCGACGGCTCGATGGCCCCTCCCTCGGTCGGCTCCCCCGGGCCGGCCGACTCCGGTGCCGCCTCGGCACCGGACGGTTCCGCCCCCTCTGGGGTGGAGGCCGGGTAAGGACTCCTTACCCGACAACTTGCTGCGTGTGTGACGGGGGTGGTGGTCGTCGGCTGCTGAGCTGCGAGGGGTTCGTGGTGCGGGTCGTGCATGGGGCGGATCTCCGTGGGGTGATGGTGTTGAGGACCTCGTTGCGTCTGGCTTCGGTGTCCCCGCGCTGCCTCCCGAGGGGTGCGGGGTGGGCCGCGAGACTGAGGTGAACGTGGGGAATCAGGCGGCGTCGCCAGGCGCGTTGGGTTCGCCCTGCTGCTGGGAGGCGGCGTCGTCGAGTCCGTCGAGTCCGTCGAGTCCGTCGAGCGGCTCGGCCGCGAAGCCGTCGTACGCGATGGGCTCGGCCTGGGCGGCGCGCTCGGCCTGCAGTTGGTCACGCAGGACGCGGGCTCGTTTCTGGCCGATCCGTAGTTCGTTGCGCAGACGCTCGGCGGTCAGCTGGTCTTCGCTCCAGGCGGCGGTCAGGAGTCGGGCCTGGTCGAGGACTTCGGCGTCGGTGCGGGTGCGGGTGCGATCGGTGGTCGACTTGGCGGCGGGGAGCCGACCGGTCGCCCGACGCGGGGCGGCTCCGGTCGACTCCGCTACAGCAGCCGACCGGGACGGTCGGGCAGCAGGGGCGGGGGCCGACTCGTCGGTCTCGGTCGGCCTCGTCACGGGCGCCTCGGCGACCTTCAGAGGGGTCGACTCGGTCAGCTGCTCGGGGGCAGATTCGGCCTGGTCAGATGCCGACCGCGCAGCCTGTTCGCTGGCTTGCTGACCAGCCGACTGGTCAGAGGCCATTTCGGCAGTGTTGGCCGACTCGGGGTTGTGGTGCAGCACCTTCGCCACGAGGTCCGACCCGAAGTAGATCGACCCGACCGGGAGCGAGGTCGCCAGCAGCACGAGGGCCCAGTTCGCGGGGTCCCAGTCGGTCAGTCGGCCCTGCTGAATCGACGTGGTGTGCAGGGCTGGAATGAGGCCGTGCACGTAGTTCAGCAGGAGGCTGGCGATCGTGTAGGCCGCCAGGACCCGCAGCGCGAACTTCCGGCCGGGACCGGTCAGTACGAGCGTGGCGATGAGCGCGAGGGCCATCAGCCCGTCGACCACGATCGGGTAGAGCAGCGCGGCGGTGGAGTCGGCGCCGATGGTGCGGGCCACGTCGGACAGCGCGTTCCACGAGACGCGGAAGGCCATGAGGACGACGGCCACCAGGCCGATGACAAGGGTGATGCGTCCCTTGCGGTTCACGCGAGGACCCTCAGCCGGTGCGGGTGCTCGGCGAGCATCATCACGTTGGCGAGGGCCTCGTCCTCGGCGGCCGGGGGAGAGCGGGAGCAGGGCGATGCCGGCGCGGACGCTGCGGCTGCCGCGTACGGCTGCCGGGGCGCTCGGGGCAGGGGAGTGCAAGGCGGAGGGCTCCAGGGGGAAGCGGGCTTGTGGGGTGGGAGTGACGGGCGTTCACGGAGGGGCGTACACGCGGGCGTGATCGCTCCTCGTGGGCCGGTCAGGGCTCAGCCGACGGCGGCGAGGGGGCGGGAGGAGGCGCAGTAGCGGGTCTGCTGCCTGCCCCTGCCCCTCCGGTGACGCCGTCGACCTTGGTGGCCAGGTTGCTGTCGACGAGGCGGGGCAGACGGCGCGGGGGCGCAAGGGCCTGTTAATACCCGTGCGGGCCGGTGCCTGTGCTGCGCCTGCGGTCGGGGCCGTCGAGGATGACGCGGCGGGTCATCTCGGCGAGGCGGGAGGCGACGCGGTCGCCGACGGCGGTGCGCAGGTCGGCGATGGGGAGGTTGGTGGTGATGAGGGTGGGCAGCTCGTGGACGTACCGGTGGTCGATGAGCCGGTAGGCCAGCTCCTCGGTCCACTCCGTTGCCTTGGCGGCGCCGAGGTCGTCGAGGAGCAGCAGCGGGCTGCGGGCCAGTTCCTGGAAGCGGCGTTCACCGTCGTGGCCCTGGCGTGGGCGCAGGGTGGCGTGCAGTTCGGCGGTGGTGATGGCCTCCCAGCGCAGCCGGACCCCGGCGCCGAGCAGCGAGCGGATGGCACCGTACGCCTGGTAGGTCTTGCCGGTGCCGGTCGGACCCGCGATCAGCAGCGAGGGACCGTATGCGATGCCCGGTGCGCCGCCCGGCCCTGGTCGTCCGGCAGACGCGATCTCCTCGACCCAGGCCGATACGTGGGCGTGGTCGGCCAGGGCGTCGCGGTAGCGGCGCGGGATGCGGGCGGCGGCCAGCTCCAGTGCGGTCACTGGTTCCGGCGACGGCGCGGCGTTGACCACGGTGGTGGGGTCGATGTTGCGGGCGGCCAGGATCGCCTCCAGCTTGGCCACGGCGCCGCCGAGTCGGCGCGGCTCGCGTGCAGCGGTCGTCGTGGTCACAGCTCACCCCCGTACGCGGCCTGCGCGTCGACCGGGTTGGTCCACGGCCGGTGCCCTGCGGACGTGCCGCTCGGCGCGGGCGGGTTCATGGCCTCGTTGACCAGGCTTGGCAGAACGCTGGGGTGCAGGCCCTTGGAGCGCAGCCGCTCAAGACCGGCGCGCACGTACGCCGCGTCGATGCCTTCGGCGAGCAGCCGGGCGGTCTCCTTGCCGAGATGCCCCAGGAAACCGCTGGGCGGTCGGTTGGCGCATGCGGCGGCGTACTCGGCGATGAGCGCCTTGGTCGAGACGGACTCGGGTGCGGGGGCGCTCGCGCCTCCAACCGGAGGTGATCCTAGATCCAGGATCCTAGGTCCTAGATCCGGACCCTGAGGGTTCACCGAGTCATCCGTGAGCTCTCCCGGAATCCTCCGTGATGCGTCACCGAAACCCTTCTGAGCTGCGGGTTCGCCGTTCGTCACCGAAGGCTCCTGCGGAGTGCGCGAGTCCTCAGGGAGGACTCCGGGAGGGCGCACCGAAGGCTCCGCGAGTCCTGTGTGATGGCTCCCAGCGCGCTGCGCGGGCCGTCCGCCCTCGTGGTGCGGGCAGGCCGGACAACGGCTACCGCTGGGCCGGTTGATCTTCTGGTGCTTGGCCCAGGTGACGATGTGCAGGTAGTTCTTGCCGTCGTCGCCTTCGTAGCGGCAGATCAGTCCAGCCCCGGTGAGCTGGGTGAGGTCGTCCTCGACCGCCAGCGGGCCGTGCTCGGGGCGCAGTGCCCACAAGGCGCCGGTGATGACGGCGGCTTGGTCGCGGAAGCGACCGTGGTCGTCGGCCTGAGTGAGCAGCCCGAAGAAGGTCCGTTCTGCGGAGATCGGGACCTCGGCCAGCGACTCGGAGATGAAGGCTTCTGGCTTGATGGTGCGTATCCGCGCCATGTCTATCGCCCCGCCTTCGCCGCCGATGGCGCGGCGGGTACCGGGTAGCAGGTGACGTGTGGGGATGGCGTTCTCAGTTGGGCATCGGCCATACTGGGCATCAGCTCCTCTGCTTGCGGGCCATATGGGACGGCAATCCCGGTCTCCGCAGGTTGATCGCTAGGGATGGCGGTTGAGAGGTTTGCGCTTGAGCCCCCGGCATCGCCGGGGGCTTCTTTCATGTGACGTGCGGGCGTGCGGACTCCTGAGCTCGGTGGGGTGGGATGCCACCACTATGCCATACGGATTGCAGATCGCAGAAGTGTTTTGCATCTCGCAGTGGCGATGCTACTGTTTAGGCTGTGCTGCAAACCGCAGTGCATCGCTACGAACGGAAGGAGGCGCCGGTGACGGAGGACGAACCGTCCGAGGGCGTCCTGCTCAGCGGCGAGGCGAACGTCGCAACCCGCATCAGAGTGGAGCGCGAGGCGCGTGGATGGAGCACCAACGCCCTGTCCGACCGGCTCAACGAGGCTGGCTTCGAGATGAACCCGTCCGCTGTCTGGCGGATCGAAAACGGGAAGCGCCGCATCAACCTCGACGACGCCATCGGCTTCGCCGAGGTCTTCGGCATCGACCTGCGCAACCTCGTCGGCCCACCTCAGCTGGCGGCCAAAGCCCGCGCCATGGAGCTCATCGACGAGGTTGTGGACGCGTTCCGCGCGACCCAGAGAGCCAACATGGCCTTCACGGAGGCACGCGACGCACTCGACGCCTACCTCGCCGAGCACCCCGACATCCGCGAGGAAGCCGACCTCATGGTCCAGTCCGCCATGGCGGAGGAGGCCAGCAAGACCATGCTGAAGTTGCATGGTCCTCCGCCTGGTGACGGCGACGCCCACTCTGCCGACGAGACATAGCCTCCGGTGCCCACTCCCGTCCTGGACCCGCAGACCCCCAGTACGGGCAACTCACCCTCATCCCTAGCGATCGACCGGCGGGTCGGCGTTGCCGCGCCCATGCCCGCCAGAAGAGGACCCACCCGTTGCGCCAACCCGCGATAACCCCTGCCGCCGCACCGACTCCGCACGTCGAGGTCGGCCTGCCTCGCCTCTACGCCCCCGAGGAAGTCGCAGCCGTACTCGGCTGCTCCGCCTGGTGGGTCAAGGACCGCGCCCGCCGCCGACTCATCCCGTTCACGCGCGTTGGCCGCGCGTACCGCTTCTCGGACGAGCACCTTGCCGAGATCGTCCGCATGCACGAAGAGCGTCCGGCGCGGAATCCGCGGCGCCCTGGCGTCGTCGCGGCATCTTCTCCGAAGCCTCCCGCTCGGCAACGGCGCGAGACGGCTGTGCCCACGGTCCGCCTCAAGGCCCGGCCGCCACGCAGGATGACCAAGTCCCAGTACGGAACCGCTGCTTAACGCACCCACACGACAGAAGGGAGGAAAACTGTGGGGTACGCGGAAAAGCGCGACGGCTACTGGCGTGGCCGATACAAGATCGAGGCTGGCAAGTACGGCACAGTCGCCGATTCCATGGGCGCCGTAGTCAAGTTCGCCACCAAGCGCGAGGCCAAGCAGGCCGCAGACGCAGAAGAGGTGACTGTTCGCCGTGGTCAGTGGCGCGACCCGGGCCTCGGCCAAGAGACCTTCGGCGAGTACGCGAGCCGCTGGTACGCCGCTCAAGACCTGGCTGCCTCGACGATGCAGAACTACAAGCGCCACATCGAGGAGCATCTGCTCCCCGATTTCGAGGACAGGGCGCTGGCCGGCATCCTGCGCACGGATGTTGACGCCTGGGAGAAGAAGGAGCGGGCTGCGTACGCGGCCTCCAGCGTCAAGACCTGGCGCTCCACGCTCCATCTGATCTTCGAGGACGCGATCGACGAGGGCCTGCTGACGTCCAATCCAGCCGCCCGGCGCCGAGGCCGAGGCAAGCGTGCCGGCCGCTCCCGCGACCGCGGCCCGGAGAAGGTCGTCACCGATGCGCTCGGCATCCTGCTCACCGCCGAGCGGGCGGCCCTGCTCTCCGGCCGCGACGACGAGTTCGTCGCCACGGTCCTCAAGGGCTACACGGGCAAGCGCTGGGGCGAAATCGTCGGCCTGGAAACGGAGTTCGTACGCCCCAATGCCTTCCGCGTCGAATGGCAGCTGTACGAACTCGACACCGGTGAACTGGTCCGCTGCCCGCCCAAGGACGACAGCTACCGCGACATCGACTCGCCGGACTGGCTGTCCGCCCTGGTCCTCAATCACATCGCCCGTACGAAGCCGACCCCTTGCGCCTGTCACGGCAGGGCGTACGTCTTCCGCGGCCAGGGTGCGGCGCGCACCGGCGGCCACCAGGGCGCGAAGCTCATCGATGTCGCGCGCCGCGCCGGAGTCTCCACGGGCACGGTCTCGAACGTCCTCAACCACCCCGACCGTGTACGAGAAGACACCCGCGTACGCGTCGAACTCGCCATCGCGGGACTCGGGTTCGTGCGGGGAGACACCACGTCGGAGCACGCTGCTCACTGGCGTCGAAACGGCTTCGCCACCTGGCTGTTCACCCCAGCGGCCTCCGGCTGGTACCCGAAGAAGGCACCCCAGGAGGCCCGCCCTGTGCCGATCCTCGGCGAGCCGTGGCCCGGCATCCCGGCCCGAGGCCGAGGAGCAGCCGCACGGGCTGACGCCTGCTGGCTCCCGATCGCCAAGGGCCTCACGCCGCACGGGCTTCGCCACACTCACCGGACGATGATGGAGGATCTGGGCACCGAGAAGGTGCTTATGGACGAACGCATGGGCCACATCGATGGCTCTGTCTCCGCGCGCTACGCCCACGTCACGCTCGGCATGCGCCGGCGCCTCATGCTTGGCTTGACCGAGCAGTGGGAGGCCGCACTCGATGCGCGTCGTGCCCTGTGTTCGACCTCACCAGTCCGAGTTCTTGATTGTCTCCTGCGGTCGAAGGGATAGACCGAAGGGCGGCGTGCGAGAGGCGGGACTGTCGTTCAGACAGTCCCACCCTCGCCAACTTTGGGCTACTAGTCGTCTGCTCCCAGCGACGGGTCGGGGCCGAAGGCAGTGACAATCATGCGGGCGAGCCCGCCGGGTGGACTGGTCAGCGTGCCGCTCACGCGGACGGGGATTCCGGCGTCGTGACAGTGCACGGCTGCGTGATAGTCCCTGTCGGCAAGGTCCATCCATACCGTGCGGCTGCGGCGCTGGATGAGCGTTTGGACCCCGACTCGGCCGGTGTCGTCATCGGGGTGGCGACTGAGGTCTGTGACCACGCCGTAGATCAGGTGCTCTCGCGTGTAGACCTTGGTCTTGAGCTGTTCGGATACCAGGTCGACGATCTCGATCGCATCGCTGTTGAACTCAACATGAGCTGGCGTGCCTGGAGGTGGCGCAGCCACACGGGACCAATTGAAAGCCACGTCGAGCGCGTTGACGGACTCTGTGTTCACGACCTTGGCGAGAGCCTGACACAGCTCGTAGGAGACGCCTTCACCGATGGAGTCGTTGATCTCGCTTGCGGTGGGTGCGTGTTCGGCGCCCGCCATGTCCTCCAGTACGCCGAGCGCGCGAGACATCGTGGCTGTCACCCGGCGGTCAAAGAGAGTCTCCTCGATCTGAACGTCGATGTGACCCTGGCGTGGTGAGTAGACGTCCTCGGGGGAGCGCGCCTGGCTGATGATGGGCACGATGTAAGAGCCGCGACGAGTCTGGCCTAGGCGAACTTCCCGTGCCTGATCACGTGCTCGAGTCGGGAAGTTCCGGAAGTGCCCTTGGCGTCGGATGGTCGCCGCAGCAGAGGCCACACGGAGGCGTTTTGCGGAGACGAAGAGTTCATACCCGGACTCAAGTGGGATCGATCCATCTCTCATCGACGGGTGGGAGGCCCGGAGGTCAGTGACGTCGTTATAGACCGTTGCGATGGCGTCGTGGACTGTCTGAACGTCTTCGCTCCCGACTCTCGCCAGGTCCTGGATGAGGATCCTTGCCCTCTTGGTGAAGTCTGGTGCGCCGGGCTTCATGGGGACGAGGACGACTTCGTCCGCCGGCCCTGGGAGCCTCCAGAGTTCGGCTACGTCCCCGCCCGATACAGGCGCCCAGCCGGTGACCTTGAGGTAGCTGCGAATCTCTTCGGGGCCGAAGTCTGGGGTGTTGTCCGCCATGTCAGCTCAACCCCAGACCGGCGCTGTTGGTCATGCGTCGCGCAGCACCGAACATGGTCCCCATGGCCTTCACGGTGAGCTCTTGGTGCTCAGGAAGGTTGATCGCAGTAGTTGATCCACCAGGGGCGTGTCCCATCCCGTAGAGGGAGGACCAGTAGCCGTGGCAAGCAAGGACTATCGAATCCGGCTGGTGCACCACCCAGCGGCCGATGTCGGGCGGGACTATGAGCAGCGCAAGGTGACCAGGTGCTGAGCGCTCAGGGTCACGCAACTTGTCGTAGGTCTCGATGTCCAGGTCGAAGCTGTAGCCGCTTCTGATGGTGCGTGGGTTCTGTGTGCACTTGAGCTGGATATCGACCATGAGGCCGCGCGAGCGGAGTGTGACGTCGACCCCGTCTTTGTCTACGTTCCAGTCGCAGATCGTGTACCCGCCTTGCGTTGCTAAGGCATGCACGTACGCGCGGCTGACTTGTTCCTTCTGCCAGCTCGTTGCCTCAGCAGCCATGCCCACCCCCCCGGTTGCGTGATCGTGAGGATAAGTGGGATCGGAAGGTGAGGGAATACCGCATCCACGGCCCATCTCTGGGCGTCCCGGCTGCCAGGCGCTGGGGATCCCGATTGGCGAGTGCACAGGTTCAGCTGCGCGACGGCTGCTGGGTGCTGGCTTCGAGATGCAGGGCCGTCCGGGAGAAGCCCACCAAGATCTTCTCCCAGATTTCTCCCAAACGATCTCCGGAGATGCAGGAAGGGCCTGACCCTCAGAGAGGATCAGGCCCTTGACCTGGCGTTTCAGCTGTCGGGGTGGCGGGATTTGAACCCACGACCTCTTCGTCCCGAAGCAATCTTGGTGGCTAGCGGACCAGGGAAGCGCATGGCGCTGACCTGCGCGCACAGTGCCTGAATGTGCGTTGACGTGTGTCACCGTGCACGGTCGTTGTCACGCAGTTATAGACACGCAGATTGCAACGGCAGGGGGCTGGCTGACGGATGAGCCAGAGCCCGAGGAACGGACATACCCGCCCGTGTTGGCGAGGGGACAGGCTGCATGTTGTGTGAGTTGGTAGCGCTTGGCAGCAGTGCACGGCACCCTTGTGTGTGACATAGCCAGGTCGGAGAGGGGCTCAGGGTGGATCTGGAGCAGACACTCGAACAGTTCGATGCCGTAGATGCCAACCTTCGTAGGCTCGAAACTGTTTGGACAGAGCTGCGCCAGATGGTGCCCGACGGGATCGTATTCGCCGGTGGTGGTCCTGATGGTCGCCGCTATCAGGATCTCAGCCGCGCCTATGAGCAAATCCTTACCGGGCTCCCGCCAATTGGCGACTACCAAATCACGTCCGTACCGGACAGCCTCAACACCATTGCGCAGAATCGGCTCGACGCCCAAGAAATTGGCTTCGCTGATGCTTTCGTGTCTGTGGAAGAAAGTATCGACCAGCCGGGCACTGAGATTGACGAGTACCGATTTCTCCTTAATCAGTCACGACGTGAACTTGTTCGCGAACGTGTGCTGCAATTGGTAGGTCAGATTAACAGCCTGTTGGCGGAGTTGAAGGGTCGCATCCCGACCGATAATCAGCCGATAAGTGATGACGGCTGGCGCAGTTTTGTTCTGGCTTTCACTGAAGTCGAGCGGCTGGCTGGTAGCTCAGTGCCCCGGAAGGCCCGGTGGGACTACTTGCGTAGACACGTTTCCTGGGGCCAAGGTCAGGATCTTCACGATATTGCCAGTATGGATTGGCCTTCAGTCCTGAAGGAGATCCAGGAGAGCCTTTACTCAGAGCTAGAGCCTCTCCCCGTACACGTCGATAACCTGGCGTCGCTCGTAGCGGCTAAGCCAACTGGGCCGGTCACGACTAAGTTGAAGTGGAGTGCGATCTCTGCCGACGACTTTGAGCGGCTACTTTTTAACCTTGTCGCCGATGCCAACGATTACACGAACCCTCAGTGGCTTATGCGTACGAACGCGCCTGATCGTGGTCGCGACATTTCGGTGCAACGCGTCGCCGTTGATACCCTTAGTGGCACCAAGAATCAGAGGGTCATCATTCAAGCGAAGCATTGGCAGAGCAAGTCCGTCGCCGTCGCCGATATTTCTGAAGCCACTGCCCAGATGAGGCTTTGGGAGCCGCCATCGGTTCATGCTCTCGTGTTCGCCACGAGTGGCCGGTTTACCGCTGACGCAGTCGCATGGGTTGAGAAGCACAATGAGAATAGCGAATCTCCACATATTGAAATGTGGCCTGACAGTCACCTGGAACTTCTGCTCGCGAGTCGCCCACACCTCGTAGCAGAGTTCAGGTTGCGGTGAGGGCTGGCCTGATCGTCTCGGCTGCCAGGCCGTCATCGTGTCCTGTAGCCGGAAGCCATCAGGAGCGAGGGGCGGGAGGCTGAAATATCGGGCGTTTCAGCAAGTGTGCTCGGACAGGTGGGCACCTCTGTCCGACGACGCCCTGCACGCCTCGTGGCGCTCTTGGCAGCGGGCAGTGGAGGCAGTGAGAGGAGCCGGAGTGTCGGAGGCCAGTCCGCGCGGAACCTACCTGGTCATCGCAGAGGTGCTGACGAACGACGAATCTCCTCGTTCAGCGGGCGGATCTTCGGTCACCTGCCCCGAAGCGACCAGCGCCGTTGGGGCAGGCTCTACATGAGCGGACTACTGGCCACGCCGGGCAGGAAGACGGTCCGTCGTATGGCAGACGTGCTCGACCTGCCGGCCGGCGTCCCCAGGCATTTCAGCAGTTCATCGCCTCGAGCCCCTGGAGTGGACCCCGACCCGCCTCGTGCTGGCGCGGATGACCGCCGCCCGGATGTCCGGCCACCAGGGCGCCAAGCTCGTCGACGTCGCACGCCGCGCCGGAGTCTCCGCCGGCACGGTCTCGAACGTCCTCAACCACCCCGGGCGTGTACGCGAGGACACCCGCATTCGCGTCGAACTCGCCATCGCGGAGCTCGGGTTCGTACGCGGAGGCACCACGTTGGAGCACGCGGCCCACTGGCGTCGGAACGGCTTCGCCACCTGGCTGTTCACCCCGGCGGTCTCCGGCTGGTACCCGAAGAAGGCGCCACAGGAGGCCCGCCCGGTGCCGATCCTCGGCGAGCCGTGGCCTGGTGTCCCGGCCCGAGGCCGAGGTACAGCCGCTCGGGCGGACGCCTGCTGGCTTCCGGTTGCCAAGGGCCTCACGCCGCACGGGCTTCGCCACACGCACCGGACGATGATGGAGGACCTCGGCACCGAGAAGGTCCTCATGGACGAACGCATGGGCCACATCGACGGCTCTGTCTCGGCCCGCTACGCCCACGTCACACCTGGCATGCGCCGACGCCTCATGTGCGGGCTGACCGAGCAGTGGGAAGCAGCGCTCGACGCTCGCCGAGCGATGTCCTCGCGATCTCCCGTAGCGGTGCTGGATCGTCTGCTCGTCGCGCGGGTATGAGCTTGACGGGTACGAGCACCGGGGACCCGTCAGGAGATGGCGGGTAGGGTGCTGGGCCACAGGCAGTAGACCAGAGAGTCTGCTGCCGTGCTCATTCGTACGGATGCGGCTCCCGAGGGGGGGGGTGCGCTCGGACGTGACCGAAGGATCAAGAACCCGTTGTCGGCACGGTGCCGAACTCCGTAGTTTCCGCTGCCTGTTCAGGATGAACGGGTTCTCGACGCTTTCTGGCTGCACGGCGGCGCTCTGTCACCTGCCACCGATGGCGCCGGTGTTCAAGGACTGCCTTCCACAACTCCAGGCGATGGCGGGAGTCCCTCGGGAACGTGAAGCGGAGAACTCCAAGGACGACAGCGGTCACCAGCATGGCTGCGGACTCAGCGTGGTCGGTAAGAAATGGCACAGAGTCAGCCCTTCTCGTCCGACAGCTCAAGCGAGGCGGTGCCCAGCGTCACGCGAAAGGCGTCGCCGTGGCGGGTCAACCTGGCGCCCTTGATCCCGACTTCCCGGTGGGTCAGAGCAATAGCCAGGTCATGGGGCTCTGGAAATCCATTCCAGCGGAGGGCCCACGAATCCCCAGAGCCCCAGAGCTGGCGCACGGCGCCGTCCATCCTCACATCAGGTTCCCTCCTGTGCTCGGAGCCGGACCGCTCCAGAGGGTCCCAGGACAGACTGGTCGCCCAACGTCCTCGCCGGTCAACCAGGTTGTAGCGCGGGACGAGACCAGCCAGCAGGGTCGTGGCGTCGTGCGATATCGGGGGGGACCGCGGCCAGTGCGCGGCGCTCGTGCTCGGTGACTTTGTGGTCGATCGTGGGGTAGCGGTGTCGGGGAACGAAGCTGCGCTTGCTGCCGCGTCGGCATGCGTCCGGGTCACCGGTGATCGTCAGCATTGCACCGGTGGGCAGATGGCGCAGGCACAAAGAGCGCTGCCCGTGGCACGTGTAGCTCACTTCGTGTCGTAGCCCCGGAATGCCACGTGAGCCATCGACTTCGACAGGCAACAGCCGCGTGGCCACGTTCTCAGGGGCACGTTCCGCCACCATCACCAACTGGTCGCGGCGGGGCGACATCACGGGGTCGTACGCGGCGACTACCGCGTAGTTCCATCTGGCCGTCGGCCCCGTGTACACGTTGCCATTGAAGAGCGCGAGTGCCAGCAGGGCCCTGAAGGCACGCTGTTCGTCCGAGCAGTGGTCCAGGCCCAACCCATGGGTGTCATGGGCGATCGCGGATTGGGCGGCGGCGTCACTCTCCCCGGTGTATTCGGCACGGAGCGGGATCCGCTCCTGGGGCGCCATGGTGTGGACGGGGAGTGCGCCGAACTGACCTGCGGCGGTCAACCATGCCTGCTGGAAGGGGATGACATTTTCGGTCTCGCGCCGGATCTGGTGGGCGAGTTTGGTGATGTTCTTGTCGAGCGTCATGTCCGGCTCCTGATGGGCGCGTGCCAGTGCTCCCGCCCACTGCGCCCCATAGGAGGAACGAACAGTTCTGCATCACGCGTGCCCGATGGCACTTTGCGCCCTCAACCCCGGGTGACTTGCGGGAGGAACCCAGGTCCGACGTAACAGCGAGCGTGGTCGCCTGGTGGGAGCATAGCGCCGGACGGGGTGCGAACGACAGGCTTTCACTCTCGGGCGACCTGGGGCATGACGGCATCCGTTTGTGTGCCTCGCCTGGGCACGTCCACTGATGCGATCGGCCGCTCGGCGCTGCGTCCCGGAAGGCCCTCTGTGATCGATCTGACGACTGGCCGTTCGCGAACGCGCAGGAGCGGGTCAGCGCAGCCGAGACGTGTTGTTCCTGCTAGGCGAGTATCTCCTGGGAGACCTCGACCAAGATCTTCTCCCAGATTTCTCCCAAACGATCACTGGAGACACAGCAGGGGCCTGACCCGCCATGCGGATCAGGCCCCTGACCTGGTACTTCTCTGTCGGGGTGGCGGGATTTGAACCCACGACCTCTTCGTCCCGAACGAAGCGCGCTGCCAAGCTGCGCTACACCCCGATGTCGTTGCTCCGCGTCCCGCATTGCTGCAGGCCGTGGCGACATCGATTACTTTAGCGGACCGGCGGCCGGAGACGAAATCCGGTTTTCCGGGCCCGGCCCCGTGGAGCTCTCAGGGCCTCGCGGGCCTGGCCCCGCAGAGCTCTCAGGGCCTCGGCGTCAGGGTCATGAGTGTTGCCTCCGGTGGGCAGGCGAAGCGCATCGGGGTGTAGCGGTTGGCGCCGCAGCCTGCGGAGACGTGGAGGTATGACCTGCGGCCCTGCGCCTCGTGCGTCGAGAGGCCCTTCACGCGGTCCGTGTCCAGGTCGCAGTTGGTTACCAGTGCCCCGTAGAAGGGGATGCAGAGCTGGCCGCCGTGGGTGTGGCCCGCCAGGATCAGCGGGTAGCCGTCCGCCGTGAAGGAGTCCAGGGTGCGCAGGTACGGGGCGTGCACGATGCCCATCGAGAAGTCGGCCCCGGCGTCCGGACCGCCCGCCACGCGCGTGTACCGGTCGCGTTTGATGTGCGGGTCGTCCAGGCCGGTGAGGCCGATCTCGTAGCCCTCGATCTTCAGCGCGCCCCGCGTGTTCGTCAGGTTCACCCAGCCCGCCGCGTCGAAGCCGTCGCGCAGGTCTTCCCACGGGTTGTGGATCACGCCGACGGCGGGCGCGTTGCCGTTCAGGCCGTGCTTGCCCTGCACCTTCTCGATGAGGTAGCGGCCGGGGTTGCGCAGCTTCGGGCCGTAGTAGTCGTTCGAGCCGAAGACGTACGCCCCGGGGAACCGCATCAGCGGGCCGAGCGCGTCCAGTGTCTCCGGGACGCCGTCGGGGTCGGAGAGGTTGTCGCCCGTGTTGATCACGAAGTCGGGGCGGAGCCCTGCCAGCGAGCGCAGCCAGCGCTGCTTCTTGCGCTGCCCGGACACCATGTGGATGTCCGAGACCTGGAGGACCCGCAAGGGGCGCATCCCCGTCGGCAGTACGGGGACGGTCACCCGCCGCAGCCGGAAGGAACGGGCCTCGAAGCCCACCGAGTAGGCGAGGCCGGCCGCGGCCGTCGCCGTGATGCCCAGGGGTACTGCGTATCGCGCGCGCATACTTCCATCGTGTCAGACCCGAAGCCCCGGTAAATCAGCGGGCGTCGGGCCGTACACACCTGCGACAATCACCGCATGACCACGGTCAAGGGCTCTTCGTATAGCATCTCGCGGGGGGCTGATTCTGACCCTGCGCCGATCGATGCCTGACGGTGCTGTCGAGACCGGTCGCCGTGCCGGCTACTGCTTCTTGTCCTGATCTTCCCCGGCGGTCGTCTCTCCTGCCTTCCGCTCCTTTGCCGCGTGAGCCACCCAGCGGCCGCCCTCGCCCGAGATGTAGCTGTCCCCCATGGAGACAGTGACAGCGGGCTCGTCAGTCTCGCGCTGGTTGTCACGGTCCTTTGCGGAACGCTCATGCCGCTTGTCAGCCATGGTGGCTCCTCGGTTCGGTGTTCGACCTGCTGCCTTCTTGTCCAGTACCGCACCGCAGGATGGCCGCAGGCACCCCGAGCGGGCCGAAGGGGTGATGCCCGAGCTCGGCGCGAACGAGAGCGCCATGAGTCGCTGACCAGGCGTTTTAGTGGCCTGACTGGCCGTTCTCCAGGTATCGGGGCTGCTGCTCGTCGAGCGCACGCAATGCCTGAGCGGCACGTCGGCGCGTGCGAGGCGGGAGCAGGCTCAGGGCCTTCTCAGGAGCGAAGAACTCACAGGCCGAGAGCTCATGATCTTGTGGGTGGAGGCTGGCGCTCACATCCGGCGTGAGGGTGCCGCCGTCGAAGATGAAGGCCAGTTGATCATCCCAGGGCCCATGCGGGGCGACCCAGTCGACGCAGAGCAATCCCCGAAGGCGGACAGTGAGCCCAAGCTCCTCGCGGAGTTCGCGGTGGGCCGCAGCCTGCGGGGGTTCATTGGTCTCTGCCATCCCGCCAGGGAGATCCCACGCCTCCTTGTACGTCGGCTTCACCAGGAGCACGCGCCCGGACTCGTCGCGAAAGAGCACGTCCGCTGCTACCCGCTTGCGGGCCTGTTTCGCATTCCCTTCCGCCAGATACTCATCCCACTCGGCTGTCCCTGGCTTGGGCCGCGTGGTCACGTGATCGCTCCTCCGGCGTGCGGCGCGCTGATCCCTGCCAGGAGTAGCGCGCGTTGCTGGTTCACCGCTGCCAGGCAGTCTAGGAAATCGGCTACGGCTTCCTCGTCGCGGTACGGGGCGAGCGCTCGCGCGAGCTCGTCTAGCTGCTGTGTGATCCGCATGGAACCGAGCGTGCCGCAGGCCTTGAGTAGCTCATGGCCGACATCGCAGGCGGCTTCTAGCTCGCCCTGCTGGGTCCGGATCATGGCCAAGGTGATCTGCCCGAAAACGCGGCTGCGAGCTCGGTCCCCTGTGCGGAGGCTGACGGCTTCCTCGGCGGCATCCACGGCTGCGGAGAGTCTGCCGAGATCTTGGAGCGAAAGCGCCCGCTCGCTGGCTAGTGCGGCAGCGTCGAACGAACTGATCCAGTAGGACGGCGGTTTGCTGGGGGGTGTGAACAACTCCCGTTCTGCCAGCGCCAACGCGCCACGTGTGGCATCTGCCTCGCCGAGCTGCGCCAAGGCTCGCGCTTCCATCGCGTGCAGTCTCGCTGACAGCCTGGGCACGCCTGCCCCAACGGCAATGTGATCTCGACCTGCTCGGGCAAGAGAGACGGCCTCATCAAGCCGGCCTGTCTGTAGGGCCAGGTGGCTCATGCTGGCCATGATGTTGGCGCCAAGTGCCCGGTCTTCGCCAGCTCTTGCGAATGGCAGCGCCTTGGCGAAGTGTTCACGCGCCTGATCATTGCGACCGGAGTCATGCGCCATCCATCCGGCCATCTCCGTCAGAGCTGCGGCAGCTTGGAACATCTGCGGGGCATCGGGCGTCTGCTTACCGCCGAAGAGGCGGGGTGCGATGTCGTTGTGCAGATAGAGCAGAACGGATCCGTAAAGGTGGCCGCCGCCTAACTGACGATCCGCCGACCGGAAGGAATCCATCGCGGCCATGTCGGGCGAACCCGTGGATGCTGAACCGGGATCTGCTGCTTGTAGGGCGGGGGCGACAGGTTCCCGCGCCATGCTGCCTGTCTCCCACGCGCGCGGGGCGAGCCCCAGCATGTGACCGGGGATTCGCAGGCCGTCGGCGATGCGCTCGATCACGCTCATGTCTTTGATGATTCGCCGGCTGCTGAGGATTTCGCCCACGCGACTTGGCGTGAGGTCACACCTACGGGCGATGAGTGCCGGGTAGATCCCCCCGCGGCGCTTCGCGAGTTGGAAGACCGAGGCGAAATCCCGTGCGGCACAGGCCCGGATCATCTCGGGGTCGTTGAGGACGCGGTCCGGAAGATCACGCGGCGGTTCGTAGCTGGGCATGAGCGACGCTCCGGAGAGAAGGACAAGGCAACTGGCCGGTGCGAGTCGATACGCAGTGATGCTACCCACCGTGGGTATCCACCTTGGGCTACTTCTGAGGCATTCCCGTCGGAAGGCTGAAAGGTCAGACCCCGGCGACCGCGCTGACGGCCCCGGGGCGTGGCCAACCTGAAGGAAGCAGGTCGACGTGAATCACGTTATCGCCCGCCTCATCGAAAGACTGCTGAGTCTCCTACTACCCGCACCCGGTCGCCATCGGGGGCTCGACCAAGCACGCACAACGGACCGACAAGGCACACCTTGTTCTCGTCCGTTCAGTGCGTCCGTCCTGGTGCTACGGGGCGAAGACGTCGGACTCGTTCGCCCATACCTCGTCGCGCATGAGCGGCGGCAGGAGGAGAGGCAACAACGGGCGCTGCGGCGGGAGCTGTGGTTCGCGGTGCACGGCGTTGATATCGGTCCCCGCCTGATCCACGGTGTGGAGGTGGCGGCGTGATGAGTGCCCCCGCCATCGGTGAGACCGTCCGGGACACGGTCCACAACCGCGTAGGCATCGTGATGGATCACCTCGGCTCCTACCTCCAGCTTCGCCCTGTACATGGCGGGTGCGAGTGGGATGTGAAGCCCGAGCATGTCCAGCGCGTCACCTCGTCGGACCAACTCAGCGATCGTGTAGCGGCAGCCAACGCTCGTAGTAGTCACGGAGGTTCGCTGTGAGGCGGACTTTCCACTACGTGCCGTACACGCTGGTGCAGGACCTCTACGCCGCACCGGAGTACGAGGCGGGGTGCGTATCGGGTGATCAAGTCGACTGTGGCGCGACGTCTGGGAGCCACAGCGATCCGGCGCCCGTCGAGGAGTGGCAGCGCCTGCACACCCAGGAGACCGGGCACCTGCGTTATCGCCGGACTTTCACGGACTACGCGGTTATGGAGCCTCCGGGCGGGCTCACCGACGGGTCGGGGCAGGCGCAAGTTCAGCGGGTGACGGCATGAGGCAGACGGCTACCTAGACCGGGGCGGGGGCCACCGAGACAAGAGACGCCGGCGGCCTTCGCCCCTTCAGCCCCTTGGCTTGTGAGGTGAGCGCGGCGGCATGGTCGACCGCCGCGATAGGCGCTCCTCGGCCAAGGGATGTGCGGCGGGTAGCTCTCCGCTCGCCGTATACGGCCCGGCCCTCCCCGTGCGAGAGCCGGGCCGTACCGCGTCGACCCGCCGTCTCTGCCCGCTCACACCCAATGCTCCGGATCTCCCTTCAGGAGAGCTGGGGCATTCGCATGTCCAGCGGAGCGGGGTGCCGCATCGCAACAAGCGCTCTTCTCGCTAGCGAACGACTGGTGATGATCCTGTTGGTCGTGACATCCCTGGCTGAAGTGCTCAGATCGCCAACGGTGAATCCACCTCAACCACTTGACGTTTGCGATTGCATACATGCATGCTCATTGCTCGTCAGGGCGAGTGGCGGGTTGCAGGCTCAACCGCCCTTGTCATCAAGCGAGTTGAGAGGACATGCATGAGAAGGGTTCGTGCTTCAAGTAAGAGGCTGGCTTTGCTGCTGGCCGCCGCCGTCGCGATGGTCGTTGGGTTCGTGGGGGTGGGGGCCTCGGCGTCCGCTGTTACGCAGTCCAGCGCGAGTCAGTCCAAGCAGGCAGTCGCGGCAGGGTCGGTCAAGGAGGTTGTCAGGGCCGGCTCGACGAAGTCGGTCGCGGTCAACGGACTCCGGCTGCGCTCGCAGCCTGGGTACAACGGCTACATCAAGGGACTGCTGTACCGCGGTGACCGCGTGTTCATCAAGGTCACCTTCGCGCACTCGTACAACCCGAACTGGGTCGGTGTAGTGCTCAAGGAGCGCAGCGCGGGCGGCCTCCCCCGCTTGACGTTCGGGTACGTGCACAAGTCGTACCTGCGGTAGGTCGTGGTGCTGTCGGGTGGCGCCCCCGATTGCGCTTCGATGACGCGGCCCTCTCCCTTAGGTGGGAGGGGGCCGTACGTCTTCTCGGTGGGCTCGGTTGCTCGTTCGCGAAGCGGAGGTGAACGCTGCGGGGGCTGTGGAGCGGAGTCGGCAACTCCGCAAATCTGCACGTCAGTTGGGAGAGGAATATGCAACAGAAACGTGCGCATCTCCCTTCACATGTGCCGCACCAGAGCTACAATTTGCGTCTGCAACAGAACTGCGAGATGGCTGGCTCGGTGTCTAGGGAGGCGTAACTCGATGGCGGACGACGCTTCTACGGGGGAGACGCATGGGGATGGGGATGAGGAATCTGTGTGGATTCGCGATGTTGAGTACATCCACGGTTGGGCCGAAGCGCGCGACGCAGCTGGCGAGTTCAACGCGGCGCTCGCCGCTGTGGGGGTGCGGCGGGAGGATCTGTGGGCGTCGGCCTACACGGATGATCGCGGGCGGGGGGTGGTGAGGCTCAGAGGCACCCCATTGGGGTTCAGGCAAGTCGCGTCGGCGTTGCGGCGGGCTTCGGTCTGAACGGGCCGATCTGCGGTCGGAGTTCGTGACCCGCGGATACCCACGCGGTCGGTGGAGTCTCGATGGGCGGGGCGACACCCTGGAGCGTCTTGCCTCCAGTGCATAGGTCTGGAGAGACGGCCAGGGAGAACAAGGAAGCGCTCTGACCTGCACGGTTCGGCTCAGTACCGGAAGCTTGCCTGTGTCCCCCTGATGTGGATCAGGAAGTCGTTGACGGGATCGCCACCGTCGGTGGGTACGAGCTGGAGTGCTTCCACAGCCTCCAGAGCTCTTTCCACCCTCGGGCGATCCGGCTCAGGCGCCTCAACGGAGTGTGTCCACTCCTCCAAGACGGGACGGATGGCCTCCCATGGCGGCGTCCCAGTGAAATGGCATCGGAACCATGGTTGGTCGATGTGGTCCAGTGTGAGCGTTCCGCCCCGTGTACCAGCTCGCATGAGTTGCCAGGACTGATCGGGGATCAGTCCTCCTCTATGTGAGCAGTGAGGAGCTAGAAGGCGCTAACTGATCTGGCCAGATAGCGCAGTTGACCTGCACCGTCTTGGTGGGCAACGGCTGCGAGCCGCCCACCTTCGACAAGTATTCGACTCGATCCTCACGGGCGTCGGTAGGCGGAGCGCTCGACACCGGCAACTGGATCACGCGTGATGGTCACGAAGGCCGGCGCCTCTGGATCGCCGGCCTCCAGCAGTGCGAAGAGGTCTACGTCGTGCTTGCAGAATCGATGCAGGTACTCGACGAAGAGCCGCAGCTCGTCCTCCGACAGGGGCTCGCCCTGGTTGCTGGTGTCCATGCGGCGACGATAGACGGATGCGGACACGGCTCCGGAGGGCCCTTCAGCCGCAGAGGTATGCACAGGTCACGAACTTCTGGCCGCGAGCTCAGCGATCCTTCGTCCACGAATAGTCCGCGGACGTGAAGTACTGCCGCTATTCGAGGACCTCATCATTGGCTACGGCGAGCACGAACGCGGATAGGTCTGCCTCCTGGGGCGGAACCCTGGTCGGATGTCGGCTCGCGTATGTCGAGTAGTAGTACTGAACACGTGCCCGGATCTTGGCCTCCTCCGGCCCGCAGGATGCCAGGCGAAACGTCACCTTGCCTGTTGGGCCTGTGGCCTGCATTGGGCGCCCCAAGCCGTCGAAGGCTTCGTGCACCTCACTCGCAGTGTCCAGAAGCTCGCTGGTGACCGACAGGTCATGGATGACGTCCATGCGTCCGTCGTCATCGAAGAGAAGCGCAGGGCTTATGGGCTCGCCGTGGACATCGTCTTGAGGGCGCGTCATCCCTCAAGTCTGCCTGGGCTGGGCTGTCTCCTGCCTACAAGGCTGCTGAATCGATCACCCATTAGGGTTCTGACCTGCGATGAAGACCTCATCTGGCGACGGGCTGCCAATCGCACCGGCCACAACTGTTCCTTACAGCTTGCACCGTCCATTGCTCCCAGTATCCTGACAGTAACATTCCGCAATAGCAGGAAGAAATCCGCCGCATGGCTCGACACGCGTTCTCACTCTACGAGGTCAAGATCCGCAAGTTCCGCTCCGGCGAGTACTTGCCTCTGGCGGCATTCGGTCCGAACCAGCGGGATCTCTTGCCCCTATATTCAGAGTTCCTGGATTCGGAACTCAAGGGGAAGGGGAAGCGAATCGACAAGAGTGAAAGATATCTTCGCCTAAAGGATTCGGAGACTGACTTTCGAACGATATGGTTCACAGTGGAATCGGGTCACTATGGAGTGACGGGGAAGGTGGTTGCCACCGACACTGGAAGTGACTCCTACGAAATCCAAAAGAGTGATGCGGCCTCTTACCCGGTTCGACAGGCCCTGATAATACCGAGCGTGGGTGAGTGTGCTCTGTGGGCCACGGAATTCGTCGGTCACACCTCGGCTTTTGGGGGCCTCTGCTCCTCTTTCAAAGATTGGTTTCGTGAAAAGTTCACCAGTCAACGGTATGTAATTGAAATTAACCATTTTCAGGATACGAATGCCTGGAATGAGTTCATCGATAGGGCGAGCCTCAAGGAAATAACATACGTAGTCCATCAGCAGGACTCAGATGGGGCAGTAGGGAGCCGTATTCAGGAGCATCGCGTAAAAGCCGCACGCAGGAGATTCCTTCCGGCCCCATGGATCAGGCAGGCGATGGAGAAACGGCTGGATTCCGACACCGTATTCTCCGTTAGGGTTCCCGATGCCGATGAAGTGCGGATGCAGATAGAGTCTGACGGTCAGGCGCGAACGATCGTGGTCGATCACGATCTGCCGCGGTTCATGTATGAGATCGAGGACGGTTCTGGCGGCACCCCCACGGATCAAAACTACAGGTCAGCAGTACTGTCAGAGGTAGGTGCTTCACTGGACTACATGCACGTCGATCGTAGGACGTGGCAGCAGTGAGAGCCTGAACCCGAGGGGGCGTCGTGAGTGAAAAGTGGGATACCCGCGACATCGCGAAAGCCCACTTTCGGACGTACACGAATGCGCAAACGGGAAAGAAGAGGGGCTCCGACTATATAGCGTTTATCGTCTTCCCCTTGCTCCTGGGCGTCCTTGCCTCGCTATTGCGGCACTGTGGCAGATTCGGGCTATATGACGTCTCTAAGTTCATTGGGGGAGTTGGTATCTTCACTGGCCTCCTCTTTGGGCTACTGACGAACGTGTTCACTCTAAGTCTTCGTTTGCAGCGTGACGATGATCTGGGTGAACACGACACTACAAAGAATGTGAAAGAGCTGTTCACCAACGTAAGCTGGGCTGTTCTAGTTGGGCTACTCTTGATTGTCCTTCTGGTTACGTGTAGCTCAGTCAGTGATCCTGAAAAGGCAGTACATTGGGCCTGGACGGGGATCCTGGTTACTGTATTCTTGCATCTGATTCTGACCGTTCTCATGAGCCTCAAGAGGCTGTGGCTAGCGCACTCCAAAATCTCCCTTCTGCCACCGAAGATTAAATAGAACCTGCGCTGCCCCACACGGTCGGTGGAGCGGCTTTGGGCCCCGACCTGAGCCGGGGCCTTGGAGATCAGCCCTCCTCGTTGCGCGCAGACTCGCGGCGGGCGGCCCACCGATCGATTTGGGCCAGCGTGTCGGCGGCGCGGTCGACGTTCTCACCGATGAAGGTCACGTAGCCCTTGCCCTGGCAGGCCCAGCAGTCGTCGCCCTGGTGGCTCGGGCAGGTCATCGTGAGGCCGCTCATGGTGTGCTCCCTAGGTCGGTGCCGTTGTCCTGATGGGCTCCGCCCAGCGCGGTTCTGGGAGGGCGTCAAGATGGAGCACTCCACGACTGAACGATCTTGGAGCCCTCCCAGGTTCGTGCTGTCCTTGGGCATCAGGACAGCGGTGCCGACCGGCAGCCACCCCCGCGACGCTCGATCCCACCCATGGCGTGAGGGGCTCCATCGGTGTCAACCCGCAACGCGCCCCACCCTCAGCTCTCCGGAGCTCCGCCGACCGCCCCTAGAGCCTGTCTGACAATTCCCGTCCAATCAGCGAGGTTCGGCTGAGTTGGCAATCGGGAGGTGCGCCGACCGTCCGGCGGGGATTACCGGGCAGGGCCTACGAACGGCGGGCCAGCAGATGGGCGTCGAGGAAGCCCCTTTCGGAGGCTGGATCGTGGAGCAACCGGGCGAAGGGAACGAGCCCGGCGTCGGCCAGCAGTTCGGCGAGGCGATCCGCCGGCCAGCTGTAGGCAGGTGCCACCTTGTGGTCGAAGCGGACCGGTTCTTGTTCGTCGGTCCCGAAGAAGGAGACCAGGAGCAGGCCATCCGGCGCCAGGACGCGTGCCTGCTCGGCGAGCAGCTCCGGCAGTTCTCCCGGAGGGGTGTGGATCATCGAGTAGTGGGCCAGTACGCCGCCGAGCGCGGCGTCCTCGATCGGCAGGGATTCCATCCGCGCCTCCTGGAAGCGCAGCGCCGGATGGGCCTGCCGGGCGTGGTCGATCATGCCGGGGGCGAGGTCGAGTCCGAAGGCGTCCAGGCCCAGTTCGTGCAGCATGGCTGTCAGATGTCCGGGACCGCACCCGACGTCCGCTGCCCGCGGGTTGCCCGTCGCGCGCACCAGTTCGGCGAAGGTGCCGATCATGGTCCGGGAGAAAGGCTGTGTCTCCAGCCGGTTTGCGAACAGCGATGCGTACAGCTCGACGACTCCGTCGTAGGCCGTCCTGGTCTCGTCCTGATGATTCACCACGGGCAGGACTCTATAGCCGGTCTGATAATTGATCTTGTGGCAGGTCGAGGTGAGTTGACGGATGCGGCATGGGGGCGGATAGAGCCCCTTTTGCCCCAGGTGGACGGACGGGGCCGTCCGTGGCGTGATCACCGGCAGGTGGTCCACGGCGTGCTGTGGCGGCTACGGACCGGGGCTCCTTGGCGCGACCTGCCCGAGCGGTATGGGCCGTGGCAGACCGTCTACGAGCGGTTCGCCCGCTGGGAGGCCGATGGCACGTGGGCGAAGCTGCTGGAGCATGTCCAGGTCCATGATGACGCGGGGGGCCGGGTGGAGTGGATCGTCGCCGTTGACTCCACGATCAACCGGGCCCACCAGCACGCCGCGGGCGCCCGTAAAAGGGGGACGCAGACAGGGACGAACTGGAAGATCCGGGCCGCTCGCAGGCGCATCAGGCACTCGGTCGGTCCCGGGGCGGGCTGACCACCAAGGTCCATCTCGCCGTCGACGGCCGGGGACTGCCGCTGTCGATCGTGCTCACACCCGGAAACGTCAACGACGCCACCGCGTTCGCCGATGTCCTCGACGGGGTCCGCACCCCGCGCGTCGGCACGGGCCGCCCGCGCACGACACCGGACCGTGTGCTGGGTGACAAGGCCTACTCCAGCAGGGCCATCCGTCATCTGCTGAGGCGTCGGGGCATCGCCGCCACGATCCCCGAGCGCCGCGACCAGGTGGCCAACGGTCGACGCAGGGGGCGCTTCGGTGGCCGGCCACCCGCCTTTGACAGGGAGATCTATCGCGACCGCAACGTGGTCGAACGATGCTTCGCTCGCCTCAAGCAGTTCCGTGCGATCGCAACCAGGTTCGACAAGCTCGCGGACCGCTACCGCGCGGGAGTCGTCCTAGCCTCCCTGATTCTCTGGCTCCGCGAAACGGCCAGGTGATCATTTGTCAGACAGGCTCTAGCGCGAGAGGGTTCGAGCCTTGCACCATGGCGAGACTGGCAAGTGACACGAGGGGGCCGGATGCGACGCAAGGCGGTTGGGCGACAGCTTCGGACGCTTGGACGTGGCAGGGTGCGCGTGGAAGAGGACGAGAAGGGCCACCAGTGGGTGACGTGCTCGGGCTGTCGCCTCAATGAGTACGCACCCGGTGTGTCCCCTGCGAAGTTCAGGGCGCGACAGCATGCGGACTCGTGTACTCGCTGAGCATGGTGTTGGAGATGCCCCGCTGGTTTTGGCTGGCGGGGCATCTCGTGCTCAGGTCCTCCTCGGGTGACGGCGGCGGGCGTCTGGCAGGGACCGGCGGCCACGCCGCAGCCCTGCCAGGGCGGCCTGGCCGCCGGCGCGCCGAAGGCGCGCCCTTGAGTAAGTAGAGAAGAGTTAGACCGGTCAGTCCCGGCGGCGAGCGGTCTCGTCCTCCGCGGTGATGCGGTACGAGAGTTGGGCTTGTCCCGCGCTGGTGCACAGCTCTTCGAGTACGAGCGGCTGGCCGTCGGCGGTCGCGGCCACCCGGTAGGTGATCAGAACCGGGGCAGTGTCGGAGGTGGCCATTGCGAGGGCGGTCCGTTCGCTTGGCAACGCACTCCGCGCGGTGACGTGCTCGGTCCACATCAGGTCGTGTCCCGCTGCGGCCAATGCGGCGTAGATCTTTGAAGGATCGGCGTCTGGCCGCTTAGCGAGAGTGGGGACTTGCTCGGCCACGTCGAACGGGATGAAGACGCGAAGTACTGCGCGGGTTCCTGTGATGGGGTCAGCGATCAAGTGCTCAGCGATGAAGACGGCTTCCTCGTCGCGCTCAAGGAGCGTGCCTACGAAGTCAGTTGCCTGGCCTCGGGTGACGGACGGTAGTTCCACCCGATCGGGAGTCCAGCCGACGAAAACACGCTTGCCCTTACGGGTCAGGCTCCGGTCCAGCACAGCGCTGGGCTCGGTGTGGGTCCGCACGAAGGAACCCAGGCCGTGCTGGCTGTCGACCAGGCCCATAGAGCGAAGTTCGGCGATGGCTGAGCGGACGGTGGGCCGAGAGACACCGTAGAGGGCCATGAGCTGACTTTCGCTCGGCAGCATGCTGCCCGGCTCATGCTCACCATCGGCGATTGCGCCAGCAATGCGCTCGGCCAGCTGCTTGTACATGGCTCCTGGCCGAACGATGTCCCCTGGCATGTTGTTGCTCCCCTGCGGAGGTGTGCTGTGCGGCTGCTTGGGCTGCACTCTAAGGGACTTCGCCCCACACTCGTCAGCTTAAGTGCTTGCTAAATCACGTCAAGCTGGGCCATGCTCGCTACTCATCAGGACGAGTCGCAAGTGCAAATCTCGCAACCTCGTCAAGATCGGGCAGAGAGGTATGAGCGCCTATGCAGAACATCCCCGTGGATGTCCGGAGACTCGGAACGCTGATGTGCGTGGTTCCACCCGAGCCGCGGGTCAACCAGGAGACCGGAGAGATACGCAAGGACCGTGACGGCAACTCGATCTACGTCGTCGGCGTCTCGGTCCGGCAGCAAGGCAACAGGCGCGCAGACGTGATTGAGGTGGCCGTGCCCGGCGAGCCCATGGGTATCGCTGAGGGAATACGGGTGACGGTGGCCGATCTGGTGGCCGTGGCGTGGGAGATCGACGGTCGCAAAGGAACATCGTTCAGAGCCTCAGCGGTCGTGCCCAACGGCGGGTCGGCTCCCGCCAGTGCTCCCGCCGGACGCACTAAGGCGGCTGGGGGCGAGGCGTAATGGCGCCCGACCTGGATTGGGACTGGCTGGCGTTACATGAGCGGCTGACCAACCTGGCCACGATCGCTCATGTTCTCGACACAACGTCGATGGACGATGCAACGCGCCACCTGGCCATGAAGCGCCTCGCTGATGACTGCCAGGAAGCCACCGACATCGCGCGGTTCCTCGTCGCTCGTACGAAGGGCGGTGACGACTGGTGGCGAACCGAGACGACAACGCGGTGAGAGCCCTGATGCGGGATCTACGCATTCTTGGGGGCTGCGACGCGCTGCTGAACTCACTCCAGGGCGGCGCCATCGTTCACGACCTGTTGGCACTTGCCGAGCGCCATGCCGAGTCGGCGGCCCACCATGCGCGTGAGGTCCGGCGTGCCCTTGCTCCCACTGAGCGGGGAGGTGATCACCAGTGACGGCAACCTTGATCGTGTGGATCGCATCCGCCCTGCTGTGCACGGGCCTGCTGACTCAGAGGTACTGGGAACCGAGGCTCAGCCGTCGACTGAGTGCCGTTCCGCTGCGGTGGTACCTCGTCGGTTTCCCGGTCACGGTCTGCCGGATGCGCTACACCTGGCGACGCCTGTGTCAGAACACAGACCTGGCCGTTGTCCGCCGGCCGCGCTACACCGTGATCGGACGCGACGCGATGGTCAGGGGAACGGCGTTGCGACCGATACCACCACGCCTTGGCGTGCCGAAAGTGATGTTCTCCGGGCTCTCGGTGCGTGTGGACCTGCATCCGGGACAGACTCCAGCGCAGTTCATCGCCGCGACGGAATCCTTCGCCCACGCATGGCGCGTCCACGCGGTGCGGGTGATCTCGCCGAAGCGTGGTGAGGTGCTCATCATCGCTACAGCGAGGGACCCACTTGCAGGTGATCCCGAGCGGCGCATGTTCCCCGCACCGCGGTTCATGGCTGCGGTGGTCGGTCGACTCGGGGACGGTTCTGCGTGGGTCATCGACTTCCGCAAGGTCCCGCATTGGCTGGTGATCGGGGCGACGCAGTCGGGAAAGTCCACACTCTTGGGCGCCCTTGTCAGCCAGTTGGGGTCGCAGGCGGTCGCCGTGGTGGGGATCGACTGCAAGGGCGGAATGGAGTTCTCGCTCTTCGCGAAGCGGCTTTCCGCGCTCGCTACAAACCGACGCGACGCCATCGGGCTGTTGCATGGCCTGATCGCGGAGGCTGAGGATCGCATGGCCGGGTGCCGGGCGGCTGGCGTCCGCTCTGTCTGGGAACTCGATCACGACGCACGCCCGCGGCCCATCGTCCTCTTGGTCGACGAAGTCGCAGAGCTCTACCTGTCCGGTGGCTCACTGATCGGACGCAAGGAAGCCGTGGAGTGCTCAACTGCTCTGCTGCGGTTGGCGCAGCTCGGTGCCGCCCTCGGCATTCACGTCGTCGTCGCGGCACAGCGGTTCGGCTCCGAACTAGGTCCCGGGGTTACTGCGCTGCGTGCCCAACTGGGTGGGCGGATCTGCCATCGCGTGAATGACGAATCGTCGGCTGAGATGGCTCTCGGGGATCTGTCACCAGACGCCATCGTGGTTGCCCAATCGATCTCTGAGGACGAACAGGGCGTCGCTGTGACGACAGCCGGCGGCTACTGGGTACGTGCCCGCTCCACGCTGCTGACCCCCGATGAGATCCGCCATTACGCAGCCAAAAATGCTCACCGCACGCCCGAACTGCCGGCTCTCACCGCGGCTATGCAGGCAGGGGGTGGCGCCACATGACTGAAGAACAGGCGCTGCCGATGGTCCTCTTCTTTGGGCTCGTCACGGTGCTGCTCGTCCGATCGCGTGAGGTCCCGTGGTGGGTTGCGGTCCTGATCGGCCTGTTCGGGCTCTACCTCGGGCAGACGCCGGCGGTCTTCATGATCTCTGAGCTCGTGAACTGGGTGTTCTCGCGATTCGCTGCGTGATCGGGTCGCTCCGTCGCGCACGACTACTCGCTTCTCGGCTGCGCAGTCCGAAGGGAGGTCCCTCTATGTACCGATTCCTCAAGCTCCTCATCGTGATCGCTCTCTTGGGCGTCGTCGTGGGCACGTGCTCGGGGCGGTCTTGACCCTCACGCGATCACCTCTGTCAAGGAGCACGGTGCGCCTCCATCCCCTCCGCTATTCACGCGCGGCAGTCCGCACGGCTGTCCCCACGGAAAGGTCACCGCCCCTGCATGCAGGACGTCACTACGGCGCGGCGCTCCGCCCTCGACCGAGCGGAGCGCCTGCGAAGACTCTCCGAAACCGAACAGGACTTGGTACGGCTGGCCAACGAACCGGGCTTCTGGCGCTGGCTCGAACAGATCAAGTCCACGGGTGGATGCGCCCACCCGATCTATCTCGCAGGCCACACCACAACCGCCCGCGCGACCACTGGCGAGGTGCTGAGCTGTTACGACACTGCCCCCGAGCCGGGAGGACGGCTAGCCGTTCGGTGCCGCAATCGCCGCGCCTCCCGCTGCCCGCCGTGCTCGTACCTCCACTCCGGAGACACGTTCCAGCTGGTCCGCTCTGGCCTTCTGGGTGGTAAGGGCACTCCGTCCTCGGTTGCTGAGCATCCGCGGCTGTTCGTCACGCTGACCGCCCCTTCTTTCGGCTCGGTCCATCGCGTCACTCACGGCGGCGAACTGTGTCGCGCTCGACGCGGCGGCGGGCAGTGCGAGCACGGGCGGGCCGTCGGCTGTGGCCTCAGGCATTCACGTGACGATCCGGCAGTAGGTCAGCCGCTCTGTCCCGACTGCTACGACTACTCCGCCCACGTGCTGTGGCACGCGCATGCGGGGGAGCTGTGGAATCGGACCACTCGAATGATCCGTCGGCACCTGGCCGGCGCGGGAGGCATCCCTCAGTCACGCGTCGGCGAGCATCTGCGGCTGAGCTTCGCCAAGGTCGCCGAGTATCAACAGCGAGGCGCTGTCCACTTCCATGCCGTCGTCCGCCTGGACGGTCCGAACGGGCCTGATTCGCCTCCGCCTGCCTGGACCACAGCAAGACTGCTCTCGGCGGCTGTGCGTTCCGCAGCGGCTGCGGCAGAGGTACTGATGCCTTATGTGTTCGGACTCGGCGAGCACACCTTCCGCTGGGGCGCTCAACTCGACGTACATGCCATACGTCGAGCCTTCGATGACGGACCAGTGACTGATCAAGCCGTTGCTGCCTACGTCGCCAAGTACGTGTCTAAGAGCGTCGGGGATGCGGGCGGCTGCGATCGTCCGGTTACTTCGTCCGAAGAGATTGCACTGCTTCCCGTGTCTGCGCATACGCGGGCGCTCATGGGCACCTGCTGGCGGCTCGGCAGACTCCCCGAGCTCGACCATCTTCGGCTCAGAAGCTGGGCTCACACGCTTGGCTACCGCGGGCATGCCCTCACGAAATCCCGCCGTTACTCCACGACGTACGGGGAGCTACGTGACGCGCGCACTTCGCATAAGGGCGGCCTCGGGCAGGAGCCGATTGCCGGGGCCCCGGATGTCATCACGGTTTCGGCCTGGCGCTATGTCGGCTCCGGTCACACCGCTGCACAGGCGGAGATCGCGGCAGGCATTGCGGAGGACCGTGCTCAACTGAGGGCGATTCTTTACGAGGAACGGTGTGCCGGGGGGAGCGCTTCCGTTGGCGTCGCGGCCTGACCGTGAGGCTGAGCGCGCGTACCACCTGGAGCGGGTCTGCTCCCGGTTCCCAAGAGAGATCACCGCAGAGAGCGCGAGGCGACTCGCGGAGCTGCTTCGCCCTTCACCTGAGGACCAACGAGAAGGCGAAGGGGACCCGCCATAGCGAGTCCCCTAGATTCCACGGCCTGAAGCCGGAGACGTTCCCGCGCGGCCCTCCCGGCGTCGGTCAACCCGCCGCCCTGCGCATACCTCACAGCCCAGGGCTACCGGACCGGACCCGCTACCGTCAGGTGAACAACCCCAACATCACCCAATCAAGACCGGTAGCCGCACTTGCTCGCGGACTGAGGTGGCTACCGGACGACCAGACCAGCGCAGCGCCATTTCGTTCGCCGTGGAAATTCATATGCGTGGCCATGTACTAGACGGCTAGCGCTTTTGGCGGGTTGTTCCGTCGTCATCCAAAGCATTTTGAGCAGCAGAAATGAAAGTATCGAGCTGCCGTGAGATGGCTTGCTCGTATTCACCTAGTTCGCGGTAGAGTTTGCGCATAAACTCCCTCATTGCATCCTCGGCGAGCCGTTCATTGGGCTGAGAGGAATGCGACGCAAGCACGCCGATGTTCATTCGGATCTTTTCGGTGATCTTTTCGATCTCCCTCGCTGACCTTGACGCAGCGGGAGGGCCGAGCAGCGCAATTTCTTCCCAGGTAAGCCTGAGTTTTTCGATTGCAGATTGAGCCTGCTCGTTCTGCTCGTGGCTGACCCTATTCATGTACAACAGGGTTGGGGTTTGAATCTCTAGCCACGATGGGATGGATCTCTGGACTTCGACCGTACATGCAACGAATTGTTGGAATGCTTTCGCCCGCGGTTCCCGTCGAAGCTTCCGATGTTCGGCGCGTGCCGAGATGCGCGCAATCTCACGCTGTGTTCGGCTTGCGGCAAGGGCCGTCAAGAAGGATGACGAGGCTCCCACCAGGCTACCTAGAAGCGCCGCTGTTGCCGCATCCATGACCCCAACCAGTTCCTGCGCTTGGCGCTCTCCGTCAGCATCTTACTTAGGAATCAATGTACGACACTAGTAACGATGAGGGGTGCTGGCTTGGGCGGGTTCCCCGGCCAACGGTGCCGCCTTCGCTGCTACAGTGCCCCCGCCTTTCTTGCCGCCTCCTCCCGCTCCGCTTTCTCCTTTCTCTGCTCTGCCTCGATCTTTTGCCTTGCTCGCTTCTTACGTGCCCGCGGTTCAACCAATGGTGATGTTTCCTCAACCTCTGCTTTACGCTCGGTAAGTTCATCCACTTTGGCGACACCCTCCTCTTCGTTAAGCGAAAGCAGCCGGATGTCATAGTACGAAGTTCGCAGGGCGCCAAAGCGGATGGCAGCCAGCCGATGAGCTTCTGCCTGCCCCTTGAGGCCGAGCTGTGCGTCTAGAGCAATGGCAGCAGCGCCAATCGCACTAAGCGCCCCTGCGACGTAGGCCCACCAGGTGCCGGTTTTCGCAGCAGCCAAAAGTGTCCCTCCAGCCAGTGCGCCCGAGACAGCGCCCAACCCATTAAGCACTGCGGAAAAAACTCGATAATGATGGTGTGACAGCTGATGCTCACGCGCCCGCTCATTGCATCCAGTGGTGTGCTGACGTGCGCGCTTCTGAAAATCCAGTGGTGCCTCACTCATACATCCAGCGTAGGTCGACGCGAGGCGGTACACCACTTGAGGTAAGTCAGGCATAAACCCAATTGAGTCACTAATTTCGATCTTTCGTGACGGTCCGTCGGTTTCTTCGGCGGGCCGTTCCGGTTGTTCGGGTCGGTGGTGGGCACGTTGATGGCCCGGCTGTCGCGTCGGGTGGACGCCGGGTTCCACGGCTCCGGTCGGGGTGGTGCTGGTTGCAGGGGCGGGAACGCACTGGTCAGCCGGGGTACTTCGCTTACCTGACCACCCGTCGGAGGGCCCACTTCATGAAAGCGCGAGGCTAGAGCGGATTTGGATCGATATCTACGCGCCCAAAGTCGAACTGCGGCCCCTTGGACGAGCCTTCATCGATGATCACAGCGTGGAAGATGAAGCGCAGTACCGCATTCATGCGGTCGTACTCCTTGGCTTCCTCTAAGCGCGTCCAGTTCAGCCGCGCGTTCGGGCCCGTCAGTCCCCGCAATGTCTCGGCCGTGGGTCGCACCACTAGCTTCTGCTCGATCTTGGCGACGCGATCCTCAATCGTCTTCTTCATGCTCCGGTACTCGCGGGTCCGCAGCTCACGCTTGTCCCACATGTCCCGGAGTTCGGCGAGCTCTTCGCGGTCCGCTTCGATTGACGCTTGATCGTCCTCCGATAGAACGGCGGCCTCTTCCTCCCCCGTCACGCTGAGGCGTTCGAGGAGCTTGACTGCCGCGTCCGTCACGAAGCGCTGGAGCGGTGCGCCGCTCACCGCGCGGTAGCAACGCCGGGAGTCCGTGCGGGCCTTGCGGTTACACATGTAGTTTCCGCCGCTACCACCCATGTGGTTACCGCATGCCTTGCATGTGACCAGACCTCGAAGGATGTACGGGTGCTTTGGGGCGTACTTACCCTCGCTCGCGGCGGCACGGTAGCCCCTTCGGGCTTGGGCCTCGTCCCACCTTCCGCGCTTGATGATCGCGGGCCAACTGCCCTTACCGATGACCTCGCCGCGGTAGACACGAAGGCCTGCGACATGGTGGCTCGACAGAATTGCCTCGACGTTCGAGGGGTTCCATTCGCCTCCAAGCGCCGTGCGCTCGTTCCGCTGGTTGAGGTCGCCGGCCAGTGCGGTGGTCGACTCCCCGCTCAGGAAGCGCCGGAAGATCTCGCGCACGATCTTGGCCTCGGCATCAATGACGGTCGTCCCGCTCTTGTCGTAGCCGTACCGGCGCTTGCCTGTGTGCGGCTTGCCATCCCTGGCGCGTTCGACCAATGCGTCTTTGAGGCGACGGGAGGTGTCATCGCTGGATCGGCAAGCGTGGGCCACTTCGATGCGGAGGAAGAACCGGTCATCGGGGTCGGAGAGCTCTCGACGGTTGGCCTGACCGTGCAGCGTGATGTTCTGTACGTCCGAGATCTGCAACAGCTCTTCGAGGTCGTGAGGCTGACGCATGAGCCGGTCCGGGTGGTACGCGAGGATGTGGCGGACGCGGCCGGATCGCGCGGCCTCTAAGAGCTCGTCCCACCCTTTGCGCTTCCGGTTCCGCTGCCACGCAGACCTGTTGTTGTCCACATAGATCATGTCGTGGGCGACCGTGACACCTAGCCGTTCCGCGATGTCACGGCAGATACGCTCTTGTCGGTCGACGCCCGTTTGGTCGTCATCGTTCACGTGGGAGATCCGGCAATAGATCGCTGCCGGTTCCCCAGTCCAGTCGGTCCGCCCGCGCTTGGCCTGCTGTGTTTCGGTAATCCGGGCCAACTTGCGTAGTCGAGCCGAGTCGCTTGTGACCTGCGATATCTCGTTGACCGGGTCCATGCCAAAACACTATGAAGGAACCATGACCACGCTCAAGTCGAAGCTCCAGGAAGACCTCACCGCCGCGATCAGGGGGCGTGACGAGCTGCGCTCCTCGACGCTCCGGCTGACCCTGACGGCGATCACGAAGGAGGAGGTCTCGGGCAAGACGGCCCGCGAGCTCTCCGACGACGAGGTGCAGAAGGTGATCGCCCGCGAGGCGAAGAAGCGCCGCGAGGCCGCCGAGGCCTTCGCCGACGGCGGCCGCGCCGAGCAGGCCGCGAAGGAGAAGGCGGAGGGCGAGATCCTCGCCGAGTACCTGCCGAAGCAGCTCTCCGAGGACGAGCTCCAGGCGATCGTCGCCCAGGCCGTTGAGGAGGCGAAGGCCGCCGGCGCCGAGGGGCCGCGCGCCATGGGCCAGGTCATGAAGATCGTGAACCCGAAGGTCGCGGGCCTGGCCGAGGGCGGCCGCGTCGCCGCCGCGGTCAAGAAGCTGCTCGCCGGCTGAGCACGGACGGTTCAGTAAAGGCTTCAGCAAAGACGTCAGTAAAGACGTCAGTAAAGACTGCTGAGCAGCCACTCGGTGAATCGCGTACGCGAATGAGGGCGCCCCCTGAAGTCAGGGGGCGCCCTCATTCGCGTACGTACTGAGTACTAAAGGGAGGAGCTAGCGGCCCCAGCCGCCGATCCCGCCCCCGTTGCCGTTCCCGCCGTTTCCGCCGCCGCCGATGACGTCCGGCGGGAGGGAGATGTCCGGCCAGGGATCGCCGCCACCGCCGCCGTCACCGTTGCCTCCGCCGTCGTTTCCACCGCCGCCGCCCGGCTTGGGGTCGTCGTGGGGCTTGTCCTTGTCCCTGTCTTTGTTGCCGTCCGGGATGTGGACGGTGTTGAAGCCCGGTGCGGGCTTGCCCGCGAGGGCGCCGCTCATCGCGTCGCGCCAGATCGGGCCCGGCACCTCGCCACCGAAGACCTTGCCGTACGGGACCCCGCCGATGGTGATGTCGACCATCTGCCGCTTGTGCTGCGGGTCGCCGACCCAGACCGCGCCCGACATGTTCGGCGTGTAGCCGACGAACCAGGCGGCGTAGCGGAAGTCGGTCGTACCGGTCTTGCCCGCGCTCGGGCGGGAGCCGAGGCCCGCCTGCTGGCCCGTGCCGTCCTCGACCACGCCCTTCAGGAGCGTGTTGATCGTGTCGGCGGTCTTCTGCGACATCGCACGCGAGCACGACGACTTCGGCACCGGCAGCGACTTGCCGCCCGGAGCGGAGATCGACTCGATGGCGATGGGCGTGCAGTACTTGCCGCGCGCGGCGAACGTCGCGTACGCGCTCGCCATCGTCAGTGGTGACATCTCCTGGGTGCCGAGTGCGATCGACGGCGCCTGGTCCATCTTCTTGCCGTCGGCCCGCTCGACGCCCATCTTCTTGGCCATCTTCGTCACCGGGCAGATCCCGATGTCGCCGATCATCTCCACGAAGTAGGTGTTGACCGACTTCGCGGTCGCTTCCTTCATGGCGTAGGGGCCGACCTCGGTCTCGTTCTCATTGGTGAGCTTCGCGCCGCCGGAGTTCACCCACTCCTTGCCGTCGCATGCCGAGACACGCTCCGGATACGGCATCTCGTACGGCGAGCCGTAGCTCTTCGTAGGAGGCATGCCGCCCTCCAGGGCGGCTGCCGCGACGATGGGTTTGAAAGTCGAACCCGGCTGGTAACCCGCGCCGCCCCGCATGTTCTGGTCCACGGACAGATTCATCGAGGTCTCGTTGGCCTTGAGGTTGATGCCGTAGGGCCGCGACTGGCCCATGCCCAGGATCTTGCCGGTGCCCGGCTCGACGATGGTGGCCGCCGTCGCCACGTCGTCGGTCTGGTTGACGTGATCCTTTATCGAGGCCTGCACGGATTCCTGCGCCTGCGGGTCGAGCGTCGTCTTGATCCGCAGACCGCCCTGGTTCCAGATCTTGGCCCGGTCCTCCTTGGTCTTGCCGAAGGCCGGGTCGGAGTGGAAGACCTCGCGTACGTAGTCACAGAAGAACCCGGCGCCGCTGACCGCCGTGATGCAGCCGTTCTTCGGCTTGCTCACCTTCAGGCCGAGCGGCTTCTTCTTCGCCGCCTCGGCCTCCGTCTGCGTGATGTCGTGCGTCTCCGCCATCCGCTGGATGACGACGTTGCGGCGCTTGGTGGCTTCCTGTGCGTCGTTGACCGGGTCGTACCGGCTGGGGGACTGCACGATGCCGGCGAGCAGCGCGGCTTCCTGGATCTTCAGGTCCTTGGCCGGCTTGGAGAAGTACCGCCGGGACGCGGCCTCGACGCCGTACGCCTGCTGCCCGAAGTAGGTGATGTTCAGGTAGTTGCTGAGGATGCGCTTCTTGCCGAGCTTGTCCTCGACCTGGATCGCGTACTTCAACTCGCGGATCTTGCGCCCGAGCGTCTGCTGGGTGGCCTCGGCGACCTTCGTCGGGTCGTCACCGGCCTCCTCCACGAAGACGTTCTTCACGTACTGCTGGGTGAGCGTGGACGCGCCCTGGGCGACGCCGCCGCTCTGCGCGTTCTGGTTCAGCGCGCGCAGGATGCCCTTCGCGTCGACCGCGCCGTGTTCGTAGAAGCGGGCGTCCTCGATCGCGACGATCGCCTTCTGCATGTACGGCGAGATCTCCTTGAGCGGCACCACGGTGCGGTCACGTGAGTAGACCGTCGCGATCGCACCGCCCTTGGCGTCCAGGATCGTGGTGCGCTGACTCAGCGGCGGCTGCTTCAAGTTGGCGGGGATCTCGTCGAACCCCTCGACCGAACCCTTGGCCGCGAGGCCGAGCGCACCGGCCGCGGGCAGGGCGATCCCGGCCAGCACCGCTCCCGCGAGGACGCTGACACCTAGGAACTTCGCGGCCTGCTGAGTTGGTGACAGACCACCGCCGGAGCGCTTCTTTCCCATGAGGGCAGCCTAATCCGTAGTCAACGGCGTTCCGAGGGAGCGGGTGTTCCTCGGGATGTTCGAGTGCCGGATCGTGACATCGGAGAGCAGCAGCCGCCCGCTCTCGTGCCCACGTTCTGATTCGCCGGACAGGCCTCAATGCCTTGGCCTAAGCTGCTCTCAACTGTCACAGCAGTGCGGTTCAGCAACAACCCCGCCGTCATCCCCGAATCTGACGAGGGGGCACCTCCGGCTCCTGGAGAGCTTGAGGGAGTGTCCGAATTCGCCTTATGCGCCATCCGGTGCCCGTTGTGACTCAACTGAAATGCCCGCTTATGCCGGGTTCCTCACGCATGTCGCCAGCTCACTCCGTCGGGTGATCTGCCGCTTACGCATAGTCCGTTCGGGCCATTCAAGATTGGGCCCGAAGGGGGTGTTGCGCTGTCGCCACCTTCCGTAACGTCCTCAACTGGCGGCGGTGAATATGCCGCTGCCGCCGTGGGGGAGCCTCGATTCGGGAGAGGACGGCGCCGGTATGGGCTGGGTAACCGACTGGAGTGCGCAGGCGGCCTGCCGCACTACCGATCCAGATGAACTGTTCGTTCAAGGAGCAGCGCAGAACAGGGCCAAGGCGGTGTGCACCGGCTGCCCGGTGCGGACCGAGTGCCTGGCCGACGCGCTGGACAACCGCGTCGAGTTCGGCGTGTGGGGTGGTATGACCGAGCGGGAGCGCCGCGCACTGTTGCGCAGGCGTCCCACCGTCACCTCATGGCGCCGGCTGCTTGAGACGGCGCGCTCCGAGTACGAGCGTGGCGCGGGCCTGCTGCCCGTGGACTTGGAGGACGACGAGACGTACGAGAGCTACGCGGCGGTGGGATAGGCCGCGGTGGGACAGACCACCGCGGCGGTGGGATAGACCCGCCGCTCAGGCAGCTCCGGCCGGATCACCATCAGCACCGGCCGCGAGCCGGTCACCGATGGCCCGAAGGCCTGCCAGGTCATGCACATCACCCGGCAGAGCGGTCACTTCGGCCACGGCCACCTCGGGGTGGAGCGCGGTGAAACGGTCGCGTGTGCGCTGTTCGCGCGCGAGCAACTGCATACGTTCGGCGTGCAGCCGCAGCAGACCGGCGGTCAGCTGCTCGACGGACGGCTCCGTGGCCGACGTGGCCGACCGAGGGGCCGGCAGCGGCTCGGCCGACGGCTCATGAAGTTCAGAAGGTGCGGGATTCTCAGGGCTTTCGGATGTCTTGGGAGTCTCGGAGGTCTCGGGAGTCTCGGGGGAGTCGGCGAGAGCCTCGTAGGAGGTACGCCCTCCAACCTTCCCGTCCCCCTGATCCACAATGCGGCTCTCATCAAGATTTTCCGCGGCGGCAAGCGCGAGATCTTCCGCGGCGGCAAGCGCCCGCTCGGCCGTGAGCCGGGCGGCGCCGCTGCTGTGCACCCGGTTCAGCACGAGACCGGCGAGCGGCATGTCGTCGGCGGCCAGCCGCTCCACGAAGTACGCCGCCTCACGCAGCGCGTCCCGCTCCGGCGACGCCACCACGAGGAATGCCGTGCCGGGCGCCTGCAGCAGCCGGTACGTGGCGTCCGCGCGGGTGCGGAAACCGCCGAACATGGTGTCCATCGCGGCCACGAACGTCTGCACGTCACGCAGCAGTTGACCGCCGAGCAGCTTGCCCAGGGCCCCCGTCATCATCGACATGCCCACGTTCAGGAACTTCATCCCGGCCCGGCCGCCCACCTTCGCGGGAGCCATGAGCAGCCGGATCAGCTTCCCGTCCAGGAACGAACCGAGGCGCTTCGGGGCGTCAAGGAAGTCGAGGGCCGAGCGCGAGGGCGGGGTGTCGACGACGATCAGATCCCACTCGTCGCGGGAGCGCAGCTGCCCCAGCTTCTCCATCGCCATGTACTCCTGCGTGCCCGCGAAGCCCGCCGAAAGCGACTGGTAGAAGGGGTTGTTGAGGATCGCGCTCGCCCGCTCCTTGTCCGCGTGCGCCTCGACGATCTCGTCGAAGGTGCGCTTCATGTCGAGCATCATCGCGTGCAACTCGCCCGCGCCGGAGGAGCTCTCGATGGACTTGACCCGCCGCGGCACATTGTCGAGCGAGTCGATCCCCATGGACTGCGCGAGCCTGCGCGCCGGGTCGATGGTGAGGACCACGACCTTGCGGCCCCGTTCCGCGGCACGCAGACCGAGCGCGGCCGCCGTGGTCGTCTTGCCGACGCCTCCGGAGCCGCAGCACACGACGATGCGGGTCTTCGGGTCGTCGAGCAGCCTGTCCACGTCGAGGCTGCGGGCCGGGTCGAGAGGGCGTACCGGGTCGGTGCGTGCCGGGTCAGGGGTGCGTGCCGGGTCGGGCGTCGTCATGCGATCCCTTGCTTCCGCAGTTCCGTCGCGAGGTCGTAGAGCCCCGCCAGGTCCATCCCCCCTGCAAGCAGCGGGAGTTCGTGCGAGGGCAGGCCGAGATCGCCGAGCACGGCCCGCTGGTCGCGCTCCAGGGCGTACCGCTCGGCGTACTCGGCGGCCTGCTCCAGGAGCGGGTCGACCAGCCGCTCCGCGTTGCCGCCGCGCCGGGCGCCGCCGAGGCCCGCGGCCGACAGGGACTTGGCGATGGCCGCCCGCGGGGTCTGCCCAAGGCCCAGTTCGAGCGAGGCCTCGTCGAGCAGGGCGGGCCGCACCATGTTCACGATCACCCGCCCCACGGCGAGCTTCGCCGCCCGCAGCTCGGCGATCCCGTCGGCGGTCTCCTGGACCGGCATCTCCTCGAGCAGCGTCACCAAGTGCACCGCCGTCTCAGGGGACTTGAGGACCCGCATCACGGCCTGCGCCTGGTTGTGTATCGGCCCGATCTTGGCGAGCCCCGCCACCTCGTCGTTCACGTTCAGGAAGCGCGTGATGCGCCCGGTCGGTGGGGCGTCCATCACCACACAGTCGTACGTGAAACGCCCGCTCTTCTCCTTGCGGCGTACGGCCTCGCAGGCCTTGCCCGTCAGCAGGACGTCCCGCAGGCCCGGTGCGATGGTGGTGGCGAAGTCGATGGCGCCGAGCTTCTTGAGCGCGCGTCCGGCGCCCCCCAGCTTGTAGAACATCTGGAGGTAGTCGAGGAGCGCGAGCTCGGGGTCGATGGCGAGGGCGTACACCTCCCCGCCCCCCGGAGCGACGGCGATCTTCCGCTCCTCATAGGGCAACGCTTCGGTCTCGAAGAGCTGCGCGATGCCCTGTCTGCCCTCGACCTCCACGAGAAGGGTGCGCTTGCCCTTCGTCGCGAGGGCGAGCGCTAGGGCGGCGGCCACCGTGGTCTTGCCGGTACCACCCTTGCCGCTGACGACCTGGAGCCTGCTCACACTTGTGAGCCTAACCAGTCCCCGTCCGGGCTACGCAGGAGGCCACCGTGAGCAGCGCCTCACAGCGGCTAGAGTCGGCCATATGACCAAGTGGGAATACGCAACCGTGCCGCTGCTCGTCCATGCCACGAAGCAGATTCTGGACACCTGGGGCGAGGACGGCTGGGAGCTCGTCCAGGTCGTGCCCGGGCCGAACAACCCTGAGCAGCTCGTGGCCTACCTGAAGCGGGAGAAGCAGGCATGAGCGGCGTCGTGGACGCTCGCCTCGCCGAGCTCGGACTGACCCTGCCGGAGGTGGTGCCGCCGCTGGCGACCTACCAGCCGGCCGTACAGTCCGGTGTGTACGTGTACACCTCGGGGCAGCTCCCGATGGTGGAGGGCAAGCTTCCGGTGACCGGCAAGGTCGGCGCCGAGGTGACCCCGGAGGAGGCCAAGGACCTGGCCCGCACCTGCGCCCTGAACGCGCTCGCCGCGGTGAAGTCCCTCATCGGCGACCTGGACCGGGTCGCACGCGTCGTGAAGGTCGTCGGCTTCGTCGCCTCGGCCCCCGACTTCACGGGCCAGCCCGGCGTGATCAACGGCTCGAGCGAGCTGCTCGGCGAGGTCCTCGGCGACAAGGGCGTGCACGCCCGCAGCGCCGTGGGCGTGGCGGTCCTGCCGCTGGACGCGCCGGTCGAGGTCGAGATCCAGGTGGAACTGACCGAGGCGTGAGGGCTGCGCGGGGGCGGTTTTTGGTCTCCTGGAGCGCCCGATAGTTGCCTCTCGAACATCAGCCCGCCAGGGGATAGCCTCCGCCCATGGCTAATGGGCAGTGGTATCCCCCGGAGTGGCCCGACCGCATCCGGGCGCTGAGCAGCGGCGAACTGACGCCGGCGACTCCGCGCCGGGCCGCCACGGTCATGCTCCTGAGGGACTCCGCGGCGGGCCCCGCCGTACACATGCTGCGCAGACGCGCCTCCATGGCCTTCGCCGGAGGCGCGTACGCGTATCCGGGCGGCGGAGTGGACCCGCGCGACGACGACCACCTGGTCCGCTGGGCGGGCCCCTCCCTCGCGTCGTGGGCGGCGCGGCTCGGCGTGGACGAGCCGGGCGCCCAGGCGATCGTGTGCGCCGCCGTCCGCGAGACGTACGAGGAGGCGGGCGTGCTGCTGGCCGGGCCGAGCCCCTCGACCGTCGTCGGCGACACGACGGGTGAGGACTGGGAGGCCGACCGCGAGGCGCTGGTGGCCCGCGAGCTGTCCTTCGCGGAGTTCCTGGACCGCCGGGGTCTTGTCCTCCGTAGTGACCTGCTTGGTGCCTGGGCGCGGTGGATCACTCCGGAGTTCGAGCCGAAGCGGTACGACACGTTCTTCTTCGTGGCGGTGCTTCCGGAGGGGCAGCGCACGCGCAACGCCTCTACGGAGGCGGACCGTACGGTGTGGATCGCTCCCGGGAAGGCTACGGAGGGGTACGACAACGGCGAGCTCCTGATGATGCCACCGACCATCGCGACCCTGCGCCAGCTGAGCCGGTACGGGTCCGCGGCGGACGCCCTGGCCGCCGCCCCGGAGCGGGACCTGACCCCGGTCCTGGCCCAAGCGCGCCTGGAGAACGGCGAGTTGACCCTGACCTGGCCAGGTCACGAGGAGTTCACCAAACACATCTCTACGGGCGAGCCCGAGTGAACCTCGGTGCCCGCCCCTCTCCCACCCGCAGCGTCACTCCACCCCACCCGAACGGGAGTAACCCCGCATGACCGAAGCCGCCGCCCTTCCCGGACAGCCCCGGGGTGGAGTTCTCAGCGGTCGCGCAACGGCCCGCGCCGTCAACGTGCTCGCGCCCAACGCGTCCGCGATGACCCTCGACGGCACCAACACCTGGATCGTCGCGGAGCCGGACTCCGGGCTCGCTGTCGTCATCGACCCGGGCCCCCTGGACGACGCGCACCTCCAGAACGTCATTGCCACCGCCGAGAAGGCCGGTCAGCGCGTGGCCCTGACCCTCCTCACCCACGGCCACCCCGACCACGCGGAGGGCGCCGCCCGCTTCGCCGAGCTGACCGGCAGCAACGTGCGGGCCCTCGACCCGGCGCTGCGTCTCGGCGACGAAGGCCTCGCCGCGGGTGACGTGATCACGACGGGCGGCCTGGAGCTGCGCGTCGTGCCGACGCCGGGCCACACCGCGGACTCCCTGTGCTTCCATCTCCCGGCCGATCAGTCCGTCCTGACGGGGGATACGGTCCTGGGCCGCGGTACGACGGTCGTGGCGCATCCTGACGGCCGCCTGGGGGACTATCTGGACTCGCTGCGCCGCCTCAGGTCCCTGACGGTCGACGACGGCGTGCACACGGTCCTGCCGGGCCACGGACCGGTTCTGGAGGACGCGCAGGGCGCCGTCGAGTTCTACCTCGCGCACCGCGCGACCCGCCTGGCCCAGGTGGAGACGGCCGTCGAGAACGGCCACGTGGCCCCCGCGGACGTCGTCTCCCACGTGTACGCGGACGTCGACCGCTCCCTGTGGCCGGCGGCGGAACTCTCGGTCCGTGCCCAGCTGGACTACCTGCGGGAGCACGGCCTGATCTGACGGCCCGGTTCAGGGCCGCGGCGCCGCCCCACGAACACCGCCAGCGGCGGTTTGCCCTGCCCAACCTCTCCACCCGCCCGATCACCCTGCGGGGCAATCGGGCGGGTGGGCGGGAAAAGCCTGTGCGGCAAGCACAGATGGGGCCCAGCCTCAAAAGAGACGGAACCCCATCCACGTAAGACACAGCGTCAGCGCACCGGCGTCAGCGAGACCGCTTCGCCAACCGCTCCACATCCAGCAAGATCACCGCGCGAGCCTCAAGCCGCAGCCACCCGCGCCCGGCGAAGTCCGCGAGCGCCTTGTTGACCGTCTCGCGGGAGGCGCCGACCAGCTGGGCCAGCTCTTCCTGCGTGAGGTCGTGCACGACGTGGATGCCCTCCTCGGACTGCACACCGAAGCGGCGCGACAGGTCGAGGAGCGCGCGGGCCACACGCCCGGGCACGTCGGAGAAGACCAGGTCGGACATCTGGTCGTTGGTCTTGCGCAGGCGCCGGGCGACGGCACGCAGCAGCGCGGCGGCCACCTCGGGCCGCGCGTTCAGCCACGGCTGGAGGTCGCCGTGCCCCAGGCCGAGCAGCTTGACCTCGGTGAGGGCGGAGGCGGTTGCCGTACGCGGACCCGGGTCGAACAGCGAGAGCTCTCCGATGAGCTCGCCGGGACCGAGCACCGCGAGCATGTTCTCGCGCCCGTCGGGTGAGGTCCGGTGGAGCTTCACCTTGCCCTCGGTGACCACATAAAGGCGGTCTCCGGGGTCGCCCTCATGGAACAGAGCATCCCCGCGCGCGAGCGTCACCTCACTCATGGAGGCGCGGAGCTCCGCGGCCTGCTCGTCATCGAGCGCCGCGAAGAGCGGGGCGCGCCGCAGAACGTCGTCCACGAGTTCTCTCCTTGTCGACCTGCATCAGGGGACCGTGCTCCCCATTTTGCCGGACGGTCCAAACAGTGTGATCTGTCACAAGGATGCCGTACTGGTGTCGCATGCCATGCAGGAGGGGGCCAATTGGGGGCCCATCCATGGGGTCAGGGGCGGATGTCAGTGCCGGGCTCTAGGCTGGCCGGGTGTCCAAAAAGCCGGTGAGAGCACAGGCCAAGGGGGGCTGGAAGGGTGACCGCACGCCGTGATTCCGCTGTGGGCGAACAGGCTTCCTCTGAACCAGAGAATGCGACAAAAGGGACAAGGATGCCACCGGTGAGGAAGCCTGCAGCAAAGAAGACGACGGCGGCGGCAGCAAAGAAGACGACGGCGAAGAAGCCCACCACCGCGGTGAAGCCCACCCCCACCAAGAAGGCCAAGCCCGCCAAACAAACCACCCCCGCCAAACAAACCAAGCCCGAGTCCCGTACCGCCCTCGTCCGCCGCGCCCGCCGCATCAACCGCGAGCTCGCCGAGGTGTACTCGTACGCGCACCCCGAGCTGGACTTCGAAAACCCCTTCGAGCTCCTGGTGGCCACGGTCCTCTCCGCGCAGACCACCGACCTGAGGGTGAACCAGACGACCCCGCGCCTCTTCGCCGCGTACCCGACCCCGGAGGACCTGGCCGCGGCCAACCCCGAAGAGGTCGAGGAACTGATCAGGCCGACCGGGTTCTTCCGGGCGAAGACGAAGTCGATCATGGGCCTCGCCGCGGCCCTCCGGGACAACCACGGCGGCGAGGTCCCCGGCCGCATAGAGGACCTGGTCAAGCTGCCCGGCGTAGGCCGCAAAACGGCGTTCGTGGTGCTCGGCAACGCCTTCGGAGTCCCCGGAATCACCGTGGACACCCACTTCGGGCGCCTCGTCCGCCGGTGGAAGTGGACCGAGGAGACCGACCCGGAGAAGGTCGAGGCCGCCATCGCCGACCTCTTCCCGAAGAGCGAGTGGACGATGCTCTCGCACCGGGTGATCTTCCACGGCCGCCGCATCTGCCACGCCCGCAAGCCCGCCTGCGGCGCCTGCCCCATCGCCGGCCTCTGCCCGTCGTACGGGGAGGGCGAGACCGACCCGGAGAAGGCGAAGAAGCTCCTCAAGTACGAGATGGGCGGCCTGCCGGGCCAGCGTCTCAAGCCCCCGCCGGACTACCCGGGAAAGGCGGCGCCGCCACTGGGCGCCGCATGAGCGAGGAACCAACCGAGGGGCCACAGGCGTTGTCCACAGTTGGACGGGGGTGCCGATGACGCACGCGAGCGATACAGGCGAGACAACCGACACGAGCGATGCGCACATGACGAACGGGAACGGCTTCCAGGGGCACGGCCACACCGGCACCCCCGACGAGCACGGCCGCACAGACAGCCCCAACGGCCACGTGCGCCTCAGCACCGAAGGCCTCCCCGCCTGGCTGGCCCCCGTCGTCCGCGCCGCGAAGACCGTCAAGCCGACCCAGCTCAGCCGCTTCCTGCCCCCGGAGAGCGGCGCCGGACGCCAGTCCGCCGTACTGATCCTCTTCGGAGAGGGCGCCCAAGGTCCCGAGCTGCTCCTGATGGAGCGCTCCGGAAGCCTGCGCTCGCACGCCGGCCAGCCTTCCTTCCCGGGCGGCTCCCTCGACCCCGAGGACGGCGATCCGCTGACGGACGGCCCTCTGAGGGCCGCCCTGCGCGAGGCCGAGGAGGAGACCGGGCTCGACCCCAGGGGCGTCCAACTCTTCGGCGTGCTGCCCCGCCTCTTCATCCCGGTGAGCGATTTCGTCGTCACGCCCGTACTGGGATGGTGGCGTTCACCCAGTCCCGTAGGCGTGGTCGATCCGGCCGAGACGGCCCGTGTCTTCACGGTCCCCGTGGCCGATCTCACGGATCCCGACAACCGCGCGACGGCCGTCCACCCGCGCGGCCACGAAGGCCCCGCCTTCCTCGTCGAATCCGCTCTGGTCTGGGGCTTTACGGCCGGGGTGATCGACAAGATCCTGCACTTCGCGGGCTGGGAGCGCCCCTGGGACCGTACGAAGCAGGTCCCGCTCGACTGGCGCGCATGACAAGGTTGCGGGGACGTGGCGACCGCGATGCGAGGCGAGGATTGAATCGGTGAACGTGCTGGACATCCTGTTGGTGGTCGCCGCCGTGTGGTTCGCGGTGGTCGGCTATCGCCAGGGATTCGTCGTCGGCATCCTGTCGGTGATCGGTTTCCTGGGCGGCGGCCTCGTCGCGGTGTACCTGCTGCCCGTCATCTGGGGCGCCTTCACGGACGACAAGCAGGCGGTGGGCACGACGGCCGCCGTCGTCGCCGTCGTCATCGTGATCGTCTGCGCCTCGATCGGCCAGGCCTTCACCACGCACCTGGGCAACAAGCTGCGCAGATACATCACCTGGCAGCCCGCCCGCGCCCTGGACGCGACGGGCGGCGCCCTGGTCAACGTGGTGGCGATGCTCCTCGTCGCCTGGCTGATCGGCTCCGCCCTCGCGGGTACGACGCTGCCGACGCTCGGCAAGGAGGTCCGTAACTCCAAGATCCTGCTCGGCGTCTCGCGCGCCTTGCCCAACCAGGCCGACACCTGGTTCGCGGACTTCTCATCCGTCCTCGCGCGCAACGGCTTCCCGCAGGTCTTCAGCCCGTTTTCGAACGAGCCCATCACCGAGGTGCAGGCCCCCGACCCCAGGCTCGCCAAGAGCGCGGTCGCGACGAAGGCCAAGCAGTCCATCGTGAAGGTGCAGGGCGAGGCCCGCGGCTGCGGCAAGGTCCTCGAAGGCACCGGCTTCGTCTTCTCCGACCGCCGCGTGATGACGAACGCGCATGTGGTGGGCGGCGTGGACGAGCCGACGGTGCAGATAGGCGGAGACGGCCGGACGTACGACGCGAAGGTCGTGCTCTACGACTGGGAGCGCGACATCGCCGTACTCGACGTGCCGACCCTCCAGGCGCCCGCGCTGCAGTTCACGTCGAAGGACGCGGTCAGCGGTGACAACGCGATCGTCGCGGGCTTCCCGGAGAACGGTCCCTACGACGTGCGCCCCGCGCGCGTGCGCGGCCGCATCACGGCCAACGGCCCGGACATCTACCACCGGGGCACCGTGCGCCGCGATGTGTACTCGCTCTACGCGACCGTCCGCCAGGGCAACTCCGGCGGCCCGCTGCTCACGCCGGACGGCAAGGTGTACGGCGTGGTGTTCGCGAAGTCCCTCGACGACCCGGACACCGGCTACGCGCTCACGGCAGACGAGGTCCGCGAGGACATCGAGGCCGGCCGCACCGCCAACCAGGAGGTCGACAGCGAGGGCTGCGCGCTCTAGCCGAGCGGGGGCGTCACGGCGGGAATCGCCGGGGCGCCCGGGGGATCAGTCGCGCGTATGACGCAGCCGCGCCGAGACCCAGCGGGCCCTGCGGCGCAAGATGCGTGGAATGCCGATGCCCTGAGCAGGGCCTTCGTGGCCCGGATCGTGCGGGCCGCCCCCCTCATGGCTGTTCAGCGCTGTGGCCGAGCGGCGGTTGCGTGCTGCGTCACTGTAGTCGTGCGTCCAGCCCATACCCCGACGTGTGCCCGTGCCTCAAGGTCGGTAACCGCGCCCAGGGGCCCCAATTGGCCTATGCGGGGGGCAAGTGGCCGTTCGTAGTACAGGCGTTCGCCCACCGGCGATTCAGGGGTCGATTCAGGGGCCCGAAACCCTCACCGATCCGGCTCGGGATCCTTCAGCCAGTTCACCAGCTCCGTCGAGAGGGCCACCGGGTCCTCCTCGTGCGGGCTGTGTTTTCCCGGGGGATAACCCCCGGACCCCCAGCCGAGCGCGGAGCTCCCCAGCCGATTGCGGGTGCCGTGCCCGGCACGGCAGTTGGCGGCGCCGACTACCGATCCGGCTCGGGATCCTTCAGCCAGTTCACCAGCTCCGTCGAGAAGGCCACCGGGTCCTCCTCGTGCGGAAAGTGCCCTAGGCCGTCGAACAGTCGCCAGCGGTACGGCGCTTCGACGTATTCGCCGGAGCCCGCCGCGCTCCTCGTACGCATCACGGGGTCGAGCGACCCGTGCAGATGCAGCGTGGGAACCTGCACCGGCCGCTTCATGCGGCGGTTGAACTGGATGCCGTCGGGGCGGGCCATCGAGCGCACCATCCAGCGGTACGGCTCGATCGAGCAGTGCGCCGTCGAGGGGATGGTCATGGCCCGCTGGTACGTCTCCACCGTCGCGTCGTCCGGCAGCCGCGGCCCCGACCAGTCCCGCACCAGACGCCCCACCAGGGCCGCGTCGTCCGCGACGAGTTGACGCTCCGGCAGCCACGGCCGCTGGAAGCCCCAGACGTACGACCCGGCGGCGGTCTGCTTGCGGTCCGACAGCATCGCCGAGCGCCAGCGCCGCGGATGCGGCATCGAGGAGACGGCCAGGCGGCGCACCAGCTTGGGCCGCATCACGGCCGCCGTCCACGCCAGATATCCGCCCAGGTCGTGCCCGACGAGCGCGGCGTCCGGCTCGCCGAGGGACCGGACGACGCCCGTGATGTCGAGCGCGAGGTTCGCCGGGTCGTAGCCGCGCGGCGTACGGTCGCTGCCGCCCACGCCCCGCAGGTCCATCGCGACCGCACGGAACCCCGCGTCGGCGAGCGCCACCATCTGGTGCCGCCAGGTCCACCAGAACTGCGGGAAGCCGTGCAGAAGCAGCACCAGCGGCCCCTCGCCCATCTCGGCGATGTGGAAGCGCGCGCCGTTGGCGGCGACATCCCGGTGGGCCACCTTTCTCCCGCCCGGGACTTCGATGCGTACGAGCGAGGGCGGCTGGGCCGAAAGAGGGGCGGGGTCCGTCATGAAGACGAGCGTGCCACAGCCGGGGCCTTCTCACCGACACGGTCGACGACGGCACCCGCGGGGCTCACCGCGCGGGGGTGCGGCTTGACGTTCCCCAGCACGGCAGCCGTCTCCTTGGCCGAAGCGGCCGCCTTCTGCGGGCCCCTGCCCTTCTTGGCCTTCTTCGCGAAGATGACGCCGATGAGCGCGAGGAGCCCCGCGACCAGCACGTTCGCCGCGAAGGACAGCACGAAGCAGATCGCCAGATTCCAGCCGCTCCAGGTCTCGATGCCGTACGCGAGGGCGAAGCTCAGCATCGGCAGCGAGAAGATCAGCACCGCGCCCGCCGCGGCGAACGCGGCACCGCCGACCGCACCCCGCTTGACGTCCTGCCGCAGCTGCGCCTTGGCCAGCGCGATCTCGTCGTGCACCAGCGCCGACATCTCGCTGGTCGCGGTGGAGACCAGCTGACCGAGGCTGCGCTCGGTGCCGACGGGCCCGTCGGGTGCGCTCATCGCGTACTCCCTCTTCCGTAAGCGTGCATAAGCCTGCTCGGATACGTCTGTTCAGATACGACTGCTCAGCTAGGTCTGCGCAGCAATTCTGCTAAGTCTGCGCAGATAAGTCTGCTCAGATCATGCCGGACCCTCGTCATCGGCGCGTGCCCCGCCCGACACTTCGGCAAGCCTGCGGTGTTCGGCGGCCTTCTTCTCGTAGATCGCGGCCATCCGCAGGTGGTACTCCGGCTTGTCCTGCTCGTAGATGTCGGGGATGCCGTCGAGGTCGTCGTCGCGCTCCTCGTCGGCCACCATCGCGTGGTACTTGGCGTTGCGGACTTTGAGCAGGATCGCGGAGAGCACGGCCGCGATGAGCGAGCCCATCAGGACGGCGGCCTTGATCTCGTCGGTGAGCAGCGGGTCCTCGGTGAAGGCGAGTTCGCCGATCAGGAGCGAGACGGTGAAGCCGATCCCGGCGAGCGAGGCGACCGCGAAGACGTCCGGCCAGGCCAGTTCGTCGTTGAGCTCGGCCTTGGTGAAGCGCGCCGCGAGCCAGGTGCCGCCGAAGATGCCGACCGCCTTGCCGACCACGAGACCGAGCACCACACCGAGCGTCTCCGGCTTGGTGAATACGTCCCCGAGCGCACCGCCCGACACCGCCACACCGGCGCTGAACAGCGCGAACAGCGGCACGGCGAGGCCCGCGGAGAGCGGGCGCACCAGGTGCTCGATGTGCTCGCCCGGCGAGTGCTCCTCGTCGTCGCGGCGGGTGCAGCGCAGCATCAGGCCCATCGCGACACCGGCGATGGTGGCGTGGATGCCGCTGTTGTACATCAGGCCCCAGATGACCAGGGCCAGCGGAACGTAGATGTACCAGCCGCGCACACCCTTGCGCAGCAGCACCCAGAAGACCGCGAGGCCGACGACCGCGCCGCCGAGCGCCGCGAAGTCGATGTCGCTGGTGAAGAAGACCGCGATGATCAGGATCGCGAAGAGGTCGTCGACGACGGCGAGCGTGAGCAGGAAGGCACGCAGCGCGGACGGCAGGGACGTGCCGATGACCGCGAGGACCGCGAGCGCGAAGGCGATGTCGGTGGCGGTCGGCACGGCCCAGCCGTCCATCGAGCCACCGCCGACGGTGTTGGTCAGGACGTACACGAGGGCGGGCACGGCCATGCCGCAGAGCGCCGCGACGACGGGCAGGGCGGCGGCCTTGGGGTCGCGCAGATCGCCGGCGACCAGCTCGCGCTTGAGTTCGATGCCGGCGACGAAGAAGAAGACGGCGAGCAGCCCGTCGGCGGCCCAGTGCTGGATGGAGAGGTCGAGGCCGAGCGAGGCCGGACCCATGTGGAAGCCGCTCACCGACTTGTACGACCCTGTGGCCGTGTTGGCCCAGATCAGCGCGGTGACGGCGGCGACGAGGAGGAGGACACCACCGACGGTCTCGGCACGCAGCGCGTTCGCGACGAAGTTCCGCTCGGGCAGCGAGAGCCGTCCGAGTACCTTGCGGTTGTTGCTGGGTGCGGGCGCGGCCACGGGGGTCGACCTCCGGTCGGTAGGCAGGACGAATCACATGCCGACCAGACTTCCCGGCGCACCTAGGTGTTTCTTGTCGCGATGTTGACGCGATCCTTAGCTTACCTAACATGCGTCCGGACGTATCCGGCGATCATCACTTTAGGCGCAAGAAGGGCACCCGGCGCGGTGCCGGATGCCCTTCTTGCGTACGTATGCTCAGCGACCCGAAGGGGCGCGGGGAACTCTCAGTCCTCGCTCGGCGCAGCCGGCAGCTTCGTCTGGATCAGGTCCATGACCGAGGAGTCGGTCAGCGTGGTGACGTCACCCAGCTCCCGGTTCTCCGCGACATCACGCAGCAGCCGCCGCATGATCTTCCCGGACCGCGTCTTCGGCAGCTCGGCCACCGGCAGGATCCGCTTCGGCTTGGCGATCGGGCCGAGCGTCGCGCCCACGTGGCCCCGCAGATCCGCGACGAGCCCCTCGGCCTCCGCGTCGGCGGAACCCCGCAGGATCACGAAGGCCACGATGGCCTGACCCGTCGTCTCGTCCGCCGCGCCGACGACCGCAGCCTCGGCGACGGAGGGGTGCGAGACGAGCGCCGACTCGACCTCGGTGGTGGAGATGTTGTGCCCGGAAACGAGCATCACGTCATCGACCCGCCCGAGGAGCCAGATGTCGCCGTCGTCGTCCTTCTTGGCACCGTCTCCGGCGAAGTACTTGCCTTCGAAGCGCGACCAGTAGGTGTCGATGAACCGCTGGTCGTCGCCCCAGATGGTGCGCAGCATCGAGGGCCACGGCTCGGTCAGGACGAGATATCCACCGCCGCCATTCGGCACCTCCTGAGCCTCGTCGTCGACGACGGTGGCGGAGATGCCCGGCAGCGCGCGCTGGGCGCTGCCCGGCTTGGTCTCGGTGACGCCCGGCAGCGGCGAGATCATCATCGCGCCGGTCTCGGTCTGCCACCAGGTGTCCACGATCGGGCACGTGTCGGCGCCGATGTTCTTCCGGTACCAGATCCACGCCTCGGGGTTGATCGGCTCACCGACCGAGCCGAGGACGCGCAGTGAGGACAGGTCGAACTTCGCGGGGATGTCGTCGCCCCACTTCATGAACGTACGAATCGCCGTCGGCGCCGTGTAGAGGATGGTCACCCCGTACTTCTGCACGATCTCCCAGAAGCGCCCCTGGTGCGGGGTGTCGGGCGTCCCCTCGTACATGACCTGCGTCGCGCCGTTGGCCAGCGGCCCGTACGTGATGTACGAGTGGCCGGTCACCCAGCCGATGTCGGCCGTGCACCAGTAGACGTCGGTCTCCGGCTTGAGGTCGAAGACGGCGTGGTGGGTGTACGCGGCCTGCGTCAGATAACCGCCGGACGTGTGCAGGATGCCCTTCGGCTTACCCGTCGTACCCGACGTGTAGAGGATGAAGAGCGGGTTCTCCGCGTCGAAGGCCTCCGGGGTGTGCTCGGCGGACTGCCGCTCGGTGAGCTCGTGCCACCACACGTCGCGGCCCTCGGTCCACGCCACATCCTGGCCGGTACGGCGTACGACGAGGACGTGCTCGACGGAGCTTCCCTCGCGCGAGACGGCGTCGTCGACGGCGGGCTTGAGCGCGGCGGGCTTGCCCCTGCGGTACCCGCCGTCGGAGGTGATGACGACCTTGGCGTCGGCGTCCTTCACGCGTGTGGCGATGGCGTCGGCGGAGAAGCCGCCGAAGACCACGGAGTGCGCGGCGCCGATGCGGGCGCAGGCCAGCATCGCCACGACGGCCTCGGGAATCATCGGCAGATAGACGGCGACCCGGTCGCCCTGCCGGACGCCCAGCTCGGTCAGCGCGTTCGCGGCGCGGCTGACCTCGTCCTTCAGCTCGGCGTAGGTGATGGCCCGGCTGTCGCCGGGCTCACCCTCGAAGTGGATCGCCACACGGTCGCCGTTGCCGGCCTCCACATGGCGGTCCACGCAGTTGTACGCGACGTTGAGCTTGCCGTCGGCGAACCACTTCGCGAACGGCGGGTTCGACCAGTCCAGCGTCTCGGTCGGTTCGGTGGCCCAGGTCAGCCGGCGGGCCTGCTCGGCCCAGAAGCCGAGCCTGTCAGCCTTGGCCTGTTCATACGCCTCCGCGGTGACATTGGCGTTGGCCGCCAGGTCGGCCGGCGGCGCGAACCTTCGCTCTTCTTTAAGAAGGTTGGCCAGGCTTTCGTTGCTCACGACATCTCCCATTCCCAGGGTGTCCGTTGTGTCCCAAGCCACAGCTCATCAGACGTATACCCCTGGTGACAAGGGCCTGCCGAAAATTGGTTTAGACCTGTACTCGGGCGGATGACTCATCCTCCTGGGCCGGTGTCACCTGGTCGAAGACCTCGTCCTGACCCTCGGTCAGCAGATAGGCCTGCGCCTCACCTACGTGGAAGTACATCCCGTGCAGTTCGAGCGCGCCCTCGGCCATCCGCCGGGCCACCGCCTCATGGCCGCGCAGATGCTCCAACTGCTGCACCACATTGGTCAGACAGAGCTGCTCGACCGCGTCCGCGGGCGCCCGCCCCGCAAGCCGGGCCCAGGTCTTGTCGGCCTCGTACGCCGCCATGCGCTCAAGGCTCGGCATCCCGTGCCGCAGCCACCGCCGCAGGGGTGTCTGGGCGCCGCCGGGCGGCGTGTTGAGCAGGGCCTGCATCGCCCCGCACCCGGAGTGCCCGCACACGGTGATGGACCGCACCTTCAGCACGTCCACGGCGTACTCGATCGCCGCGGCCACCGAGTCGTCCCCGCTCTCGGCACCCGGCAGCGGCACCAGATTGCCGACATTGCGTACGACGAAGAGGTCGCCGGGGCCGCTCGACGTGATCATCGATGTGACGAGCCGGGAGTCGGCACAGGTCAGGAAGAGCTGCGAGGGGCGCTGCCCCTCGCGCGCGAGACGGGCCAGCTCGCCCCGCACATGCGGGGCCGTGTTCCGCTGGAACGCGCTGATGCCGCGCGCCAGTTGATGCCCGCTGGGCCGGGGCCGCCCGTCGCCCGGTGTCTCCTCGGGGCGGTCGCAGTGGTGGTTGCGCCAGGCCGTCCAGGGGCGGCAGCAGGAGTGCGACGTGCTCGCGGGCTCGGCGATCCGCGTCCCCGCGCGCCCGGTCACCTCGACTCTGCCGCCCTGCGCGGTGTGCGCGTCCTGCCAGCACTGCAGCGCCTCGTACGCGGCATGGTCCATGAAGGAGCCGTCCAACTCGACGACGGTGGCCGCCCCTTGGGGCACTAGATGCAGCGCCCTGCTGAGCCTCGGCACCGCGAGGAACGTCAACTGCCCGCGCACACGGACGTGGTGGACGCCGTCCTCCTCGGCGTGCGTGATCCGGGTTCGGGCGAGGCGGTGCAGCGCGACGGTCACGGCGACGGCGACGCCGAGGGCCACGCCTTCGAGCACGCCCAGGAAGACCACGCCGAGTGTCGTGATCGCGTAGACGAGGATCTCGCGGTGGCGGGTGATGGTGCGGATGTGGTTCAGGCTCACCATCTGGATGCCGACGGCCATCACCAGGGCGGCGAGCGCGGCGAGCGGGATCAGCTCCAGGACGGGGACGAGCAGCAGGGCGGCTACTACTACCCAAACGCCGTGCAGCATCGTGGAGTTCCTGCTGGCGGCGCCCGCTCGCACATTGGCCACGCTGCGCACCGCGACTCCTGCGACCGGCAGCCCGCCGAGCGCGCCGGAGACGACATTGGCGGCGCCCTGCCCGAGCAGCTCCCGGTCGAGATCGGAGCGGCCGACGCGGGACTGCCCCGCGGCCCGCCGGGAAGTGAGCTTGTCCACGGCGACCGCCCCGAGCAGCGACTGCACCCCGCACACCAGCGTGACGGTGAGCACGGCGGCGACGATCCCGAGCACGGGGCCTTCCGGGAGCCCGGCCAGCGCGTGACTGCGCCACGACGGCAGGTCGACCTTGGAGAGGCTGAGTCCGGCGACGCAGGCGCAGACGGTCGCCCCCGCGACGGCGACGAGCGGGGCCGGCACGACGCGCAGAACTCTCCCCGGGCGTCCGGGGATCCGCGGCCAGGCCAGCAGGACCGCCAGTGTCAGAAGGCTGATCGACAGGTCGGCCAGGTGCAGATCGGCCAACTGGGCGGGCAGCGCATGGAGGTTGTCCGGCACGGAGCTCTGCGGGGTGCCGCCGAGCACGATGTGCAGCTGGGCGACGGCGATGGCGACACCGATGCCGGCGAGCATGCCGTGCACGATGGCGGGGCTGACGGCGAGCGCGGAGCGGGCCACGCGCAGGCAGCCGAGGCCGAGTTGGGCGCATCCGGCGAGGACGGTGATGGCGCAGGTGGTGCGCCATCCATAGCGCTGGATGAGGTCGGCGGTGACGACCGTGAGGCCGGCGGCGGGGCCGCTCACCTGGAGCGGTGATCCGCCGAGCCGTCCGGCGACGAGTCCGCCGACGGCGGCGGCGACGAGCCCTGCCTGGAGCGGTGCTCCGGTGGCGAGCGCGATGCCGAGGGAGAGCGGCAGGGCGATCAGGAAGACGGCGATCGACGCGGAGAGGTCGGCGCCGGAGATGCGGAACTTGCGGAACCGGCTGTTCTTGCCGGACGGCGGGCCGTGGGGCTCGTGGTCGTGTGAGGCGTGAGTCGAGTCGGTGGCGTGGGTGGGGACAAAAGCGGTCATGGCTTCCCGTCTCCTCCGGGGCGGCGCGGTCGCGGGACAAGGGGTCCTCCGGCGGTCTCCGGAGGGCGGGGTCGCGGCCGTGGGTCACGGCGTTGCAGCGGCGGGATATCTCAACTCTCGGTAAACGAATCGTAATGGAGAGTAAAGGCCCTGGTTGGATAAATGGGTCAAATGGGGCATTGAATCACCCTGGCGAGTGAATAGAGCTATTTGTCGGCTTGTCGTAACGCGTCTCCCGTGCCCTCGTGCGACGTTGGCGACGTCGCACGCATTTCATGGCAATTACGGCTTAATGCCTGCGATGCCCCTTGTGGTGATGCCGCAGCGACCCCTGCGGTGCTCTCCGCAGACCCCTGCCCTGACTCGAAGCCGACGTGAAGGAAGAAGGTGGGCGGAAGATGGCCGCCACCCAGAGGATCCAGCGGATCGCCGCGGGCATCACCGCCCTCGTGGCATGCGTCGCGGCACTGGCCGGTTGCGCGGGCGGCGACGCCGGCGCCAAGAAGGGCGCACAGGGCCCCGGAAAGGCGGCTCCCGCCCCGGCACCCAAGAGCGCGGTCCGCATGATCGGCGACGGCTCCACCGCCTTCACCGGTCAGCAGCCGCACCTGCCGAGACCCGCACGTCTCAAGCCGGGCCGGAAGCCGCCCCAGTTCGTGGTCTTCTCGTGGGACGGCGCGGGCGAGGACGGCCAGAAGCTGTTCTCGCACTTCCGCAAGGTCGCCAAGCGGAACAACGCGACGATGACGTACTTCCTCAGCGGCGTGTACATGCTCCCCGAGGAGAAGCGCAAGCTCTACAAGCCGCCGCAGCACCTGTCCGGCAGCTCGGACATCGGCTTCAACGACCGCAAGGGAATCAAGGACACCGTGGCCCAGCTCCGCGGCGCCTGGCTCGAGGGCAACGAGGTCGGCACCCACTTCAACGGCCACTTCTGCGGTCCGAGCCGCGGCGTGGGCCAGTGGTCGGTCGCCGACTGGAAGTCCGAGATCGGCCAGGCCAAGTCCTTCGTCAAGGCCTGGAAGACCAACACGGGCATGAAGGGCGCTCAGCCGCTGCCCTTCGACTACGACAAGGAACTGATCGGCGCCCGCACGCCCTGCCTCGAAGGCCAGAAGAACTTCATGCGGGCGGCCCGCGACCTCGGCTTCCGCTATGACACCAGCGGCGTCAACAACCAGCTCTGGCCCAAGAAGAAGGAAGGCCTCTGGGACCTGTCGATGCAGCTGGTCCCGGTCCCCGGCCGCAAGTTCGAGACGCTCACCATGGACTACAACTTCATGGTGAACCAGTCCGGTACGACGTCCCAGGGCGACCCGGACAAGCACGAGTACTGGGGCGACCAGATGCGCGACGGCCTTCTCCAGGGCTTCGACCGCGCCTACAAGGGCAACCGCGCCCCGCTGATCATCGGCAACCACTTCGAGTCCTGGAACGGCGGCACGTATATGCGCGCCATCGAGGAGACGATCGAGTCGGTCTGCACCAAGCCCGAAGTGCGCTGTGTCTCCTTCCGGCAGCTCGCCGACTGGCTCGACGCCCAGGATCCGCAGACCCTGGAGCGCCTCACCAAGCTGCCGGTCGCCACGGCCCCGAAGGGCGGCTGGGCGTCGTACCTCTCGGCCCAGCCCGCCCCGGCCCCGAAGGGCGTCCCGGGCGCCCCGGCGGTCAAGCCGTAGCGCCCACAGGTCAGTTCAAGCGGTGACGCCCACCGGGGTGCTCAGGCCGTGGCGGCCAGCCGCTCGCGCAGCACGAAGTCGGGGTCGACCTGGCCCGCCAGATCGGCCCCCGTCCGTTCGTTGCCCCAGCTCTGCGCGTTCTTCAGGTGGAAGTGCACCATCTGGCGCGTGTAGCGCTCCCAGTCCCGGCGCTCGTACGAGGCGTCGGCGGCGGACTGAAGTGCTTGCAGGGCAAGGCGGTTGGTCGCCTCCAGGCGCTCGAACCGGGGCGGCCTGCCCTTCTCCATGGCACGGACCCAGTCCGAGTGCCCGACCGTCACCAGGAGGTCGTCGCCCACCTGCTCACGCAGGAAGTCGATGTCGTCCTGGCCCTGCACCTTGTTGCCGACGACCCGGAGTGCGACCCCGAAGTCCCGTGCGTATTCCTTGTACTGGTGATAGACGGAGACGCCCTTCCGGGTCGGCTCGGCCACCAGGAACGTCATGTCGAAGCGCGTGAACATGCCGGAGGCGAAGGAGTCCGAACCGGCGGTCATGTCGACGACCGCGTACTCGTCGCGCCCGTCGACCAGGTGGTTCAGACACAGCTCCACCGCCCCCGTCTTGGAGTGGTAGCAGGCGACACCGAGGTCGGCTTCGGTGAACGGCCCTGTGACCATCAAACGCACGGCGGCGTCGTCGAGTTCCACCGTCCGGGCACACGCGTCGTACACCGGGTTGTCCTCGCGCACCCGAAGCAACCGCGAGCCCTCGCCGGGAGGCGTGGTCTTGATCATTGTCTCGGCGGAGGCGATCCGCGGGTTGGAGCCGCGCAGATAGTCCTTGATGAGCGGAAGGCGCGCCCCCATGGCGGGCAGTTCGGCGGCGACCGTGTCGTCGAGGCCGAGTGCGGGACCCAGGTGCTGGTTGATGTCGGCGTCCACCGCGAGGACCGGTGCGCCGGTGGCGGCGAGGTGGCGGATGAAGAGCGAGGACAGCGTCGTCTTGCCGCTGCCGCCCTTCCCTACGAAAGCGATCTTCATGTTCACCAAGGGTAGCCTGATGATCACCTGACGTATCCATTCGGCGTGAAGAAGACCACTCCTTCGTGGGGCAGGCGCGTGGTGTGCGTAGGGTCGTACTCATGAGTACGACAGCTGATCCGCTCGCAGCCCTGGTGGCCCTGCCCGGAGTGGGCGACTCCGTGGACTCCGTGCGCAAGGCCGTGGACCGGGTCTACGGCCACCGGATCATGCGGCGCCGCAGCAACGAGGTCACGTCCGAGGCGGCCCTGCGCGGCGCGCGCGGCTCCGCGGCGCTCTCCGGCGCCGAGTGGGCGCTCGAAGAGGTCCGCCGGCGCAGCGACTTCAGCGGCGACGACGAGGCGCGCACGGTCGGCGCGGCCCTGCGGCTGACCGCGGAGGCGGGTCAACTCCTGTCCATCTGGCGGCAGTCGCCGATGCGGGTCCTGGCGCGGCTGCACCTGGTCGCGGCGGCGGAGGCCGATGAGTCGGCGGGGCGGCCGCGCCTCGCGGGCGAGCCGGTCGACGAGCCCTTGGTCGAGCTGAACGTGCCGGACGCCGAGGAAGTGGCGGGGCGCCTGGAGGGGCTCTCGCAGCTGATCATCGCGGGAAGTTCCGCACCGGCCCTGGTGACGGCGGCCGTGGTGCACGGGGAGCTGCTCAGCCTGCGGCCCTTCGGCTCGCACAATGGCCTGGTCGCGCGCGCGGCCGAGCGCATCGTCCTGGTGGGCAGCGGCCTGGACCCGAAGTCCATCTGCCCCGCCGAGGCAGGGCACGCGGAACAGGGACGGGCGGCGTACGTGGCGGCGCTCGACGGCTATGCGTCCGGTACCCCGGAGGGGATGGCCGCCTGGATCGCCCACTGTGGGCGTGCGGTCGAACTGGGGGTCAGGGAGTCGACGGCGGTCTGCGAGGCGCTGCAGCGCGGCGCGGCGTAAAAGGACCCTGAACAGGGTTGCGGCGGTACGAGTTCTCGCACCGCCGCTGGCATGTTCACCGTGTTACCAAGCGTCCTCGAAGGTTGCCCATCAGGTCGGGAACATTGCCCGTCACCTGGTGCGGCTGGCCCGTAATCGACGGGTCGACGTCGCGTGGGTGCTCGATGTCCATGCTTCGGTCCGTGGGGCCTTGGTTGCGTTTAAAGGTAATCCTCTCGGATGTCCTTGGTCTCGCGGGCCGTTGACTCCTTTGTACTCCTGTCCTGGGGTAAGCGGAAGTCCTGGACCTACTTCTTTACTTTTAGGTTCAAATAAGGGTGAATCGGGCGCGGGGTGTCCGGCGCCTGCTGGCGAACCAGACGAGGCCCGCGGTGGCAGCCGCGGCGCTCACTGCGGCCACCGCCACGAGCGCCGGACGGGACGGCTTCGGCCGCCGCTCCTTGAGCCGCACCGGACGGTGGAAGTCGAGAATCGGCCACCCGCGCGAGACGGCCTCGCGGCGCAGCGCGCGATCGGGGTTGACCGCGTGCGGATGCCCGACGGACTCCAGCATCGGGATGTCGGTCACCGAGTCGCTGTAGGCGTGGCAGCGGTCGAGGTCGTACCCCTCGGAGACCGCGAGCTCCTTGATGGCGGCCGCCTTGGTGGGGCCGTAGGCGTAGTACTCCACCTCGCCCGTGAAACATCCGTCGTCGCCCACGACCATTCGGGTGGCGACCACCCGGTCCGCGCCCAGGAGCTCCCCGATCGGCTCGACGACCTCGGCGCCCGATGTGGAGACGATGACGACGTCGCGGCCCGCGGTGTGGTGCTCCTCGATGAGGGACGCTGCCTCGTCGTAGATGATCGGGTCGATCAGGTCGTGAAGCGTCTCGGCGACGATCTCCTTGACCTGCTGCACGTTCCATCCGCGGCAGAGCGCGGACAGGTACTCGCGCATCCGCTCCATCTGGTCGTGATCGGCGCCGCCGGCGAGGAAGACGAACTGCGCATAGGCGGTCCGGAGTACCGCCCTGCGGTTGATCAGGCCGCCTTGGTAGAACGACTTGCTGAAGGTGAGAGTGCTCGACTTCGCAATGACCGTCTTGTCCAGGTCAAAGAAGGCCGCTGTGCGAGGCAAGGAGTGGTTTTCCACGAGCCCGAGCATAGGCGCCCACCATTCGGCGTAAGGTGAGGCGCGTGGGTTTGCCTGAGAAGGCTCTCGGGTACACCATGGAAGTCACGGATCGTTCGCGACCGTGCTAACCCGGTCTGGCTCCTCCCCCCCCGAGTCGGACCGTGGGGACGACCCCCGCTCTCCCCCCCGGCGGGGGTCGTCGCATGTCCGGATGGGTTTTACGGGCCTCGTACGACTCCGATCCGATCACGTGACGCGTCTGGGCCGCCGATTCGGCGGCCCTTTCGCTTGCCCAAGATCCGTCACTGTGCGTAGCCGTCAGGCTGCTCTGCGGAAGTCCTCGGGATGTCACCGGTATGGGTGAAGGGGATATTCACAGCCCACGTCTTGTCCACAGTAATTGACCAAGATCCACACGATTTCCTGGATCGCTGCACGCTGATTCCGCTCGTTCTGCACGCGAAGTTCATGGCCGGATTGCTTTGGCCGGTTCTTCGCCGATGTGGAACGCGGCATTCACGGGGCTTGGAGTGAGAGGGGGCAGGAGATCGTGGCTGGAGTGATTACAGACGACAGGCCGCCGCAGTCCGACGGACGGCAGAGCGGACCGCTGATCGTCACGGAAGATGTGGACCTGCTGGACGACCTGTTGCGGCTGTGCGCCGCGGCGGGCGCGCGACCCGAGGTGCAGCACGGGGTGCCGGAGCGCAGAGGCGGCTGGGACGCCGCCCCGCTCGTGCTGGTCGGGGACGACGCGGTGGACCGGGTGCGGGGAGCCGCGCGCAGGCGCGGGGTCGTGCTCGTCGGCAGGGATCAGGACGATTCCGGGGTCTGGCAGCGCGCGGTGGAGATCGGCGCCGACCATGTCCTTGTCCTGCCCGACGGCGAGCGCTGGCTGGTGGACCGCATCGCCGACGTGGCCGAGGGCGTAGGGCGGCCCGCGCTCACCGTCGGGGTGATCGGCGGGAGTGGTGGCGCCGGCGCGTCGACACTGGCCTGCGCGCTGGCGGTCACGGCGGCCCGCGCGGGGCGGCGCACGATGCTCGTCGACGCCGACCCGCTCGGCGGCGGGCTCGACGTGCTCCTGGGCGGCGAATCGGCCGACGGGCTGCGCTGGCCCGCCTTCGCCCAGTCCAGGGGACGCGTCGGCGGTGGCGCCCTCGAAGAGTCGCTGCCCGAGCTGCACTCGCTGCGCGTCCTCAGCTGGGACCGGGGCGATGCGGTGGTCATCCCGCCGGATGCCATGAGGGCGGTGATCGCGGCGGCCCGCCGGCGGGGCGGGGTGGTGGTCGTGGACCTGCCGCGCCGGGTGGACGAAGGAGTGGCCGAGGCGCTGGCCCAGGTGGACCTCGGGCTCCTGGTGGTCCCGGCGGAGCTGCGCGCGGTGGCAGGGGCGCGACGGGTCGCGTCGGCGGTGGGGATGGTGCTGCGGGACCTGAGAGTGGTGGTCGGCGGTGGCGCCGGCGGTCCGGCGGGTGCGGGCGGCTTCGGCGGCCTCGGCTGCTTCGACGCGGAAGAGGTCGCCAGGCTGATCGGGCTGCCACTGGTGGGTGAACTTCCCAGAGAAGCCGGACTGTTGGCGGCGCAGGCCGGGGGCATGCCACCAGGAGGCGTCGCACGGGGGCCGCTCGCGCGCTTCTGTACGGCCTTCTGGGAGAGGGTCCCCGTCGATGCCACCGGAGGCGGCTCATGAGCGCCGTCGTCGGGGCCAGGATGCTGGACGGAGTGCGCCAGTGGCTCGCCGAGAGCGGCACCGAGCCGACCCCGGCCCGGGTCGCCGAGGCACTCCGGGCGCAGGGCAGGGTGCTCGGCGACGCTGAAGTCCTCGGTGCGGCCGCGCAGTTGCGCTCGGAGCTGGTGGGCGCCGGGCCACTGGAGTCCTTGCTCGCGGACGCCTCGGTGACCGATGTGCTGGTGTCCGCTCCCGACCGGGTGTGGGTGGACAGGGGCGGCGGCCTGGAGCTGACCACCGTGTCCTTCGAGGACGCGGCGGCGGTGCGCCGGCTCGCACAGCGGCTCGCGGCCGTGGCGGGGCGGCGGCTCGACGACGCGAGGCCCTGGGTGGACGCACGGCTTCCGGACGGCACCCGCCTCCACGCGGTGCTGCCACCGGTCGCCGTCGGCTCGACCTGCCTCTCCTTGCGCGTCGTACGCCCCAAGGCCTTCACCCTCGCGGAACTGGTCGCGGCGGGCACGGTGCCGCCGGGCGGGGACCGGGTGTTGCGGGCGCTGCTCGACGCGAGGCTCTCGTACCTGATCAGTGGCGGGACGGGCTCCGGCAAGACGACGCTGCTGAGCGCGCTGCTCGGCCTGGTCGGGCCGGGGGAGCGGATCGTGCTCGCCGAGGACTCGGCGGAGCTGCGCCCCGACCACCCGCATGTGGTGCGCCTGGAGGCCAGGCCCGCGAACCAGGAGGGCACGGGACAGGTGGGCCTGGACGACCTGGTGCGGCAGGCTCTGCGGATGCGGCCCGACCGGCTCGTCGTGGGCGAGGTGCGGGGCGCCGAAGTGGTCCATCTGCTGGCCGCGCTGAATACGGGCCATGAAGGCGGCTGCGGCACGGTGCATGCCAACGCGGCGGGGGACGTGCCCGCTCGGCTTGAGGCGCTGGGGACGGCGGCGGGGCTCGACCGGGCGGCGCTGCACAGCCAGTTGGCGGCCGCGCTGTCCGTGGTTCTCCATCTCGTACGGGACCGGACAGGGCGGCGGCGGATCGCCGAGGTGCATGTCCTGGAGCGGGACCCGTCGGGCTTCGTGATGACGGTGCCGGCGCTGCGGTGGGGCGAGGGCTCCTTCGTCCGGGAGCGCGGCTGGGAGCGGCTTGACGGGCTCCTCGGGGGTGCGAAGTGAGCACGATGGGAGTGGCGGTGCCGGTCTGGGCGGCGGCGCTGTGCGCGGGAGGCGCGGCCTGGTTGTTGGCCGGGCGCGATCGGGCGCTGCGGCGGGCGAGGGTGGTGCTCGGTTGCGGTTCTGCGGTGCCGGACGGTTCGGCGTGGTGGCGGGCGGCGGCCGCGGCGAGCGGGCGGGTGCGGCACGAGTGGTGGTGCCTGGCGGGCGGGGCGGTGGTCGCGCTCCTCGGGGAGTCCGTGGTGCCGCTGGTCGTGGGCGCCGGTGGAGTGCCGTTGATACGGCGGGTGCGGCGGGCCCGGGACGCGCGGATCGCGGGGGAGCGGCGGGCCGCCGAGGTGATCGCGCTGTGCGGAACGCTCGCGGGCGAGGTGCGGGCGGGACGGCAGCCGGGCGAGGCGTTGAAAGCCGCGGTCGGTGGTCCGGATGCCGATGCCGGGGGCGGTGCCGGGCTGGGGGAGGCGCGGGCCGCGGTGCTCGCGGCGGCGCGGTTCGGCGGTGACGTGCCGGGGGCGCTCGAGGCGGCGGCGCGGGAGCCGGGGGCGCAGGGGCTGCTGGGGCTCGCGGCGTGCTGGCGGGTGGCGGTGGACCGAGGCGCCGGGCTCGCGGCGGGGCTCGAACGGCTGGAGGGTGCGCTGCGGTCGGAGCGCGACCAACGTGCCGATCTGCGAGCCCAGTTGGCGGGAGCCCGGTCCACGGCGGTGATGCTCGCCGGGTTGCCGGTGCTCGGGCTGCTCATGGGCAGCGCACTCGGCGCGGCACCGCTGCAGGTACTGCTGCACACGGGGGCGGGGCTCGGGTGCCTGGTGGTGGGCGGGGCGTTGGAGGGCGCTGGCGTCTGGTGGGCACTGCGGATCGTACGAGGGGCGGAGGAGCGATGAACGTGGTTGTCCACAAGCTGGGGGTGGCCGTGTGGGGAGCCGTGGCCGTCCTGTGGCTGGCGTCGGCGGTGCTGGCGGCGCGACGGGAGCGGGCGGTGCGGTGCCGGACGGGGGTGGTGCTGGGGGTGCCTGCCCCCAGTGGTCCGGCGCGGACTTGGCCCTGGGGGCAGGAAGCGCTGCGGAGATGGCTCGTGGCAGCCGGTGCGGTGAGTGCCGGGTGGGTGCTGGCCGGCGGTGTTGCGGGGGCCCTGCTGGGGTTGGGCGCGGGGTACGGGGTGTTGCGGTGGTGGTGCGGGCGGGGTGATGTCGTCCCGGAGTTCGACGTCGCGGAGGCCTCTCGGCAACTGCCCTTGGCGGCGGATCTGTTGGCGGCCTGTGTCGCGGCGGGCGCGGGGCCCGTGGTGGCTGCGCAAGCCGTGGGGGAGGCGCTGAAAGGGCCGGTCGGTGAACGCCTGGCACGCGGGGCGGCGGAGGTGCGGCTCGGGAGCGAACCAGCCGATGCCTGGCGGATGTTGGCCGCGATACCGGGCGCGGGGGCGCTGGCCGGCCTGCTGGAACGGGCGGGCGAGTCAGGGGCTCCGGCGGCGGAACCGGTGGCGCGCCTTGCCGCGGACTGCCGGGCGGAACGGGGGCGTACGGCGATGGCGGCGGCGCGCAGAGCGGGTGTGCTGATGACGGCGCCGGTGGGACTGTGCTTCCTGCCCGCGTTCGTCGCGGTGGGGGTGCTGCCGGTGGTGATCGGCCTTGCGGAGGGCCTGCTGAGGGGCTGAGCGGCAGGCGAAATATACCGAACTGACGGAACTTTCATGGGGGTTGAGATGTGGGGACAGGTGTGTGCGCGGGTGTTGCGACGCGGGGTGCGTTCGGTGCGCGCGGTGCGTGGGGACTCGGGGATGGTCACTTCGGAGTACGCGATGGGGTTGATCGCGGCGGTGGGGTTCGCCGGGCTGCTCTACAAGGTGGTGACGAGCGGGCAGGTCAGGGCGGCGCTGCAGGCGGTCGTGGAGAAGGCCCTCGATGTCCAGTTCTGAGAGGGCTCCTGGCGGGCGGAAGGTGCGGCGCCCGCTTCGGGTGCGGGATCGGGGCCGAGACGCGGGGTTCGTGACCGCTGAGGCTGCCGTGGTGCTACCGACGCTGGTGCTGTTCACGATGGCGCTGGTCTGGGCGCTGCTGGCCGCCTCCGCGCAGATCCAGTGCGTGGACGCGGCGCGGGCCGGGGCTCGCGCGATGGCCCGGCAGGACCCCGAGAGCGCGGCCGTGGCGGCGGCACGCCAGGCGGCGCCGCGCGGTGCGTCGGTGGCGGTGCGACGGGACGGCGACCTGGTCCGCGTGGCGGTCGTGGCCAACTCGCCGGGGCCGGAAGCGCTGGGGCTCGGGTTGCGGCTGCGTTCGGAGGCGGTGGCGTTGGCGGAGGAGACGGTGGGGGTGGGGACGTGAGGAGCGGCGAGCTCGGCACGGGCGCTTCCCGGCGGCCGGCCGGCACCGCGGCCGCCGCTTCGGACCGGGGTGCCGCCACGGCCCCGCCGGACGGTGGCGCCGCCACCGCTTCGTCGGATCGTGGCGCCGCCACCGTCTGGGTCGTCGTCGTGATGGCTGTGTTGTGTGTGATCAGCGGCGCGGTTCTGGCGATGGGACAGGTGATCGTCGCCCGTCATCGGGCGGGCGGCGCGGCCGACTTGGCGGCGCTCGCGGCGGCGGACCACTGGATGGAGGGGCGCTCCGGGGCGTGCGCGCGGGCCGGGCGGGTGGCCGAGGCGCAGGGGACGCGCATCGTGCGGTGCGTGGTGCAGGGCGAGGTCTCGGACGTCACCGCGGCGGCGGACTTCGGGCCGTTCGTGACGGAGGTCAGATCGCGGGCGGGGCCTGCGGGGCCGGTCGCGCCGACGCCGGAGGCACCTGCCCTGGGGGTAGCCCCGGAGGCGCCCGATCCGGAGTCACCCACAGCCGACGCGCCCGGGCCCGATCCTGTCGCGAACCTTGCGCCGCCGCGCGCGACCCAGCTGTCAGGCAGCCGGCGCGTCCCTGAGGAGGGTCGAGAGGAGGCGGACCGCGCCGCGCTTGTGGAGGGGGTCGTTGCCGTTGCCGCATTTGGGGGACTGGATGCAGGACGGGCAGCCCGCTTCGCACTCGCAGGAGCCGATGGCCTGCCGGGTGGCCGTCAGCCACTCGCGGGCCGTGTGGAAGGCCCGCTCGGCGAAGCCAGCGCCGCCGGGATGGCCGTCGTACACGAAGACGGTCGGCAGGAGCGTGTCCGGGTGCAGCGGCACGGAGACCCCGCCGATGTCCCAGCGGTCGCACGTCGCGAAGAGCGGCAGCATGCCGATGGAGGCGTGCTCGGCGGCGTGCAGGGCGCCGCCGAGGATCTCCGGATTGATCCGGGCGGCGTCCAGCTGGTCCTCGGTGACCGTCCACCACACCGCCTTGGTGCGCAGGGTGCGGGGCGGCAGGTCCAGCTTGGTCTCGCCGAGGACCTCGCCCGTGATCAGCTTGCGGCGCAGGAAGGAGACGACCTGGTTGGTGACTTCGACGGAGCCGTAGCAGAGGCGGCCCTCGCCCCAGGGGATCTCGACGTCCGTCTCCAGGATGGCGATGGCGGTGGTGTCGCGGGCGGTCGTGGAGTACGGCGGTTCGGCCTGCTCGACCAGGGCCACCGAGTCCTCCAGATCGAGGTGCCGCACAAGATACGTACGGCCCTGGTGGAGGTGGACCGCGCCCTCGTGTACGGCGGTGTGCGCGGCGGAGGCGTCGACGGTGCCGAGCAGCCGGCCGGTGCCCTCCTCGACGATCTGGAGGGGACTGCCGCCCCCGCCGCGGATGTCGGTGAGGTCGGCGGCCCGCTCCCGGCGGGTCCAGTGCCAGGCCTTGGTGCGGCGGCGCAGCAGCTTCGCGGCCTCCAGTTGCGGGAGGAGCTCCTCGGCGGCGGGGCCGAAGAGGGCCAAGTCCTCGTCGACCAAGGGCAGTTCCGCGGCCGCCGCGCAGAGGTGGGGTGCGAGGACGTACGGATTGTCGGGGTCGAGGACGGTGGACTCCACGGGCTGCTGGAACAGAGCCTCGGGGTGGTGGACGAGATAGGTGTCCAGAGGGTCGTCGCGGGCGACGAGGACGGCGAGCGCGCCCTGCCCGGAGCGTCCGGCACGCCCCGCCTGCTGCCAGAGCGAGGCGCGCGTCCCGGGATAGCCGGCGATGACGACGGCGTCCAACCCCGATACGTCCACGCCGAGTTCGAGGGCGGTGGTGGCCGCGAGGCCGAGGAGTTCGCCGGAGTGCAGCGCCCGCTCGAGGGCCCGGCGTTCCTCGGGGAGATAGCCGCCCCGGTAGGCGGCGACACGGCGGGCGAGGGAGCGGTCGACCTCGGCGAGGCGTTCCTGGGCGATGACCGAGATCAGTTCGGCGCCGCGCCGGGAGCGTACGAAGGCGACCGAGCGGACGCCCTGGACGGTGAGGTCGGTCAGCAGGTCGGCCGTCTCGGCGGTGGCGGTGCGGCGGACGGGTGCGCCCTTCTCGCCGTGCAGCTCGGTGAGCGGGGGTTCCCAGAGGGCGAAGACGAGATCGCCGCGGGGCGAGGCGTCGTCGGCGACCTCTTTCACGGGCAGTCCGGTGAGGCGCTCGGCGGCGACGGCGGGCTCGGCCGAGGTGGCGGAGGCCAGGAGGAAGACGGGATCGGAGCCGTAGCGGGCACACAGCCGGCGGAGGCGGCGCAGGACCTGGGCGACGTGCGAGCCGAAGACGCCACGGTAGGTGTGGCACTCGTCGATCACGACATAGCGCAGGGCGCGCAGGAAGGCGGACCAGCGGGGGTGGGACGGGAGTATCCCGCGGTGCAGCATGTCGGGGTTGGTCAGGACGTAGTTGGCGTACTGACGCACCCATTCGCGTTCTTCGACGGGGGTGTCGCCGTCGTAGACCGCGGGGCGGATCGCGTTGCCGAGGGGGGCCGCGAGCTCGCGGACGGCGCGGCGCTGGTCGGCGGCCAGGGCCTTGGTGGGGGCGAGATACAGGGCGGTCGAGCCGCGGCCGTTGGGCGCCTCCGAGCCGTCGAGGAGTGCCGAGAGGACGGGGGTGAGATAGGCCAGTGACTTTCCCGACGCGGTGCCGGTGGCGACGATGACCGACGCGCCGTCCAGGGCGTGCTCGGCGGCTTGTGCCTGGTGGGCCCAGGGGTGCTCGATGCCCGCCGCCTGGACGGCGGAGATGACCTCGGGACGGATGCGATCGGGCCAGACGGCATAGCGGGCCTCGCGCGGGGGCAAGTGCTCCGTATGAGTGACGCGCGAAGCACGGCTCGGTCCCGCGGTGAGCCGGTCCAGGACCGTCCGTGGAGACGTGCGTTCCGGGGCGCCCGTGGAGGGTTCGCCGGGAGGGGAAAAGTTGGCCATCGGCACCGAGTCTGTCACTGGCGGGATGGACAATGGTCCCAAGGCGTCGTGCACGCCTGCCGGTAAGTGATTGAATGCCATCGCGGCTGGCGATCCGTCCTGGGGGCTCTGCCGAGGTGTCCCGAGGGATGACCGCTCGATAGCAAGGTGCTGGAGGATCCGTGGACCTGTCCCTGTCGACCCGTACCGTCGGCGATCGTACGGTCGTCGAGGTCGGTGGCGAAATCGATGTATATACCGCGCCCAAGCTGCGCGAGCAGTTGGTCGAGTTGGTGAACGACGGCAGTTTCCATCTGGTCGTCGACATGGAGGGCGTGGACTTCCTCGACTCCACCGGACTCGGCGTGCTGGTCGGCGGCCTGAAGCGGGTGCGTGCCCATGAGGGCTCGCTGCGCCTGGTCTGCAACCAGGAGCGCATTCTCAAGATCTTCCGCATCACCGGCCTGACCAAGGTGTTCCCCATTCACACCTCGGTCGAGGAAGCGGTCGCGGCCACCGACTGAGTGTCGGATGTCCCGGGCCGGCCGTCGGCCGGCCCCGGGATGGCAGTACAAGCAGGGGACCGGGCCCTCGGCCCGGCCCTCTGACCGCACGCGCGTACGTCCGAGGGGGATTGCATGGCCACCGTTGAGCTCCGCTTCAGCGCGCTGCCCGAGCACGTCAGGACCGCCCGCCTCGTGGCGGCGGCCGTCGCGCGCAGGGCCGGGGTGGACGAGGCGGTCCTCGACGAGGTCAGGCTCGCCGTCGGCGAGGCCTGCACACGCGCCGTCGGTCTCCATCAGAGCAACGGCGTCGACGCGCCGGTGCGGGTCGCGCTGATCGAGGACGAGAAGCAGTTCTCCATTGAGGTGGGCGACGAAGCCCCCCGTTCGGCTCCCGGTGACCGGGTGCCCGGCTCAGGTGGCGAATCCGACGAACTCGAGGGTGAGGACGAGATGGGTCTTGCCGTCATCAGCGGGCTCGTGGACGACGTGGAGGTCACCGCGGGCGAGTCCGGTGGACTCATTCGGATGACCTGGCCCACGACTCCGGCGACACTGACCTGACGCCACGCGGTCGGCCCCGCGCGGCGGGGTGCCGCGGTCCCTCAAGGTCCTGCTCCCGACCCGGCGAGCAGGGCCTTTCTTTTTGATCAATGCTTGATCACCGTCCCGATCAATACTTTGATCATTTCTCCGGGCGATTGCCCGGGTCACTTGCCGAGGGCTTTGCGCCGAATGGCGTATCGGTCCAGCGACCCCCGTCAACGGTTTTGGGGCATTACCGCTTTCGGGGGCAATCCGCGGTCGCGATCATTTGCTGGGGAGCAATCTCGCGCCAATTCCGTTTGCGGCGCTCTGTTTTGATCAGGTTCCGCTCCCTACAATCCGTCCACATCTTGAGCTCAGCCCCAGCGTCAAGGAGGACGAATGGCGGGGCTTTCTACCCCTCATCAGTTTGACCACCCCTCAACCTTCGCAGCCGCAGTACTGACCGACGACAACCGCCTCATCGTGATGGTCATCGCGGCCGTCGCGATCGCGGCTCTCGTGGTCGCCTGGGTGCTCGTACGCCAGGTGCTCGCGGCCGACGAGGGCACCGACAGCATGAAGAAGATCGCGAAAGCGATCCAGGAGGGCGCCAATGCCTATCTGGGCCGGCAGTTGCGCACTCTCGGCGTATTCGCCGTCGTGGTGTTCTTCCTGCTCATGCTGCTGCCCGCGGACGACTGGAATCAGCGTGCCGGCCGATCGATCTTCTTCTTGATCGGTGCGGCGTTCTCGGCGACCACCGGCTATATCGGCATGTGGCTCGCCGTACGCAGCAATGTCCGTGTGGCGGCCGCCGCCCGAGAGGCCACTCCAGCGGAAGGTGAACCCGAAAAGGATCTCACCGCCGTATCGCACAAGGCCATGAAGATCGCTTTCCGCACGGGCGGCGTCGTCGGCATGTTCACGGTGGGGCTCGGTCTTCTGGGCGCCTCCTGTGTGGTGCTCGTCTATGCCGCCGACGCGCCGAAGGTCCTCGAAGGCTTCGGCCTCGGGGCGGCGCTGATCGCGATGTTCATGCGTGTCGGCGGCGGCATCTTCACCAAGGCCGCCGACGTCGGCGCCGACCTGGTCGGCAAGGTCGAGCAGGGCATTCCGGAGGACGACCCGAGGAATGCCGCGACCATCGCCGACAACGTGGGCGACAACGTCGGCGACTGTGCGGGCATGGCCGCCGACCTCTTCGAGTCGTACGCCGTGACCCTGGTCGCCGCGCTGATCCTCGGGAAGGTCGCGTTCGGTGACTCCGGACTCGCCTTCCCGCTGATCGTCCCGGCGATCGGTGTCGTGACGGCGATGATCGGGATCTTCGCGGTGGCGCCACGGCGCTCCGACCGCAGCGGCATGACCGCCATCAACCGCGGATTCTTCATCTCCGCGGTCATCTCGCTGGTGCTCGTCGCGGTGGCGGTCTTTGTCTACCTGCCGTCGTCGTACGCCGATCTGGACGGCGTCACGGACAAGGCGATCGCCGGTCATGACGGCGATCCGCGGGTCCTCGCGGTCGTCGCCGTCGCGATCGGCATCGTCATGGCCGCGCTGATCCAGCAGCTCACCGGCTACTTCACGGAGACAAACCGGCGTCCTGTGAAGGACATCGGCAAGACCTCGCTCACCGGTCCTGCCACCGTCGTCCTGGCCGGAATCTCGCTCGGCCTCGAATCGGCCGTCTACACCGCGCTGTTGATCGGGCTCGGTGTGTACGGGGCGTTCCTGCTCGGCGGTACGTCGATCATGCTCGCCCTCTTCGCGGTGGCCCTCGCGGGTACCGGGCTGCTGACCACCGTCGGTGTCATCGTCGCCATGGACACCTTCGGGCCAGTCTCCGACAACGCGCAGGGCATCGCCGAGATGTCCGGTGACGTCGAGGGCGCGGGCGCGCAGGTGCTCACCGACCTGGACGCCGTCGGCAACACCACGAAGGCCATCACCAAGGGCATCGCCATCGCCACGGCCGTACTCGCGGCCGCGGCGCTCTTCGGGTCGTACCGCGACGCCATCGCGGAATCGGCCAAGGACGTCGGCGAGAAACTCGGCGACGGCGCTCCGATGAACCTGGTGATGGACATCTCGCAGCCCAACAACCTGGTCGGCCTGATCCTCGGCGCCGCGGTCGTCTTCCTCTTCTCGGGGCTCGCGATCAACGCCGTGTCGCGGTCGGCCGGTTCGGTGGTCTACGAGGTGCGGCGGCAGTTCCGCGAGCACCCCGGGATCATGGACTACAGCGAGGAACCGGAGTACGGGCGCGTCGTCGACATCTGCACCAAGGACGCGCTGCGCGAGCTGGCCACGCCAGGTCTGCTCGCCGTGCTCACGCCGATCGCGGTCGGCTTCTCGCTCGGCGTCGGCGCACTCGGCTCGTTCCTGGCCGGCGCGATCGGCACGGGCACGCTGATGGCGGTCTTCCTCGCCAACTCCGGCGGCGCGTGGGACAACGCGAAGAAGCTCGTCGAGGACGGTCACCACGGCGGCAAGGGCAGCGAGGCCCATGCCGCGACGGTCATCGGTGACACCATCGGCGACCCGTTCAAGGACACCGCGGGTCCGGCGATCAACCCCTTGCTGAAGGTGATGAACCTGGTGGCGCTGCTGATTGCGCCCGCGGTCGTCCAGTTCAGTTACGGGGACGACGCCAGCGCCGGGTTGCGGGCACTGATCGCGGTGCTTGCCATCCTGGTCATCATCGGCGCGGTGTACATCTCCAAGCGCCGCGGCATCGCCGTGGGCGACGAGGACGGCGGCGAGGAGCGGGTGGCGAATTCGGCCGACCCCGCCGTGGTTTCGTAACACCGGGTCAGACTCTGCCCAACATGCGGGCGGACGGCGCGTTTTGACGCGGCGTCCGCCCGTCGTGTGTGTGGTGAGCCTTCTCTCGCCTTGTTTGTGTGGTGCAAATGGCTTTAATAGCGGGCGTAACGGACCTCTGGCATGCGGTTGTAGCCCAGTTGGCGTGTAAGTTCCGGGGCCGAGAGCCATGGAAGGGACCAATCCGGTGAACAAGAAGCTTGCTGCCGCACTGTCCGGCGGTGCGGTACTGGTACTGGCGCTGTCGGGCTGCAGCGACGACGGGAACGAGGAGCTGGACGCCTGGGCCAAGGACGTCTGCGACTCGGTGCAGCCGCAGTCGAAGAAGATCGCTGACGCCAATGCCGCGATCCAGAAGGAGACCTCGGACAACAGCTCGCCGGAGGACGTCCAGAAGACCGACTCCAAGGCGTTCCAGGACATGTCCGACGCCTACAAGGCGATGGGCGCCGCGGTGAAGGACGCGGGTGCCCCGCCGGTCGACGGGGGTCAGAAGAAGACCGATGACGCGGTCAAGGAGCTGAACGCGATCTCCAAGTCGTACGGCGATCTGAAGAAGAAGGTCGACGGGCTCGACACCAAGAACCAGGCGGACTTTGCGGATGGGCTGAAGTCCGTCGCGGGTGAGTTGGACAAGCTGAGCAAGAGTGGGAACCAGGCGTTGGAGAAGTTGCAGGAGGGTGAGGTGGGGAAGGCGATGAGCAAGCAGGACAGCTGCAAGTCGGCTTCCGCTACGCCTTCCGCGTCCTAGGGACCCCCTTCTTTGCTGTGCTGCCCCGGAGCTGGGTTTCCCCCGGCGCCGGGGCAGCGTTGCGTTGTGTCGGTGCCCGGCGGCTGTGGGCTGTGCCCACCCTTCCCCAAGCTCTCGGCTTCGCTCGAGCAGGGGAGACCCCACTCGCCGTGCGGAACGCCTGCCCACAGCGAGGGCGGCCGACTGTGCACAGCGGGGAGAGGCGGATGCGGGTCACAATGAGGGGGTGAGTATTGCTAGCGCCCCCCTGCCCTCGTCCGATCGTCTCGATGTTGCCGCTCAGTTGCGGGAAGCCCTGCTGGCGGTCGACTTCACCGCTGATGGGCTGCTCGAACTCCTTGGGGCGCCCGCCTATGCCGCGCTCGCGCGCAGTGAGACCGTGCCCGCGCTGCGGGCCACGCGTGGTGACGGGGCGCTGGAGACGCTCGTACGGCTCTTCCTGTTGCAGCGGACCGTGCCGCACGCGCGCGTGGCGGCGGTTCTGCCGGTCGACGCTCTCCTGGAGAGCGGTTGGCTGGCCGAGGCGGACGGCGGCCTCGCGGCGACCGTGGACGTGCGGCCGTACGGCGGTCCTGACGGCGAGGACTGGTTCATCGTCTCGGACCTCGGGTGCGCGGTCGGCGGTGCCGGCGGCATCGGCAGCCATGACGAGGGCGTCGTGCTCGGGGTCGGCGGGGCGTCCACGACGCTCGCGGGGCTCACCGTGCGTACGCCGGTGGAGAGCGCGCTCGACCTCGGCACCGGCTCCGGGATCCAGGCGCTGCACGCGGCCCAGCACGCGACGCGGGTGACCGCGACGGACCTCAACCCCCGGGCGCTGCACATCACCCGGCTCACCCTCGCGCTGTCCGGGGCCCCCGCCGCCACCGTGCTCGAGGGCTCGCTCTTCGAGCCGGTGGGCGAGGAGACGTACGACCTCATCGTGTCCAATCCGCCCTTCGTGATCTCGCCCGGGGCTCGGCTCACCTACCGCGACGGCGGGATGAGCGGGGACGATCTGTGCCGGTCGCTCGTTCAGCAGGCGGGGGAAAGACTGAACGAAGGGGGGTACGCGCACTTCCTGGCCAACTGGCAGCACGTGGACGGCGAAGAGTGGACCGAGCGGCTCCGCTCCTGGGTGCCGCGTGGATGCGACGCGTGGATCGTGCAGCGCGAGGTGCAGGACATCACGCAGTACGCCGAGCTGTGGCTGCGGGACGCGGGGGATCACCGGACGGATCCGGAGGAGTACGCGGCGCGGTACGACGCGTGGCTCGACGAGTTCGACGCCCGTAAGACGCGCGCGGTCGGGTTCGGCTGGATCACCCTGCGCAAGACCGGTGCCGGATCAGGGGCCACCGAGCCGTCGGTGACCGTTGAGGAGTGGCCGCACCCCGTCGAGCAGCCCCTCGGCGAGACGGTGCGGGCGCACTTCGCGCGCCAGGACTTCCTGCGGGCGCACGACGACGCCGCGCTGCTCGCCGGGCACTTCAAGCTCGCCGACGAGGTCGTGCAGGAGCAGGTCGGGCTTCCGGGCGCCGAGGACCCGGAGCATGTCGTGCTGCGCCAGCACCGCGGGATGCGGCGCGCCACCAAGGTGGACACGGTGGGGGCGGGGTTCGCCGGGGTGTGCGACGGGTCACTGAGCGCCGGGCGGATCCTCGACGCGATCGCCCAACTGGTCGGGGAGGACCCCGTATTGCTGCGGGACCGCACGCCCGCGCAGATCCGGCTGCTTGTGGAGCAGGGCTTCCTGGAGCCGGCCGGGGCGTAGGGCCTGTCGCCATGCGTCCAGGCGGGTAGCCGTCTGTGGGCGATGGCGGTACGGCAGGTCCCGTACGCGAACGCGCCCGCGGCTGGGCCATCGGGTCGGTTTGCGTGCCGAAGAGCGCCGGAAAACAGGGACCGCATCGGGTCGGTACCGGTGCCGCGGGGCACGGCGTCGCACAGTGGTCCACAAGAAGGTGCGTACGGCGCGAACAGGCTCCGTGGCGACGAGTTCCGGTCGAGTTGGGCGCCGTCGGTCTACCGGCGGGTCCCGAAGGCGTGTACGGAGCGGTGAGCGCCGACGGTGACGCTCGCCGGGCGCCCGCCGTTAACCCGGGGTTCGCGCCCCGGCTTCCCGGGCGTGCCAGTTTCCCAAGCCGGGAAGTCGGTACGGGGAGGAAATGCCATGGAGAGTGGGCCAGCGATCTTCGCGGGCACGGTGTTCGCGCTGTTCGGAGCCGGGCTGCTGCTCTGGACCGGGGCACGCGTGGCACACCGCGCACCCGTCGCCCACGGTGTGAACCCTGTCGCATCGGCGACGCTCGCCGCGCTCGCCGGAGCGGGTGCACTGGTGCTCGGAGTGTGGTGCTTCACCCGGCTGTGAGTGTGATGCCTCACCCCGCTGTGACGGTAGGCGGCCGTGGCCGCGCGGACGATGTCGGCGGATGTGCGGCGGGACCGGGCCGTAGGCCCGCCGCCGGTGGTCAAAGGGCAGGTCGCCACTCCGGGCGGCAGGAAAGGCGGTAGTCGGGTTACCGTTCGAGTGGCCGTTGCGGGCTTTTCCCGTTTGACACGGGGGCGGGATGTACCGTCACACTCCGCAGCGACGGCGCAACTCAAGCGCACCGAGCGAGGCCGGCCAGTACGGCCACCGAGTACTGGTAGGGCCACCGAGTACCGACCGGAGAGAAGAGCGAAGTTGTCCCCGACCAGCGAGACCGCAAAGGGCGGCCGCCGACTCGTCATCGTCGAGTCGCCTGCCAAGGCGAAGACGATCAAGGGTTACCTCGGCCCCGGCTACGTAGTCGAGGCAAGCGTCGGGCACATCCGCGACCTCCCCAACGGCGCCGCGGAGGTCCCCGAGAAGTACACCGGCGAGGTGCGCCGCCTCGGCGTGGACGTCGAGCATGACTTCCAGCCGATCTATGTCGTGAACTCCGACAAGAAGGCGCAGGTCAAGAAGCTCAAAGACCTGCTGAAGGACTCCGACGAACTCTTCCTCGCCACCGATGAGGACCGCGAGGGCGAAGCTATTGCGTGGCACCTTCAGGAAGTCCTGAAGCCCAAGGTCCCGGTCCACCGGATGGTCTTCCACGAGATCACCAAGGACGCGATCCGCGAGGCCGTCGCCAACCCGCGCGAGCTCAACAAGCGCATGGTCGACGCCCAGGAGACCCGCCGCATCCTCGACCGTCTCTACGGCTACGAGGTCTCGCCGGTCCTGTGGAAGAAGGTCATGCCGCGCCTGTCGGCCGGCCGCGTCCAGTCCGTGGCGACCCGCCTCGTCGTCGAGCGTGAGCGCGAGCGCATCGCCTTCCGCTCCGCCGAGTACTGGGACCTGACCGGCACCTTCGGCACCGGCCGCACCGGTGACGCGTCCGACCCCTCGCAGCTGGTCGCCCGCCTCACCACGGTCGACGGCAAGCGCATCGCGCAGGGCCGCGACTTCAACTCGGTCGGGCAGCTCAAGTCCGACACGCTGCACCTGGACGAGACGAACGCCCGCGCGCTCGCCGCGGCCCTGGAGAACACCCGGTTCTCGGTCCGCTCCGTCGAGTCCAAGCCCTATCGCCGCTCTCCGTACGCGCCGTTCCGTACGACGACGATGCAGCAGGAGGCCTCGCGCAAGCTCGGCTTCGGCGCGAAGGCGACCATGCAGGTGGCCCAGAAGCTGTACGAGAACGGCTTCATCACCTACATGCGTACGGACTCCACGACGCTCTCCGACACGGCGATCGGCGCCGCTCGCGCCCAGGTCACGCAGCTGTACGGCGCCGACTACCTGCCGGACAAGCCCCGCACGTACGCCGGGAAGGTCAAGAACGCGCAGGAGGCGCACGAGGCGATTCGTCCCTCGGGTGATCGTTTCCGCACGCCCGCCGAGACCGGCCTGACCGGTGACCAGTTCCGGCTCTACGAGCTGATCTGGAAGCGGACCGTCGCCTCCCAGATGAAGGACGCGACCGGAAACTCCGTCACGGTGAAGATCGGCGGCACCGCAGCCGACGGCCGCGACGCCGAGTTCAGCGCGTCCGGCAAGACCATCACCTTCCACGGCTTCCTCAAGGCGTACGTCGAAGGCGCGGACGACCCGAACGCCGAGCTGGACGACCGCGAGCGCAGGCTGCCGCAGGTCAGCGAGGGCGACGCGCTCTCCGCCGAGGAGATCTCGGTCGACGGCCACGCGACGAAGCCCCCGGCCCGCTACACCGAGGCGTCGCTGGTCAAGGAGCTGGAAGAGCGCGAGATCGGTCGCCCGTCGACGTACGCGTCGATCATCGGGACCATTCTCGACCGCGGGTACGTGTTCAAGAAGGGGACGGCCCTGGTGCCCTCCTTCCTGAGCTTCGCCGTGGTCAACCTGCTGGAGAAGCACTTCGGGCGGCTCGTCGACTACGACTTCACCGCACGCATGGAGGACGACCTCGACCGCATCGCGCGGGGCGAGGCGCAGGCCGTGCCGTGGCTGAAGCGGTTCTACTTCGGCGAGGGTGACGACGCGGGGGCCGCCTCCAGCGCCGGCAACGGCGACGGCGACCACCTCGGCGGGCTCAAGGAGCTGGTGACCGACCTGGGCGCGATCGACGCCAGGGAGATCTCCTCCTTCCCCGTCGGCGAGGGCATCGTGCTGCGGGTCGGCCGCTACGGCCCGTACATCGAGCGGGGCGAGAAGGACGCGGAGGGCCACCAGCGCGCCGACGTGCCCGACGACCTGCCGCCGGACGAGCTGACGGTCGAGTACGCCGAGGAGCTGCTCGCCAAGCCGAGCGGTGACTTCGCGCTGGGCACCGACCCGACGTCGGGTCACGAGATCGTCGCCAAGGACGGGCGCTACGGCCCGTACGTCACCGAGGTGCTCCCCGAGGGCACCCCGAAGACCGGCAAGAACGCGGTGAAGCCGCGGACGGCCTCGCTCTTCAAGTCCATGTCGCTCGACACGGTGACCCTTGAGGACGCGCTGAAGCTGATGTCCCTGCCGCGTGTGGTGGGTGCCGACGCCGAGGGCGTCGAGATCACCGCGCAGAACGGGCGCTACGGGCCGTACCTGAAGAAGGGCACGGACTCGCGGTCCATCGAGACCGAGGAGCAGCTCTTCAGCATCACGTTGGAAGAGGCGCTCGCGATCTACGCGCAGCCCAAGCAGCGGGGGCGGGCCGCGGCCAAGCCGCCGCTGAAGGAGCTCGGCGAGGACCCGGTGAGCGGGAAGCCGGTCGTCGTCAAGGACGGGCGCTTCGGGGCGTACGTCACTGATGGCGAGACGAACGCGACGCTGCGGGCGGCGGACTCCGTGGAGGACATCACTCCTGAGCGGGGCTATGAGCTGCTCGCGGAGAAGCGGGCGAAGGGGCCGGCGAAGAAGACCGCCAAGAAGGCGGCGAAGAAGGCTCCGGCGAAGAAGGCTGCTGCCAAGAAGACGGCTGCCAAGAAGACGACGGCTTCTAAGACTGCGGCTAAGAAGACTGCGGCCAAGAAGACGACGGCTACGGCTGCTGCGAAGAAGGCTGCGGCTTCTAGTAAGGCTGCTGCTTCGGAGGACTGACGTTTCCCTTGCCGGGCGCCTGGTTTGTCGGTGCCCGGCAGTGGGGCGTTGTGCCCACCCTTCCCCAAGCTCTCGGCTTCGCTCGAGCAGGGGAGACCCCACTCGCCGTGCGGAACGCCTTCCCACAGCGGGGGCGGTGAGAAGCGGTCGCATGTTCGGGTGGCGCCTCGGGGAAGCCGTGCGTCCAGATAGGCTGGACGGATGACGCGTGCCGAGCAGCCAACGGCCGGGAACCCGGCCCCCGACGACGCCCTGGTCGCAGATTCCCGAGAGCGTGCCGTCCGCGCCTTGCTGCGCACACCGCAGCTGAAGCGGCTGTGGAGCGCACAGCTCGTCGGCGGTGTCGGCGACGCACTCGCGCTCCTCGTCCTGGTGGTCCTCGCCCTGCAGGCGGCGATCTCCGAGGCGGCCTTCGGGGGCGGGTACCGAGGGGTCGCGTTCGCCGTAACCGCTGTCTTCGGAGCACGCATTCTCGCAACGCTGCTCTTCGGAGCGGTGCTGCTCGGACCGCTCAGCTCGCTCACCTCGCCCGACGGGCCGCTGGACCGGCGCTGGACGATGGTCGTGGCGGACGGTCTGCGGGCCGCGCTGCTGATCGTCGCGCCGCTGTGGATCGACTGGACTGCGGAAAACGCACTCGCGGTGCTGCTCGTCACCGCCTTTGTGATCGGCGTCGCCGAGCGCTTCTGGACGGTGTGCCGCGAAAGCGCGGCGCCCGCGCTGCTGCCCGCGCCGCCGCTGGAGGGCGCGACGGTACGGCCGCTGCCGGACCACATGGACGCGCTGCGGCGCCTGTCGCTGCGTACGGGGTTCGTGGCGCTGCCCATCGCGGCCGCCGCGCTCGTCACCGTCACGCTGGTCGGCAACCTGCTGGGTACCGGTCTCGAGTGGTTCGAGGTGCACCAGGCGGGGCTCGCCTCGTTCGTCGCCGCCGGGCTCTTCGCGGCCTCGCTGTCGATCGTCTACTTCCTCGAACTTCCCGCCACGCAGACGCCACGCGCGCGTAGCCCCCTCGAAGGGCTCCGCAGGCCGCGTACCGGCGCCGGCACCGACAAGGGCCGCACCGGCGCGATCCCGCTGCTCGTCGCCGCCTGCGCCGCGATCGCCGGGGCCATCGCGGCCGCCGTGGCCGTCGCCGTGCTGCATGCCAAGGACCTGGAGGGCGGGCCCGTCACGTACGGCCTGATCGTCCTCGCGCTGACCGGCGGCACCGCCGTCGGCATCCGTACGGCACCCTCCGTGCTGCCCTCGCTTTCGCGGCGCAGGCTGCTCGCGCTCGCCATCGCCGTCACCGGCGTCGCACTGCTCGCCGCGGGCCTGGTGCCCGACCTGACGACCGTGCTGCTGCTCCTCGCGCTCACCGGTGTGGCCGCGGGCATCGCCGCCAACACCGGGCACGCGCTGCTCGACCAGGAGGTCGAGGACTACCGGCGGGCCCGCACGACCGAGCATCTCCAGGCGGTCGTACGTCTCTTCGTGGCGCTCGGCGCCCTTGTGGCCCCCGTGGTCGCCGCCGCGATCGGCCCGCACCGCTTCGTCAACGGCAAGTTCGTCTTCGACCACGGAGGCGCCGCCTTCACGCTGATGCTGGTGGGCGCGCTGCTCCTGCCGGTGGCCGCGCTGGTGCTCGCCAAGGTCGACGACCGGCAGGGAGTACCGCTGCGGCACGACCTGCGCGACGCGCTGCGCGGCGGCGACGACCCGCTGCAGACGCCCGCAGGCACGGGCTTCTTCATCGCCCTGGAGGGCGGCGACGGCGCGGGCAAGTCGACGCAGGCCGAGGCGCTCGCCGAGTGGATCCGGGCCAAGGGCCACGAGGTCGTGGTGACGCGCGAGCCGGGGGCCACCCCGGTGGGGAAGCGGCTGCGGTCGATCCTCCTGGACGTGTCGTCGGCCGGTCTTTCGCACCGGGCCGAGGCGCTGCTGTACGCGGCCGACCGCGCCGAGCACGTCGACACCGTCGTACGGCCCGCCCTTGAGCGTGGCGCCGTGGTCATCTCCGACCGGTACATCGACTCGTCCGTCGCCTACCAGGGCGCGGGCCGCGACCTGTCGCCGACCGAGGTCGCCCGGATCAACCGGTGGGCCACGGGCGGACTCGTACCGCATCTGACGTGCCTGCTCGACGTGTCCCCCGAGGCCGCCCGCGAGCGGTTCACGGAGGCGCCCGACCGACTCGAGTCGGAGCCCGCCGAGTTCCACGCGCGCGTGCGGTCCGGTTTCCTGACGCTCGCCGCCGCCGACCCGGGGCGCTACCTGGTGGTCGACGCGGCGCAGGAGCCGGAGGCCGTCACCACCGTGATCCGGCACCGGCTCGACCTCGTCCTTCCGCTCTCCGAGGCCGAGGTGAAGGCGCAGGAGGAGGCCCGCAGGGCCGCCGAGGAAGAGGCGCGCCGCAAGGCCGAGGAAGAGGCCGCGCGGAAGGCCGAGGAGGAGCGGATCGAGCGCGAGCGCCAGGAGCAGATCGCCAAGCTCCGTGCCGAGGAGGAGGAGCGCGCGCGCCGCGAGCTGGAGGAGGCGCAGCGCCTGGAGGCCGAGCGGCAGGCGGAGGAGGCCAGGCAGCGCGCCGAGGAGGCGAAGCGCCGGGCCGAGGAGGAGCAGGCGCGGCTGCTCGCCGAGGAGAAGGTGCGCGCGGCCGAGGAGGCGCGCCGCCGCCGGGAGGCGGAGGAAGAGGCGCGGCTTCGGGCCGAGGCCGAGGCGCGGCGGATCGAGAAGCAGCGCAAGGCCGAGGAGGCGCTGCTGCGGGCCGAGGAGGCGCGCAGGCTGGGCGCGGCTCAGGCTGAGGCGGCTTCCGCGCGGGCGGCGGCTTCCGCTGCTGCGGCTCCTGCTCCCACCCCCGCCCCGGCTCCGGCTCCGGACAACGAGACGACCGTGCCCACGCCTGTCGTGACCCCGCAGCCCTCCGGGGCTGAGGACACCGAGGTGCTGCCGCAGCCGCCGGCCCCCGCGGGGGCCGTGGACGAGACGGCCGTGCTGCCGTCCGTCCGGGAGGACAAGGTGCCGCCGGGGTACTTCCGGGACGAGCGCCCCTCGCCTGCCGGCGGGAACGACCGGACCCGCGAGCTGCCCCAGGTCGATGAGCAGGGCGCGCCCCGGCAGCGGCCGCGCTCCGACTGGGCGGAGGAGACTCCGCTGGACGATCTGCCGTCCTTGGCGGATGAGCTGCTCGGTTCGCGGGACGACGAGGACGACCGCGGGCGGAACGGGCGCTGAGCGCTGCGGTGCCGGTGCCCGCACCGCGAGCGGCGGGCGTTGTCAGTGGGCTGCCCCACAATGAAACCGGCAGCGAAAAGTGCAAGGCGGAGGCGGTGACCCATGGCCGTATGGGATGACCTGGTGGGCCAGGAGCGGGTGAGCGAGCAGCTGGGGGCTGCCGCTCGGGACGCCGACGCCCTCGTCACCGCCGTGGCCACGGGCACCGCGCCCCCCGAGGCGTCGAAGATGACGCACGCCTGGCTCTTCACCGGGCCGCCCGGCTCCGGGCGGTCCACCGCCGCCCGAGCCTTCGCCGCGGCCCTCCAGTGCACGAGCCCGGACCGCGCGCTCGGCGGCGTGCCAGGCTGCGGATTCTGCGACGGATGTCATACGAGCCTGGTCGGTACGCACGCCGACGTGGAAGTGGTGCGTACGGACCTGCTGTCCATCGGCGTGAAGGAGACCCGCGACCTCGTGCGGCGGGCCCAGCTCTCGCCCGCCGGCGGCCGCTGGCAGGTCATCGTCCTGGAGGACGCCGACCGCCTCACCGAAGGCGCGGGCAACGTCCTCCTGAAGGCCGTCGAGGAGCCCGCGCCCCGCACGGTGTGGCTGCTCTGCGCGCCCTCGCTGGAGGACGTGCTGCCCACGATCCGCTCCCGCTGCCGTCACCTGACGCTGCGTACGCCCTCTGTGGACGCCGTCGCCGACGTGCTCGTACGACGTGACGGCATCGAGCCGGATGTCGCCGCGGCCGCCGCCCGTGCCACGCAGGGTCACATCGGCCGCGCCCGGCGCCTGGCGACCGACCCGCGGGCGCGCGAGCGCCGGGCCGCCGTGCTCAAGATGCCGCTGCGGGTCGAGGAGATCGGCGGCTGCCTCAAGGCCGCGCAGGAGCTGATCGACACGGCGGGCGAGGACGCGAAGCAGGTCGCCGAAGAGGTCGACGTGAAGGAGACGGACGACCTGAAGGCGGCGCTCGGCGCCGAGAAGGGCGGCCGGATGCCCCGCGGCACGGCGGGCGTGATGAAGGACCTGGAGGACAGGCAGAAGCGCCGCAGGACCCGCACCCAGCGCGACAGCCTCGACCTCGCCCTGATCGACCTGACCGGTGTCTACAGAGACGTGCTTACGCTGCAGCTCGGCTCCCGCGTGGCCATCGCCAACACGGAGGTGCAGGACATGCTGGAGCGCATGGCGCGCGGCACCTCACCCGAGTCCACGCTCCGCCGCATCGAGGCGATCAGCGCCTGCCGCACCGCCCTGGACCGCAATGTCGCCCCGCTCCTTGCGGTCGAGGCGATGACGATGGCGCTGCGCGCGGGCTGACCGGCCCCCGGAGGGGCTCTCTCCGGAGGGGCGAACGCGACATTCCGGCCCGGAGGTTGACCGAGTCACCCATACGAGCACGGAGGGCGACCGAGTGATCGCGGACGGTTACTCTCGCCTGATGCGCATCGTCAGAGGACTCCGTACCCCAGCCGCCGTGTTTCTGGCCGCCGGACTGCTGATCTCCGGCTGCTCGGCCGGGAGCTCGACTGCGGACGCGTCCATGGCCGCGCTGCCCCGCGCGACTCCGAAAGGGCTCGCACCCTTCTACGGGCAGAAGCTGAAGTGGCGCGAGTGCGGCGTCCCGGGCTTCGAGTGCTCCACGATGAAGGCGCCGCTGGACTACGACAAGCCGGGCGGCGAGGAGATCAAACTGGCCGTCTCCCGCAAGAAGGCCACGGGCCCCGGCAAGCGCCTAGGCTCGCTCCAGGTCAACCCGGGCGGTCCCGGCGGCTCGGCGATCGGCTATCTCCAGTCGTACGCGGCGCTCGGTTACCCCGAAGAGGTCCGCGCCCGCTACGACATGGTCGCGGTCGACCCGCGCGGCGTGGCCCGCAGTGAGCCCGTCAACTGCCTCGACGGCAAGCAGATGGACGCGTACACACAGACGGACATCACTCCCGACGACACACGCGAGACGGGCGAACTCACCGCCTCCTTCAAGGAGTTCGCGGAGGGCTGCGAGAAGCGGTCCGCCGAGATGCTCCCGCACGTCTCCACGGTCGAGGCCGCCCGCGACATGGACCTCCTGAGGGAGGTGCTCGGCGACGAGAAGCTGACATACGTGGGCGCGTCGTACGGCACGTTCCTGGGGGCGACGTACGCCGGGCTCTATCCCGACCGCGTCGGCCGCCTCGTCCTGGACGGCGCGATGGACCCGTCGCTGCCGGCCCGGCGGATGAACCGCGACCAGACGGCGGGCTTCGAGACGGCGTTCCAGTCGTTCGCCAAGGACTGCGTGCGGCTGGCGGACTGCCCGCTGGGCACGGAGAACCCGCAGGACGCCGGCAAGCGCCTGAAGTCCTTCTTCGGCGACCTGGATGGCGCGCCGATCCCTGCCGGGGACCCCGACGGCCGCAAGCTCGGCGAGGCGCTCGCCACGACGGGCGTGATCGCCGCGATGTACGACGAGGCGGCCTGGCCCCAGCTGCGCACGGCGCTGGACGCGGCGATGAAGGACAAGGACGGCGCGGGCCTCCTCTCGCTCTCGGACAGCTACTACGAGCGCGACGGCGACGGAACGTACGCGAACCTCATGTTCGCCAACGCGGCCGTGAACTGCCTGGACCTGCCCCCGGCCTTCAAGTCCCCCGAAGCCGTGAAGAAGTCCCTCCCCGACTTCGAGAAGGCATCCCCGGTCTTCGGCAAGGGCCTCGCCTGGGCCTCGCTGAACTGTACGTACTGGCCGGTGAAGGCGGCGGGTGAGCCGCACCGCATCGAGGCGAAGGGCGCCGCCCCGATCGTCGTGGCCGGCACGACCCGCGACCCGGCCACCCCGTACCACTGGGCCGAGTCCCTGGCCGACCAGCTCTCCTCCGGCAGGCTCCTCACCTATGAGGGCGACGGCCACACGGCGTACGGCCGGGGCAGCGACTGCATCGACTCGACGATCAACGCCTACCTCCTGGAGGGCACCGCCCCGAAGGACGGAAAGCGCTGCTCATAGCGGTGCCGGGGGCCCTCAGGGGGCTCTCGCGGGGGGTGTACGGAGCACCCCCGGAAACTGTGTAGACTTGGCGACGTTGCTGATCGCACCATAGGTGCGGGCAGCGCGCCGCCTTAGCTCAGATGGCCAGAGCAACGCACTCGTAATGCGTAGGTCTCGGGTTCGAATCCCGAAGGCGGCTCTGTGGAAGCCCCAGAACTCACTCGCCGTGATCTGGGGCTTTTGCTTTTGCCTGGGCCTCTGCTCAGCGGGCGTACGAGCCGATGCCGACCAGGCAGTACACGTACTCGTTGATCGTCGTTCCGTTGAGGGTGTAGCGGGAGGAGAAGGCGTACTGCGTCTGGGAGTTGTCGTTGCAGGCGCCGAGGTCCGACGTCATGGGGATGCTCTCGATCACCCGGTAGTGGGCGTCGGACGCGGAGCAGGACACCTCGTCGATGTCGCTGACCTCCTGCGCGGTCTCGGAGTTGGGCAGTGTGCCGTTGAGGCAGGTGCCTGAGTCGTACGGGGTCGGGGACTCGCTCGGGGGGCTCGTGGGGTCCATGGGGTCCGTGGCAGTGGCTGTGGGGTCGGTCGCGCCGTCGTATGGATCGTCGGTCTCGTACGGATCGTTGGAGTACGTCGGCGTGCTGGTCGACGGGTCGTAGGTCCCGTAGCTGGTCGTCGGGTCGGGGGCGGCGGTGCTGTCATCGCCGTCGCCCTGGTTCAGAAGCAGGATGACGAGGAGTACCGCGCCGACGACGCCGAGCACGGCCAGGCAGCCTCGGGCGGTGGAGCCGGGGGCGGCGGCCGGGCGGGGCGTGGGGGGTATGGGTTCGGGCATCGGATCAGTGTGGGGCAGCGGACGGATTTTGTGGAGTGGATTTCTAGAAAATGGTTCTAGAAATTCTGTGGCTTACGCTGGGTGTCACCATGAGCCCCAAGCAACAACGCGGCGAGGAAACCGCCGACCGTCTCCTGGACGCCGCGCTCCAGGTGTACGCCGACTCCGGCGAGCAGGGCGTCACCGTCAGCGCCATCACCAAGGCCAGCGGCGTCAGCCTCGGCAGCCTCTATCACCACTTCGGCAGCATCGACGGCCTCATGATCGCCCTGCTGCAGCGGTGGATCGGCCGGCTGCTCGGTGAGCTCGCCGCGGCCGTGGAGCGTTCCCGGACCGCCCGGACCGGCATCCGCGCCCTCGTGCGGGTCTACCTGACGTTCATCCAGGAGCACCCTGACGCGTCCCGGCTCCTGCACTCCTCCTACGCCGACCGGCTCGGGATGGCGCAGGCCAGGCAGCTCCGCGATGCCCAGGAGGCCAGGCTCTCGCCGATGGCCGCGTGGATGCGGCAGCACATCGAGTCGGGCGAGGTCGCCCCGCTGGCCGTGCCCTTGATCGAGGCGCTGGTCCTGGGGCCGGTCGTCGCGACCGCGCGCCGCTGGCTGTCCGGTATCGACGATGTCGACCTCGACGAGGCCGCGCGCGTCCTGCCGGAGAGGATTCTGCGGTCGCTCAGCCCCTGAGCGTCGCTCACCCCCTGAGCGTCATCGTCATCGGCTCCATCGATGGGCCGTGGTGTTCAAGACCCGGCAGCAGCCAGCTCTGGAACGGGGCCAGTGCGGCCAGGACCAGGAACAGCACGCCGATCGCGGTGCTGAACACCGGGCCGAGGCGCCATAGTTTCTCGATGAAGATGATGACCGCCACGCCCGCCATCGCCGCGATGTTCATCGTGCCGAGGGGGATGAGGACGATCATGAGTCCCCAGCAGCAGCCGACGCAGTAGAGCCCGTGATGGGCGCCGACGCGCAGGTCACGGGCGCGCGGCCGGTAGCCGGCGTAGCGCACGAGTTGGCCGATGGGGCTTCGGCAGTGGCGCAGGCACATGTTCTTCAGCGGGCTGAACTGGTGGAGTCCGGCGAGCAGGAAGGCGCCGGCGCCGATCCAGCGCCCGGCTTCGGGGTGGCCGTCGACCAGGTCGCCGGTCAGGGTGAGAATCCCGTACACACAGAGACCGAACGCTGTCCAGGCGATCAGGTACCCGGCCACGAACTGGGCGATCCGTGCCGTGCGGGCGAAGCCGGAGGACTGACGGCCGATGGCCCGGACCCAGGTGATGGCCACCGGTGCCACGGACGGGAACATCATCGCGACCATCATGGTCACCCACAGCAGCACGAACAGGGGCAGCCCGAGGCCCATGGTCCCCGGCTCCATACCCATGTCCATGTCACCGGCCTGGGCGGCCGTGAGCAGCCACGCGAGCAGTGCGAGCACCACCATGACGGACCAGGCGATGGTCATCTCCCGGGCCGGGAGGAGATTGCCCGGCCTCAGGGGCGCGGAGAGCGCTGCCCGGTCATGGAACACAGTTCCAGGTCAGCACAGAAAGCGGCGGGCCGCGCGGCAAAGTGAGGGCAGGGAGGACAATGGAGGTGCGGGCCTCGAGGAGGCGGCGGATATGACTGCGGATATGACTGAGGCAGCAGAGTCAGCAGCTCCGACTGTTCCGGCGTGGCATGCGTCCGGGGACTGGTTCGACACCTGCAAGTGCAATGTGCCGTGCCCGTGCTCGTTCGCCGAGCCGCCGACGTACGGAGACTGCGAGGGAATCCTGGCCTGGCATGTACGTGAGGGGCACTACGGCGATGTTCCGCTGGACGGCCTCAACGTACTGATGCTCGGCTCGTTCGTCGGCAATGTGTGGGGCGAACACTCCGACGCGTACGCGGGTGTCTTCTTCGACGAGAGGGCCGACGACGCGCAGCGCGAGGCATTGCAGATGATCTTCAGTGGTCAGGCGGGCAGCTGGCCCGCCGAAATGATCAGCATGTTCGGCGCCGAGATGCGCGGCATGGACTTCGCCCCCATCGACATTCAGGTCGACGACGACCTGGGCGAATGGCGGGCCACCGTTCCGGGCCGGGTCGAGGCCGGTGCGACGGCGCTCACCGGACCGACGACGCCCGAGGGCGCGCGCGTGCAGTCGACCAACCTGCCGGGATCGGAGACCGGTCCGGGCCAGGTCGCGACCTGGGGCCGCTCGACGGCCGACCGTGCCGACGCCTTCGGCTTCAGCTGGAGCCGCCAGGGGCAGTCCAGCAAGCACATCACCTTCGACTGGGCGGGGCCGGACTGAACCCGTTCAGTGGCGCAGCGCCCTGCGGATCTCGGCCTTCGGGGTGCCGGACAGGCTTCGGTTGCTGCGGGCCGTGCCGGACTTGGAGCCGCCGGGGTCCACGCCGTTGATGCTCAGGACGACCGTGTCGAGGAGGTTGCCGTCGCTGTCGCGGAAGTCGACGGAGATCGTGTAGTCCGCCTTCTTGTCCGTGCCGTTGGTGGCGGTGATCTCGGCGGTGGTCCGGTCGCCGTCGGTCTTTGTGGTGTCCGCGGCCTTCACGTCGCCCTTGGCGTTGACGCCGTCCTTGACCTTCTCCAGCTCGGAGGCCGCCGCTTCCGTGGCGGACGCGACCGCCTCGCCCGCCTTGGCCGTGGCCGACGCGACGGTGTCCTTGGCCTTGTCGACGTCTTCGTCCGAGCAGGCGGTGACCGTGAGGGCGAGCAGGGCGGTGCAGGCCGCGGCGGCGACACGGGTCGCGGTGGCGGTACGGGGCGCGGAGGCGGTACGGGTGCGCTTCATGCCGCCCACCTTCGGGGCGACGGGCGGCGGGCGCGAGGCGGGGCAGTCCGTATGGGTGGGGGAGGAGGGGGCGGGGTCAGGTGTTGATGCGGGTGAGCCATGTGCGCACCGCCGCGTTGAAGACCTCCGGCTGCTCCAGGTTCGGCAGGTGGGCCGCCGACTCCACCACGCACAGTTCCGCTCCGGGGATCGCGTCGTGCATGGCCTCGGCGTCGGACACCGGTGTGTACGTGTCGTCACGGCCGACGACGATCAGGGCGGGGACCGTGACGCCGGTCAACAGGCCGCGGTAGTCCGGGCGTTCGGCCCTGCCCCGCAGGGCCGCCGCCGCGCCCTCCGGTGGCGCGGCCAGCATCATGCGGTGCACGTGGGCCGCGGCCCGCGGGTTGTACGGGGCCGCCATCTTGTCCAGTACTTCATCGGCGTACGGCTTCATGCCCTCGGCGAGGAGCCGGTTGGCCATGGCGTTGCGCCAGGCCTTGCCCTCGTCCGTCTCGGCGGCCGGGAAGGTGTCGGCAAGGAGCAGGCCGCTGATCCGCTCGGGGAACAGGCGGAGGCACTCCATCGCGATCTGGCCGCCCATGGAGAGACCGCCGAGTGCGCAGCGGGTCACGCCGAGGTGGTCGAGCAGGGCGAGGATGTCGGCGGCGAAGGTGGCGAAGGGGGTGGTGCCGGGGACGACGTCCGTCTCGCCGTAGCCGCGCAGGTCTGGGGTGATGACGCGGTGGGTCGCGGAGAAGGCGGTGCGCTGGGGGGTCCACATCGTGCGGTCGAAAGGGTGGCCGTGGATGAGGAGCAGGGGTGGGGGCGGCCCTTCGGCGGCTGGGCTTTTGCCGCCGGGGCGGTCACTGCTGGGGCTTGCACCGCCGGGGCCTTCGTCGTCGTAGCCGATGGTGATGCCGTTGAGGTGCGCGGTTGCCATGGGGGGAGGCTAGGCGGGGGCAACTCGGCGGTGCAATAGGGTCTTTGCTCTCGGTGCAATGTGCGTGGGGTGCGCGGGGTGCGCGAGGTGCGCGGGGTGCGCGGGGTGCGCGGGGTGCGCGATTGCCCGGGGGTTCACCTGGGGGTCTCTGTGTCGGCGGCTGCTGGATTTCTTGGGGGTATGTGCGGTGGCGCGTAGTGACTATCGGCTCGTTGCCGATGAAGTGGCCGGGGAGATCGAGCGCGGCTTGTTGCGGCCGGGGGATCAGTTGCCCACGCAGCGGGCCTTCGCCCGGCAGCGGCGGATCGCCAACTCCACCGCCATCCGCGTGTACGGCGAGCTCGTGCGGCGGGGGCTCGCGGTGGGCGAGGTCGGGCGTGGCACCTTCGTGAGGGCCGCGCCCCCGCACCCCGGCGGGTCCGCCTCGCTCGCCGAGCGGCCACGAGGGGCGGACGCGCCTCCGGTGAACCTGGAGCTCAACTACCCCGTCACACAAGGGCAGTCCGAGCTGATGGCCCGCGGCATCGCCCCGCTGCTGCGGCCGGACGTCCTCCTGGAGGCGGCCCGCCCGGCCGCCGCCGACGGCACTCCCCAGGCGCGGGCGGCCGCCGCCGATGTGCTGGCCCGTGCGGGCTGGCGGCCCGACCCCGCCCATGTCCTCTTCGCCGGCAACGGGCGGCAGGCCATCGCCGCCGCGATCTCGTCCCTCGTACGCCCTGGAGGCCGTCTCGGTGTCGAGGAGCTGACGTATCCGCTGGTCAAGGCCATTGCCGAGCGGCTCGGGGTGAGTCTGGTGCCGGTCGCCGTGGACGAGGAGGGGATGCGGCCGGACGCGCTGGCCGCTGTCCACCGGGGTGCTTCGCCGCTCAGCGCGGTGTACGTACAGCCGACGCTGCACAATCCGCTGTCCCTGACCGCAGGTCCGCAGCGACGGTCCGAACTGGCGGGTGTGTTGGCGGAGTTGGATCTGTACGCGGTCGAGGACACGACATGGGCCTTCCTCGCCGAGGACGCGCCCGCGCCGCTCGCCGCGTATGCCCCGGACCGCACCGTCCTCGTCGACAGCCTCTCCAAGCGGCTCGCCCCCGGACTCACCGTGGGCATGCTGACCGCGCCGCCCGCCCATCTGGACGTTCTCGCGCGGACCCTGCGCTCCGGGGCCTGGACGGCGGGCGGGGTGAACCTGGAGGCCGCGGTGCGGTGGTGCGGCGACGGGACGGTGGACTCGGTGGTCGCCGCCAAGCGAGTCGACGCGGCGGTGCGGCACCGGGTTGTGCGGGAGCGGCTCGGGGTGGGTGTGCGCCCCGGTGCGGGCGCGGGTGCCGTCGCGGTCGCGGGGTCCGGGGCTCGCTCGGGGCGGGTCCATGTCGACCCCCGTTCCTATTTCTGCTGGTGGGAGCTGCCCTCCCACTGGCGGGCCGAGGCCTTCGTCGCCGCCGCGGCCGAGCGGGGTGTCGCCGTGACGCCCGGCTCTGCCTTCGCGATCGGGGAGCGGTCCGCGCCCGGCGCGGTCAGGATCGGGCTCGCGTCGCCGCCGGTGGACGTGCTCGGGGACGCGTTGGGAGTACTGGCCGAACTTGCTCGCAGGGCGGGGCCGGGTGCGGGCGTCGATGCGAGGATGCGCTGATGTGCGATGACGAGACGGCGGGGACGGCGGAGACAGCGGGGACAGCGGGGACAGCGGAGACGGCGGAGACGGCGGGGACAGCGGAGACAGCGGGGGCAGCGGAGACAGCGCGCCCGGAGGGCACGGCGGAGTTCGTACGGTTCCAGTCGCCGGTGCGGCATGAGCGCGGGCACTTTCCCGGAGTGTTCGTGCTGGTCAACGGTCTTGCCCGGGAGGGGAAGCTGACGCCGGAGCAGGAGCGCTTCCGGCGGGCCAACAACGACTGGTACGACGCCGCGTACCCGACCCCCTCGAAGGTCGACCCGACGGTGTACGACCCCGAGTTCACCCCGGGAGCCGTGGCCTGGTTCAAGTCGACCGCCACGCACCTCATCGAGCGGGTGCCGGGCTATCTGGAGATCCTCGACGCGCACGGCGTCGAGTGCCGGATGCTCCGGTCGTCGGATCCGGGGAAGGTCGTGTACGAGGACGAATTCCAGGTGGTGGTCGTTCCGTACGGCGGGTAGCCGGGCCCGGCGTCCGCGCCCCGCATCCGACGCCCCGCCCTCGCCCCGCGCAACGGATAGATGTACCGTGCAGCGGGCGGCGCCCCGTACCGCCGGTTACGTGTTGGGCCGGTCGCCGGCGCAGACTGACGAAGCCCCGACGCGTGAGCGAATGGTGATCGATCGGTGAGCGAATGGTGCCGGTATCCGAGGCGGGGTCGGCCCCTCGCGGGCGTCGGGCGGCTGTGGCTCGTGCTCGACGGCGGCGGGCTCATCGAGATCACTAGATGCAACACGGAAGCAAGAGGGCCTCAAGTGGCCGGGAAAATAAGGGAGTTGACCGCTCCCCGCAGAAAGTGATCGGACCCGACCGCGGCGGCGTCACTCCCCCGAGCTGCGCGATCCGCGCGAGCACCGCCGTGGCCGGTTCCGATGCATGGATTCCATCAGGGCCCGCCAACCGATCGCTAACATGAGGCCAACGGTTGGCGGGAGATGGCGTGGGCATGCGGAGTGAGTTGCGGTTCGGGCTCCTTGGCGCACCCGCCGTGTACGACGCGGACGGTGAGCCGCAGCCCGTCCAGAGCGCCAAGGGGCGCGCACTCCTTGCCGCACTCCTCCTCGAACCGGGCAGAGTCGTCTCCGTGGACGCCCTCAAGGACGCACTGTGGGGCGGCCACCCACCCGCTTCCGCGCACGCGTCGCTGCAGAACCACGTCACGCGCCTGCGCCGGCTGCTCGACGACCCGGACCGGCTGCGGGCGGTGCCCCCGGGCTACCGGCTGCGCGTTGGCGAGGGCGAGCTCGACGTACGCGTATTCGAGCAGCTGGTCTCGCGGGCCCGGGCGGCGCACGCGGAGCGCGACTGGGACGCCTGCGCCGACGCCGCGGCCGACGCGCTCGCCCTGTGGCGCGGCACCCCGCTGGACGGCCTGCCCCCGGACGCCGCGGGCCACGCGCTCGTGCCCCGGCTCGAAGAGGCGCGGCTCCTCGCCCTCGAACTGCGCTACGACGCGGAGATCGGCCTCGGCAGTGGTGGCGGGCTCGTGCCCGAGCTTGCCGAGCTGGTCGCCGAGTACCCCTTGCGGGAGGCCTTCCACCGGCAGCTGATGCTGGTCCTGCACCGCGCCGGGCGGCAGGCGGAGGCGCTCGCCGTGCACCGGGAGCTGCGGCGCAGGCTGGTCGAGGAGCTCGGCGTCGAGCCGGGCGCCGCGGTGCGCGAGGCACACCGGGTGGTCCTCCAGGAGCCGATGGGATCCACCGCGCCGGAGGACGCCGAGTCCGAACCCGCCGAGACCGACGCCCCGGCCGTCACGGCACCCGCCCCCGCTCAACTCCCGCCTTCCCCACCGCACTTCACGGGTCGTACCGATGTGACGTACGCCCTCTCGCGACTGCTCGCGGGAGGCGGCGACGAAGAGGGCACGTCCCCCGTCGCCGTCGTCTCCGGCATGGCCGGTGTCGGCAAGAGCGCGCTCGCCCTGCATGTGGCGCACGGGCTGCGCGAGCGGTTCCCGGACGGGCAGCTCTACGTCAACCTGCACGGTGCGACGCCCGGTATGACGCCCCTCACCCCGGACCAGGCGCTCGCCGCGCTCCTTCGCGACCTGGGCGTGGAGCCGCAGCGCAGCCCTCAACACCCGGACGCGGCATCGGCGTTGCTCCGCTCGCTGCTCGCGCCCACCCGCACCCTGATGGTCCTGGACGACGCGGCGACCGCCGCGCAGGTGCGGCCGCTGCTTCCCGCCGGGTCCGGCTGCGCGGTCATCGTCACCAGCCGCTCTCCGCTCGCCGCGCTCGACGGCGCGGGCCGCTTCCCGCTGGAGCCGCTCTCCGGCCGGGACAGCGCCGCGCTGCTGCGCGCCGTCTCCGGGCGCGCGGGTCTTGAGGCCGGGCACCCCCTGGTCGAACTCGCCGGACGACTCCCGCTGGCCCTGCGCATCGTCGCGGCCCGGCTCGCCGCCCGCCGCGCGCTCACCCCGGACGCGCTCGCCGAGCTCCTCACCGCGAGCGACGGACGCCTGCACCACCTCGAACACGACGACCTGAGCGTGCGCCGCTCGCTCGCCGTCGCCCTGGACGCGCTGTGCGGTTCGGAGCGCGAGGCCGATCAGGACGCCGCGGTGGCCCTCGCCCGGATCGGCGCGCTCGACCTGCCGACGTACGGAGTGCCGCTCCTCGCCCGGCTGTTGGGGGTGGCGGAACGGCGCGCCGAGGCCGCTCTCGACCGTCTCGTCGACGTCGCGCTGCTCGACGAGACGGCGTACGGCCGGTACGCCCCGCACGACCTCGTACGCGACTTCGCGAGGGAGGCGGCGCGCCAGAACCGGTGCGGGGTCACCGCCGAGGAGGTGGCGGAGTCGGCGCTGCACTGGTACGCGGAGTCGGCGCTGCAGAGCCTCCTTGCGATCATGCCGGAGGGCCTGGACCGCGACGACCGGATGCGGGGCGTGGCGGAGCGGCTGTCCGCCGGGCGCGCGAAGGGAATCGGGGGTGGCTCGAAGGGATTCGGGGATGGCTCAGAAGGTGCGGCGGCCGGTGCCGTGCCGGCGATGTCCACCGACCAGGCCTTCGCCTGGGGCGACACGGAGCTCGCGAACGTCATAGCGGTCGCCGACCGCTACGGCCGCTCGTCCGCCCTCCTCCCCGTCCTGGTCCGCTGCATCTTCTCGTACCTCAAACGCCGTGGCAGGCTCGCCGAGGCCGACCTCCTGACCCGGCTCGCGGTGACCGCGGCCCGGCGCAGCGGCGACCGCGACGGCGAGGCGCAGGCCCTCACCGACCTCGCGGGCCTCAACTACGTGTCGGGGCGCAGCGGCGCGGCGCTTGAGCGGATCGACGAGGCGCTGGTCCTGTGGCGGGAGCTCGGCCATGTCTCGTGCGTCCACCGGGGCGTCATCAACCGCGGCCTGCTGCTCGAAGCGCTCGGCCGCTACGAGGAGGCGGCGGACGCGCTGCGGCAGAGCATGGAGCTGGCCAAGAGCCTGGACGACCCGCTGAGCGAGGCGTTCGCCCTCAGCAACCTCGGCAACATCTACGAGCACACCGACGCGCGCGCGGCGATCGACTGCCACCGGCGCAGCCTGGAAATCGGCGAGGCGGAGGGCCATGACGGTGTCCGGCAGGAGGCGCACTGCGACATCGGCTACTCCTATCTGGCCCTGGGCGAACCGGCCACTGCGCTCACGCACTTCGAGGAGAGCCTGCGCATCCATGACGAGGCCGAGGACTGGCACAACGAGTCCCGGGTGCGCCTCGGAATGGTGCGGGCCCTGCGCGAGCTGTCCCGCACGTGCGACGCGGCGCGCGAGTGCGACGACCTCCTGGACCGCGCGGAGGCACGGGCCGACGACCACCGGGCGGGGCTCGCCCGCCATCAGCGCGGACTTCTGCTGTACGCCGATGGGCACGTCGAAGAGGCGTACGCGCAATGGGAGGCGGCGCTCGCGGCGCTCGACGGCACGGACAGCAGCGAGGTGGTGGGCGAGTTGAAGGGCCTGCTTGCGGAGGGCTTGCAAGGCTCGGCGATGCCTCAACAGGGCTGATGCGTATGGGACTTGGCCCTACCTTTCGGGGACTTGGCTGCCTTGCCTGTGCGGGACCTACTTCGCATCGGCGTAGCACTCCACCACGGCCGTGGTGAACGGAAACCGCACCGGTGTCTCGCCGAAAGCGATGCGGCCCGCGAGCTCCCCGGCCTCCCGGATCGCCGTGACGACCGCGGCGGCCTCCTGCTCGGGGCAGTGCACGATCACCTCGTCGTGCTGGAAGAAGACCAGCTCGGCGCGGAGTCCGGAAGCGGTGATGGCCTGGCGCAGCGCGGCCAGCATCAGGAGCGCCCAGTCGGCCGCGCTGCCCTGGACGACGAAGTTGCGGGTGAAGCGGCCGCGGGCGCGGGAGTTCGTCGAGGCGTAGCCGGGGGTGAACTCGTCTTCCTGGGTGGGCTGTTCGGGGACGTCGCCCTGCGGGATGCCCGCCTCGTCGAAGTCGCCCGCGCCGGCCGCAGGGGGGCTGGTCCGGCCCAGCCAGGTCCGTACGAGCCTGCCCTCCTCGCCCGCCTTCGCCGCCTCGTCGACGTACGCGACGGCGGCGGGGAATCTGCGGCGCAGCGCCGCCAGGTTCTTCAGGCCGTCGCCGGAGGTCTGGCCGTAGACGGCGCCGAGGAGGGCGATCTTGGCGTGGTCGCGGTCGCCGGCGAACGCGCGGTCGGAGAGACGGGTGTAGAGGTCCTCGTCGCTGCCCGCGACCTCCATCAGGCCCCGGTCGCGCGAGATCGCGGCGAGGACCCGCGGCTCCATCTGGTCGGCGTCGGCGACGACGAGCCGCCAGCCGGGGTCGGCGACGACCGCGCGCCGGATGACCTTGGGGATCTGCAGGGCGCCGCCGCCGTTCGTGGTCCAGCGGCCGGTGACGGTGCCGCCCGGTGTGTACTCGGGCCGGAAGCGGCCGTCGCGCACCCAGTCCTGCAGCCAGCTCCAGCCGTGCGCGACCCAGATGCGGTACAGCTTCTTGTACTGGATGAGGGGCTTCACGGCGGGGTGCTCGATCTCCTCGAGCTCCCAGCGCCGGGTGGACTTGACCTTGATGCCGGCCTGGGCGAAGGCCTTGATGACGTCGGCGGGCAGATCGGGGCGTACGCGGCGGCCGAAGGCGGCGGAGACCTCGTCGGCGAGCTCGGCAAGGCGGCGCGGCTCGGTGGCTCCCGCGTTCCGCCCGCCGCCCGCGTACCGCTCGCCGAGGAGTTCGGTGAGCAGGGCGTGGTGGACGTCGGCGCGCCAGGGCAGGCCCGCGACGTTCATCTCGGCGGCCACGAGCATGCCCGCCGACTCGGCCGCGGTGAGCAGCCGCATCCGGCCGGGGTGCTCGGTGGCCCCGTGTCTTCGCTGCTGTTCCGCGTACACCTCGAGGAGGGCCTCGAAGGGGAGGGCGGTCACCGGGGAGTGGTCGAAGAGGGAGTCCTGGGCGCCGGGCTCTGCGGCTCTGGGGGGCGGGTCGGCGGGCACGGGGGCGTTGCGCAGCCGGGCCCAGGCGGCGGCTGCCGAGCGGGGCTCGCCGAGGCGGCCTTCGTGACCGAGCAGGAGCTGCTCGGCGTCCTCGATGTCGTAGCAACGGTCGGCCCGGGTGCCGGCGGCCAGCAGGCGGGGGTAGATCTCGGCGGTGGAGCGCCAGACCCAGCGGGTCACGTGGGGGCGGTCGCGGACGGCCCCGGCGAGGTCGGGCTCCTCCTGGACGGGGCCCGCGGGCAGGCCGTCGTCCCCGAGCGGGGCGAGGGTGGCGCCGCCGGTCTCGGTGGCTGCGATGGCCCACCTTTCGATCACACCGCCGAGTGTGCCAGCCGCCACTGACACTGGCCGGGGGCCTTGGCGGTCGCCCCCTGCGGCGGGGGCGTGGCCGAACAGGCCTCTCCCGCCCACCCGCCCGATTGCCCGGCGGCTGCGGGCTTGCCGAACAGGCCTTTCCCCCCACCCGCCCGATTGCCCCGCGTCCCGATTGCCCCGCGTCACGGCCGGGCGTCCCCGACATGCGGGGGGCGTCCGGCGCTGCGAGGCTCGGAGCCATGAGAGTGGCCCTTGCGCAGACCGACTGTGTCCTCGGCGAGGTGGACGAGAACCTCGCGGTGGCGCGGGACCAGATCGGCCAGGCTGCGGCGCAGGGCGCGGATCTCGTCGTCTTCCCGGAGCTGAGCCTGCACGGCTACCACTTGGGCGGACTGCACCGCGACACGTCCCTGGACGCGAAGGACCCCCGCCTCCTTGAACTGTCGACGCTCGGCCCCGACGTCATGCTCGGCATCCACGAACACACCAGCCTGCGGGCGTACAACACGTCCGTGTACTACGCGAGCGGCCAACTCCTCCACACCCACCGGAAGTTGTACCTCCCCAACTACCTGGCGTGGGAGGAGCGCAAGCATGTGAGCCCCGGCCAGCACCTGCGCGCGTACGACCTGCCCGGTGGCCACGGGCGCGCCGCGACGCTCGTCTGCAATGACGCGTGGCAGCCGGTGCTGCCGTGGCTCGCGGTGCAGGACGGGGCGGAGGTGATCATCGTCCCCACGAACAGCGCGGCCAGCCTCGACCCCGAGGCGATGGACACGGGCCTGTACTGGGACACGCTCCTCTCCTATACGGCGCGCATGCTGCAGTGCTGGGTGGTCTTCGTGAACCGGGTGGGGAACGAGAACGGGGCGTCGTTCTGGGGTGGTTCGCGGGTGGTGGACCCGCGGGGCTCGGTGGTGGCGCAGGCGCCGAAGTGGGAGCCGGCGCTGGTGACGGTCGACATCGACGTCCATGAGTCCCGCCGTCACCGGCGGGCGGTGCCGCTGGTGGCGGAGGCGCGGCTCGGCCTGATCGACCGGGAGGTACGCCGCCTGATCGACGAGGGCGGCGACAGCTGATCCCTTGCCCCTCCGCCTGGCTTCATCGGTCCCCGGCAGCTAGGGCTGTGCCCACCCGTTCCGCCCTGCGGAACGCCTGCCCACAGCAACGGGCGGCAGCAGCACGGCAGCGAAGTGACTCGCCGGGGTGGGTGGGGGAGGTGGCGGAAACACACCGCTCACCCGCAGTAGGCGACGTACGCAAAGGCACGGGCATCGGCCCCCACGCACCGTTGGCGCGCAACGCTCGCGAGGGGACGTGTCGGTATGTCCGCACGGAGCACGTTGCCCATGTCTCCCAAGCCGCAGCAGCAAGACGCTCAGACCGAGATGGCGAGTACGGACATACCGGCGCGGCCCCGCCCCACAGCCGGACCGCCCCGCAGACGGCACCCGAGCCGCGGCCCCGCCCCCAAACGGACCGCACCGCAGACGACCCCCGAGCGCCCAAGACGAACCGCCCCGCAAACGGCACCCCCGACCACCACCCCCACCCCCACACCGGCCAGCACCGCAGACACCACCGCCCCGCCCCCAAGACAACCCTCACCCCTCACGCCGCCCCAGGCCACACACCTGCACCACCCCCACACCCACCACCGCGCAACCAACCACGCACACGCCCACCGCCCCCCACGGCACCACCACCCCCGCCGGCACCGACAACCGCGCAAGACCCGCGCTCAAGCCGCCCAGATTGACCAGCGTCACGGCCACGCCGAGTACCGTTCCCACCGCCACGGCCAACAGCGTCTCCCCGGCGACGACCATCCGCACCTGCCGCCCCGTGGCCCCCGCCATCCGCAGCGCCCGCAGCTCCGGCCCCCGCACGGACGTGGCCATCAGCAGCGTGCCCGCGAGGGAGATCGCCGTGTAGACCAGGGCGATACCGAGCAGCGTCAGCAGCCCGAGCCGCGTCTGGGCCTTGGTGACCGGATACGTATCGGCGAGCCACTGCTCACCGGACCGCACCACACCCCCGCCCCCGCCCCCGTCCACGCCCTCGACCCGATCCCGAAGCACGGCGCCAACCTCCCCCCGGCCAACCCCCGAGCCGGCCCGCAGCCCCACATCCACCCGATCGACCCCCGCTCCGGCCCCCGCATTGGCCGAAGTGACGTAAGCCCCGTTGTCCCCCGTCCCCCGCTCAAGCACCGCCACGATCCGCAACCGAGCAGCCCGCCCGTCCCCCAGCCAGACATCGACCCACTCCCCGACCCGCCGCCGCTCCCACTCCTCGTTGACGACGATCGACCGGTCGTCGAGATCGTGCACGTCCCCGTCCACCACCGGCAGCCGGGACACCGAGGCGAACGCCGCGGGATCCTCGACCGCCCGCGCATCCGACCGGATGAGCGCGCTGCCCTCCTCCCGCACGTACACCGCGGTGGACGACGAGGCGGCAACCACAGCCCCGTCCACCCGCCCAACAGGCTTCAACTCATCGCCAGTTACGACAAAATCGGCCCCGGTACGCTCCCGCGCCTCCGCGGCCCGCGCCGCCCCCGCCGTCTCCGCAGAGCCGAGCAGCGACCCGGCGAGCGCCACGGTGACGAGCACCGGCGCGGCGACGGCCGCGGTCCTGCGCACCGACGCGGCGGAGTTCTCCCGGACGAGCAGGCCGACGGCGCCGGGCAGCGGGACGGCGCGGACGACGGGTCGTACGAGAAGGGGAGTCAGCGCGGCCAGCGCCGTGATGAGGATCATCGGCTGCGTGGTGTACGTCTTCCGCTTCATCAGCGCGGCCGGATCGCTCCACAGCGTCCAGCCCAGCATCCCTAGCCCCGCGGCCAGCAGCGCCGCCCCCACGATCCGCCGGCTCCACGGCATGACCCCGCTGTCCACCGAGGCATCGCGCAACGCGTCGACGGGCCCCACGCGCCCGGCCCGCCGGGAGGCGATCCATGCCCCCGAGAAGGCCACCAACACGCCCACCCAGAAGGCGAGATGGTACGGCCACACGGCGTCGCCCAGCTCGAACCACTCGGGAGCGATCTCCGCCCCCACCAGCCGCTCGGCGAGCACCGGCGCACCCCAACTCCCCAGCGCACAACCCACTCCGGAGGCCATGACACCCACGGCGAGAGCCTCCCCGAGGAGCGTCCTGCGCACCTGCCCCGGCGTGGCCCCGGCCATCCGCAGCAGCCCCAACTCCCGCCGCCGCAGCGCCACCACGAAGGCGAACGTGGACGCGGTGACGAAGACGGAAACGAACGCGGACACCCCGCCGGCCGTTCCCAGAAAGGAGTTCACGGCGACGAGCGCCTCGGCGTCCCGAGCCGTCCCGGGATCGGCGAGCCGCCGCTCACCCCCGGTGAGAACACGGGCCCGCTTCCCGACCACCTCCCGCACATCCGAGGCCGCCGCGTCCACACCCACGGCGTCCCGCTTCGACCCGTCCGTCCGCACCGGGCCGAGCCGACGCAGCTCGCGCAGAAGTTCGATATCCACAGGGTGTGGATGAGCGAGCGGCTTGGATACGTACCCGATGTCCGGGCCTCGCTCGACCGGCACGGTCAGCAGGTCCTGCCCCATGACGACCACGGGCGATCCCGCGAACCGCACGGGTTCACGCTCGGGCGCGCTGAGCGTGGACGCGAGCCCGAGCCCCATGGCGGCGACGAGCGAGACGCCGAGCGCGACGGCGACAAAGGCCCCGAGAAGACTGACCCACCGGGCACGCAAAAAGGCAAAAACCATCATGACCCAGCCACCGCCCCGGCCCGAGAGCCACCCTCGACCCCAAAGCTGTCCCCACCGCGGGCCTCAAGCCCAGCCATCCGCCGAGCCACCTCCCCCACCCCCGGAGCGAACGCCTCATCCGCGACGCGCCCGTCCACCAGGAACACGACCCGGTCCGCGTACGAAGCGGCGACCGGATCATGGGTCACCATCACGACCGTCTGCCCTTTCCCGTCCACCAACCCCCGCAACAGCACAAGCACTTCACGACTGGTCGTCGTGTCGAGCGCACCGGTCGGCTCGTCCCCGAACAGCACGGCGGGCCGGGTGACCAGCGCACGCGCAAGCGCGACCCGCTGCTGCTGACCGCCGGACAACTCGCCGGGCCGATGCCGGGCGCGCTCGGCGAGCCCGACACGGGCGAGCGCGTCGAGGATCTCCGTACGCGAAGGCCTGCGCCCCGCGAGCCGCAGCGGAAGGGCCACGTTCTGCGCGGCGGTCAGCGAGGGAAGCAGATTGAAGGACTGGAAGACGAAGCCGATGCGATCCCGCCGCAACAGCGTCAGGCGCCGCTCGCTCAGCCCGGTCAGCTCGGTGCCGCCCACCTCGACGGCCCCGGACGTCGGCCGGTCGAGCCCGGCGGCGCACTGCAGCAGCGTCGACTTGCCGGACCCGGAGGGCCCCATGATCGCGGTGAAGGTCCCGTTCGCCAGCTGGAGGTCGACCCCGTCGAGCGCGGTCACATCGCGATAGAGGCGGCGGACCGCCGTAAGGCGTACGGCAGTTGATGTCATGCCCCAAGCCAACCGCCGGGAGGCGGCCCGGGCACGACCACTGGGGGGCGTTGTGAGGGTAGGGCCAGCCATACCCTTGGCGTATGGATCCGGTGACCGAGGTGATCGACAAGGCGTTCGCGGCAGCGCTGTACGCGGACGGCGACGCGGGCCTCGACACCGGCGCCTCCCTCCTGGCGGCCGCCCCCGAGGCCGACGCGGAGCTGCGCCGCAGGGGCGAGGAACTGGTACGGCGGGCGTGGGAGCGTGGCTGGCAGCCGGCGGACGTCGTCCGCATGGTGCGACGCGCACAGACCGACAGCGACCCCGATCAGTCCCGCCTGGCCGCCGAGCTGATCACGGGCGAGACCCGCCGCTACGGAGACACCCTCCCGCCCCGCTGGAGAGCGCAACTCGCCGAGCTGGCCCCGGAAGCCGACCCGGCATCGCACCGCCGCCCCACGGACCGCTTCTCCATTGCCACCACGACCCTGACCCTCTACCGCATCCTCCTCCGCCTCCCCCCGATCGAGCCGGTGGGCCCGGCCCCCGGCACCCCTCTGCACACCCCGCCGCCCCCCGGCCACGAGGAACCCCGCATCCTCACCCGTATCCGCGCGCTGCTGGCCAAGGCTGAGGGGACGGATTTCCCCGAGGAGGCGGAGGCGCTCACGGCCAAGGCGCAGGAACTGATGGCCAGGCACACCATCGACGAGGCCCTGCTCGCGTCCCGCACCCACGCCAAGAACACTCCCGGCGCCTGCCGCATCGGTGTGGACGCGCCGTACGAGACGGCGAAGGCGATCCTCCTTGACGCGGTGGCCACGGCGAACCACTGCCGGGCGGTCTGGAACGAGGCGTACGGCTTCTCCACGGTCGTCGGCTTCGAGCCGGACCTCGAAGTAGTGGAACTCCTCCACACATCGCTCCTCCTGCAAGGAACCACGGCGATGACGAAGGCGGAGGCCGGCCAACGGGCAGGCGGCCGAAAGCGCACCAAAACATTCCGGCAGGCATTCCTGCTGGCGTACGCGAACCGCCTGGGCGCGCGCCTGGCCGCCACTGCCGAGCACGTCGCGGACGAGTCCCCGGAGGCCGGCGAACTCCTCCCGGTCCTCGCGGCACGAGACGTGGCCGTCACGGATACCGCCGAGCGAATGTTCCCCGAGACGACAACCACCCGGGTCCGCGGCGCAACCGACGCGGAGGGCTGGCACTCCGGCACAACAGCCGCCGACCGGGCCCACCTGCCCCCGCCGGCCCGCAGCCTCCCCTAACCCCGGTCTGCCTCTGGGGCGTCATCCCCCGCAGCCTCGCCTGCACGAACAAGCCCTTCCCACCCACCCGCCCGATTGCCCCGCAGCCTCCCTTAACCCCGGTCTGCGTCTGGGGCGTCATCCCCCGCAGCCTCGCCTGCACGAACAAGCCCTTCCCACCCACCCGCCCGATTGCCCGGCAGCAGGCTGGGGCGGCAGTCAGTTTGAGCTTGAGAGCGGGCAAGGAGAGAGACCAGGGTGGGCAGGCGGGGGGGGACCCGCACCTGATCGCGTACGCGAGGGGCCGGACCAAGACCCCCACGCACCCGCACCGCGCGACGAGACGCGAGGGGACGGACATCGGCCCCCACGCACCGGCACCGCGCAGCGGACGCGAGGGGACGTGTCGGTATGTCCGCACGGAGCACGGCAAGCAGCACTCCCCAGCCGCAGCAGCAAAACGCCCAGACCGAGATGGCGAGTACGGACATACCGGCGCGGCCCCGCCCCAGGACGCACCGCACCGCAGGCGACCCCCGAGCCCCCAGGACGAACCACACCGCGGACGACCCCCGAGCCCCCAGGACGCACCGCACCGCAGGCGACCCCCGAGCCGCCAAGACGCACCGCACCGCTGGCGACCCCCGAGCCCCCAAGACGAACCGCACCGCAGACGCCCCCCCCGAGCGCCCCCGCCGACCCCCAGCCCCCACGACACCCCCACCGCAAACCCCCCGCCCGATATGCCCCGTATCATCACAGAGTGACCTGGCTCCGAGCGCTGAAATTGACCGCCCGCTCGGGCCTCAGCGTCGAGCGGAAGCGGCTCGAACCCCTCATCGCGCTCCGCGGCGCAGCCGGCCTCGCCGTAGTCATCGGGCTCAGCCTCACCCTCTTCGGCCCGGCCGTAGCCGCCAGCTCAGCCTTCGGCGCGTACCAGGCAGCCATCGCCACCTTCCAGCGCAGCTGGCGCCCCCGCCCGGAACTCGCCATCGCCTCCGGCAGCAGCCTCGCCGTCTCCACCTTCCTCGGCTACCTCACCGGCTCCCACACCTTCCTCTTCCTCGCCCTCCTCGCCCTGTGGACCTTCCTGGCGGGCCTCAGCTGGGCCGCGGGCCCCACCATCGGCCTCATCGCCTCGTCCAACGTCGCGATCATGCTGGTGACGGTCACCCTGCCCACGTCCGTGGCCGCCGCGGCGGGCCACGCCGCGATGATGGTGGTGGGCGGCGCGGTCCAGGCCGCGCTGGTGATCCTCTTCCCGGTACGCAGATGGGGCGCCCAGCGCGACGCGCTAGCGGACGCCCTCGCGGCGGAGGCCGACTACGCCCGCAGGCTGCGCCACGACCCGCTGGCCGACTTCGACCCGGAGCCCCTGATGGCGGCCCGCGCCGCGGCGACCATCACCCCGCGCCAGGCCCGCACCCGCCCCGCCGAACTCCACGGCGCCCGCGGCGTCGCCGAACGCATCCGCCCCGTGCTCGCCTCTCTGGCCGACCCGGCCGTCGGCGTACCGGAAGAAGGCCCAGAGCGGGACCGCGTACGCGAACTCCTCGGCGCGGCGGCAGCGGTGCTCGACGCCGCCGCGCGGGCGATCCGGCACGGCGAACCGGTGCGCATCCCGCCCGCGGCCCTGGCCACCCTCAAGACCCCGGACGCCGAAGCGATCCTCACGGGCCCGGCCGGCAGAGCGGCCACCCGCCTGGCGGCCCTGCTGCACGACGTGGTGGAAACGGCGGGCAAGCCCCCCGAAGGCCCCCGCACCGACCCGGAGGGCACCCGCGCGCCCCCCGAACAGCAACCACCCCACACCACACCCCACACCCCACCCCACACTCCCCTCCTCCGCCCCACCCTCCCCGCCCTGATCCCCGCGGCCCTGCGCGCCATGCGGGCCGACCTCCGCCACGAATCCCCCGTCACCCGCCACGCGATCCGCGTCACCGCGGTGGCCGCCGCCGGCTATCTCCTGGGCACCTGGCTCCCCTTCGGCCACGGCTACTGGGCCCCCATGGCCTCCGTCATGGTGATGCGGCCCGACTTCTCACAGACGTACTCACGCGCCGTGGCCCGCTTCGGCGGCACCCTCGTCGGCGTCGCCCTGGCCACCGGCCTGGTCCAGGTGGCGCACCCCGACACCGGACTCTCCGCGATCCTCGCCGTGCTCTGCGCCGGAATGATGTACCTGCTGATGCGTACGGGCCAGATGGCGGCCCAGGCCTGCGTCGCCGCGTACGTCGTGTTCCTGCTCGGCATGGGCGGCGAACAGTGGACGCAGACGGTGCCGGAGCGCGTCATCCTGACCCTGCTCGGCGGCGTCCTCGCGATGATCGCGTACGCCGTGTACCCGGCCTGGGAGACGCCGCGCCTGCGCACCCGCCTCGCCGACTGGCTGATCGCGGACGGCCGTTACGCCGCTGCGGTCGTCGGCCACTACGCCGACCCCGCGGGCAAGTCCTGCCCCGACGTCCGCGAGGCGCTGCTCGCCGCCCGCGACGCCCGCGTCGCCTGGCACGAGGCGTCCGACCGCGCCAAGATCGAGCCGGTACGCCACCGGGGCCTCTCCCGAGCCGCGGCCACCGACGCGGAGGATGCCCTGGCCCAACTCGGCCGCGTGGCCATGCTGATGGAGGCCCATCTGCCCGAGCGCGGCGCGACCCCCGTCCCCGCGGCGGCCCGCCTGGCCAAGGCCCTGCGCAAGTCGACCGAGCAGGGCGCGAAGGCGGTGCGCGAACGCCGCGTACCGAAGTGGGATGCGGTCCGCACCGCCCTGGAGGAGTGGGACGGCGAAGGCGTGCCCGACCGGGTCGTGCGCAGAGGCGCGGGCCTCCTCCTCACCACCCTGGAGGAGGTCTCCGACGCCCTGGACACGAGCCCGGCCCCGATGCTGGTGGACGGCTCCGACGCACAGGAAAAGACCAACGGGCGGCAGGACCCCGAAGGCCCTGCCGCCCGCTGACGACCGTACGAAAAATCAGGATGCACCGGAGAATCCACAAGCACCGGAGAACCGAGAAGCACCGGAGAATCCACAAGTACCTGAGAACCCAGAAGCACCGGAGAACCCACAAGCACCGGAAATCAGGACTGCGGAAGCCCCGCCGTCGGCAGCCCCTCCGGCAGCTTCCCGCCCTCGGTCTTCGTGAACTGGTCCGTTCCGGAGCCCTCCCACGCGACCGACATCGACGTGCCGTTGACCGACTCGACCGTGCCCTTGGTGCGGCCCGAGTCGCCCTTGGCGCACTTGAGCTCGATGGTGTCGGCGCTCGCCGTGCCGCTGCACAGCACGTCCTCACCGAGCAGCGTCGCCTTCTTGTCGGCGATCACCATCGCGAGCGGGCTCCCGTCGGCGGTGGTGACCCAACTGCCCTCGACGCTCCCGTCCTTGGCGCCGGAGCCGCCGGAGCCCTCCTCCGGCGTGTCGGACCCACCGGCCCCGGCGGACGAACCCGCCGAGCCCTTGTCCTTGCCCTTGCTCCCGCCGTCGTCACCGTCACTGCTGCAACCGGTCAGGACAAGGGCGGCGACAAGACCCGCCGCCGCGGCACCGATACGTACGTTCCGGACACGCATGCGCACTGAATTCCCCCTAGCGACTGGCCGATGCAACGGGCCGATCGGCCGACTCGGTCGATGAACGCGCGCCAAGCTACCAGGACGACTTGCGCACCCCGGGGAGGAATCCGGCGTGCGCTTGATCACGCAACTTCACCCGCGAAAGCCCGAACTTCCCCACGTATCCACGCGGACGCCCGTCGACGCTGTCCCGATTGCGCACGCGTGTGGCGCTCGCGTCCCGCGGCTGACGCGCCAACTCCGCCTGGGCGGCGGCACGTTCGGCATCGCCGGTGCCGGGCCTGCGGATGATCTCCTTCAGCTCGGCGCGGCGCGCGGCGTACCGGGCGACGATCTCGCGGCGCTTCTCGTTCTTCGCGATCTTGCTCTTCTTCGCCATCAGACCCTCACCCCACGGGCACGGATCCGGGCGACGGCGGCCTCGACGCCGATGGCGTCGACGGTCTTGATGCCCTTGGCGCTGAGCCGCAGCCGCACATGACGGCCCTCGCTCGGCAGCCAGTAGCGCTTGCTCTGGACGTTGACGTCGAACCGGCGCGACGTGCGCCGGTGCGAATGGGAGATCTGGTTGCCGAAGCCCGGCTTCGCGCCGGTCAGCTGGCAGTGGGCGGACATGGTGACGCACCTCTCGGGTCGTGGGGAGGGGATCCCCGGTGGAACCGTTTTGAAAACGGCATTCATTTTCATACACTAGCGCCATGGCTCGCAACGAACTCCGCCCCGTCATCAAGCTCCGGTCCACGGCCGGCACCGGGTACACGTACGTGACCCGCAAGAACCGCCGCAACGACCCCGACCGCATGACCCTGCGCAAGTACGACCCCGTCGTCGGGCGCCACGTCGATTTCCGAGAGGAGCGCTGACCGCCATGCGCAAGGACATCCACCCGCCGTACGGCCCGGTCGTCTTCCGCGACAAGTCCGCCGGCTTCGCCTTCCTCACCCGGTCCACCGCGACGAGCGAGAAGACCATCGAGTGGGAGGACGGCCGCACGTACCCCGTCGTCGACGTCGAGGTCTCGTCCGCGAGCCACCCCTTCTACACGGGCACGGCCAAGGTCCTGGACACTGCGGGCCGCGTGGAGCGGTTCGAACGCCGTTTCGGCGCGCGGCGCCCCGGTGAGCGCGGCCGATGAGCTCCATGGACATCGCGATCGTCGGAGGCCTGCACTCCGACGCCCGCAAACAGGCCGTCGACCGGCTCCTCACCACCGTTCCGGGCAGCGTCGCGCTCCACCACGACCTGGAGACGGCCGTGCACGGCACGGTCGTACGCACGGTGCGCGACGCCACCGGCGTGCTCTCCACCGGCGAGGCGCCGCTGGTCAACGACTGTGCGTGCTGCGCGCTGCGCGAGGACCTGGTGCCGGAGCTCGAACGGCTCGCGGACTCGGGCCTCACCCGGCTCGCTGTCGTCGAGCTGTGGGACTCCGTCGAGCCCAAGGCGATGGCCGAGGTGATCACGGCGCACGAGGGCCTGCGGCTGAGCGGTGTGATCACGGCAGTCGACCCGGCCCTGCTGCTGCCCTACCTCGGCAACGGCGACGACCTCCTGGAGGCCGGGCTCGCGGCCGCCGCGTCGGACCAGCGGACGGTCGCCGACACCTGGGCCCGCCAGCTCGAGTACGCACCTGTCCTGGCCATCGCGGACTCTCCCGAGGCCGATGACGAGGACCACGCGCTCCTCGCCCAGCTCCACCCGACAGCCCGCCAGGTCCCGATCAGCGGTCATGGGGACCTGGCGGGCGCCGCGCTCGCCGGTTTCGACGTCGAGGCGGCCGCCGCGGCGCAGCACCCGTCCTGCGCACTGCTGCCGACCGACGCCGACGAGCACGGGGTCGCAACGCTCGTATGGCACCGGGACCGGCCCTTCCACCCGGAGCGGCTCTACCAGGCCCTGGAGGATCTGACCTGCGCGGCGGCGCGCAGCCGCGGCCGGTTCTGGCTGGCCGACCATCCGGACACGCTGCTCGGCTGGGACGCGGCCGGCGGCGCGCTGTGCGTGGAGAGCGCGGGGCCGTGGCTGGCCTCGCTGCCGGACGCGGCGTGGGAGATGGTGCCGCCGGTGCGGCGCGCGGCGGCCGCGCTCGACTGGCATCCGGAGCACGGCGACTGCTGCCAGCACCTGGTCTTCATCTCGCCGGGCCTGGACCGCGAGGGGCTCGAAGAGGTCCTGGAGTCCTGCCTGTTGACCGACGAGGAGTACGCCGCAGGGCGCGACGCCTGGAAACACCTGCCCCCCGCCTTCGACACCCTCCTGGAGGTCTGAATGTCCCCCCGCAAGCCGAACCCGCGCGTCCAGAAGCCGCGTCCCAATCCCCTCGACCAGGCGAAGATCACGTACATCGACTACAAGGACACGGATCTGCTCCGGAAGTTCATCTCGGACCGCGGCAAGATCCGCTCCCGGCGGGTCACCCGTGTCAGCGCCCAGCAGCAGCGGCTGCTCGCGCGGGCGATCAAGAACGCCCGGGAGATGGCGCTGCTGCCGTACGGCTCTCCTCGCTGAACCGCGCCCCTCCCGGCCCTCCGAAGGCGGGCATCCCCCTACGTGTGACCCGTAGGCGGATGCCCGCCTTTCGTCGTATTCATGACCACGATCGGCCGATGGCCTGGACCATGACGCGCATGGTGGAACACGAAGGGCGCGGTATGCGTCTCTCTAGCGGGGGCCGGCGTTCGCATGTCGTGCGGGGGCCTGGGCAGGTGCTGACAGAGCTGTAACCAAGGGAACACCCCGCGTGCACGTGCATCTGCCCATGCATCGGCATGTGAACACAGCTATGATCCGGGACAGTTGACCACTGCATCTAGAGCCACATCAGGCACTGCACCACCGGGGAGCGACCTGTGCACCACGTGTTTAACGGCATGGCGGCCACGGAGCTTCACGGGGTGGTCTGGCAGAAGAGCAGGCACAGCAACTCGCAGGGATCCTGCGTGGAGTTCGCGAAACTGCCCGGTGGCGACGTCGCCGTGCGCAACTCGCGCTTCCCCGACGGCCCGGCGCTCGTCTATACGCGGGCGGAGATAGAGGCGATGCTGCTCGGGATGAAGGACGGGGAGTTCGACCACCTGATAGGTGGTTAGCCCGCTGAAAAGCGGGTGCGGCCGCCCATGGCGGCGGCCGGCCCGCCTGTGACAGCTGGACCGGCCCGCTTACGGCAGCTGGACCGGCCCGCCTACGACAGCTGGAACAGTGCCCAGACCACCTTGCCGCGCAGGGTGCCCGCGAGCGGGTGCCAGCCCCAGCTGTCGCTGAAGGAGTCCACCAGGAACAGGCCGCGGCCCGACTCGGCGGAGAAGTCGTCGTCCGTCTCGCGCGCCACCGGACTGTCGTCGCTGGGATCGCGCACCGCGCACACCAGGCGCGAGGTCCAGCGCATCAAGTGCAGCCGCACCGGCGGGTTCTGGTCGCGCGGGGTGTCGGATGGCAGCGCGTGTCTGAGGGCGTTGGTGACGAGTTCGGAGACGACGAGAGCTATGTCGTCGAAGCGCTCTTCCAGTTCCCACTGATTCAGCGTCTTGCGCGTGAACTGCCGTGCGCTGCCCACCGCTTCGTAGCGGGCGGGCAGGGAGCAGGATGCCGCGCTGGAGACCGCAGAAGGGTCGAGTGGGGGAAGCCCCTGCCGTAACGGCTCGAGCATGGTCGATCCATTCGTCCCCATGCGAGGCACTCCCCGGTTTCGCGGTACATAGCGATGGAGCGGTGGCGCGGTCGGTGGTACAGAGGTGGCGCGCGGACCATGGTTCCGAATGCGTACAGCAGATGCAAGGGCAGATGCACGTGCACGCGCCGGACTTGGCCGTTCCCGTGCCACTTCTTGCCTATTTCTTCCTACGACTTCTTGTGGAGGACTTCCGAAGGCTTTCCGTTTCTGTAACCGAACGAGTACGGCCTGAAGCGTTTAATGGCAGACTGCTGGCTTCCAAGTGATGGGGAGGATTGAGCGAAGTGACCGCAGGGGAGTCGAGCGGCTCGGTCGTACGGCGCATGCTCCTTGGCTCGCAACTCAGGCGCCTCAGGGAATCGCGTGGCATCACCCGTGAAGCGGCCGGCTACTCGATCCGCGCTTCCGAATCGAAGATCAGCCGCATGGAGTTGGGACGGGTGAGCTTCAAGTCCAGGGACGTCGAGGACCTGCTGACGCTGTACGGCGTCACCGAAGAGACCGAGCGCGTCGCTCTGCTCTCGCTCGCCAAAGAGGCCAACCTCGCAGGCTGGTGGCACAGTTACTCCGACGTCCTGCCCGGCTGGTTCCAGACCTATGTGGGTCTCGAAGGCGCCGCATCGCTCATCCGTGTCTATGAAGTGCAGTTCGTCAACGGCCTGTTGCAGACCGAGGCGTACGCCCATGCGGTCGTCGCGCGCGGCATGAAGGGCGCGAGCAAGGCCGAGATCGAGCGCCGCGTCGCGCTCCGTCTCGAGCGCCAGAAGCTGCTCATCTCCGAGCGCGCTCCCCGCTTCCACTGCGTACTCGACGAGGCGGCCCTGCGACGCCCGTACGGAGACCGGGAAGTGATGCGCGGTCAGATTCAGCATCTCATCGACATCTCGGAACGGCCGAATGTCACCCTTCAGGTGATGCCGTTCAGTTTCGGTGGGCACTCGGGCGAGAGCGGAGCGTTCACGATGCTGCGCTTCCCGGAATCGGACCTCTCGGACGTCGTGTACGTGGAGCAGCTGACCGGAGCCCTGTATCTCGACAAGGCCGAGGAAGTGGCCCAGTACGAGCGGGTGGTGAGCCAGCTGCAGAGCGACAGCCCGAATCCGGCCGATAGCCGGGATCTTCTCCGTGGTCTACTCCAACTGACCTGAAACGTCAGTACGATGACGTGAAATCAGATGTCTGCACAGTCTGCGGCAAGGGGTCTCATGTCCTTCTTCACTGACCTGGCTCACCAGTACATCGACGGTGAGTGGAAGGCCGGCTCCGGCTCCTGGGACATCATCGACTTCAACCCGTACAACGGGGAGAAGCTGGCGTCGATCACCGTGGCCACGGCCGACGAGGTGGACCAGGCCTACCGGGCGGCCGAGCGTGCGCAGAAGGAGTGGGGCGCGACCAACCCCTACGCCAGGCGCGGTGTCTTCGAGCGCGCCCTGCGCATCATCGAGGACCGCGAGGACGAGATAGCCGAGGCGATAGTCGCCGAGCTGGGCGGCACCCGGCTCAAGGCCGCCTTCGAGCTGCACCTCACCAAGGAATTCCTGCGCGAGGCCGTCCATGTCGCGCTGCAGCCCGAGGGCCGCATCCTGCCCTCGCCCGACGCCGGCAAGGAGAACCGCCTCTACCGCGTCCCGGTGGGTGTGGTCGGGGCCATCAGCCCCTTCAACTTTCCGCTCCTGCTCTCCCTCAAGACCGTCGCCCCTGCGCTCGCCCTGGGCAACGCGGTGGTGCTCAAGCCGCACCAGAACACGCCTGTGATGGGCGGCAGCTTCCTTGCCAGGCTGTTCGAGGACGCGGGGCTTCCGGCCGGTGTGCTGAACGTCGTCATCACCGACATCGCCGAGATCGGTGACGCGTTCATCGAACACCCGGTGCCGAGCGTCATCTCCTTCACCGGCTCGGACCGCGTCGGCCGGCACGTGGGCACGGTCTGCGCGTCGAACTTCAAGCGCTCGATCCTGGAGCTCGGCGGCAACAGCGCCCTCGTCGTCCTGGACGACGCGGACATCGACTACGCCGTGGACGCGGCGGTCTTCAGCCGGTTCGTGCACCAGGGGCAGGTCTGCATGGCCGCCAACCGCATCCTCGTGGACCGGTCGCTGCAGGCGGAGTTCACCGAGAAGTTCGTCGCGAAGGTCGCGACCCTGAAGGCCGGCGACCCGGCGGACCCGGCGACCCACATCGGCCCGCTGATCAACTCCTCGCAGGCCGACGCGGTGATGAAGACCGTCGAGCAGACGGTGGCGTCGGGCGCGAAGGCGCTGATCCACGGCCATGTCGAGGGAAACCTCGTGCACCCCACCGTCCTCGCGGACGTGCCGGCCGACTCCCCGGTCCTGCAGCAGGAGATCTTCGGCCCCGTCGCGATCCTGATGCCCTTCGACGGCGAGGACGACGCCCTGCGGATCACCAACGACACCCCGTACGGGCTCAGCGGCGCCGTCCACACGGCCGACGTGGAGCGCGGTGTGCGGTTCGCGCAGCGGGTGAAGAGCGGCATGTTCCACGTGAACGACGGCACCGTGCACGACGAGCCGATCGTGCCCTTCGGCGGCGAGAAGAGCTCGGGCGTCGGGCGGCTGAACGGCGAGTCGACGGTGGACGCGTTCACGACGCAGAAGTGGATCTCGGTGCAGCACGGCAGGTCGCGCTTCCCGTTCTGATGCGGAGCACCCTTCTGCGTACGTCGTAGAACTCCCCGACCGAACCTGCGGACCCTTGCGGACAGAACCTGACCGCAAGGGTCCGTAGCGTCTGTGGTGTCGGAAAGCCCGGCAGGCTCCACAGGCTCGGAGAGGCGGACCCCCATGGTCACCCACGTCAACGCAGAGGCCCCCGGCGACGAGCGCGGCGCGCTGCTCGCCTTCCTGGACGCCGAGCGCGGCGGCATCCGGCGGGCCCTGATCGGCCTGAGCGACGAGCGGGCGGCGACGAAGCCGAGCGCCAGCGAACTCTCGCTCTCCGGGCTGCTCAAGCATGTCGCGGAGGTCGAGGAGGGCTGGATCTCGCGCGCGAAGGGCGTCGCCCCGGCGGTCGAGCGCACCGAGGCGAACTGGGACGAGTGCTTCCGCCTGACCGAGGACGAGACGGTGGAGTCCGCGCTCGCGTACTGGGCCCAAGTGGCCGACCGCACCGAGGAGTTCATCCGCTCCCTGCCCACCCTCGACGCGACCTTCGCGCTCCCGGACCAGCCGTGGTTCCCGAAGGAGGACGTGTCGATGCGCTGGGTACTGCTCCGGCTGATCACGGAGATGTCCCGGCACTCGGGCCACGCCGACATCATCCGCGAGTCCCTCGACGGCAAGACGGCCTTCGAGCTGGTGGCCCTGGAGCGCGGGGAGAGCTGGGGCTAGGGGCCGGCTAGGAGTTCTCCTGCCCCTCGTCGTCGAGGTGGGCGGCCATCTCCGCCCGCAGGGCGTGCAGTTCGCGGAGCTGATCCGGGGTGGGGGTGCCGTCGGCCGCGAGCGCCCGGTCGATGATGCGGACCGCGGCCGCGTGGTCCTCCTTGGACGCGCCGAGGAGGGTGGCCTGGTGCAGGGCACGCGCGTACCGCTCCTTGGGCACCGGCGCGTGCTCGAAGGAATCGGCGATGGGCTGCCCGATGCGGACGCAGTTGCCCGCCGGGTCCGTCATCAGGAACTGCCGTACGCCGTAGCTCATGTCCCGCACGGTCCCGATCCGGGGCAGGCCGCGGGTCGGGATCCGGCCGAGGGTCTGCTTGAGGCCGGCGCGGAAGGACGCGTGGAGGGTGTCCACGTCGTCGGTCAGGATGTAGCAGGTGCTGTAGGAGGCCTTGGGGTCGTAGTCCTTCAGCTGGAAGAACTGCAGTTGCATGTCGCCGCGCCGGACCACGCCGTGCGGATTGGGCGCCTTCTGGCGGAAGGTCACCTCGAAACCGATGGCCTCGTAGAAGTCGAGTGTCTCGTCGAGCTTGTGGCAAGGGAACAAGGGGATCATTGTCTCAGCCATACCGCTACTCTAATCAAAGTTGATTAGAAAGAGAGGTGGCTTCATGTCGGCGATCCGACTCCTTGTCCTCGGTGCCGTCCGTCAGCACGGCCGTGCGCACGGCTATCAGGTGCGCAACGACCTGGAGTACTGGGGCGCCCACGAGTGGTCCAACGCCAAGCCCGGCTCGATCTACCACGCCCTGAAGCAGATGGCGAAGCAAGGCCTGCTGCACGCGCACGAGATCGCCCCGTCGACCGCCGGCGGGCCGCCGCGCACGGAGTACGAGATCACGGAAGCCGGCACCGAGGAGTTCTTCGCGCTGCTCCGGTCCGCCCTCACCTCGTACGACCAGCGGCCGGACATCCTTTCGGCGGGCCTCGGCTTCATCGTCGACCTGCCGCGCGGCGAGGCCGTCGAGCTGCTCAAGGAGCGGGTGCGCAGCATCGAGGAGTGGCGCAGGTCCGTCACGGAGTACTACACGCCCGAGGACGGCCCGGAGCAGCTCGGGCACATCGGCGAGATCATGAACCTCTGGGTGCACACGGCCGACGGTGGCGCGGAGTGGGCGCGCGGCCTGATCGAGCGCATCGAGGGCGGTTCCTACACGTTCGCGGGGGAAGGTGAGCCGTTCGTCGCAGTGCTCGGCGAGGGCGAGGTGAACCCGTACGCGACCGGGGAGCCGCACGCGGGGGACGACGGCTGATCGTCGGGAAGTGTCCGCTAATCAAGTTTGACGAATCCTGAATCCGGGAGTACCTTCCTTCGCGTTGGGTTCGTAGTCAAGTTTGACTACGGGTGCGGATCGGGCTCGGAGGGAGACGGATGACGGACGCGATCGTCGTCGAGGGAGCGCGGAAGCGGTACGGGGAGAAGCGGGCCCTTGACGGCCTGGACCTGACCGTCGGGCGGGGCACGGTGCACGGCGTGCTCGGTCCGAACGGCGCGGGCAAGACCACGGCGGTGCGGGTGCTCGCCACGCTGCTGCGGGCGGACGAGGGCCGCGTGGAGGTCGCGGGGTACGGCGTGAAGCGGCAGCCGGACGAGGTGCGCAGGCGGATCGGACTGCTCGGCCAGCACGCGGCGCTCGACGAGGAGCTGAGCGGCCGGCAGAACCTGGAGATGTTCGGGCGGCTCTACCACCTGGGTGCCCGCCACGCGCGCGTGCGGGCCGATGAGCTTCTGGTCCGGTTCGGCCTCGGGGAGACGGGCCGCAAGGCCGTCAAGCAGTACAGCGGCGGCATGCGCCGCCGCCTGGACCTCGCGGCCTCGCTCATCACGGACCCCGAGGTGCTGTTCCTGGACGAGCCGACCACCGGCCTCGACCCGCGCGGCCGCACGGAGGTGTGGGACGCGGTCCGCTCGCTGGTGGACGGCGGCACGACGGTCCTGCTGACCACCCAGTACCTCGAAGAGGCCGACCAGCTCGCGGACCGCATCTCGGTGGTCGACCACGGCCGGGTCATCGCGGACGGCACGGCGGACGAGCTGAAGTCGAAGATCGGTGGCGACCGGATCGACGTGGTGGTGCGGGACGCGGCCCAACTGGAGGACGTGGCCCGCCTGTTGCCCGGCGGTGCCGCCCTGGACGCCGACCGCAGGCTGGCGAGCGCGCCGGTCGAGGACCGGATGGAGGCGCTCACCGGGGTCGTACAGGCGCTGCGGGCGGCCGGCATCGAGGCCGAGGACATCGCGGTGCGCAGGCCGACGCTGGACGAGGTGTTCCTGCGGCTTACGGGACGTACCGAAGACCAGGAACGCATGAAGGAGGCTGTGTGAGTACGTCCATGACGAGTGGCCCTTCGATGACGGCCGGTACGCCGATGAAGCGGGGCTCGGCGATCGGCTGGGCCGCGACCGACTCCTGGACCATGACGCGGCGCGAACTCGCGCACTGGGCGCGGCAGCCCGTGCAGGTCCTGGTCGGCCTGGTCTTCCCCGTGATGCTGCTGCTGATGTTCAACTACCTGATCGGCGGCGGAAAGGGCATCGAGGGCGACTACGCCGAGTTCCTGGTGCCCGGCATGTTCGCGCTGACCATGACCTTCGGTCTGGACGCCACGATGGTCGCGGTCACCCAGGACCTCAACAAGGGCGTGATCGACCGCTTCCGTTCCATGCCGATGACCAACGGGGCGGTCCTCGTGGGCCGTTCGGTCGCCGACATGCTGCAGTCCGTGGCCTCGCTCCTGGTCATGATCGGCGTCGGCCTCGCGATCGGCTGGCGCTGGCACGGCTCCTTCGGGGCGGCGCTCGGCGCGGTGGGGCTGCTGCTCCTGCTGCGGTTCGCGATGCTGTGGATCGGCATCCACCTGGCGATGGTCGCGGGGAAGCCGGAGCTGGTGGCGGCCGTGCAGATCCTGGTCTGGCCGGTCGGTTTCCTCTCCAACGCCTTCACGGTCCCGCAGAACATGCCGGACTGGCTCGGCGCGGTGGTCGAGTGGAACCCGATGTCGGCGACGGCCACGGCGGTGCGCGATCTGTTCGGCAACGACCCGGGAGTGGTGGGCACTTCGTGGGCGGCGGAGCATGCGGGGCTGATGGCGGTGGTGTGGCCGGTGGTGCTCGTGGGGGTGTTCCTGCCGCTGGCCGTACGGAAGTTCGGGGCGCTCAGCAAGTAGTGGGCGATCAGCTGCCCTAGTGGTGGAATCCCGTGGCTGCCTCCCGGTCCCGGGTGAACGGGTGCGGCTGGCGGCGCAGTTCGGGCAGCAGCCGCCGCAGATCCGCCAGGAACAGCTCCGCGAGGTCGGCCGAGAAGCCGTTGCGGCAGACCACGCGGAGCACCGCCAGGTCCTCGCGGTGGGCCGGGAAGGTGTACGCGGGCACCAGCCAGCCGTGCTCGCGCAGCCGCCGGGACACGTCGAAGACGTCGTACGCCTTCACGTCGTCACGCGTCGTGAAGGCGAACACCGGAAGCTGGTCGCCGCGTGTGATCAGCCGGAAGTCGCCGAGGGCCTCGACGCGTTCGGCGAGCCCGCGGGCGACGTTCCGGCTCGCCTGCTGCACGGCCCGGTAGCCGTCCCGGCCCAGGCGCAGGAACGTGTAGTACTGCGCGACGACCTGCGCGCCGGGCCGGGAGAAGTTCAGCGCGAACGTCGGCATGTCACCGCCGAGGTAGTTCACCCGGAACACCAGCTCCTCCGGCAGCGCGTCCGCGTCCCGCCACAGCGCCCAGCCGACGCCCGGATAGACCAGGCCGTACTTGTGGCCCGACGTGTTGATCGACGCCACCCTCGGCAGCCGGAAGTCCCACTCCAGGTCCTCGTCGATGAAGGGCGCGATCATCCCGCCGGACGCGCCGTCGACATGCACGGGGATGTCGAGGCCGGTGCGCTCCTGGAGGGCGTCGAGGGCCGCGCAGAGCTCGGCGACCGGCTCGTACGAACCGTCGAAGGTCGAGCCGAGCACGGCCACCACGCCGATCGTGTTCTCGTCGCAGAGCTCGGCGGCTGCCTCGGGGTCCAGATGGAAACGGTCGCCCTCCATGGGGACCTGGCGCGCCTCGATCTCCCAGAAGTTGCAGAACTTGTCCCAGCAGACCTGGACGTTGACGCCCATGACGAGGTTCGGGCGGGCGGCGGGGGAGGGGTAGCGGTCGCTGTTCCGCTGCATCCAGCGGCGCTTGAGCGCCATCCCGGCGAGCATGCAGGCTTCGCTCGACCCGGTCGTCGAGCAGCCGACGGCCGCCGTCGGGTCCGGCGCGTGCCACAGATCGGCGAGCATCGCCACACAGCGCCGCTCCAGCGCGGCGGTGCGCGGGTACTCGTCCTTGTCGATCATGTTCTTGTCCCGGCACTCCGCCATCAGGACGTCGGCCTGCGGCTCCATCCAGGTGGTGACGAAGGTGGCGAGGTTGAGCCGCGCGTTACCGTCCAGCATCAGCTCGTCGTGCACCAGCTGGTACGCAGACATGGGCGGCAGCGGTCCTTCGGCGAGGCGGTGCTTGGGCGGCGCCTCGGTCATGCCGCCGACCGGGTCGGCCTCTCCGTAGAAGGGGTTCACCGCGAGAGGGCGCTCCTTGGAGTCGCCGTCGGGGTCCTCGCTGCGGTGGAACGGCATGGGCGGTCTCCTCGGGCTGAGGGGTTCTCCCTATATGGGCTTTATGTTCCTGCTGGCGAGGATATGGCCCCCCGTCGGGGCCTGCACTTGCACCTCACGTGGCGTGAGGACACAGGCTGAGGTGCGTACCGAGAGAGAGGCGGGAGCCATGAGCTACTCCGTGGGACAGGTCGCCGGTTTCGCCGGAGTGACGGTGCGCACGCTGCACCACTACGACGAGATCGGCCTGCTCGTGCCCGGCGAGCGCAGCCATGCGGGCCACCGGCGCTACGGCGACGACGACCTGGACCGGCTGCAGCAGATCCTGTTCTACCGGGAGCTGGGCTTCCCCCTCGACGAGGTGGCGGCCCTCCTGGACGACCCGGAGACGGACCCGCGCGAGCATCTGCGCCGCCAGCACGAGCTGCTGACCGCCCGGATCACCAAGCTCCAGGAGATGGCCGCCGCCGTCGAGACCGCCATGGAGGCGAAGAAGATGGGCATCAACCTCACGCCCGAGGAGAAGTTCGAGGTCTTCGGGGACCACGACCCCGACCAGTACGCGGAGGAGGTCGAGCGGCGCTGGGGCGACACCGACGCCTACAAGGAGTCGCAGCGCAGGCATGCCTCGTACACCAAGGACGACTGGAAGCGGATCAACGACGAGGCCGAGGCGATCAACGCCCGCATGAGCGACCTGCTCGACCGGGGCCTGCCTGCGGACTCCGTGGAGGCGATGGACGTCGCGGAGGAACACCGCCGCTTCATCTCGCGCTTCCACTACGACTGCTCGTACGAGATCCACACCTGTCTCGGCGAGATGTACGTGGCGGACGAGCGGTTCACGGCCACCTACGAGGCGATCCGGCCGGGGCTCGCGGTCTACACGCGGGACGCGATCCTGGCGAACGCGGTGCGCAACAGCTGAGACGGGTCAGTTGAGATGGGTCAGTAAGGGGCATCCGCACAGTAAGGGGCATCCGCCATGGCGGATGCCCCTTACGGCTACTCCCCTGGCGCGATCACGACCGCCGTCCCGTACGCACACACCTCCGTGCCCACGTCCGCCGCTTCGGTGACGTCGAACCGCATCATCAGGACCGCGTTGGCACCCCGCGCGCGTGCCTGCTCGATGAGGCGCTCCATGGCCTGGTTCCGGGTCTCCACCAGCGTCTTCGTGAGGCCCTTCAGCTCTCCGCCGATCATGGACTTGAGGCCGGCGCCGATCTGGCTGCCGATGTGCCGGGAGCGGACGGTGAGGCCGAAGACCTCACCGATAACCTGTTGTACGCGGTAGCCCGGTACGTCGTTCGTCGTCACGACCAGTACGTCGGACTGCGGATTGAGGCCGCCGCCGAAATCTTCGATACCCATGGCACACAGCTTTGTCCCAGGTGGCGCACAGTGCACCCTGGGGAGTGCAGTGGAACCTGGGCACGTCACCTCGCGTTGATAGCTTTGGGCGGCCATCCCCGCCGCATCGACCTCTCACCCTCAGGAGCCCGGAACCGTGACGACGCTTGCGCTCGGACCAAGCTGGCTGGATCCGGATTACCTCTTGAACACGTTCGGGGTCTGGGGCCTGCTCGCGATCGTCTTCGCCGAGTCCGGCCTGCTCATCGGCTTCTTCCTGCCGGGTGACTCGCTGCTGTTCACGACGGGCCTGCTGATCACGACGAAGCAGCTGGACTTCCCGCTCTGGCTCTGTGTCGTCCTCATCTGCATCGCCGCGATCCTCGGCGACCAGGCGGGCTACCTCTTCGGCAAGAAGGTCGGCCCCGCGCTCTTCAACCGCCCGGACTCCAAGCTGTTCAAGCAGGAGAACGTGGTCAAGGCGCACGAATTCTTCGAGAAGTACGGCCCGAAGTCCCTGGTCCTGGCCCGTTTCGTGCCCATCGTGCGCACGTTCACGCCGATCATCGCCGGCGTCAGCGGCATGCGGTACCGCTCGTTCATCACGTTCAACATCATCGGCGGCGTCCTGTGGGGCGCCGGCGTCACGCTGCTCGGCGCGTGGCTGGGCAACATCGACTTCGTGCACAAGCACATCGAGGCGATCCTCATCCTGATCGTCCTGATCTCGGTGGTCCCGATCGCGGTCGAGTTCCTGCGGGCCCGCAGCAAGTCCAAGAAGTCGGCGGCTGCCGAGGGCGAGATCCCCGGGGCGGTGCCCCAGGCCCCGCGCGGCCGGCACGCCAAGCGGTAGCCCTCTAGAAGCCGCGCGTCCGCTTGGCCGCGCGGCGGTTCGCGGCGGACGTGGCGCCCGGCACCTTCAGGATCAGCCGGGACACCTCGCTCCCCAGGTTCACGCCGATCGCGATGGCCAGCGCCGTCGCGGCGGCCTTGGTGAGCGAGTTGAGGCCCGTGGTCATGTCGTTCTGGGCCAGGGCGAGCAGCCCGAAGTAGATCGCGCTACCGGGCAGCAGCGGGCCGATCGCCGCCGTGACGTACGGCAGTGAAGAGGCGAACCGGTAGCGCGAGAAGAGCTGCCCGAACAGGCCCACGAGCCCGGCGGCGATCGCCGTCGCCGCGACCGGCGAGAGCTCGAGCGACGTCTGTGCGAGGGCGCCGAACATGACCCAGGCGATCCCGCCGTTGAGGGTCACGATCAGCACGGTGTGACGTTCCTGCTGGAGCAGGATCGCGAAGGCGAGACTCAGCGCCATCGACGCCAGGATCTGGATCACCGGGCGCGAGTCGGTCGCCACGAACGCCGTCTCCGGCTGCAGGCTCGTCGCGTCCGCCATCACGCCGAGCGACAGCACGAGCAGTACGCCGACGACGATGCCCACGACGAGATAGCAGACCTCGAGGAGGCGGGCGGCCGCGGTGATGTAGTAGCCGGTCAGGCCGTCCTGGACGCCCGCCACCAGGGCTCTTCCCGGGATCAGCGCGAAGAGGCCACCCGTGATCACCGCTGACGCGTTGACCTCCTGGGAGTGCACGAGGCTGAGCGTGACGCCCATCGCGGCGGGCGGCATCGCGGCGCCCACGAACTGGTAGAACTCCGGAAGCCCGCGGCCCGCGCACAGCCAGGCGAGACGGTCGCCGAGCATCGCGCCGAACGCCGCGACCAGGAAGACCAGGACGCCACCGCCGACGAGCACGGAGGCCGAGCCCGCGAGCAGCCCGCTGGCCGCGGTGAGCGCCCAGCCGGGGTAGGGGTGGCGGTTACGGCGGATCGCCGCGAGACGCCGGTAGGCCTCCTCCAGGGAGACATCGGTGTCCGTGTCGCTGATGTCGTCCACCAGCTGGAAGACCGCCCCGAGCCGCGTGTAGTCGGTGCCCCGGCGGCGTACCGTCCTGGAGGCCGTGACCGGGTCCTCCACCAGGGACGGCTGGTGCGAGATCGAGAGCAGCGTGAACGTCACGGTCGGCTCGCAGCGGTCGAGGCCGTAACTGCGGCAGACGGCGAACATCGCCGCCTCCACGTCCTCGGCGCCCTCACCGCCCGCGAGCAGCAGCTCGCCGATACGCAGCGTCAGGTCGAGCACGCGCGGCACGGCGGGCCCGGTCTCGTCCTCGTGCCGTTGCGACGCCTCCGGAGTGGGCCGCTCGGCGACCGGCATGCGCAGCATCGTGCGCATCTGGTCCTGCCAGGGCACTTCCTTGGTGAGCTTCACCAGGGGGACGCCGTGCGGGGGCGTGAAGGCGGGCGGCGCGTTGCGGGCGCTGTAGGTGTGCGGCGGGGTGAACGCCGACTTGTCGGTCTCCTGAGTCGTCGACGAGGGACTCGGCACACCCGTCGGGATCGCGAACTCGGAGGTCGTCTGCGCCTCGTCCTCGGGCACCGGAGGCTGCGGCACTACACCGGTGGGCTGAGTGAACGCGCTGCGTGCCTCGTCCGACTGTGGCTTGCGGTCTTCCGCATCCTGCTGGTCAGCCACTTACTTCAGCCTCATTCCCACATACGAACCCTTGTGCACCTCCAGTACGAACAGTATGCGCGGGGATACGCGAACGGGCCGCGCGGTCCTGGTGAAGACCGCGCGGCCCGTCAGAGGCGGGGGAGGTTGGGTCAGTGACCCTGGGCCTCGGCGCGCTTGTACGACTTCTCGATCTCGGCCTCGGCGTCCGCGCGGCCGACCCAGTCGGCGCCCTCGACGGACTTGCCGGGCTCCAGGTCCTTGTAGACCTCGAAGAAGTGCTGGATCTCCAGGCGGTCGAACTCGGAGACGTGGTGGATGTCGCGCAGGTGCTCCACACGGGGGTCGGAGGCCGGCACGCAGAGCAGCTTGTCGTCGCCGCCCGCCTCGTCGGTCATCCGGAACATGCCGATCGCGCGGCACTTGATGAGGCAGCCCGGGAAGGTCGGCTCGTCCAGGATGACGAGGGCGTCCAGCGGGTCACCGTCCTCGCCGAGGGTGTTCTCGACGAAGCCGTAGTCCGCGGGGTAGCTGGTCGACGTGAAGAGGCGACGGTCCAGGCGGATCCGGCCGGTCTCGTGGTCCACCTCGTACTTGTTCCGCGAACCCTTCGGAATCTCGATGGTGACGTCGAACTCCACGGGTGGCTCCTCCATGATCAGCACATACTTCGGGTGGTTAAGTGTCCCTCACGCAGAAGTGTGATCGCGAAAGGGGCTGGTCGTCGTGCCTGAGCTCAAGCCTTGGCAGCAGACCCGGCAGCTATTGAGGCAGCTTCCGAAGCCTTCGGCTCCCAAGCTCCCTGGCGCTCTCAAATCTCCTGCGAAACTCAAGACCTGGCAGCTCACAGCGGGTGCCGCCACCGTCGGACTCGCTGTCGCGGCCGGGGCGGTGGCCGCGGCCGGCCCTTGGGACTCCTCCGGTCAGCGTACGGCCGAGCGGGACTGGGCCGCTTCTCAGGAGGCCGGGGGTGGCACAGATCACGGCGCTCGTACGTCCGGACAAGCGCCGGAAGCCGCCCCGAGCGCCCCTTCCGTGCTCAGCGGGCTCGGCGCTCCCGCCGGTGCCGCGAAGGGCGGCGCGGCGGCGCCCGTGCCGAACGGGAAGGCGCTCGCGGGGGTCCTCGACCCGCTGATGAAGGACAAGGCCCTCGGCCCGGAGCGCTCGGCCGTCGTCGTCGACGCGGACACCGGGGAGCGGGTCTACGGCAAGGGGGTGGGCGAGACCCTGACGCCCGCGTCCACCACGAAGATCGCCACGGCGGTGGCGGCGCTGACCGCCGCCGGCGCGGACCACCGCATCACCACGAAGACGGTGATCGAGCCGGATTCGAAGGACGTCGTCCTGGTCGGCGGCGGCGATCCCACGCTCACCGCCCGCAAGGACGGCCCGTACGCGAAGAGCTCCGCGAGCCTGCGCGAGCTGGCCGAGGACACCGCGCGCGCCCTGAAGGACCGCGACGCCGACAAGGTGACTCTGTCGTACGACACCTCGCTGTACGCCGGCCCTTCGAAGCACCCCATCGGGCCGAACGAGAACCTCTCCCCGGTCACCGCCCTGATGGCCGACGAGGGCCGCCTCGACGACTCCGCCAGCGGGCCCGCCGCGCGCTCGGGCGACCCGGCGAAGGACGCGGCGAAGAAGTTCGCGGACCTCCTGAAGGACCACGGCATCGAGACGAAGAAGGACCCCGCCCCGGCGAAGGCGTCCGGCCGGGCGGAATCCCTCGCCAAGGTCGAGTCCCCGCCGCTCTCGTCCCTGGTCGAGCGGATGCTGACGCACAGCGACAACGACATCGCGGAGGCCCTGGCCCGCCAGACGGCGCTCGCCGCGAAGGAGCCGGCGAGCTTCGACGGCGCGTCCAAGGCGATCTCCGCCGAGCTGGGCAAGGTCCGGCTGCCGATGGCCGGGGCGAAGTTCGCCGACGGCAGCGGCCTCGACCGGGCCGACCGGATCTCCGCCGAGCTGCTCGCCGCGCTCCTCGACCGCGCCGCCGACCCGGCCCACCCCGAACTGCGCTCGGTGGTCACGGGCCTCCCCGTGGCCGGCTTCACGGGCACGCTGGTCGACCGCTACCCCAAGGACTCCCCGGGCACCGGCGTCGTACGCGCCAAGACCGGCACCCTCACGGGCGTGAACACCCTGGCGGGCACGGTCGTGGACGCGGACGGCCGCCTCCTGGTCTTCGCCTTCATGACAACGGGCACAACGGACCCGAAGGCGGCACAGGCGGCACTCGACGGAATGGCATCAGCGGTGGCGGGCTGCGGCTGCAGGTAGCCGTCTCTTGGCCGCCCTTGCTGTGGGCAGGCGTTCCGCAGGGCGGAACGGGTGGGCACAGCGCCAAGTGCGGGGCGAGCGATGAAGCGGGCGCTCAGGCCAAGGCAGCCCCTAAGGGCCAGGGTCGGGGAAGCTCCGGGGGTGCAACCTACTCCGCAGCCGGACACGACCACGTACCGTTGACGCATGACGAGCATCGGTGGTGCGGAGATGGTCGACTGGAATCTCGCGGTGGCGACCGCGACCCGGCTCGTACGGCCGGGTCCAGAAGTGAGCCGGGACGAGGCGCGTGCCATCGTCGCCGAGCTCCGCAAGCATGCCAAGTCCTCGGAGGAGCACGTCCGTTCCTTCACCCGGATGGGGACGGGCGACATCCATGACACCCCGGTGCTCGTCGTCGACCGGGCCGGCTGGATCCGGGCGAACGTGGCGGGGTTCCGGGAGATCCTCAAGCCCCTCCTCGACAAGATGCAGGACCGCCGCGGCAGCGGCCCCGGCGGCGCCATGCTCGGCGCGGTCGGCGGCAAGGTGACGGGCGTCGAGCTGGGCATGCTGCTCTCCTTCCTCGCCTCGCGCGTCCTCGGGCAGTACGAGACCTTCGCCCCGGCCACCCGCGACCTCCCGGCGGGGGAGAACGGCGGCGGCAGGCTCCTCCTCGTCGCGCCGAACATCGTGCACGTCGAGCGCGAACTGGACGTCGATCCCCATGACTTCAGGCTCTGGGTCTGTCTGCACGAGGAGACGCACCGCACCCAGTTCTCCGCCGTGCCCTGGCTGCGCGACCACCTGGAGGGGGAGATCCAGTCATTCCTCTCCGAGACCGACGTCGACCCGATGACGTTCCTGGAGCGCATCAGGGAGGCCGCCCAGTCGCTCGCAGGCGGCCGCCCCGAGGGCGAGGAGGACGACGGGGGCCGCTCCATCGTCGAGCTGGTCCAGACCCCCGCCCAGCGGGAGATCCTCGCCCGCCTCACGGCCGTCATGTCGCTCCTGGAGGGCCATGCGGACTTCGTGATGGACGGGGTCGGACCCGATGTGGTGCCGTCCGTCGGCGAGATCCGTGAGAAATTCCAGCAGCGCCGCGCCCGCGGGGCGAGCCGCCTTGACCAGGCGCTGCGCAAGCTCCTCGGCCTTGACGCGAAATTGCGCCAATACCGGGACGGCGAGCGTTTCGTCCGAGCCGTCGTCGGCGAGGTCGGAATGGACGGCTTCAACCGCGTGTGGACTTCGCCGAACACCCTGCCCACCAAGGCGGAGATCGCCAAACCGGCGGACTGGGTCGCGAGGGTGCACCGTAAGGGAGAGTGAGGGACCGGATGCGGCCGATGGCAGGAGAACGCCCCCGCAATCACCCGTCCGAGGGACCGTGAGCCATGGGTAGGCGTGCAATGCTCGGGGAACGGCTCGGCTCTGTCACCATCGACACACTCTGAGTGACTAACCTCATGAGGTCTGACTGAGGACCGATCTCCTGAGCGGTCCTGAGTGACAGGTCCGAGGCTCACCCCCGAACTTCATGAAGGGAACCGGACATGGGTCCCCATCCTGCGGTCGCGGCGATACGCCTGGCGGTCCGCCGCGTACTCCACGACGTACTGACCGACGTACAACGCACCGATCACCAGCGCCCCGACGCACCGCGCCAGGACGCCCGTCCCGACGCACAGCGCGACCCCGGGCGCGTCCCGCGCGCCTCCCGCCCCCACGACCCTCCACGCGAGCAGGCCGCCCCGCCACTCGTGCTCGTCGCGTGCTCCGGCGGCGCCGACTCCATGGCACTCGCCTCCGCCCTCGCCTTCGAGGCCCCCAAGCTCGGCATCCGCGCCGGCGGCGTCACCGTCGACCACCGGCTGCAGGACGGCTCCGATCTGCGCGCCGCCGAGGTCGTCACCCGCCTCACCGCGCTCGGCCTCGACCCCATCGAGTCCGTGGCCGTCGACGTCGGCAGGGACGGCGGCCCCGAAGCCGCGGCCCGCGACGCGCGCTACGCCGCCCTCGACGCCGCCGCCGAGCGGCACGGCGCCGCCGCGATCCTGCTCGGCCACACCCGTGACGACCAGGCGGAGACGGTTCTGCTCGGCCTCGCCCGCGGCTCCGGCATCCGCTCCCTGTCCGGGATGGCGGCCGTCTCCGGCGGGCCCGGCGCCGACCACCGCTACCGCCGCCCGTTCCTGCACATCGACCGGCAGACCGCCCGCAAGGCCTGCATGGTCCAGTCGCTGCCCGTCTGGGACGACCCGCACAACACCGACCCCGCCTACACCCGCTCCCGGCTGCGGCACGAAGGACTGCCCGCCCTGGAGAAGGCGCTCGGCAAGGGCGTCGTGGAGGCACTGGCCCGCACGGCCCAGTTGTCCCGGGACGACGCCGACGCCCTGGACCACTGGGCCGCGCAGGCCGAAGCCTCCGTGCGCGACGCCACGGGACTCCTGGAGTGCGCCAAGCTCTACGCCCTGCCGCCCGCCGTACGCCGCAGGATCGTGCGCCGCGCGGCCATCGAGGCGGGCTCCCCGGCCGGTGCGCTGTTCGCCCGGCACATCGAGGAGATCGACCGGCTGATCACCGGATGGCGCGGTCAGGGAGCCATCAATCTGCCGGGCAAAGTCGTGGCTCAGCGCCAGGGTGGCAGACTGGTTATCCGGCAAGGCTGTTGACCGAGGGGACCCTGGTCCCCGCGCAGCCGGTGTGACGGACGACCGAAAGTGATGCGGGTGGACGCGAAAGACATGGGCACCGACCTTCAGTCGGTGCTCATCACCAAGGAAGAGATCGACGCGAAGCTGGCTGAGCTGGCCGCGAAGATCGACGCGGAGTACGCGGGCAAGGACCTGCTGATCGTCGGAGTCCTCAAGGGCGCCGTGATGGTCATGGCGGACCTGGCGCGTGCGCTGTCCACCCCGCTCACGATGGACTGGATGGCTGTGTCGTCGTACGGCGCGGGCACCCAGTCCTCCGGTGTGGTGCGGATCCTCAAGGACCTGGACACCGACATCAAGGGCAAGCACGTCCTGATCGTCGAGGACATCATCGACTCCGGTCTGACGCTGTCCTGGCTGCTCTCCAACCTCGGCTCGCGCGAGCCCGCGTCGCTGAAGGTCTGCACGCTGCTTCGCAAGCCGGAGGCGGCCAAGGTCGCGATCGACGTGGAGTGGGTCGGCTTCGACATCCCGAACGAGTTCGTCATCGGGTACGGCCTGGACTACGCGGAGAAGTACCGCAATCTGCCGTTCGTCGGCACGCTCGCTCCGCACGTCTACGGCGGCTGAACGTTCCGCCTCCCGGCGGCTGATCCCGGCCCTCCCGGCCAACTCCACTGAGGCGGCCGGGAACCCTCACCCGTTTCCCGCCGTTGGAGCATGCGAAGACGGGTTTGTCAGCCGTCCCGTGCGGCTTCGGGTGACAATGCTGGGGTACCGTCCGAAGAACAGTCTTTATCAAACTCACTATGGCAGGAGGGACGGGGCGTCATCGCTCCGTATGGATGGACGTGAAGCGATACTTCCGTGGGCCAGTCATGTGGATCGTGCTGGCCGTCCTTGCCGTGGTCGTGTTGATGCAGGTCGTCGGTTCGTCCGGCGGCTACAAGACGGTTGACACCGGCCAAGTGGTGCAGGCGATCAACGACGACAAGGTCGAGTCCGCCAAGCTCACCACCGGTGACGAGCGGACCATCAAGGTCGAGCTCAAGGGCGACCAGAAGGTCAAGGACAGCAGCAAGATCCAGGCGAGCTACATCGGCGACCAGGGCGTCGCCATCGCCAACACCTTGCAGGAGAAGTTCGAGCAGAAGAAGATCCCGGACGGTTACACCGTCTCGGAGTCGAAGCAGAACCCGTTCGTCGGCATCCTTCTTTCCCTGCTCCCCTTCGTCCTCATCGTCGTCGTCTTCCTGTTCCTGATGAATCAGATGCAGGGCGGCGGCTCCCGGGTCATGCAGTTCGGGAAGTCCAAGGCCAAGCTCATCACCAAGGACACCCCGAAGACGACCTTCTCCGATGTGGCGGGGTCCGACGAGGCCGTCGAAGAACTCCATGAGATCAAGGAGTTCCTCCAGGAGCCGGCCAAGTTCCAGGCCGTCGGCGCCAAGATCCCCAAGGGTGTGCTGCTCTACGGCCCGCCCGGCACGGGTAAGACGCTGCTCGCGCGTGCCGTCGCGGGCGAGGCGGGCGTCCCCTTCTACTCGATCTCCGGTTCCGACTTCGTCGAGATGTTCGTCGGTGTCGGTGCCTCCCGAGTGCGTGACCTCTTCGAGCAGGCCAAGGCGAACGCTCCGGCGATCGTCTTCGTCGACGAGATCGACGCGGTGGGCCGTCACCGTGGTGCCGGTCTCGGCGGTGGCCACGACGAGCGCGAGCAGACGCTCAACCAGCTGCTCGTCGAGATGGACGGCTTCGACGTGAAGGGCGGCGTCATCCTGATCGCCGCCACGAACCGGCCCGACATCCTCGACCCGGCGCTGCTTCGCCCCGGCCGTTTCGACCGGCAGATCGCGGTCGACCGCCCGGACATGCAGGGCCGTCTGGAGATCCTCAAGGTTCACCAGAAGGGCAAGCCGGTCGCCCCGGACGTCGACCTGGGCGCGGTCGCCCGGCGCACGCCCGGCTTCACGGGTGCCGACCTGTCGAACGTGCTGAACGAAGCGGCGCTCCTGACGGCGCGCAGCGACAAGAAGCTGATCGACAACCACTCCCTTGACGAGGCGATCGACCGCGTCGTGGCCGGCCCGCAGAAGCGGACCCGGATCATGTCCGACAAGGAGAAGAAGATCACCGCGTACCACGAGGGCGGACACGCCCTGGTCGCGGCGGCTTCCCCGAACTCGGACCCGGTGCACAAGATCACGATCCTGTCCCGCGGCCGGGCCCTGGGTTACACCATGGTCCTGCCCGAAGAGGACAAGTACTCGACCACGCGCAACGAAATGCTCGACCAGCTCGCGTACATGCTGGGCGGGCGCGCGGCCGAGGAGCTCGTCTTCCACGACCCGACGACGGGCGCGGCGAACGACATCGAGAAGGCCACCGCGACCGCGCGGGCCATGGTCACGCAGTACGGCATGACCGAGCGGCTCGGCGCGATCAAGTTCGGCGGCGACAACACCGAGCCGTTCCTGGGGCGCGAGATGGCGCACCAGCGTGACTACTCGGAAGAAGTCGCGGCGCTGGTCGACGAAGAGGTCAAGAAGCTCATCGAGACCGCGCACAACGAGGCCTGGGAGATCCTCGTCGAGAACCGCGACGTTCTCGACAACCTGGTCCTCCAGCTCCTTGAGAAGGAGACCCTCGGCAAGGAGCAGATCGCCGAGGTCTTCGCCGGCATCGTGAAGCGCCCGGCCCGCCCGGCGTGGACCGGTTCCTCGCGGCGCACGCCCTCGACCCGCCCGCCGGTGCTCTCCCCCAAGGAGCTGTCGCTGACGAACGGTGCGAACGGCTCTACGCCCGCGGTCACGGCGGGTGCGTCGGAGACGCCCGTCGAGGTGACCAAGGAGGATCGCCCCGAGAGCTGACCCCGGTCGCCTCAGCAGGCCCGGAATGGATGCTGCGCCCCCCTGGTTTTAGCCTGGGGGGCGCAGTTTTTTCGTACGCAGTTGCGCGCAGGCACGCAGAACGCAAGGAACGAGGCACCAGATGACCGACCCTGTGACCCTGGACGGCGAGGGCTCGATCAGCGAGTTCGACGAGAAGCGGGCCGAGAACGCCGTGCGTGAGCTGCTGATCGCGGTCGGGGAGGACCCGGACCGCGAGGGTCTGCGGGAGACTCCCGGTCGCGTGGCACGCGCGTACAGAGAGATATTCGCGGGCCTGTGGCAGAAGCCCGAGGACGTCCTGACGACGACGTTCGACCTCGGTCACGACGAGATGGTCCTGGTGAAGGACATCGAGGTCATGAGCAGCTGTGAGCACCATCTCGTGCCGTTCGTCGGTGTCGCCCACGTCGGCTACATCCCGTCGACCGACGGCAAGATCACCGGTCTGTCGAAGCTCGCCCGCCTCGTGGACGTGTACGCCCGCCGTCCGCAGGTCCAGGAACGCCTGACGACGCAGATCGCGGACTCCCTGATGCAGATCCTGGAGCCGCGCGGCGTCATCGTGGTCGTCCAGTGCGAGCACATGTGCATGACGATGCGCGGCGTGCGGAAGCCGGGCGCCAAGACGATCACGTCGGCCGTGCGCGGTCAGCTGCGTGACCCCGCGACGCGCAACGAGGCGATGAGCCTGATCATGGCGCGATAGCGCCACACGTCGGCGGGAGAGTGTTACGCGGCCGGAGCCGCCCCGCCGTTCTGGCCGTCCTCGTCGGTGTCCTCAGGGAGCTTGCAGACCCGCTCCATGAAGAAGGCGGCCGCTATCACCGCGATGCCCGCCACGACCGAGAGACCGGCGTAGATCGCCTGGTCGCGGCGGGCCGGGATGTCCAGGTACTCCAGGAGGAAGACGCCCGTCCCGCCGTACATGCCGGCGACGAGGGCGGCCACCAGGGCGCTCGCCTGGCCGAAGACGACCGCGCGGGCGGCCATCAGCGGTTCGACACCCTTCGCGCCGGGGCGCCGCTCGCGCTGGGCGCGCAGCCGGGAGCGCAGGGAGAGGGCCGTGGCCAGCAGGACCACGGCGATCACCGCGAGCACGATGGGCGCGGCGAGCGGGACCCTCGGCAGCGTGCCGAGGGAGTCCCAGAGCCGGGCGCCGGCCCAGGACAGCACTCCGGCCACCACGAAGAGGCCGGCCAGTGTCCTGATGCGCAGCTGCTTCACGGATGACCCTTCGTCGTTGTGCGGATCCGCGTCGTACGGATCGTCGTACGGATCTTCGTTGTGCGGACCCGATGACCCTAACGACTACTCGGGCAGCCGGAGTTCCAGGTCGACACGGGGCTTGACGCCCTCGCGGGTGAGCGCGGCGAGCAGCTCGGCAATCGGGCCGTGGCCGGCCAGCTGGGCCTGCGGCTCCACGTCGTGCCAGGGGGCCAGGACGAAGGCCCGCTCGTGCGCCCGGGGGTGGGGCAGGGTGAGGACCGGGTCGTCCGACACCACGTCCGCGTACGCCACGATGTCGACGTCGATGGTGCGGGGGCCCCAGCGCTCGTCCCGCACGCGGTGGAAGGCCTCCTCGACCGCGTGCGCCCGCTCCAGGAGCGAGGAGGGCGGCAGGGTCGTCTTCACCACGACGACCGCGTTGAAGTACGACGGCTGGCTGCCCGGCTCGACGCCCCAGGGCTCGGTCTCGTACACCGGAGAGACCGCTTTGACGCGCAGGCCGGGGGTGTCCTCCAGGGCGTCGACGGCGCCCTGCAGGTTCTCCAGGCGGTTGCCGAGGTTGCTGCCGAGGGAGATCACGGCGCGCTTGGGGTTGGAGAGGGTCGTGTCGGCGGCGTCCACCTGCTCCACCACGGCCGTGGGCACCGGCTGGACGGTCGGGTCGCTCTGCCCTTGCGTGGAAAACGCGGTCATACTCGGCTCCGGGTGATGGTGACGGTCACATCGTCGAAGGGGACGGTGATCGGGGCGTCCGGTTTGTGGACGCACACCTCGACCTCCAGGACTCCGTCGTGCTTCAGACACGTCTGGGCGATGCGCTCGGCGAGCGTCTCGATGAGGTCCACCGGCTCGCCCTCGACGACGGCCACGACCTCCTCCGCCACGACGCCGTAGTGCACGGTCTTCGACAGGTCGTCGTCGGCGGCGGCCGCACGGGTGTCCAGGCCAATGACCAGGTCCACGATGAAGGTCTGGCCCTCTTCGCGTTCCCGCGGAAAGACACCGTGGTGCCCACGGGCCTTGAGGCCGCGCAGCGCGACACGATCCACGCGAATCACTCCTGCAATCGTCGGTATCGGCAGGCCTGCACCGAGTGCGGTCGGCACACCAGCCACGATCGAATCTACCTGCGAGCACTGACAGTCCTCGCCCGCGGGGGCTCCTCGACCCGCCCCTACCCACTCAGGAGGGTGACTCTTCGCCCTCTTCGTCGTCGGTTTCGGCGAGTACGGGTGATGCGTGGTGCGACCAGAGCTTCCATCCGTCCGATGTGCGCCGGAACACATTCGTGGCGACCACCAACTGCCCGACGAGCGGCCCGAGCTCGCCGCCGCCCTCGGGGGGCGGGCCGCCGCTGAGGATGTTCTCAGTGCAGGTCACCAGGGCGGTGTCGCCCGCCACGCCGACGTGGACGTCGGTGAGGAAGAACTGGATGTACTCCGTGTTCGCCATGATCAGCGCGTACGACCTGAGCACCTCGCCGCGGCCGGTGAGGACCGGCCAGCCGGGGTGGACGCAGGAGATCGCGGTCTCCTCGTCGTCCGAGCCGACCTCTTCGTCGTCGAGGGCGTCCCTGGTGCCGGTGTCCAGCCACAGGTCGGACACCTCGTCGAAGTCGCCGCGCTCCAGCGCTTCGTAGAAGGCCGTGTTGGCGCGCTCGACCTGTTCGACGTCGGTACGGGCCCCGGTCACAGGTCGCCGCCGGCCGCGCTGGTCACGGCGTGTGCGACCCGGACGGCGTCGGCGGTGGCCCGCACCTCGTGCACGCGGACCGCCCAGGCGCCCTGGTGGGCGGCGATGGCGGAGACCGCGGCGGTGGCGGCGTCCCGCTCGCGGGCGGGCGGCGGCGCGCCCTCGGGGCCCGCGAGGACGCGGCCGAGGAAGCGCTTGCGGGACGCGGCGACCAGGATCGGGTGGCCGAGCTCACGCAGCCGGTCGAGGCGGGCGAGGAGGGCCAGGTCGTGCTCGGCGTCCTTGGAGAAGCCGAGGCCGGGGTCGACGACGATGCGCTCGGGGGCGATGCCGCCCTCGATGGCGGCCCGCACGCGCGCGTGGAGTTCGTCGACGACTTCGGAGACCACGTCCTCGTACACGGGCTTGGCGTGGATGTCGGCGAGGAAACCGCGCCAGTGCATGACCACGAAGGGCGCGCCGGCGGCGGCGACGGCGGGGACCATACGGGCGTCGGCGAGGCCGCCGCTGACGTCGTTGACCAGGACCGCGCCGGCGGCCAGTGCCTGCTCGGCGACGGTGGCCCGCATCGTGTCCACGGAGACCGTGACGCCCTCGGCGGCCAGACCCCGCACGACGGGCACCACGCGGCGCAGCTCCTCGTCCTCGTCCACGCGCGTGGCGCCGGGCCGGGTGGACTCGCCGCCCACGTCGACCAGGTCCGCGCCCTGGGCGACCAGGTCGATGCCGTGTTTCACGGCGGCCGTGGTGTCGAACCAGCGGCCTCCGTCGGAGAAGGAATCGGGCGTCACGTTCACGACCCCCATGACCGCACAGCGGCCCCACTCCGGCAGCCCTTCGACCGATCCCCGCCCGCGCAACGTACTCATGCCTCCAGCGTAGGCCCGTACGAGGCGCCCTTACGCCGCCCGGACCTCACGCTCCGTCGACCGGTGCGGGCAGGGGCGGCGCCCCGGAGTGCGTCCGCGCAGGAAACGGGGCAGCGCGAACGTGACGAAGCCCTCGGCCTGCATGGCCGCGAATCCGATGCGGGGCAGGTCCTTGGAGGAGCGGTAGACGACGAAGCGGGGCTCCCAGCGGGGGCGGAACTTCGCGTTGAACTTGTACAGGGACTCGATCTGGAACCAGCGGGAGAGGAAGACGAGCAGGCCGCGCCAGGCGCGCAGGACCGGGCCCGCGCCGATCTTCTCGCCGCGTGCGAGGGCCGCGCGGAACATGGCGAAGTTGAGGGACATGCGCGCGATGCCGAGCTTCGGGGCGGTCTGCAGGGCGGCGACGATGAGCAGCTCGTTCATGCCGGGGTCGGCGGCGCGGTCGCGGCGCATGAGGTCCAGGGAGACGCCGTCCTCGCCCCAGGGGACGAAGTGCAGGACGGCCTTCAGGTCGCCGTAGGGCCCCGGGTCCTCGTCGGCCTTGTGGGCGGTCGCGATCAGACAGTCGCCGTCTCCGGGGTCGCCGATCCGGCCGAGCGCCATGGAGAAGCCGCGTTCGGTGTCGGTGCCGCGCCAGTCGTCGGCGGCCCGCTGGATCCTGGCGAGCTCCTGCTCGCCGAGGTCACGCACGCGCCGTACGCGCGTCTCGTAGCCATTGCGCTCGATCCTCTTGACCATCTGGCGCACGTTGCGCATCGCGCGCCCGGTCAGGGAGAAATCCGCGACGTCCACCACCGCCTCGTCGCCCAGTTCGAGGGCGTCGAGGCCGGTCTCGCGGGTCCAGACCTCGCCGCCCGTCTCGGAGCAGCCCATGACGGCGGGCGTCCAGGAGTGGGCCTTCGCCTCGTCCATGAAGCGCTCGATCGCGCCTGGCCAGGCCTCCACGTCGCCGATGGGGTCACCGCTGGCGAGCATCACTCCGGAGACGACGCGGTAGGTGACGGCGGCCTTGCCGCTGGGCGAGAAGACGGCGCCCTTGTCGCGGCGGAGCGCGAAGTGGCCGAGGGAGTCGCGGGCGCCGTGCTTGGCGAGCAGGGCGCGCAGCTTCGTCTCGTCGTCCTCGGTGAGCCGCGCGGCGGGGTGTTCGGGGCGGAAGGCCAAATAGATAGTGGTGATCGCTGTGAGGAGGCCGAGTGCGCCGAGCGAGCAGCCGACCGTCCAGGACGTCCTCCCGTAGTAGTCGACCGGGCCTTCGAAGCCGAACAGGCCGTACAGGACGTGGGCCAGGCGGTCCGTGATGCTCGGGTCTCCGATGACCTTGCCGGGGTGGGCGCTGACGATCACCAGGCCGAGCGCGATGGAACCGGCCCCCAGGACCACGAAGTTGGCCAGGGCGCGCCAGCGGCTGCGCGGGTCGGGGAGCGCCGCGAATTCCCCGCGATGGCGCAGCAGCAGGGTCAGCAGGGCGAGCGAGATCAGTACGCCGATGACGGAGTGGCGGTACATGAACTGGGCCACGGCTCCGGCCGGGAGCAGCACCACGGCGGCCCGCCAGGCGCGCCGCTTGTGGCGGCGCAGGCCGTGCGCGAGCAGCAGCAGGAGGACGCCGGAGCTGAGCGCGAGGGCGGCGGCGAAGGGGCCGAGCGCGCCGGGCAGGACCTCGGCGACGGCGTGCATGCGGCTGTGCCGGAAGCGCGGGAAGACGCCCGCCGCGATGTTCAGCAGCCCTACGAGGGTGCAGGCGCGGGCCACGAAGGCCGGTACTGCCTCGGGGCGGGGGCCGCGGAGCATCCGGCGGAGCTTGCCGCCACCGCCTGGAACCACTCCTGAAATTTCCCCATCTATCCTGACAGACATCGCATCCCGTAGTTCCGCGAGAGACCTTGGACCCGGTGCCAAAAGCGGCATCCGGCGACAATTGCGCCCTCTAGGACGGCCCTTCCGGGCCTCGGGTTCACTCCGGATCGGAAAAATGGGTCTTACGAGCAACAAGGTCCTCGCGTTGGCGGTGGCTCTGGCCGTCGTGCTGTTCATCGGAACCGTCTGGTTCTGGCCACGCCTGGCCCGGCAGAACTGGCGGACCATCACCGGACGTGTCGGCCTGCTGATCGCCACCCAGCTGGCGATCTTCGCCTCGGTCGGCCTCGCCGCCAACCAGGCGTTCGGCTTCTACGCGACCTGGGCGGACCTCTTCGGCCAGGAGACAAGCCCCGGAGTGGTCGTCGACCACGACCCCGCCAAGGGCGAGGGCGGCCCGGTCGACGTCCGCGGCACCCGCCCGGTGAACGTCCCCGGGGGCGGCAGGCCATCGACCGGCGGCCAGATCCAGGACGTCACCGTCAGCGGGAAGGAGTCGGACATCGCCAGCCAGGCGTACGTCTACCTGCCGCCCGAGTACTTCCAGCCCCGCTACAAGGACCGCAGGTTCCCCGCGGCCGTGGTGCTGACCGGCTACCCCGGCACCGCGGAGGCGCTCATCAAGGGCCTGCGCTACCCGCAGACCGCCCATGCGCAGGCCAAGCGGGGCACCATGCAGCCGATGATCCTGGTCATGCTGCGGCCGACGGTCGCGCCGCCGCGGGACACCGAGTGCGTGGACGTCCCCGGCGGCCCGCAGGCCGAGACGTTCTTCGCCAAGGACCTGCCCGACGCCATGTCCGAGCACTACAGGGTGGGCGGGAAGCCGGGGAGCTGGGGCGTGATCGGCGACTCGACGGGCGGCTACTGCGCGCTGAAGCTGGCCGTGCACCACCCCGACGTGTACGCCGCCGGGGCGGGCCTTTCCGCGTACTACAAGGCGCCCATCGACGTCACCACCGGCGATCTCTTCCACGGTGACAAGGAGTTGGAGCGGCGCGCCGACCTCATGTGGTCCCTGGACCACATGCCGCCGCCCCAGACGTCCCTCCTCGTCACCACGAGCAAGCAGGGCGAGGACAACTACGCGGACACCGAGAAGTTCATCGACAAGGTGAAGCCGCCCACCCGGGTCTCGTCGATCACGCTGCCCAGCGGCGGGCACAACTTCAACACGTGGCGCCGTGAGATCCCCGCGACACTGGAGTGGATCAGTGGGCGGCTGAGCGCTCGGTAGGGCTCCTCCTGGGCTTCTCTTGGGCCGGCAGGCGGTTCAGCTCCCGCCGATGGCCGCGATCGTCTCCAACTCGACCTCCCCGCGCGCGATGTCACGCGCGTCGGCCGCCGTCGACCTGCGCAGTGCCTCGTGCAGCCGGGCCGGCGTGAGCACACCCAGGAAGCGGCCCTCGCTGTCCTTGTCGATGACGGCGATCCAGCCGGCGTCGTGCTGCAGCATCGTGGCGAACGCCTGCTTCAGGGTCGCGCCCACCGGAAGCCACGCCTCCATGCGGCGTGCGTGGTCCCGCACCGTGCCCGAACCGCCGTGCGCGTGCTCGGCGGAGATCCAGCCGTGCAGGTTGTTCTCGCCGTCCAGGACGACGGCCCAGCGGGCGTCCAGCTTCGCGGGCAGCGGGTCGTCCAGGTGCAGGACGGGCGGCTGCTCCAGGTCGCCCTCCTCGATGGGTGTCACGGAGAGCCGCTTGAGGCCGCGGTCCGCGCCGACGAAGTCGGCCACGTAGTCGGTGGCGGGTGCGCCGAGCACCGTCGAGGGAGTGTCGAACTGCTCGATGCGGCCCTGGCCGTAGACGGCGATGCGGTCGCCGAGCCGGACCGCCTCCTCGATGTCGTGCGTGACGAAGAGCACCGTCTTGCGCACGGCCTGCTGGAGGCGGAGGAACTCGTTCTGCAGGTGCTCGCGGACCACGGGGTCGACGGCGCCGAACGGCTCGTCCATCAGGAGCACCGGCGGATCGGCGGCGAGCGCGCGGGCCACGCCGACGCGCTGGCGCTGGCCGCCGGAGAGCTGCTCGGGGTAGCGGTCGCCGAAGGTGGCCGGGTCGAGGCCGACCAGGTCGAGGAGTTCGGCCGCGCGCTCGCGGGCCTTGGCGCGCTTGACGCCGAGGAGATGCGGGACGGTCGCGGTGTTCTCCAGGACTGTCTTGTGCGGGAAGAGGCCGACCTGCTGGATGACATAGCCGATACGGCGCCGGAGTTGGACCGGGTCGATGGCGGATATGTCGTCGCCGTCCACGAATATCCGGCCCTCGGTCGGCTCGATGAGACGGTTCACCATCTTCATCGTCGTCGTCTTGCCGCAGCCCGACGGGCCGACGAGCGTGACCAGTTCACCCTCGGCGACCTCGAAGGACAGGTCGTCGACGGCGGTGGTGCCGTCCGCGTACCGCTTGGTGACGTGCTCGAACCGGATCATGATTCCCCATTGTTGCGGGCGTTGTGTAAAGCCCATGTTGCGCCAGTACGACGAGTCTCGGCGATTGTCAGTGGTGCGCGTTAGGGTCGCCAGACAGCCGCAGGAATCGGTTTTCGGGGGAGTGAGGAGGGGGCGGGGCGCGATGAGCGAGCAGAACTGTCTGGTGGCGAACGACTGGATCTGCGGGGAGTACGTCCGTTCCCGCAGCCAGGAGTTGATCGACGCCACCGTGCAGCACGTGGGCATCACCGTGGCATCGGTGGCGATCGGCGTCGCCGTCTCCCTGCCGCTTGCGCTGCTCGCCCGGCGCTGGCGCTTCCTCGCGGGGCCGATCCTCGGCCTGACGACCGTGCTCTACACGGTCCCTTCGCTCGCGATGTTCTCGCTCCTGCTGCCGTTCTTCGGGCTCTCCGCCTCGCTGGTCGTGACGGGCCTGGTGCTGTACTCGCTGACGATCCTGGTGCGGAACATCCTGGCGGGGCTGCAGGCCGTGCCCGACGAGGCGCGGGACGCGGCCAAGGGGATGGGGTACGGCCCGCTGCGGCTGCTGTGGGAGGTCGAACTGCCGCTCGCGCTGCCCGCGTTGCTCGCAGGCGTGCGCATCACGACGGTGTCGACGGTGGCGCTGACCACGGTCGGCGCGATCGTGGACTACGGCGGGCTCGGCACGCTGATCCTGGACGGCCTCGACACGACCTTCAAGGCACAGGTGCTCACGGCGTCCGTGCTGTGCGTGCTCCTCGCCGTCGTGGCCGACCTGCTGCTCCTGGCGCTCCAGCGGTGGCTGACGCCCTGGACGCGGGTCCATCGAATACGGACGAACCGTGCCGCTCGCGCGCAGCGCACGGCCAAGGTGGCTGAACCTGCATGAACGCGATCACCGGTGCGTACGACTGGCTGACCACGTCCGCCAACTGGCAGGGCGACAAGGGGGTGTGGCACCGGCTCGCGGAGCATCTCTACTTCAGTGGGGTGTGTCTGGCCGTCGCGTGTCTGATCGCGCTGCCGATCGCGCTGTTCCTCGGCCACATCGGCAAGGGCGGCGCCCTCGCGGTGAACATCTCGAACATCGGCCGTGCGGTGCCGACGCTCGCGGTGCTCGTGCTCCTCACGCTCACCCCGCTGGGCGAGCACGGGGACGTACCGACGCTGATCGCCCTGGTGCTCTTCGCGGTGCCGCCGCTGCTGACCAACGCGTACATCGGGATGCGCGAGGTCGACCGGTCGGTGGTGGAGGCCGCGCGGGGGATGGGCATGAGCGGCGGCCAGCTGTTCGCGCGGGTCGAACTGCCCCTCGCGTACCCGCTGATCATGACGGGTGTCCGGTCCGCCGGGGTGCAGGTCGTCGCCACGGCGACGTTGGCCGCGATGGCCGGCGAAGGGGGTCTCGGCCGGATCATCACGGCCGGGTTCAACCTGCAGAACACGCCCCAGGTGGTGGCGGGCGCCCTGCTCGTGGCGCTGCTCGCGCTCTTCGTGGAGGTGGTGCTCGTGGTCGTGGGGCGCGTCTTCGACCCGTCCCGCGGTGTCGGCAGGGGCGGGCGGCCCCGTCCGGTGAGTGACTCCTCGGCGGCCGGGTGATTCCTCAGCGGCCCGGATCCGGTTTCTTGTTTCCGTTCGACCTTTCGAAATGGTGGTTCACCGATGAACAGCACAACGCGTCGCGCGCGACGGATGGCAGGGGCGGCCGTGGCCGTCGTGGCGCTGACCGCGGGGCTCACCGCGTGCGGCGGGGACAGCCTGGAGGAGGACGGCAAGGGCTCGGGCGACAAGGCGGGCGGCAAGGGCAAGCTCGTCGTGGGTTCGGCCCGCTTCACCGAGCAGAAGGTCCTCGCCGAGCTGTACGTCGGTGTCCTGGAGGAGGCCGGATATGACGCGGAGGTCAAGACCGTCCAGAACCGCGAGGTGTACGAGCCCGAGCTGAAGAAGGGCTCGATCGATGTCGCTCCCGAATACGCGGCGACGCTCGCGGAGTTCCTCAACCTCGGCAAGAACGGGCCCAAGGCGAAGCCGGTCGCTTCTAATGATGTGGACGCCACGGTGGCCGAGCTGAAGAAGCTCGCCGAGCCGCGCGGCCTGAAGGTGCTTCCGGTCGGCGAGGCGGTCGACCAGAACGCGTTCGCGGTGAGCAAGGAATACGCGAAGGAGCACAAGCTCAAGACGCTTTCTGATCTTGGTGAGTCGGGCGAGAAGGTCAAGATCGCCGCGAGTGACGAATGCGAGACCCGGCCGTTCTGCGCGCCGGGACTGAAGAAGAAGTACGGCATCGACATCGCCGGAATCGACCCCAAGGGCGTCGGCACCACACAGTCCAAGCAGGCCGTGAAGAACGGCACGGACCAGGTGGTGCTGACCACGACCACCGACGCGACGCTGGACAGCTTCGGCCTGGTGGCCCTCGAGGACGACAAGAAGCTGCAGAACGCGGACAACATCCTTCCGGTGGTGAACGCGAAGGAAGCGGGCGACAAGGAGATAGCCGAAGCGCTCGGCAAGCTGACCGAGACGCTCACGACGGAAGATCTCGCCGAACTCGACCGGAAGGTCGATGTCGAGCGGCAGAAGGAAGCCGATGTCGCCAGGGAGTATCTGGAGTCGAAGGGATTGATCAAGAAGTAGCGCGGCCGAAACCGGAGTTGGCGCGGCCGAAAGTGGAGTCGAGTGGCCGAAGAGGATCGGCAAGGGCGGGGAATCAGCGCTGTGGCACTGTCATTTTGGCGCCCGGGGCACCAGAGTTCGCCTACGCGCGGTAAGTTTCTGGCCATGCCACGTGGACGCCACCGCCATTCCCCACCCTTGCACCGGCTGCTTCCCCCCTCGACGGTCGCAGGCCTCTCTCTCGTCTGCGCCGGCGGCGCCTGGCTCTTCGCGGAACCGATCGTGCTCCGCGGCCTCACCGCGGCGGCCGCCGCGGCCGCCGTCGTGGGCTCCGTCGTCATGCGCCGCTGGGACCTCTCGGCCGGCAAGCAGGTCGCCGAGCTCGGCCGCGCCCGCAAGAGCGACGAGTGGCGCTACGAGGAACGGATAGCCGAGTGCGAGTCCGACCTCGACGAGTCCCGCGAGCTGCGCGGCCGCCTGGAGACGAAGCTGCGCGCCAAGCGGGCGGAGCTTGCCGCGCTGCGCAATGAGCACGCGGCGCTGCTTCGGCGGTACGCCACGGCGGAGACCGAGCGGGCCAGTGCGCTGGAGGGGCGGCGGCTCCTCGCCATCGAGGCGTCGACTCCGGCGCGGGCGCTGCCGCCGGCTCAGGCCCAGGCTCCGGTCCCGGCCCAGGCTCCGGTCCCGGCCCAGGCCAAGGCTCCGGAGAGCGCGACTCCGTCGCTGTACCTGCGGGCGAACGCCGCGCTGGACCGGCTGACGCCGAAGCCGTCCGCCTCCGGCGCGGACGGAGACGAGGCGCGGGGGAAGTCCGGGGCGGCCGACGGGTACGGCGGGCACGAGCGCGCGGTCGCCGTCGCGCCGCCCGCGCAGACCAGGCGCCCGGTCGTCCAGGGCGGCTTCGACTTCTTCGGCACGAAGGGCGCGGCGCCCGCCGCGCTGGAGGCCGTGCAGAACGCGGACCTCGCGGACGTGGTGGGCGAGGAGGCACTCGCCCTGCACAAGGCGGAGGCCGAGGCGGACTTCAAGCAGGCTCCCGCGGAGGGCTCGGGCGGTGCGGCGGGTCAGGTCATCGACCTGACGGCGCATGACGAGACGGAGCAGATCGACGTGGCGGAACTGCGGACCGCCCTGCGGGCGTAGCTAGGCCCGCCGTGGCTCGGTACCGGGGCTCCGCCCCGGACCCCGCTCAAGACCGCCGCTTCGCGGCGGATCTTTCCCGCCCTCCCCCAAGCTCTTGATGAGCAGGGGGACCCCCTTCCCGATTGCCCGGCACCGAACCCCTCACATCACGCCATCCACCGATCCGGCAGCGCATCCCTCCGCCCCGTACGCGACCGCTCGGCCTGCGCCTCCAGGAGCGAAACCGCCTCCCCCGTAGGACGCAGCCGTGCGGTCACCGTCTTGTTCGCGCCGGTGTCCACCACCACATCCGCCACCCCCTTGTGCCGCTCCCACGGCCCCTGCGTGAGCCGCACGCTCTGCACCTTCGCGTGCGGCACCAACGACAGGCGCCGCCGCAGCAGACCGTGCCGCGCGGCGAACACCGTGTCCGTCACCGTGAGGCCGTACCCCTTCCACCACACCGGAAGGCACCACGCCGCGCGCGAGGGCGGCCGGATCAGCTCGGCGGCGGCCGGCACCCGGACGCCCGGCAGGATCCGGCCGATCACCGCCTCGGCGACATCCCGGGGCGCGACCGGGACCAGGACGCCGTTGGCGGAGCCCGCCACGTCCAGCTCGACCCGCACCCACCCGCGCCGCCGCCACAGCCACGGCTCCACGACCCGCACGGTCTGCACCCGCCCCGGCGGCACCGTCTCGTGCGCCTTGTCGAGCAGCCCGTGGTCGATGCGCAGGCCGTCGGGGGACTCGCCCACCTTCCAGTCGTACTCGCCGATGAAGCGCCCCACGCTGCTGGCGAAGGCGCCGCCCAGCATGGGAAGGCCGGTCGCGAGGACCGTCCACAGGTTGTGGGTGACGAACCACAGGAACGGCGGCACGATCAGCGTGGCGATGAGCATGCCCCACGTAGTGCCGGTCAGGAGAAGCGAGATCGCGAGCATGCGCGGTTGTACGTGCACCAGATTCCTGACCGGCGCCTCGCCGACCTCGCGGGCCTCATCGGGGGCGAAACCGGCCGCCCGCGCGAGGAGTTCGGCCCGTAGGACAGCGGCCTCCTCCTCGCCCAGATAGGCGAGTTCGTCCTTGCTCTCCGCGCCGACGACGTCCAGCTTGAGCTTGGCGACGCCCGCTATCCGGGCCGCGAGCGGCTGCGTCACGTCCACGGCCTGGAGCCGGTCGAGCCGGATGTGGGCGGTGCGCCTGAAGATCAGGCCGGTGCGGATGCGCAGTTCCGTGTCGGTGACCGCGAAGTGCGTGAACCACCAGCTGAGAAAGCCGTAGAGGGCGCCGCCCAGGAGGACGACGGCGATCCCGGCCAGCAGCTGGGACACGGCGAGTTCGGAGACGCGCCGCTGGGTGCCGTTCGGGTCGTGCACCGCGAAGCCCACGAGGACCGCGACCGGCGCCCAGGCCCTGCGCAGGGGCGTGACGGGGTGCAGACGCCGCTCTCGTACGTCGTCGGGGCCGCGGGTGTGTTCTTCCCCCGCCGCCTCGCGTACGCCGCTCACAGCCCCGCCGAGCGGGCCTCGCCCAGCTCGGTGAGCCGGTCGCGGAGCCGCTCGGCCTCCTCGGGGAGCAGCCCGGGGATCCGCGCGTCCGTGGCGGCTGCCGCCGTGTGCAGCTGCACGCCCGCGAGCCCGAAGTACCGCTCCACCGGTCCCGACGTGACCTCGACGAGCTGCATCCGGCCGTAGGGGACGATCGTCTCCTCGCGCCAGAGCACGCCCCTGCTGATCAGAAGGTCGTCGGAGCGCTCCGCGTACTTCCAGGACCGCCAGTTGCGCTCCAGCATCGGCCAGCCCCACACCACGAGGGCGAGCGGCAGCAGCGCGAAGAACGCCCATGCCGGTCCGGCGAACACCCCCAGGAGCACCCCCACGGCCACCGCGATCGGCACGAGCCACACCACCAGGAGAAGCCGTCGCATTCTGAGCAGTCCCCTGGGCAGCCCGGTCCATACCGGTTGTGCCTCTGTCCCCGCCGGTCGCGCGGGTTCCGCCGTCCCCGTATCCATGCCGCAAGCGTACGTACGCCGGGTCACAGTCGCGTATGCCGGAGCGTACGAGAGAATGCGCGCATGAGCCCCACGACGGAGACCACGCTCGGCATCGGCGGCGCCGCGGAGAGCACCGACATGGTGCTCAACATCGGCCCGCAGCACCCGTCCACGCACGGCGTGCTGCGGCTGCGTCTCGTCCTCGACGGCGAGCGGATCCAGCACGCGGAGCCGGTCATCGGCTATATGCACCGCGGTGCGGAGAAGCTCTTCGAGGCGCGGGACTACCGGCAGATCGTGATGCTGGCCAACCGGCACGACTGGCTGTCCGCGTTCTCCAACGAGCTCGGGGTCGTCCTCGGCGTGGAGCGCATGCTCGGCATGGAGGTGCCCGAGCGCGCCGTCTGGATGCGCACGCTGCTCGCCGAGCTGAACCGCGTACTCAACCACCTGATGTTCCTGGGCTCGTATCCGCTCGAACTGGGCGGTATCACCCCGGTGTTCCACGCCTTCCGGGAGCGCGAGGAGCTCCAGAACGTGATGGAGGAGATCTCCGGCGGGCGGATGCACTACATGTTCAACCGCGTGGGCGGCCTCAAGGAGGACCTCCCCGCCGGCTGGCCGGTACGCGCGCGTGCCGCCGTCGCATCGGTCCGCTCCCGCATGGACGTGTACGACAAGCTGGTGCTCGGCAACGAGATCTTCCGGGGCCGCACCCGCGGCGTCGGCGTGCTGTCCCCGGAGGCGGTGCACTCCTACGGAGTGAGCGGTCCCATCGCGCGTGCCTCCGGAGTCGACTTCGACCTGCGCCGCGACGAGCCGTATCTCGCGTACGGGGAACTGCAGGACACCCTGAAGGTCGTCACGCGCCAGGAGGGCGACTGCCTGGCCCGCTTCGAGGTGCTCCTGGAGCAGACCCACAACGCGCTCGACCTCGCGGACGCCTGCCTCGACCGGCTCGCCGACCTGCCCCAGGGGCCGATCAACCAGCGCCTCCCGAAGGTCCTCAAGGCCCCCGAGGGCCACACGTACGCGTGGACCGAGAACCCGCTCGGCATCAACGGCTACTACCTGGTCTCCAAGGGCGAGAAGACGCCCTACCGCCTCAAGCTCCGCTCGGCCTCGTACAACAACATCCAGGCGCTGGTGGAACTCCTTCCGGGCCAGCTGGTCGCCGACATGGTGGCGATCCTGGGGTCACTGTTCTTCGTGGTCGGCGACATCGACAAGTAGCGGATCCGCGCCGGGCAGCAGGCCTTCGAGCGGTACGCCGACCGGCTGGACCAGCCACCCGAAGTCCCCGAGCCCGCCGGGCGCGGTGAGCTCCGCCGCCTCTCCCGCGCGCGTGAGGGCCCGTACGTACGCGGCCGGGTCGCTGGAGGCGAGGGACAGCGGCGGGCGGCCGCCGCTCACGCCAAGGGTGCCGAGCGCCGCCCGCTGGGTGAGCAGCGTCGCCCCCTCCAGCGCGCAGGCGTCCAACGCCACATGGGCGGTGATGTCGCAGCCGCCGTCCGGCACGGGCACCGTCTCGCGGCCCGCGCGAAAGCCCGTCAGCGTCCCGAACGGCGGTCGTGCCGCCCGGTCGTGCGCGTAGTCGACCGCGACGGCGAGGCCGCGCGTCAGCGTCGCCACGGCCGCCGCCCACGCCTCGTCACGGGGGCGGCCGATCTCCGCGCGCAGGCCCGGCTCCGGGGGCAGCGGCCACCAGCGTGCGAGCCAGGAGGCGTCCGCGCCGTCGACGGCGGCCCCGAGCGATTCGGTGCCGTCGTCGCGCACGAGGACCCGGCGCACGACACCGTCCGGCGCCACCTCGGCGATGTCCAGGGGGACGTTGTCGAGGCACTCGTTGGCGAAGAGCAGACCCGTGACGCCGGCCGGCGCCCGGTCCCGCCACTCGACGCGCGGGTCGAGCCCTTCGGGGCGTGCGGCGCGCTCCACCGCGTACGCACGCGTGCGTGCCGCCACTTCGGCGGGCAGCGCGGCCAGGACGCCCGCGGTCAGCTCGCCGCGGCCCGCGCCGAGGTCCACGAAGGCCAGCTCGGCGGGGTGGCCGAGCGCCTCGTCCACGCGGCAAAGGAGGCGGGCCACGGCCGCGGCGAAGAGCGGCGACGCATGCACCGACGTGCGGAAATGCGCCGCGGGTCCGCCGGGGCGCAGATAGAAGCCCGCAGGGCCGTAGAGCGCCTCCTCGGTGGCCTCACGCCAGCCCCGCCACACGTCCCGCCGCTCACCCCGGACCTCGTTCGCCACGCGAGAAGGCTAAGGGCGCCTCCACCTTGGGGAGTACACGTGCCGGGTGCGGATCGGCCCTCCGGTTGACCCCGGAGGGCCGTGCGGCTGCCTACGCTGGGTTACGTGCAGCGCGTCTATGACTTCCTCCGCAGACACCCGACCGGGGTCGATGGCTTCTGGGCCCTCTTCCTGCTCGGGATCTCCGGCCTGGGCATGGTCTCGATGGCCGAGGCGGAAGGCAGCGACCCCGCGGCCGCGGCCGCCGTGATCGCTGTCGGTCTCGCCGTCGTCGTCGCGCTGCGCCGCAAGGCCACCGAGAAGATGCTGATCCTCGCCGTCGTCCTCGGCGTCGCCCAGCTGATCTTCGACGTGGGCCCGATGCCCGCCGACTTCGCGATGTTGGTGATCATCTACACCGCGTCGGCCGACGGCTCGAAATGGGCCTCGCGGGTCGCCCTGACCGGCGGTCTGTGCGCGGCTCCGCTCTCGGCCCTGCGCTGGCCGGAGGAGAACATAAGCGCCTTCGGGAACGTCCTGTTCATGGTCTTCCAGATGGTTCCCTTCGCGCTCGCCTGGGTGCTCGGCGACTCCATCCGCACCCGCCGCGCCTATCTGGCCCAGCTGGAGGAGCGCGCCGACCGCCTGGAGAAGGAGCGTGCGGCCCAGTCCAAGGTCGCCGTGGCCGCGGAGCGGGCCCGGATCGCCCGCGAGCTGCACGACGTCGTCGCGCACAACGTCTCGGTGATGGTCGTCCAGGCCGACGGTGCCGCGTACGTCCTCGACAGCGCCCCGGAGCAGGCGAAGCAGGCCCTGGAGACCATCTCGGGCACCGGCAGGCAGGCGCTCGCCGAGATGCGCAGGCTGCTCGGCGTGCTGCGCACCGGTGAGCACCAGGAGAGCGGCGAGTACGTCCCGCAGCCCGATGTCGAGCAGCTCGACGAGCTCATCGAGCAGGTGCGCACGGCAGGGCTGCCCGTCGACTTCAAGGTCGAGGGCACCCCGCGCCCGCTGCCGAGCGGCGTGGAGCTGACCGCGTACCGCATCGTGCAGGAGGCACTCACCAACACCCGTAAGCACGGCGGCGAGAACACCGGGGCGAGCGTGCGCCTGGTCTACTTCGACGACGGCCTGGGGCTGCTCGTCGAGGACGACGGCAAGGGCGCCCCGCACGAGCTGTACGAGGACGGCGGCGCCGACGGCAGCGGGCACGGCCTGATCGGCATGCGCGAGCGCGTCGGCATGGTCGGCGGCACGCTGGACGCGGGGCCGCGGCCCGGCGGCGGCTTCCGCATCAGTGCGCTGCTCCCGCTGAAGCCCGCGAGCTGACACGCGACGCCTGCGAACTGACACCTGTCACCGATGCATCAACGCCATACGCTTATGAACTCATCCACGAAGGGGCCTTTGATGTCGATCCGCGTCATGCTCGTCGACGACCAGGCGCTGCTGCGCACGGGGTTCCGGATGGTGCTCGCAGCCCAGCCGGACATGGAAGTCGTCGCGGAGGCGGGCGACGGCGTCGAGGCGCTTGAGGCGCTGCGGTCGACCAAGGTCGACGTGGTGCTCATGGACGTACGCATGCCGAAACTGGACGGCGTGGAGACGACCCGGCGCATCTGCCAGGACGAGAATCCGCCCAAGGTGCTGATCCTGACGACCTTCGATCTCGACGAGTACGCCTTCTCGGGGCTGAAGGCGGGTGCTTCCGGCTTCATGCTGAAGGACGTGCCTCCGGGGGAGCTGCTCGCCGCGATCCGGTCCGTGCACAGCGGTGACGCCGTGGTCGCGCCGTCCACCACGCGGCGCCTGCTCGACCGTTTCGCGCCGATGCTGCCGAACGCGGGCGGCCAGCCGCAGCACAAGGAGCTCGAACGGCTCACGGACCGCGAGCGCGAGGTCATGGTCCTGGTCGCCCAGGGGCTTTCGAACGGCGAGATCGCGGCGCGGCTCGTCCTGTCGGAGGCCACCGTCAAGACGCACGTGGGACGCATCCTGACCAAGCTCGGGCTGCGGGACCGCGTGCAGGTGGTGGTCCTCGCGTACGAGACGGGTCTGGTGCGGGCGGGTGGCGGCGGGGCCTGAGAGCTACGGGCCTGCCCTAGCGCAGCACCCCCTCGATGAAGTCGCTGCCCAGGCGTGACACCACGCCGATGTCCAGCTGGTGCTGCACATAGCGCCCGCGGCGCCGTGTCGTGACGAGCCCGGCCTTCTTCAGGACGCTGAGGTGGCGTGACACCTCGGGCGCCGTCAGGCCGTGCGCGTCCGCAAGCTCGCCCGTGGTGTACGCCCCGCGCGCGAGGTGGCGGCACAGGCGCATCCTGGCCGGGTGGGCGAGCGCCGACATGCGGCGGGTCAGCTGCTCCACGGAGGGCGGGGCGGTGAGGCCGGGCCCGCTGATCGGGTACGTGATCGCGGGCTGCCAGCCATAGCGGTGCAGCACCATCAGATGCGGCCAGCCGAGGCTGGTCGGGACGAGCACGAGGCTGCCGTCCCCCGTGACCGTGCGCCCCTCGGTGATCTTGTCGAAGGTGATGAGCCGGGCCTCCTCGTCCAGGGAGGCCGCACCGGACACCGCCTTCAGGGCCTCGGCGAGGCCCTTGCGGCGCAGCAGGTCGGTCTTGTGCCGGGCGTCGGCGGCGAGTTGGTGCTGCAGGCGCTCCCAGGTGTCCGCGAAGAACGCCTCGTCGCAGTCCTCCACCAGCTGCCGGAACCAGGCGCGGACCGCGGACGGGTCGTCGAGCAGCCGCCGGGTGAAACGCACCTGGTGCGGGCCTCGGGCGGCGGCCAGCTCCAGGGCGCGCTGCTGCACCTCCGGGGTGCCCAGGATGGAGCGGTTCGGCTCCGCGTACGACGACTGGCAGGTGAACTCCAGGGCGGCGTCCACGAATTGCTCGTCGGTCAGCTTGTCGAGCAGGTCGAGCTCCTCGGCGAGCGTGGCGCCCGGGAGCGCCTGCCTGCCGGGGATGCCGGCGAACGGCGCGAAGACGTCCGAGAACGTCGTGCGCCACAGGAAGTCCGCGTCGCACATGCGGTCCGCGAGGCACGGGTCCATGCGCGCGGACACCGCCGTCGCCCAGCCCTGGAGCCCCGGGTGGTGGCCCGGCTCCGCCAGCGCGTGCAGCGCCATGCCGAGCTCGGCCAGGGGCGAGGGCACGACGTGGATCCGCTCCGGGAGCAGCCCGGTGATGTCGATGCTCACGCTCATGGCCCCATGGTGCACCCCGCCACCGACATCCCCGCCGTCGATTGACGCTCGGCGTCAATCGACGCGACGGCGTGGGGTCGGTGGGCGCAGTCTGTGGTGAGCGGGACGCAGCAAGCGGGGCACAGCACCCGGGGCGCAGCGCCCGGGGGACCTGTCCTTCCCGCACCCTCCATGCCCTTCATGCCCTCCATGTGTCGACCCTGCTTCCCGTCGACCCACGAGTGCCCGATAAGTACCATTTACCCCGAGAGGCGAGGCCATCATGAGCATCACGCAGCAGTACCTCCTCGACAGCTACCGCGCCGCCCAGCACGACGAGCGCACCCCACCTGCCCCCGGTCAGCACGACTGGCAGGTCATCCGCGAGGTGCGCGACTACGGGCGCTTCCAGGCCGTCGTCGAGGAACGCCCCGCCCACGGATGGGTCCGGGCCGCCCTGGCCCGGCTCGCCCACTCCGTCCACCTCGGCCGGGGATCCGTCAGCCGGGGAGCCGCCGCACGAACTCCGCGACCGCATCATTGACGTCGTCGGCCGTCCACTCCAGGCCGGCCTCGGTCACGGTGACCTCCGTGACCGAGAGGCCGGGCGGGCCGTCGGGGAACCAGCGGCCGAACAGCAGGGTCTTGGTCTCCTCCGCCTGGGCGAGCGACGCCTCGGTCAGGACTTCGGAGTCGTACGGCAGCCAGACCTGGAACTGATGGGTGTGCGGCCGCTCGGGGTGCACGCGCGACCACGGCACCCCGGCCGCCGCGAACCCTTCGCGCAGCGCGTCGGCCACCACGCGCGCGTGGGCCACGTAATCGGGCAACCGGGGCAGCGTGTGCTTCAGGCCGAGCAGCGCGGACACGGCGGCCGGGAACTGCTGGAACAGCTGGCCTCCGTAGCGGTGGCGCCACACCCTCGCCTCCTCGACGAGCGTGCGCGGCCCGGCGAGCACGGCGCCGCTGAGGCCTTCGAGGGACTTGTAGAACGACACGTACACCGTGTCCGCGAGGGCCGCGATCTCCGTCAGGGGGCGGCCGAAGTGCGGTGTGCACTCCCACAGGCGTGCGCCGTCGAAGTGCACGACCGCGTCGCGTTCGCGCGCCGCCTCCACGACCTCTTCGAGCTCCTCCCAGGACGGCAGGACGAAACCGGCGTCCCGGAGCGGCAGTTCGAGCATCAGCGTCCCGAAGGGCTCCTCGAAGTCCCGCACTTCGTCGGCCGTGGGCAGCCGCGGCTCCCTCGTCGGGTGGACCGTGCGCAGACCGCTCACCACGGAGAGGGCGCCCCCTTCGTGGACCTCGGGGTGCGCGACCGGGTGCAGGGCGACCGTCGCGTTGCCGGTGCGGCCCGCCCAGCAGCGCAGGGCGACCTGCTGGGCCATCGTGCCGGTCGGGAAGAAGGCGGCCGCCTCCTTGCCGAGCAGGCGCGCGACCTCTTCCTCCAGGGTCGCGACGACGGCGTCGCCGTAGACGTCGGTGGGGTCGTCCGGGCCGACGACCTCGTGGGCCGCGGCCGCCAGGGCCGACAGGCGCTCGGCGAGCGGCACGACCAGGGGTGAGCGGTGCAGGGCCCGGGCTGCGCCACGGGCCGCCGCCGAGCGCCGGGCGCGCCCGTCCGGATCCTCCGCGGAGTCCTCCGCGGAGTCCTCCGCGGGTCCGTCCCCGAGCGCTTCCGGCTGATGCGTGAGCTGTTCCTGGGGCCGCTCTTCTTCCGCCTCGTGCACAGTCATCCTTCGAGCATGGCCTGCCCGAGGCCACCAGTCATACGAATACCCACAGCCTGTGGACAGCCGAAGACGCGCCACGGACCGATCGCGTTAGCATGACGAGAAATCGTCCGGTACCCCGAGCGGACTGGAACGGGAAGGCGTCATCGCGTGAACGCACCTCATCAGCCAGACCCGCGGGACCGCCCCGCGAGGCTCACGGTGGGCGTCGTGGGAGCGGGCCGGGTCGGCCCTGCGCTCGCCGCGGCGCTCCAGTTGGCCGGGCACCGCCCGGTCGCCGCGTCCGGTGTCTCCGACGCGTCCGTGCGCAGAGCGGCGGTCCTGCTGCCCGACGTCCCGCTGGTCACGCCCGCCCAGGTCCTGGAGCGCGCCGAGCTCGTCCTCCTGACCGTGCCGGACGACGCCCTTCCGGGCCTGGTCGACGGCCTCGTCGAGACCGGTGCCGTCCGCCCCGGCCAGCTCATCGTGCACACATCGGGGCGGTACGGCACGAAGGTGCTCGAACCTGCGCTGCGGGCCGGCGCCCTGCCGCTCGCGCTGCACCCCGCCATGACCTTCACCGGCACCCCCGTGGACGTACAGCGCCTGGCCGGCTGCTCCTTCGGCGTGACCGCCCCCGACGAGCTGCGGCTCGCGGCCGAGGCGCTCGTCATCGAGATGGGCGGCGAGCCCGAGTGGATCGCCGAGGAGTCGCGGCCGCTCTACCACGCGGCTCTCGCGCTCGGCGCGAACCACCTGGTCACGCTGGTCGCCGAGTCCATGGAGCTGCTCCGGGACGCCGGCGTGGAGGCCCCGGACCGGATGCTCGGCCCGCTGCTCGGTGCCGCGCTCGACAACGCGCTGCGGTCCGGCGACGCCGCCCTCACCGGACCCGTCGCGCGCGGGGACGCGGGCACCGTCGCCGCCCACGTCGCCGAGCTGCGCAAGCACGCCCCGCAGACCGTCGCCGGATACCTGGCGATGGCCCGTGCCACCGCCGACCGCGCACTCGCCCACGGACTGCTCAAGCCGGAGCTCGCCGAGGACCTCCTGGGGGTCCTGGCCAACGGCGCGGGCGGGACCGGCGACACCGAGGGAGACAGCCGATGACCGGCCTCCTGCACACCGCCGACGCCCTGCGCACGCGCACGCGTGCGGGCCGCCGCGCCGTCGTCATGACGATGGGCGCCCTGCACGAGGGCCACGCCACGCTCATCCGCACCGCACGCCGCATCGCGGGCGACGAGGGCGAGGTCGTCGTCACGGTCTTCGTCAACCCCCTCCAGTTCGGCGCGGGCGAGGACCTCGACCGCTATCCGCGCACCCTGGACGCCGACATCAAGATCGCCGAACAGGAGGGCGCGGACTTCGTGTTCGCCCCCTCCGTGGACGAGGTCTACCCCGGCGGCGAACCTCAGGTCCGCATCAGCGCGGGACCCATGGGCACCCGCCTCGAAGGGGCCACCCGCCCCGGCCACTTCGACGGCATGCTCACGGTCGTCGCCAAACTCCTGCACCTCACACGCCCCGACGTGGCGCTGTACGGACAGAAGGATGCCCAGCAGCTCGCCCTCATCCGCCGCATGGTGCGGGACCTGAACTTCGGCGTCGAGATCGTCGGCGTACCCACGGTGCGCGAGGACGACGGCCTGGCGCTCTCCAGCCGCAACCGCTACCTGTCCGCGGCCGAGCGGCGCACCGCCCTCGCACTCTCCCAGGCCCTCTTCGCGGGCCGCGACCGGCACGCCGCGCAGGAGGCCCTGCGCGCACGGGCGGCGAGCGCCCCCGCCACGCACGCGCGTGCCGCCGCCCTGAACGCGCTGGGGGAGTCCCGCGCCGCCGCCGACACCCACGCCGTCGCCCAGTCCGTCACGCCGGCCGTGCCCGGCGGCCCCGCGGCCGTCCGCGCCGCGGCCCGCCAGGTCATCGACGAGGCGGCCCGCCGCCAACCCCCGCTCGAACTGGACTACTTGGCGCTCGTCGACCCGGCCGACTTCACGGACGTGGGGCCGGACCACACGGGCGACGCGGTCCTCGCCGTCGCGGCCAAGGTCGGCGCGACCCGGCTGATCGACAACATCCCGCTCACGTTCGGAGCCACCGCATGAGTGCCACCGGAATACGGCTGCACGCCCCCGCCCCTGGATGGTCCCTGGACGCCGACATCGTGGTCGTCGGCTCCGGAGTGGCCGGTCTTACCGCCGCCCTGCGCTGCTCGGCGGCCGGCCTGAAGCCGGTCGTCGTCACCAAGGCCCGCCTCGACGACGGCTCCACGCGCTGGGCCCAGGGCGGCATCGCCGCGGCACTCGGCGAGGGCGACACCCCCGAACAGCACCTGGACGACACGCTCGTCGCGGGCGTGGGCCTGTGCGACGAAGAGGCGGTGCGCACCCTCGTCACCGAGGGCCCCGACGCCGTACGCCGCCTCATCGAGACCGGCGCCCACTTCGACACGGGCCCCGAAGGCGCCATCGAGCTGACCCGCGAGGGCGGCCACCACCGCCGCCGCATCGCGCACGCGGGCGGCGACGCGACCGGCGCGGAGATCTCCCGCGCCCTGGTCGAGGCGGTCCGCGCGCGTGGCATACCGACCGTCGAGAACGCCCTGGTCCTCGACCTCCTCACGGACGCCGACGGCCGCACCGCCGGTGTCACGCTGCACGTCATGGGCGAGGGCCAGCACGACGGCGTGGGCGCCGTGCACGCCCCCGCGGTGGTCCTCGCCACCGGCGGCATGGGCCAGGTCTTCTCCGCGACCACCAACCCCTCCGTGTCCACGGGCGACGGCGTCGCGCTCGCCCTGCGCGCGGGCGCCGAGGTGAGCGACCTCGAGTTCGTGCAGTTCCACCCCACGGTGCTCTTCCTCGGCGCCGACGCGGAGGGCCAGCAGCCGCTCGTCTCCGAAGCCGTCCGGGGCGAGGGCGCGCACCTCGTGGACGCCGACGGCGTGCGCTTCATGGTCGGTCAGCACGAGCTCGCCGAGCTGGCGCCCCGCGACATCGTCGCCAAGGGCATCACGCGCCGCATGCAGGAGCGGGGCACCGACCACATGTACTTGGACGCCCGCCACTTCGGCGCCGAGATGTGGGAGAGCCGCTTCCCGACCATCCTCGCCGCCTGCCGCGCCCACGGCATCGACCCGGTCACCGAGCCCATCCCCGTCGCCCCGGCCGCGCACTACGCCTCCGGCGGCGTGCGCACGGACCCGCACGGCCGCACCACAGTGCCGGGCCTCTACGCCTGCGGCGAGGTCGCCTGCACGGGCGTGCACGGCGCCAACCGCCTCGCCTCCAACTCCCTCCTGGAGGGCCTGGTCTACGCCGAGCGCATCGCCGCGGACATCGCCGCGCGCCACGCGGAAGACGCCCTCCACGCGCGCGTGCCCGCGCCGGTGTCCCGCCCCGACTCCCCCGAGCACCCTCTGCTGCCGCCCGAGGCCCGCTTCACCATCCAGCGCGTCATGACCGACGGCGCCGGAGTGCTCAGGTCCGCCGACTCCCTCTCCGAGGCCGCGGCCCGGCTGGCCCGCGTCCACGCCGAAGCCGCGGGCGCGCTCGCCGAGGACGGCAAGACCGCCGAGCCCGGCGTCGACACGTGGGAGACCACCAACCTCCTGTGTGTGGCCCGCGTCCTGGTGGCCGCCGCGCAGCGCCGCGAGGAGACCCGCGGCTGCCACTGGCGCGAGGACCACGCCGACCGCGACGACGCGGCCTGGCGGCGCCACATCGTCGTACGTCTCAACGCGGACCGGACGCTGGCCGTGTGGACGACCGAGACCAACGACTTCCCCCCGACGACGAGACTTCAGGAGAAGTGACCGTGAGCAGCACCCCCGACCTCCCCATCGCCCCCGTCGGCGGCGGCTGCGGCGACGCCTGCGGCTGCGGCGGAGACGACGCCTACGACCCCATGGAGTGCGGCCTCGACCCCGCCCTGGCGCAGCTCCTGGCCGACGCGGGGCTCGACCCCGTCGAGGTCGAGGACATCGCGCACATGGCGGTCTCGGAGGACCTGGACGGCGGCGTGGACGTCACCTCGGTCGCCACGATCCCCGAAGAGGCCGTCGCCACCGGTGACTTCACCGCCCGCGAGGCCGGCACGGTCGCGGGCCTGCGCGTCGCCGAGGCCGTCATCTCCCTCGTCTGCACGGACACCTTCGAGGTCGAGCGGCACATCGAGGACGGCGAGCGGATCGAGGCGGGCGACAAGCTGCTCAGCGTCACCACCCGCACCCGCGACCTGCTCACCGCCGAGCGCAGCGCGCTCAACCTGCTGTGCCGCCTCTCCGGGATCGCGACCGCCACGCGCGCGTGGGCCGACGCACTCGACGGCACGAACGCCAAGGTCCGCGACACCCGCAAGACGACGGCCGGACTGCGCTCCCTGGAGAAGTACGCGGTCCGCATGGGCGGCGGCGTCAACCACCGCATGTCGCTCTCGGACGCGGCCCTGGTGAAGGACAACCACGTGGTGGCCGCCGGCGGCGTGCAGCAGGCCTTCAAGGCCGTACGCGAGGCCTTCCCCGACCTGGCCGTGGAGGTCGAGGTCGACACGCTCCACCAGCTGCGCGAGGTCGTGGACGCGGGCGCCGACCTGATCCTCCTGGACAACTTCACGCCGGGCGAGACCGAAGAGGCCGTGGCGATCGTGCACGGCCGCGCGATCCTGGAGTCCTCCGGCCGCCTCACCCTGGAGAACGCCCGCGCGTACGCGGACACGGGCGTCGACTTCCTCGCGGTGGGCGCCCTCACCCACTCCTCGCCGATCCTCGACATCGGCCTCGACCTGCGCGCCGCGGAGTGACGACGACATGCTGCTGACCATCGACGTCGGAAACACCCACACCGTCCTCGGCCTCTTCGACGGCGAGGAGATCGTCGAGCACTGGCGCATCTCCACCGAAGCGCGCCGCACCGCCGACGAGCTCGCCGTGCTGCTCAACGGCCTGATGGGCATGCACCCGCTGCTCGGCGACGAGCTGGGCGACGGCATCGACGGCATCGCCATCTGCTCGACGGTCCCCTCCGTCCTGCACGAACTGCGCGAGGTCACAAGGCGCTACTACGGAGACGTGCCCGCCGTCCTCGTGGAGCCCGGCATCAAGACCGGCGTGCCGATCCTCATGGACAACCCCAAGGAGGTCGGCGCCGACCGCATCATCAACGCGGTCGCCGCGGTCGAGCTCTACGGAGGGCCCGCCATCGTCGTCGACTTCGGTACGGCGACGACGTTCGACGCGGTCTCCGCGCGCGGCGAGTACACCGGCGGCGTCATCGCCCCCGGCATCGAGATCTCCGTCGAGGCGCTCGGCGTACGCGGCGCGCAGCTCCGCAAGATCGAGCTGGCCCGGCCGCGCAGCGTCATCGGCAAGAACACCGTGGAGGCCATGCAGTCGGGCATCCTGTACGGCTTCGCGGGCCAGGTCGACGGTGTCGTACAGCGCATGGCGCGCGAACTGGCGGGCCCCGGCGGCGATCCGGACGACGTCACGGTCATCGCGACCGGCGGCCTTGCGCCCATGGTGCTCGGCGAGTCCTCGGTCATCGACGAGCACGAGCCGTGGCTGACCCTGATCGGCCTGCGGCTGGTCTACGAGCGCAATGTTTCGCGTAGTTGACCGTTTCCGCACCTGAGCGGGGTTGCGCACACAACCCTCCGCCCCATACAAGAGTCTGCGCAGGGACGGGAGTTGGGCCGGTGTCTAGTGGGCGTGGGGCAAATGGGGCGTAGCGGAAGAGCGGCCGCGGCAGTGGCGGCCGCGGTGCTGATCGGGCTCGGCGGCCCGGCGGGATCGGCGAGCGCGGTCCACGCCGTGCCCCCGGCCCCGATCGTGACCACGGTCCAGGCCGACGGCCCCGGCACGGCCACCGCCACGCGCACCGCGGGTACCACCAACACCCCCGAAGTCCCTGAGGCCTCCGCCCCTCCGGCGCCCGACGGAACCATGGCGGAAACCGGCGCAGGCGTCCTCCCCTGGATCGCCCTCGCCGGGGCCGCTGCGCTCGGAGTCGGCGCGGTCGCCTTCGCGATGGTCCGCCGCCGCGCGGACTGACCCCACGCGGACTGACCCCACGCGCCGGCCCCCGAGCCAAGCCACGCCAAAGATTGGCGTTAAGCCGATTTTGTCCGTTATTGAGCGTATCGTCGGTCCATGCCCACGCCATACGGATCCCGCGGCGGCATGGCCTTCAGTGCGGAGGAGCTGCGTGTGCTCCGCCGCGCCCTGGCCCTCGCCCTGCATCCCAGCCCCGTCTCCGATGAGGACGTCCAGGACTGCCTCAGCCTCGCCGACTCCGTCGACGAGGCGGCACGTGAGGGAGCCAGGCTCCGCGCCTTCCTGCTGGCCGACCTCGCCCGCTACCGGGCGGCCCTGCCCGGCACCGCGACCGGCTACCTCGCGCTCCTGGAGGACGTCATCGGCTCCGGCCACCAGCCGGGCCCCGACGACCTCGCCGCGCTGCGAGCGCTGCGCGGCAACCCGGCCGCCGCGGCGCTCCTGGAACGCTGCCGCGCCCTCGCCGAACGCGACGTACGCGCCCGTCTGTCGGGGCGTGCGGCCGTGCAGACCAAGGCCGCCCCGCGTCCCCGCGTCCCCGCGTCGCGCACACGCCTGCTCGCCCTCCCCGGCGGCCGCGGCGACGCGGAGCGCCCCGAGGCGCCCAAGCCCAAGTCCCCGGCGGCCCCGGCCCGCCGCCCTGCCGCCCCCGAGCCGGGCCGTCCCGTGCCGACCCCGGCCGAGGTCTTCCCGCCCAAGCGCCGCCCCGCGGACCCGGCCGACCCGGCGGCTCCGGCAAATCCGGCGGACCCGGCGCACCGGCTCGTGGCGGGCTAGCTACTCTGGGGGGCATGGACTACGTCTCCGCGCTCCTGCCCCCCGTAGTGATGGCCGTGTTCTTCACCGGTCTCATCGTGACGATCGTGAAGACCCAGGGCGGCGCCAACAAGGCCAAGGAGGACGCGGCCGTCGACGCCGCGATCACCCGCGCCGAGGGCGTCCGGCAGTCTCCGCAGCCCTGACCACGGCAGACTCCTTCCGGTGACCTGGGGTCACCCCTCGCGCACGCACGGCGTACGGCTCGCTCACATTCCGAGTCGTACGCCCTTTTTGTTGGGTAAATGGCGCCTCCGCCACGTCCGTCATGGCATTAGTGACATCTCCCACTATTGTTCTGGTGTGCCTCGCCCCTTGGGAGAACTCGAAGACTCAGTCATGACACGGGTGTGGAAGTGGAACCGCCCCGTGACCGTTCGGGAAGTCCTTGAAGACCTTCAGCAGGAACGGTCCATCGCCTACACCACTGTCATGACCGTTTTGGACAATCTCCATCAGAAGGGCTGGGTGCGCCGTGAAGCGGAAGGCCGCGCCTATCGATATGAGGCGGTCTCCACTCGGGCCGCCTACGCGGCCGCACTGATGAACGAAGCATGGTCCCAGAGTGACAACCCCGCGGCCGCTCTTGTCGCGTTCTTCGGCATGATGTCGGAGGAACAGCGCGAAGCGCTCAGCGATGCGATGCGCATCGTTCAGGGACCGAACGTTCAGGGACAGAACCCGCCGAACCCCGACGCGGCGGAGCGCGAAGCAGAACGATAGCGTCCGATCATGCCAGCAGAACCCCCTGAACTCAGCGCAAAAGCAGTCTCCGTACGCAGGGCGCGCACCGCCGATGTCCCGGCCGTGCGCGACCTCCTCGACTCCTACACCCGCCAGGGGATCCTGCTCGACAAAGCGACCGTCGCGCTTTACGAGTCGATCCAGGAGTTCTGGGTAGCGGAACGCGACGACAACGCCGAGGTCGTCGGCTGCGGTGCCCTGCATGTGATGTGGGAAGACCTCGCGGAAGTGCGCACGCTCGCGGTGAAGCCCGATGTCAAGGGCGTCGGAGTGGGACATCAGGTGTTGGGGAAGTTGCTGCAGACCGCTCGCTGGCTCGGTGTCCGGCGAGTTTTCTGTCTCACCTTCGAAGTCGACTTCTTCGCGAAGCACGGCTTCGTGGAGATCGGTGAGACGCCGGTCGACGGAGATGTCTACAGCGAGCTGCTGCGTTCCAATGACGAGGGTGTCGCCGAGTTCCTCGGCCTCGAACGAGTGAAACCGAACACCTTGGGCAACAGCCGGATGCTTCTGCATCTGTGATCGTCGCTGCGTATTCCGAACGCCTGCTGCCCCGGTTCCCTATGTCCGAAACGCGCATGTTTCCTGGGTTCTCGGGGTCCCCGGTCTCTCCCGGGGGTTTGTGTTTTTCCAGCAAAAGCGGTTTGCTTTCCGATGTACTGCAGTACTGCATATAACAGGGGGCGGCGATTCAGCGGCTCACGCCGCATGGTCCGGCCCTGAAGTTATCGATGAAAGGAAATCCGGTGGCACAGAAGGTTCAGGTCCTTCTTGTCGATGACCTCGACGGTGGCGAGGCGGACGAGACGGTGACGTTCGCGCTGGACGGCAAGTCGTACGAGATTGACCTCACCACTGCGAACGCGGACAAGCTCCGCGGTCTTCTTGAGCCTTACCTCAAGGGTGGTCGTCGTACCGGTGGCCGTGCGGGCGGACGCGGCAAGGCCCGCCCCGTCGCGACGAGCGGTGGTCAGGACACCGCAGCCATTCGCGCCTGGGCGAAGGAGAACGGTTTCGAGGTCAATGACCGCGGCCGCGTCCCCGCGTCCATCCGCGAGGCCTACGAGAAGGCCAACGGCTGACGACGGCCCCGTCGCAGACGGACCCGGTGGCACTGCGTTGCCGCCGTGTCCACAAGTCGTACGAGACCGGAGCCCACGGCGGGGTCGCTGTGGGGCACGGTGCCACCCCCCACGCAGTACAGGGACGGCAGTGCCGGCAGCGTCGGCTCCACCTCGCACCCGGGCTCTGGGGGGCGCAGCCAGACGGCCGCCCCCCGCGAGCCGGACCACCCCGGGGGCGTGGGCGCATCGGTCCGCCCGCCCGCCCCGACGGCTGTGAGCTCCAGCGGGATGTCACCCCACTCCAGCCACTCCAGGAGCCCCGGCAGTTCCTCGGCGCTCCCCGCGGCCACGAAGAGCCGCATCGTTTCCCCGCGCAGTGCCACCGGAGCCTTCGGCCCGAGATGCCGCAGCGCGGCGAAGCCGGCCTCCGCGGGAAGTTCGAGCACATCGAAGCGCAGCCCCGTGAGCAGCCGTACCGGCAGCCCCGGGCGCCGGTCCTCGGTCGCCCAGCCGAGTTCGTTCTCGTACCACTGACGCACCGGATCGCTCTGCTCGTACGGCAGGCGGGGCTGGGGAACAGTGAGGTGGGCCATGTCTGAGCAACCGCCCGACGGACCGGTGGGTTACGCAGGGTGCTCGGGCGAACGCGCAGAGTGTCCGGATTCGAGGCGTAAAAGCGTGTTCGGCGGCGCAAGGGTGTTCGCCCGTAGCGGAGGGAACCGGCGCGCGCCGCATGGAGTGTCAGTCGTTACGGGTAAGACATCCCTAGTGGGGAGGGGCGACACGCGCGCTAGGCCGTCTCACGTTCGCCATCGGCGTAGTGGTGGTGAGGGTAAGTGCCTGGCCTGCGGGAACATCGTCTCGCACCATCGGGTTGGAGCAGTTGTCGGCGTTCGGGGTCAGGAGGCACCTCTTGTTCTCGGCCGGGTGTCGGCAGTTGGAATGAGCGGTCCCCGCTTGCGGGACTAAGCTGCGGAAGGACAGGGAGGGGATCGTCCCCAATCTTTCTGACCGCTCTGAGGAGCGATTAACGATGTTCGAGAGGTTCACCGACCGCGCGCGGCGGGTTGTCGTCCTGGCTCAGGAAGAAGCCCGGATGCTCAACCACAACTACATCGGCACCGAGCACATCCTCCTGGGCTTGATCCACGAGGGCGAGGGTGTCGCCGCTAAGGCCCTGGAGAGCCTCGGGATTTCGCTCGAGGCGGTCCGCCAGCAGGTGGAGGAGATCATCGGGCAGGGCCAGCAGGCTCCGTCCGGGCACATCCCCTTCACCCCCCGTGCCAAGAAGGTCCTGGAGCTTTCGCTCCGCGAGGCCCTTCAGCTGGGCCACAACTACATCGGCACGGAGCACATCCTGCTCGGCCTGATCCGTGAGGGCGAGGGCGTCGCCGCCCAGGTCCTGGTCAAGCTGGGTGCCGATCTCAACCGGGTGCGGCAGCAGGTCATCCAGCTGCTCTCCGGATACCAGGGCAAGGAGACCGCCACCGCGGGCGGTCCTGCCGAGGGCACGCCCTCCACGTCCCTGGTGCTCGACCAGTTCGGCCGGAACCTCACCCAGGCCGCTCGTGAGTCCAAGCTCGACCCGGTCATCGGGCGCGAGAAGGAGATCGAGCGGGTCATGCAGGTGCTGTCCCGCCGTACGAAGAACAACCCCGTGCTCATCGGCGAGCCCGGCGTCGGCAAGACCGCCGTCGTCGAGGGCCTGGCGCAGGCCATCGTCAAGGGCGAGGTGCCCGAGACCCTCAAGGACAAGCACCTCTACACCCTGGACCTGGGCGCGCTCGTCGCCGGTTCGCGCTACCGCGGTGACTTCGAGGAGCGCCTGAAGAAGGTCCTCAAGGAGATCCGCACCCGCGGCGACATCATCCTGTTCATCGACGAGCTCCACACCCTGGTGGGTGCGGGCGCCGCCGAGGGCGCGATCGACGCGGCTTCGATCCTGAAGCCGATGCTCGCCCGTGGTGAGCTGCAGACCATCGGCGCCACCACGCTGGACGAGTACCGCAAGCACCTGGAGAAGGACGCGGCCCTCGAGCGCCGCTTCCAGCCCATCCAGGTCGCGGAGCCGTCGCTGCCGCACACCATCGAGATCCTCAAGGGTCTGCGCGACCGTTACGAGGCCCACCACAGGGTCTCCATCACGGACGAGGCGCTGGTCCAGGCCGCCACCCTGGCCGACCGGTACATCTCGGACCGCTTCCTGCCGGACAAGGCCATCGACCTGATCGACGAGGCCGGTTCCCGGATGCGCATCCGCCGGATGACCGCGCCGCCGGACCTGCGCGAATTCGACGAGAAGATCGCCGGTGTCCGCCGCGACAAGGAGTCGGCCATCGACTCCCAGGACTTCGAGAAGGCGGCCTCTCTCCGCGACAAGGAGAAGCAGCTGCTCGCGGCGAAGGCCAAGCGCGAGAAGGAATGGAAGGCCGGCGACATGGACGTCGTCGCCGAGGTCGACGGCGAGCTCATCGCCGAGGTCCTCGCCACGGCGACGGGCATTCCGGTCTTCAAGCTCACCGAGGAGGAGTCCTCGCGGCTGCTCCGCATGGAGGACGAGCTCCACAAGCGGGTCATCGGTCAGAAGGACGCCATCAAGGCGCTTTCGCAGGCGATTCGGCGTACGCGCGCCGGTCTGAAGGACCCGAAGCGCCCCGGTGGTTCGTTCATCTTCGCCGGCCCGTCCGGTGTCGGTAAGACGGAGCTTTCCAAGACGCTCGCCGAATTCCTCTTCGGTGACGAGGACGCCCTGATCTCGCTCGACATGTCGGAGTTCAGCGAGAAGCACACGGTCTCGCGTCTCTTCGGTTCGCCGCCCGGATATGTCGGTTACGAAGAGGGCGGTCAGCTGACCGAGAAGGTCCGCCGCAAGCCGTTCTCGGTCGTCCTCTTCGACGAGGTCGAGAAGGCCCACCCGGATATCTTCAACTCGCTCCTGCAGATCCTGGAAGACGGTCGCCTGACCGACTCCCAGGGCCGGGTCGTGGACTTCAAGAACACGGTCATCATCATGACGACCAACCTCGGCACGCGTGACATCTCCAAGGGCTTCAACCTGGGATTCGCCGCGTCGGGTGACGTCAAGACCAACTACGAGCGCATGAAGACCAAGGTCAACGACGAGCTGAAGCAGCACTTCCGCCCGGAGTTCCTGAACCGTGTCGACGACACGGTGGTCTTCCACCAGCTCACCGAGGAAGACATCATCCAGATCGTCGACCTCATGATCGCCAAGGTGGACGAGCGCCTGAAGGACCGCGACATGGGCATCGAGCTCAGCTCGACCGCCAAGTCGCTCCTCGCGAAGAAGGGTTACGACCCGGTCCTGGGCGCCCGGCCGCTGCGCCGGACGATCCAGCGCGAGATCGAGGACATCCTGTCGGAGAAGATCCTCTTCGGCGAGCTGCGCCCCGGCCACATCGTGGTCGTCGACACGGAGGGCGAGGGCGAGACCGCCAAGTTCACCTTCCGTGGCGAGGAGAAGACGGCGCTGCCGGATGTCCCGCCGATCGAGCAGGCCGCGGGCGGCGGCGCCGGGCCCAACCTGAGCAAGGAGGCGTAGGCCTGCGGCCCGCCTTGAGCAGTGCAGGGGCTGTCCCGGATCGTTTGTCGCGATCCGGGGCAGCCCCTTTTTATGGGTTTGATTTTGACTGCGGGTGCGTTGTGGTTGCTCGCGCAGTTCCCCGCGCCCCTTACGGGGCGCCCCTTACGACGTGATCGTCACGCCCTCCGGTACGTTCCGTACCCGCGGCAGTCGCGGGTTCACCCGGAGCACGCTCAGGTTTGGGAAGCCGGCCAGCCAGGACATGTCCGGATCGGCGAGCTCCGCGGTGATCCAGAGATGGGTGAGCTGCTCGTGCTCAAGGCCGTCCAGGAGTTCCTCGGTGCGCATGACGCCGACCACCTGGATCCAGGGCCGTCCGCCAAGATGCCGCAGTGCCGCGAGCTCGGCGGTGTCGGAGACGGGGAAGTACAGGCCGACCGGATCCAGATGGGCGATGATCTCGCGCGCGTACCGCTCCGTGTCGAAGTGCCGCCAAGGGCGGACCAGCTCCGCGCGGATGGAGAGCGCCGAGCGGTGGCGCAGGCGGGCGAGGTAGTCGATCGCGGCGTCGTCCTGGACGCGGGTCGCCGTGATGGCGAGCAGCAGCGCCTGCTGGTCGCTCGGCACCTGCTCGGGGTCCGGCAGCTGCTCCAGGACGATGGGGCCGACCCAGCCGAGGCTGCGGGCGGCCAGTTCGTTCGTGGGGCGTACGAGGTTCTTGGTGCGGTCGTGGACGAGTTGCTGCACCGCGGGGTCGAGCTCGGTGACGTGTTCCAGGCAGGCCGCGGCCATCAGGCGCCGGTGGTTCACGTGCGGGCGGCGCAGGTTGGGGGCGGCGGCCAGGAGCCGCTCCAGGAAGTCGGCGCACTCCTCGGGCCGTGCGTGGGCGGCGGACATGCGGATGACCTCCTCCCACTCGGAGCGGTGCGCGTGCTCCACGAGCGTACGGAACTGCCCGCGGGCCACGATCTCCTTGGCCGCCAGATAGTCCTGGAAGGTGCGGTGGATGAAGTCCACGGAGAGGCCCGCCTGTTCGCGGAGCAGCCCTGTGCGGTGCAGCAGATGCCGGAAGATCTTCTCGCCGTCGCCCGCCGCGCGGGCGGAGGGGATGGCGGGCAGGGCCGCGTCCAGGATGCCGACCACGCGGTGGCGCGGCAGCTCCGATACGCCTTCCTCGACCATCGCGTGCGCGAGTTTGCGCAGCAGCAGCTCGCGCGGCCCCTGCTGGAGCCGCACATCATCGGCGTACAAGACATCACGCTCGGGGTCGCGGCGCTGGAGGAGCATCTCCAGGGCGGCGTCGTACAGCTCCTTGCGGCCGTTGGGGAGCGAGCCCGAGCGGTCGCGGTTGAGGGCGCAGATCAGCCCGCACATCAGGGGGTTGGTGGCGAGCTGCCGCAGCTCGCGATAGATGCGTACGGAGTGCAGAAGGCGCTGCTCGTACTCCCTCAGCTCGTCGCGGTCGCGCTGCTCCTTGCACGCTTCGTCGCTCAGCGCGGCCGCGTGCCAGTCGTGGATGAACCGGGTGACCTGGTCGCGTGACATGGGCGCGAGCGACAGCTCCCGGAAGCCTTCCTCGGCGAGGCGCTCCTGGGCCAGCCACCCGTCCTCGACGGCGGAAGGACGCGAGGTGACCAGACAGCCGTTGCCGGAGAAGATGCGCAGGAGACGGCGGAGCTGGCCGCGCAGTTCGCCGCGGCTCGCCTCCGGGGCCTCGTCGATGCCGTCGACCAGGAGCATGGCGCGACCGGCGAGGAGCGTACGGACGACCCAGCCCTCCGGGGCGCGGTCGGCCAGTGGGTGGCGGATGGCGTGCAGGAAGTCGTCCGGGGCGGGGAAGCCTTCGCGGGCGAAGCGGCGTACGGGGAGCACGAAAGGCACCCGGGCGCCCTCGCGGGCCGCGGCGACCGCGAGCCACTGCACGAGAGTCGTCTTGCCCGAGCCCGCGTCACCGCGCAGCAGCACACGCTCGTGCCCCTCCAGGGCGCGGTCGGCGAGCAGCACGGTCCGCGGCTCGCCCGGCACTCCGCTGCCGCTGCTCTCCTCGGCCTCCAGGCTGAGGTAGGTGTCCTCCAGGGGCCAGCGGTCCGGCGCGTTGGCGAGGTCGACGCCGACGATGGTGAGCCAGCCGTGCTGCCGTACGACTTCCTCGGCGTACAGGGCCTCGAAGTCCCGGTCCTCCTGGGAGCGTTCGGGCTGCCGGGCGGCGGCCTCCGCGTCGTTCAGGTCGACGAGCTGGCGTATGCGGCTGGAGCGTCCGGGCATCTGCTGCTGGATGTGCGGGGAGCGGCGTACGAAGTGATAGAGCACATGCAGGCACACGGCCACGAGCAACTCGTCGTGAAACCAGGCGGCGTCGGGGGACAGGTCCCGGTCCGCGCCCTGCACGGCGCCGCGCAGCCGCCGCGCGTAGTCCTGCGGGCCGAGCCGCACGGCGTCGACGTCGGTGAGGTCGAGTTCGCCGACGGCCAGCAGGGTCCTGGCCAACACATCGGCGATGCCGGTGAGTTCACCGCCGGGCGCGGTGTGCGCCTCGGCGGCGAGCTGGACGAACTCGGCGGCCGTGCGGTGGACGTCGTCCGGGGTCGCCGGCGCGTCGGGCCCTCGCCAGGTGGCGAGGGCGGCAATCAACTCCGGTGCGCTGGGCGGCTGTTGAACTGTGGTGCGGATGAGCCGTTGAACGAGCGGAGCGGCGAGCGTCGTGGGAATGCGGACAACGGGCTCCATGGACATTGGGGGTCCCTGCGGGTGGGTTGTCTTGGAGCGTCAAGGTTAGGTGAACTCCGCGTGGATGTCGGGATGGTGGGAGGCATCTGGGCTCGGGATCGGGCTCGGCTTGGGCTTGGGCTCTTCGCTCAGGCGGCGAGCCCCAGGGCCAGGGCGCCGACCACCGGCGCCGCGTAGATCAGGGGGAAGGGGATGTGGGTGTACCAGCGGGCGCGTACGACGGTGATGACGGCGCCGGCGAAGTACAGGATCAGGCTGATTGCGGCCGCGACCCCGATGACGGGTACGAAGAGCCCGACCAGGAGGCCGAGGGTTCCCGCGGCCTTGGCCGTGCCGAGCCAGGGGAGCCAGGTCATGGGGACGCCGTAGTCGGCCATGGGCTCCACCACCCACTTGGAGCGGAGGAAGACGGAGGTGGCGGAGAAGGCGGTCATGGCGGCGGCGAGGAGGGTGACGATGATGTGGGCGGTGGACATGGGGTGCTCCTTCTTGGGGGCGAGGGGGGCTCCGGCTGGTGCCCTTGGTGGTGCCTCGCTGCTATGACGGAGCGCGTCGCGGGAGTGTGACCGGTGGGGAGGGAGGCTTTTCCTCGCGGCGTTGTGTTCTTGCCGGGGCCGCCCGGTTGTCCCGAGGTTGGCGGTTCCGGGCCGGGTGTAAAGGGCGCTCCGCTGCGCTGCGCGTCGGCTGCGCCGATTCCGCTTCGCTCCACCCTTGACACCCAACCCTCCACCGCGAGAAGCGATTTGACCGGGCGGCCACGAAACGGGGCTCACGGGACTGCGGGGATGGGTCATCCGGCTTGAGCGCCGGGTGCGGACTTGTTCGTCGCAGCGTGCCGCCGACTGAAGGGGCGGGAGGCGGGAGGGGGCGCGGTCGGCTCGGGGATGGGTGCCGGCTTCGTCAAGCGTCTGCCGACCGGATCTTCCGGCCCCGGCCGGGAGAGAAGAAGAGAGAGGGGGGTGTGGGGAACCTACTTCGGCAAAGTTGCGTTTCGCGGTGCCGCGCGCCCCCCTTGTGCCAGAACACTACTTTCCCAAAGTAGGTCCCCCACCCCCACCCAGCCTGTGAGGCGTGACGGTCACCCCGGAAGATCCGGACGCCAGACGCTTGACGAGACCGGCACCGCTCCCCGGACCGGCCGCGCACCCCTCCCACCCGGCCGCACTGATACGAACCAGTCCGCACCCGGCAGACAAGCCCGATGACCCGACCGGCAGTCCCCGAGAGCCCCGCTTCCAGGGCCGCCCGGTCATCTCCTCCGTGCGGTGGAGGGACGGGTGTCAAGGGTGGAGCGCAGCGGAATCGGCGCAGCCGACGCGACGAAGGAGCGCCCTTGACTCCCGGCCCGGAATCGCCAACCTCAGGACAACCGGGCGGCCCCGGCACCAATCAAAGCCACAGGCCCGGCAAAGCCCCGCCCTCAGGCGCCTGCTGTGAGGGTGCGTATTAGGGCCGACAGGGCCTTGGGGGTCGTGGTGAGGGCGGTCTCCGGGATGTCGCTTTCGCGGAGGCGGATTGTTCCCTTGGACGTGGCGGCCACGTAGACGCAGTTGTCGCCTGCCCCATCGCTGAAAGTGGACTTCTGCCAGGTGAGTTCGGCCATGACGTACTCCTAGTAGGTATAGAGGACGTGGTGAATGAGCCCCCAGGAGTCCCGACGTTCGTGGCTGCCCGGGGAGCCATCGGCTGTCACACGGGGGAGCGAGTTCCGGCTCAGTGAGTCGAAGGTGCTCCTGTAGCGGGCGATGGATTCGATGTCACCAAGTCTGAGGGGCTCCGCCGGGTGCTCGACGATCACTGTCTCCAGTCCAGGCACACCTGCGCCGAGGATCAGCAGCGGCGTGCCGAACCAGGCGCGGGCCCCGGCGTCGAAGGGCAAGATCTGGATCGTGGTCCCCGGGCGCTGGGCAGAGCGGAGTAGGTGTGTGAGTTGGTCTCGCATGACATCCGAACTGCCCACGGTGATGCGTAGAGCGGCTTCGTGGATGACGGCGTGGATGGTCGTGGGAGAGCCGTCCGCGAGGATCTGCTGGCGTGCGCGGCGGTAGCCGACAAGCGTGTCGATCTCTGCGGGGGAGGCGCCTGGTCGCGAGCTGCAGAAGAGGGCCCGCATGTAGGCCTCGGTCTGGAGCAGCCCTGGAATGAGGAGGGTCTCGTAACTCTGGATCGATGTGGCACGGGATTCCAACTCGGCCAGATCAAGGCTGCGTTGAGGCAGGGACTTGCGGTACTCGGTCCACCAGCCTCTGCCTTTGCTCTCGGCGAGGTCCACCAGAGCGTCGACGTACTCCTCATTCTTGCAGCCATACGCTTTGAGTAGCTCGCGGAGCCGCTGGGACGGGATTCCGGTGCGGCCGGACTCGACATGAGTGAGGTGCGGGCCACCCATGCCGATGAGGCGGCCGCCTTCGCCGACAGCGATTCCGGCCTGTCGGCGCGCTTTGCGTAGTTCGGCCCCGACGCGTCGCTGGCGCTCGCTGATGTTGATCCGCAGTGCCACGTGCAGCCTTCCCTATCTGATTGGGCCTCAGTGTTCCGCTGCGGTAAGCGGGAGTCCACTCAATAGGCAGAGTAGGTTGCAGTTATGTGGAGTTATTCCCTACGCTGAGTGCGGCGACGCTCACGCAGAGATGCCGGAAGCCTCGCTGTCGACGCAGCGCAGCCATGCCTGACCGCAACTGCCGGCGGGCCCTTGCGCGTGAGTGACCGTCACAGCGGACCCGACGCCTGGGAGGCGTTTGATGGGCGTACCCGAGAGTTCTCAACTTCCGCAGACCTACACCCTGTTCACCCCGGCCAGTGCCACCTCACCCAAGATCTGCCGGGACTTCGTGCGCAGCGCGCTGGAGACCCTCGGGCTCGGGCATCTGGCCGAATCCGCCGCGCTCCCGCTGAAGACACCGGTGGGCGGGGGTTGTTTCTCGTGACCGCGTTGTCGGATGTGTGTGGGGTGACGCCCACCGGGGGCGGCAAAGGGGTGTGGTTTCAGCTCAATCGGTGATGGGGCGGTAGGTCTCTACCTCGATGTGGGTGGGGAGGTTCTCCGCACCGGATACCTGGGTGGCCGGGACGGTCATGCTGCGGAGGGTCGTGGGGAGCGACAGTGAGGTGAGGTCGGCCGTCTGCTGGTCGGGGAACGAGAAGAGGCGGATCTCGGTGACCTCGGGGAAGAGTTCCGCGATGCGCGGTGCTGCGGCTTCCCAGCCGTCGGTGCCGCTGAGGCAGAGCAGGCGGACCTGGGGCAGGCTGAACTCGGAGGGCGCGCAGGCGATGCTGCTGGGCGGCACCGTCAGATCCGCCAGGTGGGGGAGGCGGGTCAGGAGTTGCCACTCCGTCTCGGACATCGGTCCCCGGAAGCGGCCGAAGGTGAGCCGTTCCAGCCGCTGCCACGTGGTCACGTACGGCAGATCGGTGAGGGAATCCTCCGAGTTGAGGACGGAGAGGCCGAGCAGTGGTGTCTCGGCCGGGATCGCGGCGAGGCTCCAGGGCTCCTTGACGTCGATGACGAACAGGTGGTTCACCTTGCGCAGTGCGGCGAGTGCCTCCGGAGTCAGGCGGGACGGAGCGATCATCAGCCGCAGGTTGGTGGGCTCGCACGCGGTGAGGAGTCGGGAGGCGGCCTCCGGGGAGGCGGTGGCTCGAATGTCCAGCATTCCCGGGAACAGCCCGAGGCGTTCCAGCTCCGCTGCCTGCGCGTCGCTGCGGATGCTGAACTGCGTGGTGTTGTCGTCGAGTCGGGTGATGATCTGTTCCGCGTAGAGTCGGCAGTCGAAGCGGTCCCAGGCCCACATGAGCTGGCTGTCGACTCTGAAGTTGCGGTGTTGTGTGAAGCGCGCGAGGAACGGGATCGCCGCGTCCGACTTGAGGTGCGTCGCGGCAATGGTGACGTGCAGGGCTTCCTCGTCGCTCAGGCCGTCAGGGCCCGGCAGCAGACCGAGCACCAGAGGCCCGACCGCCGCGAGCGCTCGGGCGGCCTTCGGGCTTTGCGGCGGAATGAACTCCCTCATCCGTCGCTCCACGTCCCCCCGGACCGCCTGCTCCAACTCCGCCGCATGCTCCAGGCAGGCCGCCGCGAGGAGATGGATCCGCATCCGGGCCGGGTCGTCCAGTCGATGCTCGTCCCCGGACGCCAGCAAGTCCCGGAAGATGTGCACCCGTTCACGCGGCCGCGCCTGCGCCACCGTCATCTGGATGACGTCCGCCCATTGGTCGTTTGCCGCGTTGCCGACCAGCAGCCCGAAGTCACCCTCGTCCAGGACTGCCCGCGCCCCCAGGAAGTCCTGGAAGGTGCGGTGTACGAAGTCGACTGTGTCCGGGGCGGGTTCGCGCAGCAGGCCGCTGCGGTGCAGGAAGTGCGCGTACACCGCCGCCGCGTCGCCGAGCGCCGCCAGCTCCGGCACCGCCGGCAACGCGTCCGCGATGATCGCCTCCGCCCGCGAACGATCCATCTCTGTACGGCCGTTGCGGATCAGCCAGTGGGCGAGGCGTTGCAGTAGTTGGAGTTGGGGCTCCTCGCGTATCTCCGGGACTTCCATGTCGCGTTCGCGGTCACGGCGTACGAGGAGCATCGAAAGAGCCGCTGTGTAGAGGTCCTTGTGGCTGAGGGGGAGGAATCCCCTGCGGTCGCGGTGCAGGGCGCAGATCAGGCCGCACATCAGGGGGTTGGTGGCCAGGCGGCCCAAGTCCGACTTCGAGCCGATCGCTTCCAGGAGCTGTTTCTCGTACGAAGCCAGCGCGGCGTCCTCGTCAGGGGTGCCCGTCGCGGCGGCCGCGTGCCAGCGGGCGATGAATGCCGCCACATCCGTCCGGCTCATCTCGGCGAGTGTCAGCTCGGTGAAGCCCTCATCGGCAAGCCAGTCCTCGCGGATCGCCGAGGGGCGGGAGGTGACCAGCCACCGGTTGCCGGGGTACGCGTCGATCAGGTCCGTGAGCCACGCGCGCGTGCGGGCGCGTTCCGGCTCCGGGATCTCGTCGATGCCGTCCACCAGGATCAGGCCGCGGCCTGCCGCAAGGACCCGGGATTCCCAGCCCTTCGGCTGTGTTCCCGCGAGCGGGCAGCCGACCGCCGCGAGGAAGTCCGCCGGGGCGGGGAGGCGCTCGCCGTGGCGGGTGAGGGTGCGCAGGGGGAGTACGTAGGGGATGCGGTCGTGCAGGTATGTCATGCGGTTCTGGGTGGCGGGGCCGCCCGATGCGCTCACCGCCAGCCACTGGACGAGTGTGGTCTTGCCGGAGCCTGCCTCGCCCCTCAGGAGTACGCGGTCGTGGTCGGCCAGGGCCTGGTCGGCGGGGTGGGGTACGGGGGCCGAGCGGTCCATCTGGGCCGCCCACTGCTCGGGGCCCGCGAGGGCAACTTCCTCCAGGGACAGCTGGTGCCTCGCCTCCAGCGACATATACGCCGCATCCAACGGCCACCGCCCCGGCGAATTCGCCAGGTCGATCCCGAAGATCGTCAGCTTCCCGTGCTTCTTCGCGACGTACGCGAGATAGCGCTGCTCGAAGGCCACGTCCTCCGCGCCGGGGAGCGGGCTGCGGGATATCAGTTCGTCCATCTTCGCGATCAGGTCCGCCTGGCGGCGGCTCTGTGCCACCAGCGTCGCGGCCACGAAGGTCGAGCGTTGCGTGAAGAAGTGCAGGATGTGCAGGCAGGTGGTGTCGAGCAGGCGCTCGTAGAAGTACGTGGCGTCCGCCGAGAGGTCGCGGTCCGGGCGGTCGGCGGCCTGGCGGAGGCGGGCGGCCAGGGGGCCGTGGCCCAGTTCGACCGCCTCCACGTCGCTGAGGGTGAGGTCGCCGAGCGCGTGCAGGGTGCGGGTCAGGGCGTCCGCCACCGCCCGTTCCTCGTCGGCGGTGATCGCCCGCTCTCCGGTGCGCAGGGCCTGGCGGACGAGGGCGGCGGCCAGCATTGCCAGGTCCTGTTGAGTCAGCGTGCGCTTCTCGCCTCTGAAGGAGACCAGGCCGGAAAGGCGTACGGGACGGTCCACCAGGCCTGCCCCTGGCCCCTCTCGTACGAAGAGTTTCTTGATCAGAGGGGTTACGGCCGCCGACGCGAGGCGGGTGCCGATGGCCACGGGATCCATGCGCGTGAGCGTAGTGCCGGTCACATTCCGGGGGATGTGGATCTCGGTCCCCGGTGACATGACGCACAGGCGTTATGTCCGATACTAGGCGGAATAGTGGTGACGTACGGGGATCTGGTCGGGACCTTCGGTCCGCAACCTCCGGGACCTTCGGCGCGTCGGGGTGCGGAGCCTTCGATGCGGGCGGGTGTGGGCCCGAGGGCCTCCGCTATGTGGGGTTAAACCCGTCTTCGGTAGCTAATTCCGGCAAGTAGCCGAAGGGGGAATTGTCGGATTTGGTGGGTGTCAAGGGGGCGAAAGGGCCGCCCCGAGCTACGGCTTTCAGTAGTAGATGGGGGGTTTGAGCATGGGTGGGGGTGCGGGTTACCAAGGTATGGCCAACCCGGCGGGGCGCAGAGCTGCGTGTGCCGGGTGCCTTTATGCCCGGCCCGCCGACGCGAGCCGAACCACGCTCCCCATCCCGGAGGTAATCCAGCATGTCGAAGCGCGCCAAGACCCACCATTCCGGCCTGTCCCTGCTCCGTACGCGGACCGCCGTCGTCAGCGTCGCAGCCCTCGGGCTCGGAGCATCGGCAGTTCTCGGATCCGGTGTCGCGGCCGCCGCCGACAGCGCCGGTGCGCTGCCCGGCATCTCCAGCAACTCGATCGCCGCCCAGGCCGCCGCTCAGGCCAAGGCCGCGGAGACGGCCAAGCAGACCGCCGCGAAGAAGGCCGCGCAGGCCAAGCAGGCCGCGGCGAAGAAGGCCTCCTCCTGGCAGGACCCGGTCGACAAGTACACGCTCTCCGCGTCCTTCGGTCTCGGCGGCAGCATGTGGTCCTCCAAGCACTCCGGCCAGGACTTCGCGGTGCCGATCGGCACCTCGGTCGAGGCCGTGCACGGCGGCACCGTCGTCAAGGCCGGCGGCAACGGCGCCGGTGACGGCCCCGCGTACGGCAACGCCGTCGTGATCAAGCACAGCAACGGCACCTTCTCGCAGTACGCGCACCTGTCCAAGATCGACGTGCGCGTCGGCCAGGCCGTCGCCACGGGGCAGCACATCGCCGCCTCCGGCAACACCGGCAACTCCAGCGGCCCGCACCTGCACTTCGAGATCCGTACGACCCCGAACTACGGCACCGCGGTCGACCCCGTCGCGTTCCTGCGCTCCAACGGCGTCACCGTCTGACAGCTATAGACCGCAGTACGACTCAGGCGCCCTCGTGCGCCCGTGTCACCAGATCGATGGCGACCTCGAGGATGGCCTTGCGCTTCTCCTCGGGGTCGCCTTCGGCGTCCTTGAGGACGAACATGCCGCCGTGCATCGTGAACAGCGCGCTGAAGCAGCGCACTTGGGCGGTCATCGGGGCGCCCGGCTCCTTGAGGATGTCGAGCAGGCTGAACATGCGGTCCTTGAAGGTCTCGCCCGTCTTCAGGTCCCGCATCGTCGCCTGGTTCTCCTGCATAAAGCGGAAGAGCGGCGCCGCGCCGGTGAGGATCTCGCTGTAGCGGGTCAGGATCTCCCGCTTGATCTCCAGGGTGCGGGGCTGTTCCTTGCCCCACTCCACCAGCTCGTCGATGGGCCTGGTCAGATCCTCGAAGATGCTGGTGAGGATGTCTTCCTTGGTCTTGAAGTGGTAGTAGAGCGCCGCCTTCGTGACGTCCAGGCGCTCGGAGATCTCGCGCAGTGACGTCTTCTCGTACCCCTGCTCGGCGAAGAGTTCGAGGGCCACGTCCTGGATGCGCTGACGGGTGTTCCCGCGGCGCTGCTGCTTGCCCGTGCCCGTGACCATCTCGGTGCTCCTCGGCTCCCTCGGCTCGAATCCCTGGACTCGAAGGACTCGAATTTACTTACTTGACGCCCGGCTAGTTAGGGGTCTAGTTTCCCTCAGTGTAGTCAACTTGCCGGGCGGCAAGTAAGTAGCGGCGAGGTCGGGGTTACCGGGGAGTGGGGAACATGGCGGAGACCAAGGAACCGAAGGAACAGGCGGAGGGCCCGGCGGGCCCAGCCGGCAAGGCGGAGCCACCGCAGCGCAGTGTGCGTGTCGTCATGCTGGCGCTGATGGTCACGATGCTGCTCGCGATGCTCGACAACATGATCGTCGGCACCGCGATGCCGACCATCGTGGGCGAGCTCGGCGGTCTGGAGCATCTGTCGTGGGTCGTCACCGCGTACACCCTCGCCACCGCCGCCTCCACCCCGATCTGGGGCAAGATCGGCGACATGTACGGGCGCAAGGGCGCCTTCATGACGTCCATAGTCATCTTCCTGGTCGGCTCCGCGACCAGCGGCATGGCCCAGGACATGGGCCAGCTCATCGGCTTCCGCGCCCTCCAGGGACTCGGCGCCGGCGGTCTGATGGTCGGCGTCATGGCGATCATCGGTGACCTCGTTCCGCCGCGGGAGCGCGGCAAGTACCAGGGCATGATGGCCGGCGTGATGGCGCTCGCCATGATCGGCGGACCGCTGGTCGGCGGCACCATCACCGACCACTGGGGCTGGCGCTGGTCCTTCTACATCAACCTGCCGCTCGGTGTCGTGGCCCTGCTCGCGGTGAGCGCGGTGCTGCATCTGCCGAAGAAGCGGTCCAAGGTACGGATCGACTACCTGGGCGCGGCCCTGCTGACCGTCGGCATCACCTCCATCGTCCTCGTCACCACCTGGGGCGGCACGGAGTACGCCTGGGACTCCGCCGTGATCATGGAGCTCATCGGGATCGGCGTCGCCTCGCTCATCGGCTTCCTCTTCGTCCAGACGAAGGCGGCCGAGCCGGTCATGCCGCTGCACATCTTCAAGAGCCGCAACTTCACGCTGATGTCCGTCATCGGCTTCATCACCGGCTTCGTGATGTTCGGAGCGGTGCTCTTCCTGCCGCTCTACCAGCAGTCCGTGCAGGGGGCCTCGGCCACCAACTCCGGGCTTCTGCTGCTTCCGATGCTCGGCGCGATGATGGTCGTCTCGCTGATCGCGGGGCGGGTGACGACCAACACCGGGCGGTACAAGGTCTTCCCCATCGTCGGCGGTGCGCTGATGGTGGTGGGGCTCTTCCTGCTGGCCCAGATGGACACGGACACCTCGCGGGTGACCTCCGGGCTCTACATGGCCGTACTCGGTGCGGGCATGGGCTGCCTGATGCAGATCACCATGCTGGTCGCGCAGAACAGCGTCGAGATGAAGGACATGGGCGTCGGGTCCTCGTCGACCACCCTCTTCCGTACGCTCGGCTCCTCGTTCGGCGTCGCGATCATGGGCGCGCTGTTCAACAACCGGGTGAACGACGTCATGGAGGAGCGGGCCGGGTCGCTCGGCGGGAACGTCACGGAGAAGTCGGCGCAGCTGGATGCGGCGAGTCTGGCGAAGCTGCCGGAGGCGGTGCGGGACGCGTATCAGCACGCGGTGTCTTCCGGTACGCACTCGGCGTTTCTGCTGGGCTCGGCGATCGGGGTGGTCGCTCTGGTCGCGGCCTTCTTCGTGAAGGAGGTCCCGCTGCGGGGGGCTGGGCCGAAGGACTCCGGGCCGGAGGATTCCGGGCCCGGTGGGGCGGTCGAGGGTGCGGCTGGGGACGCCGCGGGGGCTGCGCCGCGGGCGACGGTTGCAGAGGTCGTCTGACCTGCGGTCCGCCTACCCCCGGCTGAACGGGCCCCCGGTGCCTTCTGGCGCCGGGGGCCCGTTTCTTGGCCTGGTCCCTTGGGTTCCGGCACCCGGCAGCTGGCGTTGTGCCCACCCTTCCCCAAGCTCTCGACTCCGCTCGAGCAGGGGAGACCCCACTCGCCCTGCGGAACGCCTGCCCACAACGAGCGAGGCCCGCGCCCGCTACATGTCCGGCAGCTGCAAGATCGGGAAGCTGCCCGTGTTCGTCGGGGCGTGTTCCGGGAGCCAGAGGACTGCCACCGCGCCCTCCGCCGGGTCGTCGGGGCCCACGCCCGCCGGCGTCACGTTGCGGAAGGTGAGGCGGGCGCCGAGGACGCGCGCCTGGCCCGCCGCGATCGTCAGGCCCAGGCCGTGGCCGACGCCCGCGCGGTCCGAACTGCCGGTGCGGAAGCGGCTCGGGCCCTCCGCGAGGAGACCCGCGGGGAAGCCGGGGCCGTGGTCGCGGACCCGCACCACGCGGCCCTCGACACTGACCTCGACCGGCGGTTTGCCGTGCTTGGCCGCGTTGGCGAGGAGGTTGCCGAGGATCCGCTCCAGGCGGCGCGGATCGGTGGTCACCTCCGACTCGTGCACCACCGTGACCTTCACGTCCGAGTTGAGGACCGCGATCCGCCGGGTCACGAACTCGCCCAGCATGATGTCCTGCAGCTCGGCACGCTCGGCCGCGCTGTCGAGGCGGGCGACTTCGAGTACGTCCTCGACGAGCGTGCGCATCGCCTGCGCGCGGTCCCTGACCAGCTCGGTCGGGCGGCCCGGCGGGAGCAGCTCGGCCGCCGTGAGCAGGCCCGTCACCGGCGTACGCAGCTCGTGCGCGATGTCCGCCGTCACCCGCCGCTCGGCCTCGAGGCGCTGCTTCAGGGCGTCCGCCATCGCGTCCACCGACCGTGCCAGATCATCGGTCTCATCGCGTACGACGCCGCCGATGGCCTCTCGTACGCTGACATCCGTCTGCCCCTGGGCGACGTCCTGCGCCGCGGCCGCCGCCTTGCGCAGCCGCCGTGACAGCTGGCCGCCGATCAGCACGCCGAGCGCGCAGCCGCCGAAGACGACCGAGATCGAGCCGATCACCAGGGCCTGGTCGAGGTCCTTCATGACGGTGGTGCTGCGGTCGGGCAGCGGCGTGTGCAGCGACAGGATGCGGCCGTCGCTGAGCGGCACGGCGGCCCAGATGTCCGGCACGCCGTCGGCATGCTCCTCCACGAACGTCCCGCGCCGCCCGGCCACGACCTTGTCCCGCAGCGCGTCCGGCAGATCCGGGTCGTCGATCTTGAAGCCGACCGCCCGGCCCGCGGAGTTCTCGTAGCCCCGCTGCATGTACGCGAGCTTCGTGTCCTGGAAATCGCGCGCGCTGTCGAGCATCGAGACGCGCGCCGCGTTGTGTACGACAAGGCTGAGCGCCACCGCGACCAGCGCTCCGACCAGGGCGATCGCCGCGCTGATCTTCCAGCGCACACCGGTGCGCAGCCGGCAGCCAACCGTCCGGCGCAGCCAGGAGCCCAGCGTCCCCCTGCTCATATGCGTCCCCTGCGATCCGCCTGGCGGTGAATGTCCCTCATGCCTTGAGCTTGTAGCCGAAGCCGCGGACCGTCTCGATGCGGTCCTGGCCCACCTTCGTACGCAGCCGCTGCACATGGACGTCGACGACGCGCGTGTCCCCGCCCCAGCCGTAGTCCCACACCCGCTCGAGGAGCTTGTCGCGGGAGAGGACCGTGCCGGGCGCGGAGGAGAACTCCAGGAGCAGCCGCATCTCGGTCGGCGTCAGCGCCACCGGAGCGCCGGCCCTGCGGACCTCCATGCCCTCCGTGTCGATCTCCAGATCGCCGAAGTGCAGCACGCCGCCGTCCGGCGAGCCGGCCTCACCGGCCGCGGGCGCCGCGTTCGGACCGCTCGCGTGGCCGAAGCGGCGCAGCACGGCGCGGATCCTGGCGACGAGCACGGCGCCGTCGAACGGCTTGGTCACGTAGTCGTCGGCGCCCGCCTCCAGGCCGAGGACGACATCGATGGAGTCGGCACGCGCGGAGAGCATGATCACCGGGACCGTGGACTCGTCGCGGATGCGGCGGCACAGCGAGACGCCGTCGAGGCCGGGCACCATCACGTCGAGCAGCGCGATGTCGGGGCGGTTGGCGCGGAACGCCTCAAGGCCGAGCAGGCCGTCGGGCATCGCGGTGACCACGAACCCGTCCCGTTCGAGCGCGAGCTGCGTCGCCTCACGGATGACGTCGTCGTCCTCGACGAACAGGACGTGGGTGTGCTCAGCCATCGGGTGCTCTCTCAGTTCTCCGTCGGGGCGGGAGCCTCGCCGCCCGCCGCTCTGCCGTAGTGAGTGCGGTGGCGGTCGGTCTCCCTGAAGCGGTTCGTGGTCCAGCGGTAGGTGATGACGTCCTCGACGGACGGGAACTCCACCGGATCACCCTTCTGGTACGCCTGCTTGGTGACCACCAGCTCACCACCGTCGATCTCCGCGTAGACGGGTGGCTCCTCGTCCTGGAAGACATTTTGGTACTTCTTGCCCTCGGCGCGGTACACGTACGTACCGGTGCCGACGGTGTCGTCGCAGGACATGACGTTCACGACGACATCGGACGCGGATCCTCCGGTCAGGTTGCCGTACGAGACGTCGACGGGGTAGTCGTCGGCCGAGCAGGGCTGCAGCTCGCGCTTGACCGACTGGCTGACCTTCGGGTCGCTCTTGATGAGCTGCACGGGGTCGACATCCGCCGCGGGCGCGGGCGCCGCCGATGTCGAAGGCGCCACGGTCGGCGATGGCGACACCACCGTCTCGCCGCGGTTGGCCGGGCCCTCGTCGCGGGCGCCGGAGCCGCCGGCCGAGCAGGCGGTGAGCAAAAGGCCGACGGCGGCGAGTACGGCCACTGCCGTACTCCCCGCCTTCATGGTCCTTCTGGCCCGGGTGCTTAGGCCGCGCAACGCTCCCGCTCCTCACGTTCGAGCGCGCCGCCCGCGGGTTCCTCGCTGTCCCGGCTCTCCAGCTCGTGGCGGAGCCGGGCGAGCGCCCGGTGCAGCGTGCTCTTGACCGTTCCTGCCGACATGCCGAGTGCGGCGGCCGTCTCCTCTGTGGACATCTGCTCCCAGTGTCGCAGCACGACGACACTGCGCTGCTTGGGTGCGAGCACCTTCATGATGTCCATGAGCAGGGCGCGGTCCGCGTGCTGTTCGGTGGAGTCTTCCACGCTTGCGTCGGGCAGCTGCTCGGTGGGGACCTCTTCGAGCTTGCGGGCCCGCCACCACTCCGTACGCGTGTTGATCATGACGCGGCGCAGATAGGCGTCCGCGAGCCGCTTGTCGGCTATGCCGTCCCAGCGGCCGTACGTCCGCACCAGTGCGGTCTGAAGGAGGTCCTGGGCGTCGACCGGGTCGGGCACCAGGCGCCGGGCACTGCGCAGCAGGGCGTCCTGCCGAGTGCGGACGTACTCTTCGAACTCGAGCACCTCGCCGTGCGCCATACCTAACCGCCTCCGTTCCGCCAACACCACGACGCGTCTGGTTTGACACGTCCCTCGACCGCTGTCCCTTGCCTGTGCGGTACGGGAATGAAGCTACGGAGGGCTTGTCACGGGGCTGTGCGGAGCAGCCAGCGGAGGGCGCACGGCCTTCCGTCGGTTGTGTAACAGAAGTAGGCGAGGCGTAAAGCGGGGGCCTTTTGGCGGGAGTTGTCAGGTGAGCGGCAGCCGGTGGAAGCGGGACTGTCAGGTGAGCGGCAGCCGGTAGAAGCCGTTCGGGAGCGGCTCCACCAGGCCGTCGGAGACCAGGCCGTCCAGTGCGCGGGCCCGCTGCACCGGCTCGTCCCACACCCGGTCGAGGGCCGACTGCGGTACGGGGGCCAGCGCATCGCGCAGGACCGCGAGCAGCTTGCCCCGGACCTGGCGGTCCGTGCCCGCGTACGTCTGGCCCTTGCGGGCCGGGCCCTCATGCGGGGGCTTCCCCGCAGTGCGCCAGGCGCACTGCTGCGCGATGGGGCAGCGGGAGCAGTCCTCGTTCTTCGCGGTGCAGACGAGGGCGCCGAGCTCCATGGACGCGGCGGCCCAGCGGGACGCGGTGCGTTCGTCCTCGGGGAGCAGGGCGCGGGCGAGCTTGCGCTCGGCGGCGGTGGTGGCGTTCGGCGGGTACTGCACGCCGGTGACGGCGCGCGCGAACACCCGCCGCACGTTGGTGTCGAGGACGGCATGCCGCTGCCCGTACGCGAACGACGCCACGGCCGCGGCCGTGTACTCGCCGATGCCGGGCAGCGCGAGCAGCTGTGCGTGCCTTGTCGGTACGTCGCCGCCGTGCCGCTCCGTTATGGCGACGGCGGCGCCGTGCAGCCGGAGCGCGCGGCGGGGGTAGCCGAGGCGTCCCCAGGCGCGGACGGCCTCGCCCGGGGCTTCCTTGGCGAGGTCCGCGGGGCGGGGCCAGCGGGCGAGCCACTGCTCGTACACGGGCAGGACGCGGTTCACCGGCGTCTGCTGCAGCATGAACTCGCTGACCATCACGCCCCAGGGACCGGCGTCGGCCCGACGCCACGGCAGATCCCGGGCGTTGGCGTCGAACCAGGCGATGACGGGGCTGTGCAGGGCCTTGCCGGCGGGCCCGTGCGGGGACTCGCCGTCGGGCGTGGACAGTGGCGTGGACAGTGGCGTGGACATGGGCATGGGCTTCGTGGGCGCAGTCATGGCAGGACGATCCTGCCATGGGGGCGGCGGGCGTTGGGCCAACCTGGAGGTGGGCACGGCGATGTCGCCTGCGGCGGGCGGGGCGGTGGTCCTTGCGGTGCTGCCTGGTTTGGGGGTGCCGTCTGCGGTACTGCCCGGTGTGGGGCGGGGCCGCGCCGGTATGTCCGTACTCGCCATCTCGGTCTGAGCGTCTTGCTGCTGCGGCTGGGGAGTGCTGCGTACCGTGCTCCGTGCGGACATACCGACACGTCCCCTCGCGTCTCGTTGCGCGCCAACGGTGCGTGGGGGCCATGGCCCGGTCCCTCCCCTCGTGTCTCGATGCGCGCTGCCGGTGCGTGAGGCCGTGGTCAAGCCCCTTGTGTACGTCGCGCACTGCGGGGGAGCGGTGCGGTTCCGCCACCTCCCCCACCCACCCGGGCGAGTCACCCCCTGCCATGCCACAGCCCTCCGCCGCTGTGGGCAGCCGTTCCGCCCCCCGCCTACGCCCCCGCCTCCCCCACCCACCCCGGCGAGTCCCCCCGCTGTCGGCCGCCGTCGCTGTGGGCAGGCGTTCCGCAGGGCGGAACGGGTGGGCACAGCCCAAACTGCCGGGTGAGTGATGGAGCAAGGCGTGGGGGCAAGGGGAAGTCCTGACTTTCGGCAGGGGTGTTGGTGGGCGGAGGGAAGTAGCGTCGAGGGGGTGAGTCGGCGGTGGTGGGTGGATGTGGGGGCTTGGGCGGGGGTTGCCCTGCCCGCTGTCGGTGTGGACCGGGTGGGGCTGAATGAGCCCCGCTCGGTCGCGTTGGAGGTGGCGGGGCTCGGGGCGCTGGCCCTCGCGGTGGGTATCTGGCGGCGGTACCCGCTGGGTGCCTTCGTGGTCGTGGCCGGGCTGGGGCTCGCCCTCGCCCCTTCCCTGTTCACTGTTTCGTACGGCGGCGCCCTCGCCCTCTTCGCCCTGCTGATGGGCCGCAGGGCAGAGCACGCTCGGCCCGCGGTCATCGCCTTCGCGGGCATCGCGGTTGTCGGCACCGCCAAGATTGCCGTGCGGGGCGTCGACCCCGTCGTCGAGTGGCTTGTGTTGATGGGGACCCTGCTCTTCGGGGCCGTCTTCCCCTGGCTCGCAGGCCGCTACTGGCGCCAGGGACGCGAACTCGCCGCCGCCGGCTGGGCCCGCGCCGGCCACCTGGAGCGCGAGCAGCGCATCGTCGCCGACCGCGCCCGGCTGCGGGAGCGGGCCAGGATCGCCCAGGACATGCACGACTCCCTGGGGCACGAGTTGAGTCTCATCGCGGTCCGGGCCGGTGCGCTGCAAGTCGCCGCCGATCTGCCACACGAGCACCGCGCCGCCGTCGCCGACCTCCGCGCCGCCGCATCGGACGCCACCGACCGGCTGCACGAGATCATCGGGCTGCTCAGAGAAGACGGCGACGAGGCCGCGCCGCTCGCCCCGGCGGGCGAGACCGTCGCGGAGCTGGTCGAGCGCGCGGCAGGCTCGGGCCTCCCGGTCAGGTACATCGCCGAGGGTGGCACGACGCGCGCCGAGCCGACCGGGACGGAGTCCGAACGCACCGTCCACCGAGTCGTCCAGGAGGCCCTCACCAACGCCGCCCGGCACGCCCCCGGCGCCCCGGTGACGGTCGAGAGCGCGCGGGACGCGGTCACGGGCACGACCGTCGTGACCGTGACCAACGGTCCCGCCGAGCAACCGGCAGCCCCCGCGCCCGGCGGCGGCTCGGGCATCGCCGGGCTGAAGGCCCGGCTCTGCGACCTCGGCGGCACCCTCGACGCAGGCCCGCACGGCGACGGCTTCCGCGTCGTCGCACGGCTCCCCGCAGGGCACACCACCCCTGCGCCCGCCCCCGCGCCGGGCGGCGCCGTCATCTCGTACGCGAGACGGCGGACGGCTCTCGCCTTCGGGGCCGCCGTCGCCACCGGCGTACTCCTCGTCGGCGGCGCCTTCGCCTGGTACGCGTACTCCCGCTCGCACTCGGTCCTCGATCCGGGCGACTACGCGCGGCTGCGGGTCGGACAGCCGCAGGGCGCGGCCGAGCGGCTGCTGCCGGACCGGGCCGCGTCCGATCCGCCGAAGGAGCGCGCCCCGAGCCCGCCGCCGGCGGGCGCCGACTGCCGCTACTACCGCGCGAGCGGTGAACTCTTCGTCACCGTGGAGCACTTCAGGGTCTGCTTCGAGGGCGGGGCCGTTGTGGAGAAGAGCGTGATCCCGAAAGCCGGGGGCCGCGAGAAGGCGCTGGAAGAGGAGAAGGAGTGGGTGCGGTGATCCGCGTACTGCTGGCCGACGACGAGGCGATGATCCGCGCGGGCGTCCGCGCGATCCTCGGCGCGGGCGATGACATCGAGGTCGTCGCGGAGGCGGGCGACGGGCGCGCGGCCGTGGAGCTCGCCCAGGCCCACCGGCCCGACGTCGCGCTGCTCGACATCCGGATGCCGGGGCTCGACGGTCTCGCCGCGGGCGAGGAGATCGTACGCACGGTGCCGGGCACCGCGGTCGCGATGCTGACGACGTTCTCCGAGGACGCGTACGTCGCACGTGCGCTCGGCGGTGGAGCCACGGGGTTCCTGCTGAAGTCCGGCGATCCGCACGAACTCATCGCGGGCGTACGCGCGGTGGCGGGCGGCGCCGCCTTCCTCTCGCCGAAGGTGGCCCGGCACGTCATCGACGGCTACGGCGCCCGGCGCATCGGCCGCGGCGCGCAGGCCCGCTCCCGGACGGCCACCCTGACCCCGCGGGAGCGCGAGGTGCTCGGCCTGGTCGGGGAGGGCCTCTCCAACCCGGAGATCGCCGCCCGCCTCCACCTCGTCGAAGGCACGGTCAAGGCATACGTGAGCGCGGTCCTCGACCGACTGGGGGTCAAGAACCGCGTCCAGGCAGCGATCGTGGCGTACGAGGCGGGGATTGTGGGGGGTTAGCTGTCTGGCCGACTGCGCGGGGCTGTATAGATTTGCGGCTCCGCCGCGGGGCGCGACCAGCCACAGACGGCCCGCAGATTCTGCACTGTTGATCCGGCGAAGCGCTCAGCGGCGGTGCGACACAGGCGTGTGCGGTGTCGCGTACGTCGCCGGGCCCGGGCCCGCGAACCACCGGACGACCCCGGTAGAGGACCCCCGCATGCTCTCGACGACCCGCGCCACGGGCCGAGTGGCCAGACGGACGAGCAGGAAAGCCAGCACGGCGCCGAGGATCAGGCCGACGGCCACGTCGTGCGGATAGTGCACGCCCACGAAGACCCGCGAGAAGGCCATGAGCACGGCCATCGGCAGCGTCAGCGCGGCGATGCGCGGCCAGGCGACGGCGAGGCCGACCGCCGCGGCACCGGCGATCGTCGAGTGGTTGCTGGGGAAGGACCAGTCGCCGTGCGGCGGGCACGCGACGAGCGGTGCGAGCGCCCCGGAGACCGCCCGGCACGGGCGCTCCTCGTCGATCCCCGATTTGATCAACTCGCTGCACACATACGCCACCGCGGTGACGAGCGGGGCGAGCACCGCTATCGCTACGGCGCGCGGATCACCGCGCCGGGAGCGCCACCAGGCGACTATGAAAAGCACGCCGAAGAGCAGCAGTCCCAGCTCCGTCCACACCTCGGCGGTGTGCTGCACCCAGGCCGGGGTGTCGTGGGCGAATTCGGTGATGTCGCGGTAGAGATCGTCGGTCATGGTGTCCATGATTACGGACGGTACGGAGTGGGCCCGAATCGTCACATCCGGCGATCGACCTGTCCCGACCCCTGACGACAGACAGGGGTGAGGGGGGAACGGGCTGTAGCCGGGGTAAGCGGAGTGGGTCGTTCCGAGATGATGATCCGCAAACTTTGTTGCCCGGGGCGGCGGGTGGGGCAGGAGAAGGCCCGGATCTCTCGTAAGGTTTGGGCGTGGGATCTCTGCGCAATCCGGTCGGGCCGCTTCCCTCCACCATTTACTGGCGTCGGAGGGCCGTTCTGCTGTCCCTTGTCGGGCTGCTCGCGCTCCTCGCCGTGTGGGTGCTGACGATGGGCGGCGGAGGCGGGAAGAACACCGCCGACGGGCCGTCAGGTTCCGGGCCCGCCACGTCCATCACGCCCGGCCCCTCCGGCTCCGGGCCCGCCATCAGTGAACACCCGGGCGGGCGCGACGAGTCGGACGGCGAGGGCTCCGGCGGCGGCTCGGGCTCGGGCGGCGGTTCAGGAGACGGCTCGGGCTCCGGTGACTCCGGCGGTGACTCCGACGGTGCCTCCGGCGGCGGTGACGGCAGCGGGTCGGACGACGGCGCCAAGGGCGGTGGCGGCGCGGGCGGTCAGCTGCCCGCGGGGTCGCGGCTGCCCGACTGTGTGCGCGGGGATGTGAAGTTGAAGCTGCGCAGCGTCCAGAACACGTACGAGATCGGTGAGAAGCCGAAGTTCGAGATCATCGCCCAGAACAGTGCGGGCAAGGCCTGCAAGGTGGATCTCGGTGGCAAGGGAACGGTCCTGACGATCACTCAGGCCGAGGGCGACAAGGAGATCTGGTCGTCGGCGGACTGCCCGGCCGGGAGCGGCAGCCTGCTGTTGCGCGTGCCGGGGGACGGGCGCGTCACGCACACCGTGGAGTGGGACCGCCGGGCGAGCGAGCCGCGGTGCGCGACGCCTTCCGCGGGGAGCGCGGCCCCGGGGACGTATCTCGTCGAGGCCAAGTCGCCTGGCCTGGGGTCGGCGCAGGCGTCGTTCGTGCTCGAAGAGGGCTGACGGGCGGCTGGCCGCCCGGTGGGTGGTTTTTCCGCGCTCCGCGCGGGGTTTCCCCAACCACCCACCCGTTACCCTGCAGCGCTCTAGACGTACCGCTCCAGGATCGACGACTCGGCAAGCCGCGAAAGCCCTTCGCGCACGCTACGTGCGCGCGCCTCCCCCACCCCGTCCACCGTCTGCAGATCATCAACGCTCGCAGCGAGCAACTTCTGCAGGCCACCGAAATGCTCGACAAGACGGTCAATGATCGCGCCCGGCAGCCGCGGCACCTTCGCCAGGAGGCGGAAGCCCCGCGGCGAGACCGCGGAGTCAAGGGCCTCCGGGGAGCCGGTATAGCCCAACGCCCGTGCCACGATCGGCAGTTCGAGCAGCTCCGCATGGCTCAGCGCGTCCAGTTCGAAGAGCGCCTCGTCCACCGTGCGGGAGCGCTTCGCGGTCGGCTCCGGGACGTAGTCCCGGACCACCAGCTCGCGCTCCGGCTCGACGCCCGCGATCAACTCGTCCAGCTGCAGGGCGAGAAGACGGCCGTCGGTGCCGAGCTCCACCACGTACTCGGCGATCTCCGTGGCGATGCGGCGCACCATTTCCAGGCGCTGGGCGACCGCCGTGACGTCGCGGACCGTCACCAAGTCCTCGATCTCCAGGGCGGAGAGCGTGCCCGCGACCTCGTCGAGGCGGAGCTTGTAGCGCTCCAGGGTCGCGAGCGCCTGGTTCGCGCGGGACAGGATCGCCGCCGAGTCCTCGAGGACGCGGCGCTGTCCGTCCACGTACAGCGCGATCAGGCGCATGGACTGGGAGACGGATACGACGGGGAAGCCCACCTGCTTGGAGACGCGGTCCGCGGTGCGGTGCCGGGTGCCCGTCTCCTCGGTGGGGATCGTCGGGTCGGGGACGAGCTGCACGCCCGCCCGCAGGATCTTGGTGACGTCCTTGTCGATGACGATGCCGCCGTCGAGCTTGCAGAGCTCGCGCAGCCGCGTCGCCGTGAACTCGACGTCCAGGATGAAGCCGCCCGTACACATCGATTCGACGGTCTTGTCCCAGCCGAGGACGATGAGCCCTCCGGTGTTGCCGCGGAGGATCCGCTCGAGGCCGTCGCGCAGGCCTGTGCCCGGCGCGACCGCGCTCAGGGAGGCGCGCATCAGCCCATCTGCACCGGAGCTTCCACCGGACTTGCCGGGAGCTGACGCCCGGTCGTTGGCTGCCACTGCACTCCTCGGGTCGCGGGTTGTCCAAGCCCCGGTCCGTACGACTGCTTCGTACGGATGGGCGAGACCAGGGCAAAGTCTACCGGCGGTCTTCCTCCTCCCGTGGGGCCTCTCTGCGACGCGACCTCGGAAGCACGCGCAGCGCGTCCCCCATGTCGGCGACTTCGGTGACCTTCATGCCGGGCGGGACCTTGCCGGGGTCGGCGGGAACGAGGGCGTGCGTGAAGCCCAGACGGTGCGCCTCGGCCAGTCTGCGCTGGACCCCCGTGACCCGTCTGACCTCGCCCGCGAGGCCCACTTCGCCGATCGCGACCAGGTTCTTGGGCAGCGGGGTGTCGCTCGCCGCGCTGGCCAGGGCGAGCGCGATGGCGAGGTCCGCGGCCGGCTCGGAGAGCTTCACGCCGCCCACCGTCGCGCTGTAGATGTCGCGCTTGCCGAGCGCGGAGATGCGGCCGCGCTGTTCGAGCACGGCCAGCATCATCGAGACGCGGGAGGTCTCGAGGCCCGATGTGGTGCGGCGGGGGGAGGGGATCTGCGAGTCGACCGTGAGCGCCTGGACCTCGGCCACCAGCGGGCGGCGGCCCTCCAGGGTGACCGTCAGGCAGGTGCCGGGGACGGCCTCCGCGCGGCGGGTGAGGAAGAGGCCGCTGGGGTCGGCGAGGCCGGTGATGCCCTCGTCGTGCAGTTCGAAACAGCCGACCTCGTCCGTCGTCCCGTAGCGGTTCTTGACGCCCCGGACGAGACGGAGGCGGGCGTGGCGGTCGCCCTCGAAGGACAGGACGACGTCCACCAGGTGCTCCAGGAGGCGCGGTCCCGCGATCGCGCCGTCCTTGGTGACATGGCCGACCAGGAGCGTCGACATGGCGCGCTCCTTGGAGGCGCGGATCAGGGCCCCTGCCACCTCACGGACCTGGGCCATGCCGCCCGGCGCCCCGTCGATCTCCGGCGACGCGACCGTCTGGACCGAGTCGAGGATCAGGAGGGACGGCTTCACCGCGTCCAAGTGGCCCAGAACGGCGGCGAGATCGGTCTCCGCCGCCAGGTAGAGGTGGTCGTCGATGGCCTTGATGCGGTCCGCGCGCAGCCGGACCTGGCTCGCCGACTCCTCGCCGGTGATGTAGAGCGTGCGGTGCTCGTCGCTGGCCGCCTTCGCCGCCACGTCCAGGAGCAGCGTCGACTTGCCGACGCCCGGCTCGCCCGCGAGCAGCGCCACGGCACCGGGGACGAGGCCGCCGCCCAGGACGCGGTCCAGTTCCGGTACGCCGGTGGAGCGGGCGGTGGCCTGGCGGCCGTCGACCTCGCCGATGGGCAGGGCGGAGGAGGTGACGCGGCCGGGGGCGGTGGTGCGGACAGCGGGCGCGCCGTACTCCTCGACCGTCCCCCAGGCCTGGCATTCGGGGCAGCGGCCGAGCCACTTGGCCGTCTGCCAGCCGCACTCGGTGCAGCGGTAGGACGGCCGGTCCTTGCTCGACTTCGTACGGGCAGCCATGAACCGAACCGTAGCGGGCAGCACTGACAACGCGGCACGCGCGCCGATGCCGAGGGGGCGCGGGTCACGGAATCATGGGTTCCTGTCCCCTTTTGAGGGATCTGTTCACCCGTAAGGATTAAATGTGCTCAAGAGGGAGGAGGGACCCGGCATCATCCGCCTAACTTCGCACGGGTGATGAGCAGCAGGCCGGAATCCCCCACGCAAGCAACCGGCGCACACCGGGCGCACAGAGACGCGCGCCAGCGCGTAGTGCCCCGCTCGGCGCCGCCCGCGCCGCCCGCGCCGCCCGCACGCTACGAACCTTGTCTGGACGGCCTGTTCACGTACTGCCTGTCCGTCCTCTGTGACCACGACGCCGCGACCACCGCCGTGGGCGACGTACTTGCCATTGCCGAGCGCCGCGGCTCGCGCGGTCCCGCCGCCGCGTCCGAACTCAGACCCTGGCTGTACGCACTCGCGCGCTGGGTCTGCCTGCGGGCGCTCGCCGAAGCCAGGCGCAAGCGGCAGGGCGGCGCGCACGCCTCCGGCGGCGTCTCCCGAGCCGCCTCGCCGAAGGACCCCGGGTCCGCCGCGCAGCCGGACGACGAGACCCAGCGAGAGCGGCGCCGCGAACTCGCCCAGCTGGCCTGGCCCGAGGCCGCGGGGACGACTCCAGAGCAGCGGGAGGCCCTGGAGCTCGCCGTCCGCCACCAGCTCGCCCCCCAGGAGGTCGCAGCCGTCGTCGGCCTCGACCTCGGCAGGACCCGCGACCTCCTCGCGTCCGCCGCCTGCGAGGTGGAGCGCACCCGGGCCGCGCTCGCCGTCGTGGAGACCGGCACCTGCCCGATCGTCGCCCGACTCACCGGCGACAACCAGCTCCTCCTGGGCACGGCCCTGCGCCGCGAGCTCGTCCGGCACGTCGACGACTGCCCGCGCTGCCGGCTCACCGCCGAGCGCGCGGGCTCCGGGGCGTGGCCCGGCACGGCGGCCTCGCCGGCCGCGCTGCCCGTCGTCGAGGCCCCGCGCCCCGCCGTGCACGTGGCGATGGCGCATGTCCCGCGCGCGCGTGGCGGCGCTCCGCGCTTCGACCGGCGCGGCTTCCCGATGGACCCCAAGGACCACGCCGCCCGCCGCCACCGGCTACGCGCGCGCGCCGTCACGACAACGGTCGTCGCCACCGTGATCGCCGCTCCGGTGCTCGCCCTCTGGGCGGCATACCGCGGGGCGCCGCTGACCGGCGAGGGCGCGGACGGCACCTCCGTCAGCGCCACCGAGGCGGGCGATTCCGACGGCATGGACGGCGACCGGCGCCGTGAGGACTACGAGAACGCGGGCAACGCGCAGACACCGCCGGACCCGCGCTTCACCGCGGGCAGCCGCTCACCGGACGTCTCCGTAGAGGTCATCAGCGGCGGCTCGCCGCCGTCGCACTCCTCGACGGGGCCCGGCCGCCTCACCGTGGCGGCACAGCCGAGCGGCGGCACGACGCTGATCACGCTGAAGGCCTCCGGAGGCGAGCCGGTCCGCTGGTCGGCGAGCGCCGGCGCCTCCTGGCTCTACCTGAGCCGCTCCTCCGGAACGCTCTCGCCGGGCGAGACGTTCACGATCCGGGTGTACGTGGACCACGACCGTGAGCCCGCGGGGCACTGGAGCGCGCGGGTGTCCATCGCCCCCGCGGGGGCGATCGTGTCGATCGACGGGTACGGGCGCGCGACGGGCCCGGCGACACCGGCCCCGCGCCCTACGCCTACGGACCCGACGCCTACCCCCACGCCTACGCCGTCGGACCCGGAGCCGACGCCGACTCCCACGGACCCGACTCCGACCCCCACCCCGCCGGACCCGTCCCCGTCACCGACCGACGGCAGCGGGGAGCCGAGCCCGAGTGGCAGCTAGGGATCTTTGTTACCGAGGAGGATCCGCCGGATGCGGCGCCACCAGCGGCAGCTGCGACGCCAGTCGTTCCTCGCACAGCTCGGCCAGGCGGTCGTAGCCCGCCTTGCCCATCATCTCCGTCAGCTCGGGGCGGTAGGAGACGTACACCGGATCCCCCGCACCGTGCGCCGACGTCGCCGACGTGCACCACCAGTGCAGATCGTGCCCGCCGGGGCCCCAGCCACGCCGGTCGTACTCACCGATCGACACCTGCAGAACCCGCGTGTCGTCGGGCCGGTCGATCCAGTCGTACGTCCGCCGCACCGGCAGCTGCCAGCACACGTCCGGCTTCGTCTCCAGCGGCTCGCGGCCCTCCTTGAGGGCCAGGATGTGCAGCGAGCAGCCCGCGCCGCCCGCGAACCCGGGGCGGTTCTGGAAGATGCAGGAGCCGTTGTACGGGCGGGTCTGGCGCTCGCCGTCCTCGTCCGTCGACACCCAGCCGGTCTCCGTGCCGATGTCGTGGTGCTGCCAGATGTCCGGCGTGAGCCGCTCCACGAACCCGGCGACCCGCTTCTCGTCGTCCTCGTCCGAGAAGTGCGCGCCCAGCGTGCAGCAGCCGTCGTCCGCCCGGCCCGCCTGGATGCCCTGGCAGCCGCTTCCGAAGATGCAGCTCCACCGAGAGGTCAGCCATGTCAGATCACAACGGAAGACCTGCTCGTCGTCCGCGGGGTCCGGAAACTCCACCCAGGCGCGGGCGAAGTCGAGGCCCTTCTCGTCCGGCTGGGACTTCTGCACCTTCTCCGGCTTCCCCGACTTCTTCTTCGACTTCGTTTTGTCGGTCTTCGCCTTTTTCGTCTTTGGCACGACTCCAGGGTATGCGCGCGGTGCCCGGTCCGAGGACCAGCGACCGCCGAACGCGCAGTAGCGTTCCGTATATGAGACTCGGTGTCCTCGACGTAGGTTCGAACACGGTGCATCTGCTGGTGGTGGACGCCCACCCCGGCGCGCGCCCGCTGCCCGCGCACTCGCACAAGGCCGACCTGCGCCTCGCCCAACTCCTCGACGAGGCGGGAGCCATCGGCCCCGAAGGCGTCGAAAGGCTCGTCGCCACGGTCCGTGACGCCCTGGAGGCGGCCGAGGACAAGGGCGTGGAGGATCTGCTGCCCTTCGCCACCTCCGCGGTCCGCGAGGCCAGCAACGCGGACCAGGTGCTCGCCCGCGTGAAGGAGGAGACCGGCGTCGACCTGCAGGTCCTCACCGGCGCCGAGGAGGCCCGGCTCACCTTCCTGGCGGCCCGCCGCTGGTTCGGCTGGTCGGCGGGAAAGCTCCTGGTCATCGACATCGGCGGTGGGTCTCTCGAGATCGCGTACGGCATCGACGAGGAACCGGACGCGGCGGTCAGCCTGCCGCTCGGCGCGGGCCGGCTCACGTCGGCCTGGCTGGCCGAGGACCCGCCGGCCCCGCAGGACGTGAAGGCGCTGCGGCGGCACGCGCGCGCCCAGATCGCCCGCACGGTGGGGGAGTTCAGCCGCTTCGGCAGCCCGGACCATGTCGTGGCGACGTCGAAGACGTTCAAGCAGCTCGCCAGGCTGGCCGGCGCCGCACGCTCGGCCGATGGCCTCTACGTACAGCGTGAGCTGAAGCGGAAGTCCCTGGAGGACTGGGTTCCGCAGCTGGCCGCGATGACGGCGGCGGAGCGTGCCGAGCTGCCGGGGGTCTCCGAGGGGCGGGCCGGACAGCTGCTCGCGGGGGCGCTCGTCGCGGAGGGCGCGATGGATCTGTTCGGCGTCGAGACCCTGGAGATCTGTCCCTGGGCGCTGCGCGAGGGCGTGATCCTGCGGCGGCTCGACCACCTCCCGGCGCCTGGGGACGTGAGCTCGTGACCGGCGGGCCGGTGACGTAGGCCACTGCGGGAGACCACCTCCCCGGCGTCGGGCGAGGGCCCGTACGCTGTCCCTCGTGGCAGAACCAGTGGTGCGCATCCCGGATGCGAAGGTCGCCCTGTCGACGGCCTCGGTCTATCCGGAGTCGACGGCGACGGCCTTCGAGATCGCCGCGCGCCTGGGGTACGACGGCGTCGAGGTCATGGTCTGGACAGACCCCGTCAGCCAGGACATCGAGGCCCTGCGCAGGCTGAGCGACTACCACCGGATCCCGATCCTCGCCGTGCACGCGCCATGTCTGCTGATCACGCAGCGCGTGTGGTCCACGGACCCCTGGGTGAAGCTCCAGCGCGCCCAGGCCGCCGCCGAGAAGCTGGGCGCATCGACGGTCGTCGTGCACCCGCCCTTCCGCTGGCAGCGGCAGTACGCGTCCGCCTTCGTCGAGGGCATCTGGCGGATGGCCGACGAGACGGACGTCCGCTTCGCTGTCGAGAACATGTATCCGTGGCGCTACCGCGACCGCGAGATGCTCGCGTACGCCCCCGACTGGGACGTCACCAAGGACGACTACCGCCACTTCACGATCGACCTCAGCCACACCGCGACCGCCCGCACGGACGCGCTGCAGATGATCGACCGCATGGGCGACCGCCTCGGCCATGTCCACCTCGCCGACGGCAAGGGCTCCGCCAAGGACGAGCACCTGGTGCCGGGCCGCGGCACACAGCCCTGCGCCGAGCTGCTCGAACGCCTCGCGACGAGCGGCTTCGACGGGCACGTCGTCATCGAGGTCAATACCCGGCGCGCGATGTCCAGCGCCGAACGTGAGGCCGATCTCGCCGAGGCCCTCGCCTATACGCGGCTGCATCTGGCGTCCGCGGTGCAGGTGCCCCGGTCGTGACGGCGGCGGCACGGGGCGGCGCGGCGAAGGGCGGCGCGGCCGAGGGGGCGGCGGCTCCGCGGCGCAGGGGGCGTCCGTCCCGTATGCAGTCGGCCGAGGGGCCCGCGATGCGGGACCGGATCCTGGAAGCGGCCCGCACCGAGTTCTCCGCGCGTGGGTACGAGAAGACCTCCGTGCGCGGGATCGCGAAGGCGGCCGGGGTGGACTCGGCGCTCGTGCACCACTACTTCGGGACCAAGGAGCAGGTCTTCGCCTCGGCGATCGAGGTGGCCTTCGCGCCGGCGCTCGAGGCGCCCGCGGCGATCGAGGAGGGCCCGCTCGACGCGATCGGCGAGCGTCTCACCCGCTTCATCTTCGGCGTCTGGGAGAACCCCGCGACCCGCGTCCCGCTCCTGGCGATCGTGCGCTCCGCGGTGAACAACGACACGGCGGCCGCGGTCTTCCGCCGCCTCATCGTGACGCAGCTGCTCTCCAAGGTGACGCGCCGCATCGACCAGCCGGACGCGGAGCTGCGGGCGGAGCTCGCGGCCGCGCAGCTCGTGGGAACGGCGATGCTGCGGTACGTGATCCAGGTGGAGCCGCTGGCCTCTGCGGACCCGGAAGTGATCATCGCGCGGATCGCGCCGGTGGTGCAGGGGCATCTGACGGGGCCGTGAGCCCGGCACGTACACGTCCTCTTCGCAGGCCGCTCACCGAGACGGCTGTTCCGCCATCCGGACAGCCTGTCCAGATCGTGGAGGGTCGGCGTACGCTCGACAACAGTCGAGTCTTATGTCTCTGAGATCCCTGAAGGAGCGAGCGACGATGCCCGAGCTCAGGTCCCGCACTGTCACCCACGGCCGCAACATGGCGGGCGCCCGCGCCCTTATGCGCGCCTCCGGTGTACCCGGCGCGGACATCGGGCGTAAGCCGATCATCGCCGTCGCCAACTCCTTCACCGAGTTCGTCCCGGGCCACACCCACCTGCAGCCGGTCGGCCGGATCGTCTCCGAGGCGATCAAGGCCGCGGGCGGCATCCCCCGCGAGTTCAACACGATCGCCGTGGACGACGGCATCGCGATGGGCCACGGCGGCATGCTCTACTCGCTGCCCTCCCGCGACCTGATCGCGGACAGCGTGGAGTACATGGTGGAGGCGCACTGCGCCGACGCCCTGATCTGCATCTCCAACTGCGACAAGATCACCCCCGGCATGCTGAACGCGGCCCTGCGTCTCAACATCCCGACGGTCTTCGTCTCCGGCGGCCCGATGGAGGCCGGCAAGGCCACGCTGGTCGACGGCACGGTCCGAAAACTGGACCTGGTCAACGCGATCAGCGACGCCGTGGACGAGAGCATCTCGGACGAGGACATCCTCCGTATCGAGGAGAACGCCTGTCCGACCTGCGGCTCCTGCTCCGGCATGTTCACGGCGAACTCGATGAACTGCCTGACCGAGGCGATCGGCCTCTCCCTCCCCGGCAACGGCTCGATGCTCGCCACGCACACGGGCCGTAAGGCGCTGTACGAGAAGGCCGGCGAGACGGTCGTCGAGATCACCAAGCGCTATTACTACGAGGACGACGCGTCGGTCCTGCCGCGCTCCATCGCCACGCACGCCGCCTTCGACAACGCCATGGCGCTCGACATCTCCATGGGCGGCTCCACGAACACGATCCTGCACCTGCTGGCCGCCGCGCAGGAGGCCGAGCTCGAATACACCCTCGCCGACATGGACGCCGTCTCGCGCCGCGTCCCCTGCCTGGCCAAGGTCGCGCCGAACGTGGCGCCCGGCGGCACGTACTACATGGAGGACGTGCACCGCGCCGGCGGCATCCCCGCGCTCCTCGGTGAGCTGTACCGCGGGGGCCTGCTGCACGAGGACGTGGGCTCGGTCCACTCCAAGTCCATCAAGGACTGGCTGGACACCTGGGACGTGCGCGGCGGTTCGCCCTCCGCCGAGGCCGTAGAGATGTGGCACGCGGCCCCGGGCTGCAAGCCCTCCGCGCAGGCCTTCTCGCAGTCGGAGCGCTGGGACACCCTGGACACGGACGCCGCGGGCGGCTGCATCAGGGACGTGGCCCACGCGTACTCGAAGGACGGCGGTCTCGCGGTCCTGAAGGGCAATCTGGCTCAGGACGGCTGCGTCGTGAAGACGGCGGGCGTCGACGAGTCGATCTGGACCTTCGAGGGCCCGGCCGTGGTCTGCGAGTCGCAGGAAGAGGCCGTCGAGAAGATCCTCAACAAGCAGGTCGAGCCGGGCGACGTGGTGGTCATCCGCTACGAGGGTCCCAAGGGCGGCCCGGGCATGCAGGAGATGCTCCACCCCACCTCCTTCCTCAAGGGTCGCGGCCTCGGCAAGGTCTGCGCGCTGGTCACGGACGGCCGCTTCTCCGGCGGCACGTCGGGCCTCTCGATCGGCCACGCGTCGCCCGAGGCGGCATCCGGCGGCACCATCGCCCTGGTCGAGGACGGCGACCGCATCCGCATCGACATCCCCAACCGCGGCATCGAACTCCTCGTCCCCGAGCCTGAGTTGACAGCCCGCCGAGAGGCCCTGGCCGGCGTCTACGCCCCCAAGTCCCGCGAGCGCAAGGTCTCGGCGGCACTGCGGGCATACGCGGCGATGGCGACGAGCGCGGACAGGGGAGCGGTGCGGGACGTGTCGAAGCTGGGCTAGGCGCTTGCGCTTCCAGCCTCGGGCCGGCGAAATTTCAGCCTGTCCGGCGCTTGAGGACGAACTCGGCGAAGCCGGTGATTTCCGGTACGCACACGGCCGGCGAAGCCGGAATGGATTCGGGTAGGGGCGGGTTCGGGGAAAGAAAACCGCCCGCCCCACCAACCGCAACCACCGCACCCCGCCCACGCGTCCACCCAGCGAAGAGCAATCGCAACTTCACGGGGGAGAGAAGCATGAGCGAGAACGTCATAGCACCGGAGTCCGCAGGGTCCGCAGAGTCTGCTGAGGCCGCGGCAGCAAAGTCGTACCCCATAGCCGCAGACGTCAACGTCCGCTCCGGCCCCGGCACCTCCTACGCCAAGGTCGGCCGCCTCTCGGCAGGCACCCGAGTCACGCTCTACTGCCAGCGGCCTGGTGAGACGGTGACGGGCCCGACCGGCACCTCCAGCATCTGGGACCGCATCGGCAGCGGCCGCTACGTATCGGACACATACGTCCGCACGGGCAGCGACGGCTACGTGGCACCCCGCTGCTGAGCACACCGCTTCTTAAAGAGAAGAAGCCGCCGAAGTTCACCCGGACTTCGGCGGCTTCTTCGCGTCAAAAGAGAACACCGTGTTCCCGGCGGCAGCCACCACCACGACTCGCCCCGAAACCACCACACGCGGACTCGCGTTCACCCCGCCGCCAAGACCATCGGCCCGCGGATCGCCGTTCCACAGTGTCCTGCCGCCCGGCGTCAGCGCCACGACCCGCCCGCTGGCCGAGCTGAAGTACAGGACACCGTCCCCGGCGACCGGCCCCGAAGCGCTGTCCACATTCGTCTGCCGGGCCCACTTCTGCCGCCCCGTCGCGGGGTCCACCGCGCTGATGAGACCGGTCGGCCCAGCGAAGTAGACGGTTTTGCCGGCCATGCCGGGCGTCGCCCCGTACGTGGTCCGCAGCGGCCGGTACGACACGTCACGGCTCTCCGTGTCGACCCGCACCACCTGGTCGTACCCGAGGAACTCCGGCCCCTTCATACGCTGATGAAGCAGTACGAGCCCGCCGTCGTCGCCGCCCACCGGCTGCACAGGCCCCTTGACCGCGACGCCCTTGTCGAGCGCGCCCGACTCCGGGTCGACGGTGTGCACGACAGGGTGGTTCAGCTCAAGACTGTCGACCTCGGCCTGCGGCGCGCACAGGGCGTACAGCCGCTCGCCCGCCGTGAAGGGCGCGCACTCCGAGCCCGCAGGCATCGGCGTCGACCAGAGCACGTCGCCGCCGCGTGCCTCGCGGGCCTCGATATGGGTGCCTGCCGGATTGACGGTCAGGACGCGGGAGCCGAAAAGCACGGCGTCCTGGGTCCGGCCCGTAAGGCCCGTCGACTGCGAGCCGGAGCCGGTCGACCACAGCTCCTTGCTGGTCTCCGCGTCCAGCGCCACGACCTGGGTCGTCGCGTCGGTCGCCCCGTCCGCGTCGGTCGGCGGGCGGTAGGCAAGCACCGTGTCGTCCGTGGCGCCCACGATGTGCATGCCCTCGACCGGTACGCCGCCGCTCTTCACCTTCCAGATCTCCTTGCCGTCGGAGATCCGCATCCGGGACGCGACGACACCACCGCCCCCGCAGAACAACGCGTCGCCGCGCGGTACGCAGCGCAGCTCGTCCGGGGGGTTCGAGCCGTTGGGCACGGTCCTGCGCCACGGGTGGAAGCCGTCGGGCAGGGGCACACCCGCCGCGGCCACGGTCTGTTCCTTGCGGTCGTCGGCAGGGGCCTCGGACCCGTCCAGCTGAAGCCACGCGACCCCGCCCCCGATGGCGGCCACGGCGAGCGCAGCGGCAAGCACCGGGCGCCAACGGCGGCGCAACCGGCGGCGGATGGACGTCTCGGACCCGTCCGGTACCCCGCCCCGGGAACCCGTGTCGCCGCCCCCGGACCCGGTGTCCCCACCTGCTGACCGATGATGCTGCGTATCCGTGTCCCGCGTACGACTGCCGCCCGCGCCCGCCGCCCCCATCTCGACCGGCAGGTCCCGCAACCGCTCCAGGAGCTCGTCCGCCGACGGCCGCGCCTCGGGGTCCTTGTCGAGGCACGGCTCGACGACCGCCCGCAGCGCCGCGGGGACCGACCCCAACGACGGTGCCTCGTGCACCACTTGATACGCCGTCATATACGGGCTGTCCGCGTCGAAGGGCCCCTGCCCGGTGGCCGCGTACACAAGAAGCGTGCCCAGCGAGAAGACGTCCGAGCGCGGCCCGACCCCCCGCGGCGCCTGCAACTGCTCCGGCGACATGAACGGCGGCGTACCGATCACCCGCCCCGTCATCGTCAGCGTCTGCTGATCCGTCGCGCGCGAGATGCCGAAGTCGATGACGCGCGGACCCTCGGGGGAGAGGACGACGTTCGACGGCTTGAGGTCGCGGTGCACGACGCCCACCCGGTGGATGTCCCGCAGCGCCTCCGTCAGACCGATGGCGAGCGTGCGCAGCTCCGCGCCGGCCAGCGGGCCCCGCTTGGCGATGCGCTGGGCGAGCGTGTGCCCCTCTATATAGGCCGTCGCCATCCAGGGATGCTCGGCCTCCGGGTCCGCGTCGACCACCGCGGCGGTGAACGCGCCGCTCACCCGCCGCGCCGCCGCCACCTCCTGCCGGAAGCGGATGCGGAACTCCTCGTCCCCGGCGAACTGCTGGTGGATCAGCTTGATCGCCACGGGCCGCCCCGAAGCCGTACGCGCCAGAAAGACCGTGCCCATGCCGCCCGAACCGAGCCGCGCCTCGAGCGGATAGCCGCCGATCTCGGCTGGGTCACCTCCGCGGAGCGACACTCTCCCCGACCTCCCCGTCCCCCGTGCACCAGTTGCCGCATGAGCCCGTTTACCTGTCCTGCCGCACAAACTAGCTGCCGAGTGGTACGGCAGGGCAAGGCGGGGGACGAATAGGGCGCGCCCGCACCGCGGCCACTCCGGGCGATACTCGGAGGGTGAGCGCAGATTCCAGCACCCCCGACCGCACGGACGCTACGGCCCCCGGCCCGCAGCCCGAACCCCTCCGCTTCTTCGGCACGACCTGGGTCGCCCACGACAACGGCTATGCCGCACGTCGCGCCGGAGCCGCGGCCGGCTCGCTGCTCGCGGCCGTGGCCGGCTGCTTCGTGCTGCGTTTCGCGTACGAGGGCATGGCGATCGCCGACGTAGGCACCTTCGTGAACGTCCTGATGGTCGTCATGTTCGCCATCTGCAGTGCGATCGCCTTCCGGCGCACCTGGGACGGCTTCACCCGACGCCACGACCCGGCGTCCCAGTCATCGATGCGCGGCCTGATGACCATCGGCTTCATCGGCTCGCTCCTCGCCTACTTCCTCCGCTCCCTCACCGAGGCCCCCGGCGAGAAACTCCACCGCGAGGAGTACGAGACGGCCCGCGACCAGTACGCGAAGCGCACGTCCCGCCGCACGGGCAACCCGTCCCGGAGGAAGCGCAAGGGGTGACCGACGCGTCCGCCACCGATGCCACAACGCCAGACGCCCGCCGCACACACATGATCCACATGCCGACCGTACGATCACCGCGGCCATCGGCAGCGCACCGAACGCCCCAGAGACGGCATTGCCCGTGCCCTGCGCGATGAGCTCCTCGTCGTAGTCGGTGCGCGGCCCCTGGTGCAGCCGGCCCACCGCCGCCCCACTGAACAGCGACTCCGCGGCCGCGATCAGCGCGAGGCGAGGACGGCACCGACCACGCCCCCGCCCGCGGCGCTTCGGCGTCCCCCATCGCGCACAGCTGCCCGACGATCAGCACGACCCCGATGCCTGCGAGCATCCCTGCACCACGGCCACGGGCCGTAGCACCCCACCCCGACCTGCAGCAGCCCCGCCCCGAGCACGAGCACGAGCGAGCCGTGCTGTGGGCAGGCGTTCCGCACGGCGGAACAGGTGGGCACAACGCCACCTGCCGAGCACCGAACCCCAAAGGGCCAGGCTGCGGCCGACCGCGGAGCACCCCAAAGCTGGCTGGTACCGAACCTCGGAGGAGCCACCCCTTGACGCCCCTGCCCCCGGGCGAGCGATAATCATCGCATGATGAATAATCAACCACCAGCGATCGAGGCGAAGGACCTCTCCGTAACCCGAGGCCCCCGCCGAGTCCTCCGCAACCTCTCCTTCACGGTCCCCCCAGGTCAGATCACCGGCCTCCTCGGCCCCTCCGGCTGCGGCAAATCCACCCTGATGCGCGCAGTCGTCGGTACCCAGGCCAAGGTCACCGGCACCCTGAACGTCCTCGACCGCCCCGGCGGCGCCCGCGAACTCCGCTCCCGCATCGGCTACGTCACCCAGAGCCCATCGGTCTACGACGACCTGACGGTCTGTCAGAACCTGGACTACTTCGCCGCCATCCTCGACCCCGGCCACGGCCCCGCCGCACAACGCCGCCACGACACCGTCACCCGAGCCATCTCCGACGTGGACCTCACCTCCCACGCCGACTCCCTGGCCGGACACCTCTCCGGAGGCCAACGCAGCCGCGTCTCCCTGGCGGTGGCCCTGCTCGGCACGCCGGAACTCCTCGTGCTCGACGAGCCGACCGTCGGCCTGGACCCGGTACTCCGCCGTGACCTGTGGAACCTCTTCCACACCATCGCCGCCGACCGCGGCGCCACGATCCTCGTCTCCTCCCACGTCATGGACGAGGCCGAACGCTGCCACCGCCTCCTCCTGATGCGCGAAGGCGAACTCCTCGCCGACGACACCCCCGACGCCCTGCGCACCAGCACCGGCTGCGAAACGGTCGAAGCGGCCTTCCTCCACCTGGTCGACCAGGCAAACGCGGCCCAGAGCGAGGCGAACAACTCCGAGAGCCCGGCGAACACCCCGAGCGCGGCGAACACCCCCCGGAACGACCCCCGCAGGAGCCCCCGATGAACACCTACCGCACCCTCGCCACCGCGGCCCGCGTCCTACGGCAGCTCCTCCACGACCCCCGCACCATCGGCATGATGCTCCTGGTCCCCTGCGTGATGCTGCTGCTCCTGCGCTACGTGTTCGACGGCAGCCCGCAGACCTTCGACTCCATCGGCGCCTCCCTCCTCGGCATCTTCCCCCTCATCACGATGTTCCTTGTGACCTCCATCGCCACCCTGCGCGAACGCACCTCCGGCACCCTGGAACGCCTCCTCGCCATGCCCCTCGCCAAGGGCGACCTGATCGTCGGCTACGCCATCGCCTTCGGCACCCTCGCCGCCATCCAGTCGGTCCTCGCCACCGGCCTCGCCCTCTGGGCCCTCGGCCTCGACGTCACCGGCTCCGCCTGGCTGCTGCTCCTTGTCGCCCTCCTCGACGCCCTGCTCGGCACCGCGCTCGGCCTCTTCGTCTCGGCCTTCGCGGCCTCCGAGTACCAGGCCGTCCAGTTCATGCCGGCCGTGATCTTCCCCCAGCTCCTCCTCTGCGGCCTGTTCACCCCGCGTGACCAGATGCAGCCCGTCCTCGAGGCGATCTCCAACGTCCTGCCCATGTCGTACGCCGTCGACGGCATGAACGAAGTCCTCCGCCACGCCTCCGTCACCAGCGACTTCGTACGCGACGTCGTCATCGTCGCCGGCTGTGCCGTACTCGTCCTCGCCCTGGGCGCCGCCACCCTCCGCCGTCGCACGACCTGACCCACACCAATGCGAGGATGACCCCACCCAGCCGAACCGGTGCCCCGCTGAACCACCGGCCCCGCTGGCGGAACCGCTGAACCGCTGAACCGCACCTGGAGGGTGACCCACACATGCCCCAGCCCGTCGCAGTCCTCGGCACCGGCAAGATCGGCGAAGCCCTCCTCAGCGGAATGATCAGGGCAGGCTGGGCCCCCGCCGACCTCCTCGTCACCACCCGCCGCGCCGAACGAGCCGCGGAACTCCGCACCCGCTACGGCGTCGACCCCGTCAGCAACGCCGAGGCAGCCAAGCAGGCCGACACCCTCATCCTGGCCGTCAAGCCGCAGGACATGGGCCGCCTCCTCGACGAACTCGCCCCGCACGTCGCCCCCGACCGCCTGGTCATCAGCGCCGCCGCAGGTATCACCACCGCCTTCATCGAAGAACGCCTCGCCGACAACACCCCCGTCGTCCGCGTCATGCCCAACACCCCGGTCCTCGTGGACGAAGGCATGTCCGTCATCTCCGCGGGCAGCCACGCCACCGCCGCCCACCTCGCCCACACCGAGGAGATCTTCGGCGCCGTCGGCAAGACCCTGCGCGTCCCCGAGACCCAGCAGGACGCCTGCACCGCCCTCTCCGGCTCCGGCCCGGCGTACTTCTACTACCTCGTCGAAGCCATGACCGACGCGGGCATCCTCCTCGGCCTGCCCCGCGACAAGGCCCACGACCTGATCGTCCAGGCCGCGATCGGCGCCGCCGTGATGCTCCGCGACAGCGGCGAACACCCGGTCAAGCTCCGCGAGAACGTCACCTCCCCTGCCGGCACCACCATCAACGCCATCCGCGAACTCGAGAACCACGGCGTACGCGCGGCCCTCATCGCCGCCCTCGAAGCCGCCCGCGACCGCAGCCGCGAACTGGCCTCCGGCAACAACACCTGACCCCCTCGGCGCCGGGGGCCCCGCGCCCCCGGCGACCTCACTCCGCCGCGGTGACGACCTCCGCCGTCGTCACCGCAAGCCCACGCGCTACCGCGCCTCGTTCACCGGCGGCAGCAGACCGATCGCGCGATAGGCGGTGTCCACCGTCGGCTTGGACATCCCCCTCGCCCTCTCGGCCCCCCGCCGTAACACCTCCTCTACATACGCGGGATCCGCGACCAGCTCCTTGTGCCTCTCCTGCACGGGCCTGAGCAGCTCCACCACGGCCTCGGCGGTGTCCTTCTTCAACGCTCCGTACGACTCATATGCACCGCTCAAGCCGTCTGGGTTCCCACCCTCACAAGCGGCCAGGATCTCCAGCAGATTCGACACCCCCGGCTTGGCCTCCCGGTCGTACCCGACCTCGCTCCCGCTGTCCGTGACAGCGCGCAGGATCTTCTTCCGGATCACATCGGGCTCATCGAGCAGATAGACGATCCCGGCCCCTGCCTCGTGGGACTTGCCCATCTTCGACGTCGGATCCTGCAGATCCATGACCCGCGCCGCCACCTTGGGATTCGTGGCCCGCGGCACCACGAACGTCTGCCCGTACCGCTGGTTGAACCGCACCGCCAGATCCCGGGTGAGCTCGACGTGCTGCGTCTGGTCGTCCCCGACCGGCACCTCGTCCGCCCCGTACGCCAGGATGTCCGCCGCCATCAGCACCGGATAGGTGAGCAGCGAAAGCCGCACACTCCCGCCCCGGGCCTGCTCCCGCACGGACTTCTCCTTGTACTGGATCATCCGCCGCATCTCGCCGTCCGTCGCGACGCACTCCAGCAGATACGAGAGCCGGGCGTGCTCGTCCACATGACTCTGTACGAACACGGTGGCCCGCTCGGGATCGATCCCCGCCGCGAGCAGCAACGTCGCCGCCTGCCGGCTCAGCCTGCGCACCCGCCCGGGATCGTGCTCCACGGTCAGGGCGTGCAGATCGACGACGCTGAACAGCGCCTCGGCCCGGTACTGGTCGACTTCTGCCCACGGGCGTACGGCACCCAGGTAGTTCCCGAGGGTCAGATGCCCCGTCGGCTTGACCCCGCTGAAGATCCGCGTCATCTCTCTACCTCCTGGTCAGGCCCGCCGGCCCGACGGCCGGGCTCCGGGTCCTCCAGGGGGAGAAACACGAACGGCCGCCGAGGCGGCGGCCGTTGAGTACATGCGTATGTACGGCCGCCCTCAGGCGGCCCACCACAGTTGGGTGTTCGCATGCGTAGTCACGCCTCCTACCGTAGCTCCTGAGAGGCTCCGTGGCGTGGGGTTGACACGCCCTGACCAGATACGTAGTGTTCTCCGGGTTGCCCGACGTGAGCGTCGACCACTTGGTCGGTCCCCGGGCAGCCATTCCGCAACAAGCATTCAAGCGATCGACGTCGTGTCTCTTTGCTGAGCCGTCGTCCGTTCGTTTTCATATGCGTTTGCGAAATGAGGAATCCGCGTTCGAAAGGGCGCCCCGATTAGGTCGGGAGCCAGGAATCCGCTAAAGTCTCACTCGTCGGAACGGCCCAACAGCCGGGAAGACAAACCCCGCTGACTGGGAGTCAGGCCCGAAAGGATCTGATAGAGTCGGAACCGCCGGAAAGGGAAACGCGAAAGGCCGAGAGGCCGGAGCGGAAACCTGAAAGGCACCGAGGAAATCGGACACGAAAGAGTCTGATA
>NZ_JBFACK010000014.1:0-261484 GCF_040640795.1 Streptomyces sp. NPDC021622
CGCCACCACCCACCCAAACCAACCCATCAACACCATCAACATCCTCACCCCCACCGAACAACACCAACTCACCACACACTGGAACAACACAGATAAGCCGATACCGAACGCGACGCTTCCCGGCCTGTTCGAGCAGCAGGCGTCCCGGACACCGGACACAACCGCGTTGGTTTTCGAAGGACTTGAGCTCACCTATCGCGAACTGAACGAGCGGGCCAACCAGTTGGCGCGTTCGCTCGTCGCCCGTGGCGCGGGCCCGGAACAGCGCATCGCTCTCGCCATCCCCCGGTCCGCGGAGATGGTCATCGCCATCCTCGCCGTCCTGAAGTCGGGTGCGGCATATGTCCCCATCGACCCGGACTACCCCACCGACCGCATCCGCCACATGCTCACCGACGCAACACCCGCCTGCACCATCACCACCAGAGACATCGCAGCCACCCTGCCCCCAGACCCCGCACACATCCTGCTCGACGACACCACCGTCCGCGACACCCTCGCCGCACACAGCACCAACAACATCACCGACACCGAACGCACCAGCCCCCTCCTCCCCACCCACCCGGCATACGTCATCTACACCTCCGGCTCCACCGGCACCCCCAAAGGCGTCATGACCGTGCATCGCGGGGTGGTCAACTACCTGGGCTATCTGGCCGACGAGGCCCGGCTCGACGCCAACGACGTGGTCCTGAACCTCGCGTCCATGTCCTTCGACGCCTCGGTCCGGGACATCTTCGGGCCGCTGACCGTCGGTGGCAGGGTCGTGGTCGTCCCGCCGCACAAGGCGAAGGATCCCGGTGCCCTGCTCCAGGTCATTCAGGAGCAGCGGGTGACGGCCGCGCTCTCCCTGGTGCCGTCCATGGTGAACGCGCTGTCGGAGTCGGCGGACACCGACTTCGGCACGTTGGACGGGGAGTTGCGTATCGGGCTGGTCAGTGGTGAACCGCTGACGTGGGCGCATGTGAAGAACGCCGCGAAGCTGAACACGTCCTGGCGCCTGGTCAACCAGTACGGGCCGACCGAGGCGACGATGACCTCGACGTTCCAGCGTGTCGACGGGGAGGTCCGCGGCGCGGACGGCATCCCGGTCGGCGGCCCGGTCGACAACGCGCGTTGCTATGTGCTCGACGCGTCCCTTTCACCGGTTCCGGCGGGGGTGCCGGGCGAGCTCTACATCGCCGGGGCCGGTCTGGCCCGCGGCTACTTCAACCGGCCGGATATGACAGCGGAACGGTTCGTGGCCTCCCCGTTCGGCGAACCCGGCACGCGCATGTACCGGACCGGCGACCTCGTCAGGTGGCGGGCCGACGGCCGCCTCGAGTTCATCGGGCGCGCGGACAACCAGGTGAAGATCCGCGGCATCCGGGTCGAGCCAGGCGAGATCGAAGCCGCTCTCGCCCGGCATGAATCCGTCGCCCAGGCCGCAGTGGTCGCCCGCGAGGACCAGCCCGGCCGACCACAGTTGGTGGGCTATGTGACCCCGGCCCCTGACGCCACCGAGAACGGCAGCATCGAAGGCGCCGAACTGCGCCGCCTCGTGTCCGCGCTACTGCCGGACTACATGGTCCCCGAAGCCGTGCTCGTCCTCGACGCCATGCCCCTCACCCCCAACGGGAAGCTCGACCGCAGGGCCCTACCCGCCCCCGACTTCACCGCGATGGCGTCCTCACGCGGACCGCGGACGGCACATGAAGAGGTCCTCTGCGGGCTCTTCGCCGAGCTCCTGGGCCTGGACCGGGTCGGCATCGACGACTCCTTCTTCGACCTCGGCGGCCACTCCCTGCTCGCCACCCGCCTCATCAGCCGCGTCCGGGCGACCCTCGGCGTCGAACTGGAGATCAGAACGCTCTTCGAGGCGCCGACCGTCATCGGCCTGGCGAGCCGCCTAGGCGTGGACGACCCAGGAGCCGCACTCGGCGTCCTGCTCCCGCTGCGCCCGGGCGGCAGCCGTCGCCCCTTGTTCTGTGTGCACCCGGCCAGCGGCCTCGCCTGGACGTACGCGGGTCTTCTGGAGCCGTTGGACAAGGACCAGCCGGTGTACGGCCTGCAGGCGCGCGGCATCAACGAACCCGGCCACACTCCTGGTTCCCTCGACGAGATCGCCCGTGACTATGTGGAGCACCTGCGGTCCGTTCAGCCCACCGGCCCGTATCAACTGCTCGGCTGGTCCTTGGGCGGCCGTATCGCGCACCGCATGGCCGTTCGGCTGCAGGAGGCCGGCGAGCGGGTGACCCGTCTCGTCCTGCTTGACGCCTGGCCGATGGAGCCGGGGAGGACGTTCGACGTCGACGACCACGAGATGGTGGATGTCCTCCTGCGGGCGATCGGCGTCGACCCGTCACCGATGGCGGGCAGCCCTGGGGACTTCGGCCTGCTGCGGCAGGTGCTGCGCGAGGCGAACCACCCGGTGGCGGGTGTGGACGAGGGCCGGCTCGAGAGCTTGTTCCGGGCCATCCACGCCCATCTCGTCGCCGACCGGGCATCGCCCACGGCGGGCGTCTTCGCCGGTGACGTGGAGTTCTTCACCGCGGCACAGGGCCGGGCCGATGGCGCCCCCACGGCCGCTGAGGCGTGGCGGCCGTTCGTCACCGGAGAGGTCAGGGATCATCTCGTCGACTGTCATCACAACGACATCGGAAATCCGCCTTGGCTCGCGCGGGTGGCCGCGGACATCGATTACTGACCTTCATACTCGTGGTGTCGTCTCGGTGCGGGAGAGGCCGGTTCCGGCGAGGCATCCTTCGATGAGGTCGCTGCGGTATCGGATCGTGCGCAGGCCCCGGCGGACGGTCTGGATGAGGTGCTCGGGAGTGGTGAAGGCGACGTTGCTGAGCCAGCCGCGCCGCAGCAGCGACCAGATGCCCTCGAGCGGGTTGGGGTCCAGATGGACGTTCGGCTTGTCCCAGACGAGCACGATCGGCCCACCGAGCCGGGTGTGAGCGACCTTCAGCAGGTCGCGGTAATCGGTCCAGGCGAAACTCTTGCGGCCGTCGTGCCGGCCGACGTCATGGCGGGGGTGTGACTGCGGCGGGCCCAGGTGCGGGCGATCGGCGGCAGGTCTCCTTCACCCAGCTGGCAATCGCCTCATCGTCCCGCTCGACGGCCCGCCTGGCCGGGATCTGACAGGAGAAGCCATGGCGCATCAGCAGTTTCCGCACGCCCTGGACGGTGTAGCTCTTGTGGCATGAACCCGGGGCATTGAGCGGAACGGGCCTCGAGCCCCGCGCATCGGCCGAAATCTTATGGTCAATCGTTCAATTCTTTATTTTCAGGGAGCTTCTTGCTGTGAATTACCGCGGTGCCCGCGTCGAGATCGACCCCCATTCGGGGCGGGGCGCCGTCCAGAGTGTCGTCCCGGAGGACCTGCTCCTCCGTCCGATGCTCCAGCTCCACACGCTTGTTGGCATTCAGAAAGGCATGCAGTTCATCGGTTGCAATGGCACCCACGCCGACTCCGGTGCGCTTCGCGCGGCCGATCAGAATGCGGCGCAGCCACGCGGGGCGCCCGGTCCGCACCACCACGTACCGTGCCACTCCGAGCAAGAATGGCCCCATCACCAAGACCATCATGATCAGCAGGTTCACCATCATCAGCATGTACCTGCAACTCCCCGAAAACGCCCCGAGTTCCGTGGCTTCACACGCCATGCATCGTTTACGGCCATGCTCAACCGCCTTGCACATCGCAGTTCGCGGGCGCTCGCCGCAACCGCCATGACCGGCCTCGCGAACGGACCACCGATGAGCTCCCTGCCCCGAAAACGCCTCAGGGCCCATCCGAAGATGAGCCCTGAGCTGTGCAAATATCCGACATCACTGTCGGGACGACAGGATTTGAACCTGCGACCCCTTGACCCCCAGTCAAGTGCGCTACCAAGCTGCGCCACGTCCCGGTGCGCGTGTCCCGCGGTGTTCTGCGTGATCGCGCAGACAGAACTTTACCCCACGTTCGGGGGTGGTCCGCTCCCTCGTCGTGGGGTGCGGGGAGGGACAATCGGCGTATGAGTTCCGCACCTCGATCCGATGAACCTGGCCGTGACCGCGACGCCGAGGGGCGGGCCCGCAATGCGCGGCCGCGTGACGGGCTCGGGCGGCCGTTGCCGTACGGCGCCGAAGGCGTGGAGCGGCAGCCCGAGGGGGTCACGCGTACGCCCGACGAGACGATCGCGCAGGCCCAGGCCCTGCTGGACGCCGGGCGGCCCTTTCACGCACACGAGGTCTTCGAGGACGCCTGGAAATCGGGGCCCGATGACGAGCGTGACCTGTGGAAGGGGCTTGCGCAGCTGGCCGTTGGTCTCACGCACGCGGCGCGCGGCAACGCCACGGGCGGTGCACGGCTGCTGCTGCGCGGCGCGGCCGCGGTGGACGCGGGGCGGCGTGAGGAGCGGCCCTACGGGATCGCGGTGGACGGACTGCTCGGCTGGGCGCGGGAGTTGGCCGAGCGGGTGGAGAAGGGCGGCTCCCCCGTGGACGCGGCCTCGTGCGCGCCGCGGCTGCGGGGGGACGCGGCCCCGGGCGGGGAGAGCAGCACGTAGGCCACGGCTCGAACCTCGCAGGACGCCCGTCGCATCCCACCGCTCCACACCCCGCAGACCCCCCGCCGCACCCCGTGCGGCAGACTCTCCGCGTGCGAAAGATTCATGTCATCGGCATCGGCGCGGGCGACCCGGACCAGTTGACCCTGCAGGCCGTCAAGGCCCTCAAGAGCAGCGACGTGTTCTTCATCCTGGACAAGGGCGGGGAGAAGGACGACCTCGTGCAGTTGCGGCGTGGGCTGCTCGACGAGCACCGTGCCGACGGCGCGTACCGCGTGGTCGAGGCGCGGGACCCGGCGCGGGACCGGAAGGCGGGCGGCGCCGACTACTCCCCCGCCGTCGGGGACTGGCGCAGCGCCCGCGCGGACATTTATGAGCGGCTCATCGCCGATGAGATGAGCGAGGGCGAGAGCGGGGCCTTCCTGGTGTGGGGTGATCCCGCGCTCTACGACAGCACCCTCGGGATCCTGGAGGAGGTGCTCGGCCGGGGCGAGGTGACCTTCACGTACGACGTCGTGCCGGGCATCAGCAGCGTCTCATCGCTCGCCGCCCGGCACCGCACGGGACTCAATCGCGTCGCGCGGCCGGTGCAGATCACCACGGGGCGCCGCCTCGCCGACGGTGGATTTCCCGAGGGGGTCGACGACGTCGTGGTGATGCTCGACGCCCATCAGGCCTTCCGGCAGTACGCCGGGCGGCCTGATGGCGATGGCGGCGACATGTACATCTACTGGGGGGCCTACATCGGGACCGCCGACGAGATCCTCGTCTCCGGGCCCCTCGACGAGGCCGCGCCCCGCATCGAGGCCCTCCGGGCCGAGGCCCGTGAGCGCAAGGGGTGGATCATGGACACGTATCTGCTGCGGCGCAACCTGGACTGAGCTTTCCGGGGTCCGGCGTCACCGGACCGGCCCGGTCCGGCATGCACCTGCCCAAGGGCGGTGTGAGGGTGGCCGTGTGACCACCACCGCCCAGCCGGCCGCCGGGGCCCCGGCGCAGGGGCCGCCCGTCCTGGACAAGCGCCGTCGCAATGTCGTCTTCGTGACGATCATGCTGGGGATGCTGCTCGCCGCGCTCGACCAGACCATCGTGGGCACCGCGCTGCCCACCATCGTGTCGGATCTGGGCGGCGCCGAGCACATGTCGTGGGTGGTGACGTCGTATCTGCTCGCGGAGACCGTCGCCACGGTGCTCGTCGGGAAGTTCGGCGATCTCTTCGGGCGGAAGGTCGTCTTTCAGATCTCGGCGATCGTCTTCATCACCGGCTCGTTCCTGTGCGGGCTTTCGACGAACATGACGCTGCTCATCGCCTGGCGTGCACTGCAGGGCATCGGCGCCGGCGGTCTGATGGTGACGTCGATGGCGTTGATCGCCGATGTCATTCCGCTGCGTGAGCGCGGGAAGTACCAGGGTGCCATCGGTGCTGTCTTCGGGGTGGCCACCGTCATCGGGCCGCTGCTCGGCGGTCTTTTCACCGACCATCTGACCTGGCGCTGGGCCTTCTACGTCAACGTACCCATCGCGATCGTCGTGGTGATCGCGGCGGCCCGCACGATCCCCGTCGTGAAGTCGGCGGTGCGGCCCGTCATCGACTATCTCGGCATCGCGTTCGTCGCGATCGGGGCCAGTGCGCTGATTCTGGCGACGAGTTGGGGCGGTAACCAGTACGCGTGGGGCTCCGGCACCATCATCGCCTTGTTCGTGGGCGGTGCCGTCGCGCTCGCGCTGTTCTGTGTCGTCGAGACGCGGGCGGCCGAACCGATGCTGCCGATGCGGCTGTTCGCCAACCCCGTCTTCACGGTCTGCTCGATCCTCAGCTTCATCGTGGGCTTCGCGATGCTCGGCGCGATGACGTTCCTGCCGACCTATCTGCAGTACGTGGACGGGGACTCGGCCACTGTTTCGGGCGTGCGGACGCTGCCCATGGTGATCGGGCTGCTCATCGCGTCGGTCTTCAGCGGCAATGTGGTGAGCAAGACCGGGAAGTATCGCGTCTTCCCGATCGTGGGTGCGCTGGTGATGGCGCTCGGGCTGTATCTGCTCTCGCTGATGGGACGCGAGACCAGTACGTGGCTCGAATCGGTGTACATGTTCGTCCTCGGCACCGGCATCGGTCTGTGCATGCAGGTTCTGACGATCGCCGTGCAGAACACGGTCGCGTACGCGGATCTGGGCACCGCCACGTCGGGGGTGACCTTCTTCCGTACGTTGGGCAGTTCGTTCGGGACGGCGGTGTTCGGGACCATTTACGCCAACACCCTTGAGCCCAACCTCAAGGACGGGGTCGCCGCCGCGGCCGGCACGGGCGCCGCGGACCCCGCCGTGGTGGCCAAGGCGGCACAGAGCCCGCAGGGGCTGCACGATCTGCCGCCGGACGCGGCCGCGCCCATCATCGAGGCGTACGCCGACACGCTGCACACCGTCTTCCTGTGGACGGTGCCGGTGGCGCTCATCGGGTTCGTGGTGGCCCTGTTCCTCAAGCAGGTGCAGCTGCGGGACAGCGCGCGGATGAGTTCGGCGGACATGGGCGAGGGCTTCGCGTCGCCGACGACGAGCGGCTCCCCGGACCAGGTCCTCGAACTGGCCGTCGGGAACATCATTCGCAAGACCGGCATGGACACCGCGCGCCGCGTCATCGGGGACTCCGACACCCGGCTCGACATGGCGGGCGCGTGGGCCGTGATGCAGGTGACGCTCTTCGACCGGATGGTGGGCCACGCGAACCTCAGTCTGATCGCGGCTCGGCGTCGGGTGCCGCCCGAGGTCCTGGTGCCGGTCTTCGACCGCATGGTCGAGGAGGGCTTCCTCACCCGCTCCGGCATGCTCTTCTCGCACACCCGGGCGGGCGAACGCGAGGCCGATGTGATCGGCAAGGCGTGGGCGACGTGGCTGGGCGAGCAGGTGGAGAAGGACAGCGGGCGTCCCGCCGACGCGGATCTCATCAGGGCGGTGGACGCGATCGCCAAGCGTCTTTTGGTGGAGGACTTGGAGCACGGTCTCTCGCCCGAGAATCAGCGGCCGCTCGGGTCGGCCAAGGCCGCGGTGTGAGCAGTCAAGGGCGAGGTGTGATCAGCCGCGGCGCCGAGGTGTGATCAGCCACGGCCGAGGCGCGATCAGTCGAGGCTGAGGTGTGAGAGGACGCCCGCCACATCGGGCAGCTCGCGCGCGCCCTCCGGTGCCGGCGGGCGGCGGACGATCAGTACGGGTACGGACAGCGTGCGGGCCGCGGTGAGTTTGGCGGCCGTGGCGGCGCCGCCGCTGTCCTTGGTCACCAGGACGTCGATGCGGTGCTCGCGCAGCAGTGCCGTCTCGCCCTCGACGGTGTAGGGGCCCCGGTCGAGCAGGATCTCGGTGTGGTGCGGCAGCGGCGGCTCGGGCGGCTCCACGGAACGTACGAGGAAGTGGAGTTCGGCCAGGGACGGCTCCGCGAAGGCGGCGAGGCCCAGGCGCCCCGTGGTCAGGAAGACCCGGCGGCCGAGCGAGGGCAGCAGGGCCGCGGCCTCGGCGAGCGAACCGGCGTCGTGCCAGTGGTCGCCCGGGGCGGGCCGCCAGCCGGGCCTGCGCAGCAGGACCGCCGGGACGCCGGTGGCCGCCGCGGCCCGCACCGCGTGCTCGCTGATCGTGGCGGCGAAGGGATGCGTGGCGTCCACGACGGCGTCCACGCGGTGCTCGCGCAGCCAGGCAGCGAGGCCGTCCACGCCACCGAACCCGCCGACGCGTACGTCACCTTCGAGCGCGGCGGGGCGGGCGACGCGCCCCGCGAGCGAGGTGGTCACGCGGACATCGGGCCGGGTGGCGAGGCGCGCGGCGAGCGCGCGGGCTTCGGCGGTTCCGCCGAGGACGAGCACATGCATGGCCCCGAGGCTACGTCGCGCCGCCAGCACCTCGTCGGCGAGGCGGCGCGTGGGCGGGCGGGGCGGCGCGTGGGCGAGGCAGCGCGTGGGCGAGGCAGCGCGTGGGCGCGTCGGCCCGTGGATGCGGCAGCACGTGGGCGCGTCGGCCCGTGGACGAGGCAGCGCGTGAACGAGGCGGCCCTTGGACGCGTCGGCCCGTGGATGCGGCAGCACGTGGGCGCGTCGGCCCGTGGACGAGTCGGCCCGAAGACGCGTCAGCCCGTGGACGAGTCGGCACGAAGACGCGTCAGCGGAGCAGCAGTTGGAGTCCGCCGAGCACGGTCGCGCCGATGACCAGTTGCTCGAAGAGTCGCTGGTTGATGCGGTGCACTGCGACCTTGCCGATGTAGGCGCCCGGCAGGACGAAGAGCACGAGCGCGGCGTCAAGGAGCAGCGAGTGCGCGTCGATCAGGCCGAGGCCCACGCTGAACGGCACCTTGGAGGTGTTGACGATCAGGAAGAACCACGCCGACGTGCCCAGGAAGCTCAGCTTCCGGAAGCCCGCGGAGAGGAGGTACATCGACAGGACCGGGCCGCCCGCGTTGGCGACCATCGTGGTGAATCCGCCGAGCACGCCGTACGAAGGAGCCTTGAGGCGGGAGCCGCGGCCGGGCTCCTCCTCGTCCGCCGTGGCGGCCCGGCGGCGCCACAGCGTGACCGCGGCCATCAGGAGCAGGATCGCCCCGATCGACGTACGCACTCCGGTGTCGTCGGCCCACATCAGGAAGACGGTGCCCACGACCACACCGGCCGCGACGGCCGGGAACAGCCGCCACAGAGTGGGCCAGTGGGCGTGCCGGCGATAGGTGAGGACGGCGAGCACGTCGCCCGCGATGAGGATCGGAAGGAGCACACCGGTCGACTCGCGGGCCGGGAGGACCGCGGCGAAGACGGCGAGGCTTACCGTGTTGGCCCCGCTGACGGCGGTCTTCGAGAAGCCGACCAGCAGTGCGGCCGCGGCGAGCGCGGCGAATTCCCAAAGCGATATGTCCATGCCAGGAACAGATGCTAGACCCATCTATCGTCCGGGGACGACACGGCCTAGGCCCTGCTGTAGGTGGCCCGCAGCTCCCGCTTGAGGATCTTCATGCTGGGGCCGAGCGGCAGCGCGTCGGTGAACTCCACGCGGCGCGGGTACTTGTGCCGGCCCAGGTGTTCCTTGGACCAGGCGGTGATGCCCGCACCGTCGGGGTCCGAGCCGGGCCGCGCTACGACGACGGCGCAGATCTCCTCGCCGTGCACGTCGTCGGGCAGGCCGATCACCGCGGCGTGCGCGACGTCCGGGTGCCGCATCAGGACCTCTTCGACCTCGCGCGGGTAGACGTTGAAGCCGCCGCGGATGATGACGTCCTTCTTGCGGTCGACGATCGCCAGGAACCCGTCGGCGTCCTTGGTGCCGAGGTCGCCGGTGCGGAACCAGCCGTCGACGACGGCCTCCTCGGTCGCCTCCGGACGCCCCAGGTAGCCGGAGAAGACGTTGTGGCCGCGGACGACGACCTCGCCGAGCTCCCCCGCCGGGAGCAGCTCGATGCGCCCCTCGACCTCGGCGCGGGCGATCTCCACGTCGACGCCCCACACCGGGTGGCCGATGGTGCCGGCCCTGGTGCCGAAGACGGGCTGATTCACGGAGGCGGTGGGCGAGGTCTCGGAGAGGCCGTAGCCCTCGTAGATCTGGACGCCGAAGGTCTCCTCGAAGCGTTCGAGTACGGCGACGGGGAGCGAGGCGCCGCCGGACACGCACTGCCGCAGCGCGGGCAGTTCGGCGGCCGCGGCCGCGGCCGCCACGAGGTTCACGTACATCGTCGGCACCCCGTGGAAGGTGTTGACGCCCTCCGTCGCCATCAGCTCGATGGCCCGCGCCGCGTCGAAGCGCGGCAGCAGGACGAGGGTGGCGCCCGCGCGCCAGGTGGCGTTCATGGAGACGGTCTGGCCGAAGGCGTGGAAGAGCGGGAGCGCGCCGAGCGCGATGTCGTCGCGGTGCACGTCGTGGGCGTCGAAGGCGCAGACCGTCGCGTTCATCACCAGGTTGAAGTGGGTGAGCACGGCGCCCTTGGGGACGCCCGTGGTGCCGCTGGTGTAGAAGACGACGGCCGGGTCGTCGGCCTCCCGGGTGAGGTACGTCGGCAGGGGCTCGGTCTCGCGCGCCAGGGCGTCCAGCTCGCCGTCCGCGCCGAGGGTGAGCATGCGTACGCCGGTGGCGGCGGCCGCGGCCTTGCCGGTCTCGGCCTGCGCGGGGTGGCACAGGAGCAGGGTCGCGCCGCTGTCCCGCAGGACGTGCTCGACCTCCTCGGTGGAGAGCAGGAGGTGTACGGGGACGACGACGCCGCCCGCGGCGAGGATCGCGTAATAGGCGCGCGGGAACGCGGCGGTGTTGGGCGCCATCAGGGCGACGCGGTCCCCCGGCTCGACCCCGAGGCCCACGAGCGCCGCGGCCTGCGCTCGGGCCTGACTCCACAACTCGCCGAAGGAGAGCCGGAGTTCGCCCTCGACGAGGGCGGTGTGGTCCGGCCTGCGGCGGGCGGGCTCGGCGAGGATCGAGGCGAGGGACAACGTGGCCATGGGTGGTGCTCCGTTTCCGTGCGGCCTTGGGTCTTGCGGTCCTGCGGTCTTGCGGTCTTGCGGTCTTGCGGTCTTGCGGTCTTGCGGTCTTGCGGTCTTGCGGTCTTGGCAGGGTGACGCGGTGGCGGTCCGGTTTCGGCGCGGGTTCAGCCGCGCTCGACGAGCAGCGCGCTGCCCTGACCCACGCCGACGCACATCGTGGCCAGGCCGCGCCCTGCGCCGGTGCGGCGCATGCGATGGAGGAGCGTGGTCAGGATGCGGGCGCCGGAGCAGCCGAGGGGGTGGCCGAGCGCGATGGCGCCGCCGGTCGGGTTGACCAGGTCCGGGTCGATGCCGAGGGCGTCGACGCAGGCGAGGGCCTGGGCCGCGAACGCCTCGTTGAACTCGGCCTCCTGGACGTCCCCGATGGACCAGCCGACGCGGGCGAGCGCCTTCTGGGTGGCGGGGACGGGGCCGATGCCCATGACGTCCGGATGGACACCGGCGGAGGCACCGGCGACATACCTTCCGAGGGATTCGAGCCCGAGGTCGTTCAGGGCCTCCTCGCTGACGAGGAGGAGGCCGGCCGCGCCGTCGTTCATCGGGGACGCGTTGCCCGCGGTGACGGTGCCGCCCTTGCGGAAGACCGGGCGCAGGCCGCTCAGCTTCTCGTACGAGGTGTCCTCACGGACGCATTCGTCGAGGTCGACGACGGTGCCGTCGGGCAGCGTGACGGGGAGGATCTCGTCGTCGAAGCGGCCGTTCTTGCGGGCCTCGGTGGCGCGTTGGTGACTGCGCAGCGCGAAGGTGTCCTGGCGCTCGCGGGATACGCCGTGGCGCTCGGCGACTTCCTCGGCGGTCTCGCCCATGGCAAGAACCCCGTGCAGTTCCTTCATTGCCGGGTTGACCAGGCGCCAGCCGAGCCGGGTGTCGAAGGTCTCCATCTTGTGCGGCAGCGCCTCGTCCGGGCGAGGGAGCACGAAGGGGGCGCGGCTCATCGACTCGGAGCCGCCCGCGAGGACGACATCGGCCTCGCCGGCGGCGATGGTGCGGGCGGCGGCAGTGACGGCCTCCATGCCGGAGGCGCAGAGCCGGTTCACGGTGGCGCCCGGCACGGACTCCGGGAGGCCCGCGAGGAGGGCGGCCATCCGGGCCACGTTGCGGTTGTCCTCGCCCGCCTGGTTGGCGGCGCCCCAGTAGATGTCGTCGATGCGGGCGGGGTCGAGCTGCGGGGTGCTCGCGACGAGACCGCGTACGACCGTGGCGGCGAGGTCGTCGGGGCGTACGGAGGAGAGGGCGCCGCGGAGTCTGCCGATGGGGGTGCGGCGGGCTGCGGCGAAGTGGACTGGGCGCACGATACGGCTCCGGATCGTCACGGTTGATCTCACATGGTGGTCTCACGATATAAATTAGCACTGCTAGTTTTGGAGTCTAGTCGGGGGTCGGTCCTGGGGGAAGAGCCGCTTTCCCGTGTCACGGAGAGGCGTGCGGGCCCCGAAGGGGCGCGGGGCTGTGACATATGCGGCTCCGCCGCGTGGGCGCGACCAGCCACATACGGCCCGCAGATTCAGTACCGACCCCAGCGGAGCGCTTGGCCCTCAGCCAAGCCCGATCCGCACCGCACCACCCGCCGCGTCGACCATTCCGACCCAGGCCCCCGAGAGATGCAGCGCCCCATGGGGCAGCAACCTCCGCGGCACCCTCGCCCGGTGCAGACACCGCCCGTCCTGGGTGACCAGCAGAACAGGGCGGACCAGGGTCTCCGCCGTACGCAGCAGAAAGCGGGCCCCGGCAACCGGGGGCTCACCCGGTACCAGGCGGTTCGGCGCCACCCACCGCAGGGGCGCGACGGCCTCGACGGGGAGCCCTGCGGCCGGCGGCCAGTCCGCGCCCTCCAGATGGCGGCGCACCGCGGCCGCCGCGGCCGCGCCCTCGCGCGCCGCGGCCCTCGCCGGTTCCACCGCGTGCAGCACATTGCCCACCGCGAACACCCCGCGCGACGCCGTACGGAACGCACCGTCCACGGCGGGCCCCCGGGTCCCGGAGTCCAGCGGTACTCCCCCGCGCCGCGCCAGTTCCTGCTCGGGCACGAAGTCCCCGGTGAACACCACCGTGTCGCAGGCGATCGCCCCGAGCCGCCCGTCGGCGTGCCGCAGCCGCACCCCCGAAAGCCGTCCCCTGCCCAGGAGTTCGACGACCGTGGCGCCGGTCAGGAGCGGCACCCGGCGCCCCAGCCTGGCCGAGGCGGCCCGCGCCCGGCCCACCTGCGGCCGCGTCTCCTCGGTGACGAGCGCGGCGACCTCGACGCCCGCGCGCCGCAGGGCGGTCAGCGCCGCGTAGCTCACCGGCTCCGCGCCGACGACCACCGCGCGGGTCCCGATCCGCTGGTGGTGGAGGTGCACCGCCTGTTGCAGTTCACCCGTCGTGTAGACGCCCGCCGGGCGGGTCCCCGGCACCAGGCGTGCGGCGCGCGGCCGCTCCCGCGCCCCGGTGGCCAGGACCACGGCACGGGCGGTGATCCGCTCCAGGCCGTGCGGCCCGGTCGTGTCGACCACGAGCGCCCCCGCCCACCCGGTGGCGGACACCCCGGTCCGTACGGCGGCCCCGGCGCCGAGTGCGGCCTCGACGAGGCGGTCCGCGTACTGCGGCCCCGTCACTCCCCACCGCCCGAAGCCCCGGTGGTGGCAGTGGCGCGGCACCCCGCCGGCCCGCTCCTCCCGCTCCAGGACCTCCACCGTGCCCGCGCCGGCCATGGCGAGCCGCCCGGCCGCGGCGAGTCCCGCGGGTCCGCCGCCGATCACGAGTACGTCGATGGCCCGCTGCCGCCTCATCGCGCCGCCCCCGACTCGCCCCACCCGTCGAAGAGTTCGCGCACCGCGGCCCCGCAGTAGAACCCCTGGCACCGGCCGCCCCGCGCCCGTGTCCGCCGCCGCAGGCCGTCGAGCGAACCGGGCGGGACGGTGCTGATCAGGGCGTCCCTGATCTCCCCGCGGGTCACGCGTTCGCAGTGGCAGACAATGCTGCCGTAGGCGGGGTCGGTCCCGATGAGGTCGGCGCGCTGATAGGGGCGGGGGAAGGCCTCCCCGAGGTTCGGCATGCGCACGGGGTCGAGGTCACCGGCGTGCGTCAGGTCAAGTTCGGGTCCCGCCGCGTCGGCGAGCAGGTCCACGACGTACGCGGCGATCGCCATGGACGCGGTGAGGCCCGTGGAGCGGATGCCGCCCACGGTGATCCAGCGCTCATCGGGAGAGGCGTGGATCTGGTAGTCGTCGTGCTCGGTGGCGGCCCGCAGTCCGGCGTAGACCGTGGTGATCTCCTCGTCGAGCAGCGCGGGGAGGATCCGTCGCCCCTTGGCGCGCAGCGTGTCGATCCCGTCCGCGGTCGTCCCCGTGGCCGTCTTGTCGTCCAACTCCTCGGCGGTGGGCCCGAGAAGAATGTTTCCGTACACGGTCGGCGCCACCAGGACCCCCTTCCCCAGCGCTGTCGGCACGGGCAGGAGGATGTGGCGGACCAGGTCGCGGGCGAGCTTGTCGAAGACGATGAGCTGCCCCCGGCGGGGGGTGACGGTGAACTTGCCCTCACCCAGGAGCTGTTGGTCGAGGTCGTCGGTGTGCAGTCCCGCGGCGTTGATCAGGTAGCGGGTGCGCAGCACACCCCGGGAGGTGGCGAGCTCACGGCATCCGCCTGCTGGGTACTCCACCCAATTGCCCTTCTCCACCCGGCAGTTGAGGTGCAGATGCACTCCGCCGCGTACGGCTTGGGTGGCGTACGCGAGGGTCGTCGTCCAGGGGCAGATGATGGACTCGCCGGGGACGTCGAGCGCGCCGAGGGCGCCGGGCCCCAGGTGCGGTTCGCGGGCCCGCACCTCGTCGGCGTCGATGATGCGGGCCGCCGTGTACGCGTTGCGTCGCGCCTTGTCCAACAGTTTGGGCAGGGCGGCCAGTTGTTCCTCGTCCCAGGCGACGAGCAGCGCGCCGACCGGCTCGACGGGGATCCCCGAATCGGCCGCGTATGCGGCGAGCAGGCGCTGCCCCTCGCGCACCAGGCGGGCTTCCAGGGAGCCCGGCACGGCGTCGAAACCGGTGTGCAAGATCGCCGTGTTGGCCTTGGACGTGCCGTCGCCGACATCGCCGGATGCCTCCACGAGGGCGACGCGGAGCCGGTGGTGCGCGGCCAGTTCGCGGGCGATGGCCGAGCCGACCACGCCCGCGCCGACGACGGTCACGTCGTAGGGCTCGGACGGGAGTGGGCCCTTGGTGGTGAGGGTCATCTCGGCCCCTCGGCGGTGGCGGTCATGGCGTCGGCGCGGGCGCGCGGTCCAGGAGCGCGGCGACCGCCGAGCGGAAGCCGGCGAGGCGTTCGGCCGCCTGCCCGGCGTCGATCCGCGGCTCGTACACGGCGGCGGGCCGCCACCGCGGCACCACGTCGCGCACGCCGAGCTTCGGGTCCAGGCCCAGGCGCGCGACGGCACCCACGCCGAGCGCGGTGACATCGGGCAACGCCGATATCTCCACGGGCAGTTGGAGCAGATCCGCCTGGGTCTGCATCAGCAGGGCCGAGCGGGTCAGGCCGCCGTCGACGCGCAGGCTCGTCAGGGGCTCGCCCAGGTCGGCGGCCACGGCGTCGGCGAGCGAGACGACCTGGGCTGCGATGCCTTCACACAGGGCGCGGACCAGGTGACCGGGGGTCGTGTCGAGGCCGAGCCCGGTGATCGAGCCGCGCAGATCGCCGCGCCACCAGGGCGCCGCGAGCCCGGCGAGTGCGGGTACGAAGGTGACGCCGCCCGCGTCGGGCACGGCCGACCCCACCGGGTCGATGTCCTCGGCCCCGGCGATCACCCCGAGGTCGGTGAGCCAGCGGACGGCGGACGCGGCGGTGTAGACCTGCCCGTCCAGGCAGTAGCTGCTCTCCCCCGCGAGCCGCCAGGCGACACAGCTGACCAGGCCGGAATCGCCGCGGCGCGGGCGCGAGCCGGTCTGGGCGAGCAGGAAGGCCCCGGTGCCATAGGTGCACTTGGCGGTGCCCGGCTCGGTGACGTCCTGGGCGAGCAGCGCGGCCTGCTGGTCCACGAGCAGGCCGGTCAGCGGGAGTTCGGGGCCGAAGGCCTTGGTGGTGCCGACCGGGCCCGCGGCGTCGACGACGCGCGGCAGCCGCTCGCCGCCGAGCCCGAAGACGTCCAGGGCCCTCGGCGACCAGGCGACGTCGTCAAGGCCGAGCAGCTGGGTGCGTCCTGCCGTCGCCGCGTCGGTGACGAACTCTCCGGTGAGCCGGTGGACGAGCCAGGCGTCGCTGGTGGTGACCACGCCGTCCCGGGTGAGATGACGGCGTATCCACGCCATCTTGGGTGCGGCGAAGTAGGGGTCGAGGGGAAGGCCCGTCAGCTCCCTCAACTCATCGGCGTACGGAGCCAGTTCCATGCACAGGGGCTCCGCGCGCCGGTCCTGCCACACGATCGCGTCCGTCAGCGGCTGGCCGGACGCGGGGTCCCAGGCGAGCACCGTCTCGCCCTGGTTGGCGAGCCCGACGGCGGCGACCGGCTCGCCCGCCTCGTCCAGGGCGCGGCGTCCCGCCTCGACGACCGAGGCGAGCAGGGCGGCCGGATCGACCTCCACCCGGCCGCCGGGCAGATGGCGCGGGCGCACCGGCGCGGTGCCGGAGCCGATCACGCCGCGCTCCGGGCAGAGGACGAGCGCCTTGGTGCCGGACGTGCCCTGGTCGATGGCGAGGACGGCCTCGCCGCGCGGAGCGCTGCCATTCGTGATCACCGCGGAAGCCTGCTACAGCGGCCACGAGGGCGTCAAGGGCCCCTCTTCCGCCCCGAAGGAGACGCAAATTGCCAACCGGCGCGCCGAGTTGAACACAATTCGATCCCAAAAGATCCATGAACCGCCATGGAAACAGAACATCCAGATCTACACTGACCGCCGAGCAACACCGTTGCGCCGCAAGCCAGTTCAATCCATCAACCATTCCGCCATCCGCCCGTCCGCCATCCGCCCTCCTCCCCCGCAGAGGATTCATGCCCATGCAGTCCGGCCGCCCCGTCTATCACCCGGCGGGCCACGACGAACAGTTGCGCGCCGTGCTCCAGGACCTCAAGACCGGTCGCTGGGTGTCGACACGGAACCTGCTCGACGCGACGCCCGACTGGGGTCTGTGGACGCAGCGCACGCAGATCCTGGCGGCCGCCGTCGCCGGTTCCGACGTGATCAGGGCCTGGCAGCAGGAGGAGCCGCTCAGCGAGGCGGCCGCCGTCCTGCACGCCAGGGTGCTCGTCGAGCGGACCCTGCGCGCCCACCGGGCCGGGCACCGGCACACCAACGAGCTGTGGCGCGAGGCGGCCGCGGCGTGCGGCGCCATGGCGGACGCGTCTCCGGAGGATCCCGTGCCGTGGATCTGTCTGCTGGCCCTGGCCCAGCTCGACAAGGGGCAGCGGTGGGACGAGCACCGGGTGCCCGCCCCGGAGCCGATGCTGTTCCCCGGACCCTGGCATCTGCTCGCCGAGGCCGACAAGCGCGACCCCGGCAATCGCGAGGCCTACCACCGCATGCTGCAGTTCGCCTACGCGCGTCGACCCTCGGGACCGCTGACCGAAGCGGTCAACTTCGCGCACTGGGCGGCCGGTTCGGCACCCGCCGGGTCCGCTCTCCACGTACTTCCCCTGTACGTACGGGTCGAGCGGTACCGCAAGGACGGCGGCAGTGAGCGCGCCCTCGACCTGCACTGGATCGGCGACGACGCGACCCGGTCCGCGCTGCGCGCCCTGCACCTGTGGTTCGAGCACACGCTGCCCGCGGCGACCTCGCTGCTCGACCTCAACCATCTGGCCCACGCGTTATGGGGCGCACACCAATTCCAGGATGCCGTACGGGTGTTCGCGGTCCTCGACCCCTTCTACACCGTGGCGCCGTGGACGTACCGCACCCGGTCGCCCGGTGACGCGGAGGCGGCGGCCGAGGCGTTCGTCCAGGCACGCACCCGCTGTATGAGCGCCGTACAAGATCCGGGCTGAGGCCTTCGGGCACCGCCGGGCCCCATCGAAAGCAGCACCACCCGCTCCCCCCCCAGTCCCTGCTCCCCGCTCCCCGCTCTCCGACGGAGGTACATCCGTGTCCCGCACCACCTGGTCGTCGAGCCCATCCGCGACCTCGGCTCCGCTGCCCGACGAGGAACAGAGACTCAGAGAACTCGGCTACCAGCCGGTCCTTGCCCGCCGGATGGGCGGCTTCGGCAACTTCGCCATCAGCTTCTCCGTCATCTCCATCCTGTCCGGCTGCATGACCCTGTACGGGTTCGGCCTGGGCACCGGCGGCCCCGCCGTGATGCTGTGGGGCTGGGCGGGCGTCGGCCTCTTCGTGCTCTGCGTCGGCCTCGCGCTCGCCGAGGTCACCAGCGCCTATCCCACGTCCGGGGCCCTCTACTACATGGCCGACCGGCTCGGCGGCCGCCGCTGGGGCTGGTACACGGGCTGGCTCAATCTGCTCGGCCTGCTCGGCGCGATCGCGGGCATCGACTACGGCGCCGCGCTGTTCTCCGGGGCGTTCCTGAACCTGAAGTTCGGCTTCACGCCGACACCGGAGAAGACCTTCCTGATCTTCCTCTGCATCCTGCTGCTGCACGCCGTCCTGAACCTGTTCAACGTACGCCTGGTGAGTCTGCTCAACTCCATCAGCGTGTGGTGGCACGTGGCCGGTGTCGCCGTCATCGTGGGCGTTCTCGCGATCGTGCCGGACCACCACCAGTCGCCGTCGTTCGTCTTCACCGAGTTCGTCAACGACACCGGTTGGGACAACCCGCTCTACGTCACGGCGATCGGCCTGCTCCTCGCGCAGTACACGTTCTCCGGGTACGACGCGTCCGCGCATCTGTCGGAGGAGACCTCCAACGCCTCGGTGTCCGCGGCCCGCGGCATCGTGCGCGCCATCTGGGCCTCGTGGATAGCCGGTTTCATCCTGCTGGCCGGGCTGACCTTCGCGATCCAGGACTATGCGGGCACGCAGCGCAGCGAGACCGGTGTACCGCCCGCGCAGATCATGATCGACGCGCTCGGCGAGTCGGGGGCGACCGCGCTGCTGCTCATCGTGATCGTGGCGCAGCTGTTCTGCGGCAACGCGGAGACGGCGGCGGCGAGCCGCATGGTGTTCGCGTTCAGCCGTGACAACGCGCTGCCGGGCTCCGCGGTGTGGCGCAAGGTCAGCTCCCGCACGCAGGTTCCGGTGCCCGCGGTGTGGCTTTCGGTGGGCCTGGCCGCGCTGATCGCGCTGCCGTCGCTCTACTCGGCGACCGCGTACACGGCGGTGACCGCCATCAACGTCATCGGCATCACGCCCGCCTACGCCATCCCCATCTTCCTGAAGCTGCGCGCGGGCGACCGCTTCCAGCCGGGCCCGTGGAACCTGGGCCGCTGGAGCAGGCCCATCGGCTGGATCGCGGTGCTGTGGGTGGCGTTCGTGACGGTCCTGTTCTGCCTGCCGCAGGTGTCACCGGTGACGGCCAAGTCCATGAACTACGCGTCGATCGCGCTGGCCGTGGTGCTGATCCTCGCCACGGTGTGGTGGTTCGTGGCGCGCCGCTCCTACAGCACGCCGTCGGCGTACGGATCGGAGCGGGAGCAGGCGGAGATCGCGGAGGACATCGTCTGAATCGTCTGAGCTGTCCTCTCGGGGAGTGCGGCGGGAGTGCGGGCCGGTTGGTTCACCTTCCGCCCGCCACGCGCAGGATCGTGCCGGTCGCGTACGAGGCCTCGTCCGAGAGCAGCCAGGAGACGGCCGCCGCGATCTCATCGGGCCGGCCCGAGCGGCCCAGGGGGATCCCTGCCGCGAGCTTCGCCGGGCGCTCGGGGTCGGCGTGGAACTCGGTCCAGATGACGCCGGGGGCGACCGCGTTCACGCGGATGCCGTGCTCGGCGACCTCCTTCGAGAGGCCGACCGTCATCGTGTCGACGGCGCCCTTGGCGGCGGCGTAGTGGATGTACTCGCCCGGGGCGCCGAGGGTCGCCGCGGCGGAGGAGATGTTCACGATGGCGCCGCCGTCGCCGGTGCGGGTCAGGTCGCGGACCGCGCGCCGTGCGCAGAGCAGATAGCCGAGTACGTTCACTTCGAGTGCGCGGCGCATGGCGGCGGGGTCGGCCTCCGCGAGGGGGCCCACGGGGGCGCCGACGCCGGCGTTGTTCACCAGGCCGGTCACCGGGCCGAGTTCCGCGGCGGCGGTCTCGAAGAGGCGGTCGACGTCCGCCTCTTCGGCGGTGTCCATCTTGACGGTGACGCAGCGGGTGCCGCCCTCGCGGACGGTGGCGGCGACCTTCTCCGCCGCTTCGGCGTCGGAGTGATAACCGAGGGCGATGTGGTGGCCCTCGTGTGCGAGGCGGGTGCAGATGGCTGCGCCGATGCCGCGGCTGCCGCCGGTTACCACGGTGACGGGGGTGTGCGGCATGGGGTTCCTCCACGGTTCTCGTGCTATCGGGCTGAGCTGATCTCGGGTTGCGATTTGATCGATCATTCCCCAACCCCGCCCCTTCCCGAAAGCCCGCCGCTTCGCGGCGGATGTTTCCCGCCCTCCCCCAAGCTCTTAATGAGCAGGGGGGACCCCCTTCCCGATTGCCCGGCAGCAGCCAGCCTTCTCAGTTCGTCCGGCGTTTGAGAAAGAACCGCCGGAGGCAGACCTCAGTCCCTCCGCGCCCGCACAAACTCCCGCAACGTCCCCGGCGACAGCCCCCCGTACCCCTCGATCGCCTCCGTCACCCGGTACAGCTCGTGGTGCGCCCCTATCAACCGGAACAGCTCCCACAGCTTGTCCAGGTGCGCCACCACATGCGCGTCCCCGTACAGAGACATCGCCCGCTCCCGCCACTCCTCCGGCGAGGAGTCGACGTACTTCAGGCCCCCGCCGAACGTCTCCACCACCTCCCCCACCGAAAGCACCTGCCCGGTAAGCAGCACCACAGCCGAAGAGACCTCCGGCAGCGGATCCGCCAGGAGCCCGGCGCCCACCCGCGCCACGTCCTCCCCCGCGATCAGCGGAAGCACGGTGTCGGGCGCGCCCAGCGGCATCGCCAGCTCACGTCCGCCGCCGGCCCGCACCAGGAAGTCCAGGTTCTCGAAGAAGACCCCGGCACGGAGGTGCACCGCCCCGACACCCGCCCAGTCGAAGACCTCCTCGGCGACCCAGTGCTGCCGCATCCTCGGCGTCCCCGCGTCCGGCGCGGCCGCCAACTGGGAGACCTCGACGACCCGTTCGAGCCCCTCCTGCCGCGCCGCGGCCGCGAAGGCACCCGTCGCCTCGAGCAGGCCGTCGGTGACGGGATAGGTGAAGAAGGCACGGCGTACCCCACGCACCGCCGAGAGGACGTCGGTGATCTCGCGCAGATCGCCGACCACCACCTCCGCCCCCAACTCCCGCAGTCCGGCGGCACGTTCGTCGTCGGTGCGGACGAAGGCGCGTACGGCATGGCCGCGCTCGCGCAGCAGGCGTACGACGTGCCGGCCCGTGGAGCCCTGTTGGCCGCCCGCCGCCCCGGTGACCAGGATGGGTACATCCGCCCCGCTCATGGCGGTCACCGTCCCTTGTCCGTCACGTCGGCGAGCGTGAGGGTGAACGCGCCGAGGCGTTCGAGGTCTCGCAGGAAGGGCTCCGCCCGGAACGCCTCACCGGGTGCAAGGACCCCGGTCTTCGTCGGCCCCCTGCCCTCGGCGATCCGCACCGCCGCCTCCACCGAGGCGAGCGCCCCGGCCCGCCACAGATCGTGGCCCGTCAACTGCCCTGCCGCGCCGCCTCCTCCGCCTTCCCCGCCTTCCCCGATCGCCTGGACAGCGATGGTGAAGTCGGTGCCCGCCCGTTCCGCCGCCCCGATGTGCTCGCTCTCGAAGGCTTCCGGTGCCTCGAAGGCGCTGTTGCTCAGCATCAGGTCGACGTTGCGTACGGGGACATGGCGGGGCACCGTCACGACCTCGCTCGACGGGAACGGCGCGATCATCGTGCGCGGGCCGAGCGGCGGCGGGAAGGGGAAGACGGCGCTGCGGGGCTCGACGTAACCCGCGTGCAGCGCGCCGTCGCTGAAGGTGAGGCGTTCGGTCTCGGCGAAGAGGTGGCTCGCGGTGTTCTTGGCGCCGGTGGTCAGCCGCCAGCCGTGCACGGCGTACGCGATGACGACACGGTCGATGCCCGCGATACCGTCCGCCACCGCCCCGGCCAGGAGGTCGCCTAGACCGCCGTAGAAGCTGAGGCCGGGGATCATGACGGCGCCGGTGCGCTCTGCCGTGGCCTGCTCGGTGTCGAAGACGCCCTTCACGTGGTGGGGTTCGAGGGCGTGGTCGATGTAGTGGCAGCCGGCCTCGGCGGCCGCCGCCGCGACCGATGCTCCGGTGACGGCGAACGGGCCCGCGCAGTGGATCACCACGTCGGCTGCCGTCATCACCTCGCGCAGTGCCGGGGCGTCGTCGACGGTGGCGGTGCGGGTCCGCACACGATCGCCCGCGTCGAGTTCGTCGGCCAGCGCGCGCAGCGCCTCGGCGTCACGGCCGGCCAGGAGCAACTGCTCGCCTCTGGCCAGGAGTTCGGACGCCACCAGACGTCCCGTGTGGCCATAGGCTCCGTAGATTGCGAAGAGCGGCTTTGTCATGCTCAACTCGCTTCCCTACCGAAGGTATGCAACTGGTGCGGAACCTACGTACCCTGAGTATGTCCGTCAAGGAGCCGACCGTGACCACCCCGTCCTCGCGCCCAACTACCCGCCGCACCCAGGCGGAACGCTCCGACGCGACCACCGCGCAGCTCATCACCGCGGCGCAGCGGCTCTTCGGCCGGGACGGGTACGCGACGACCTCGATCGTCGCGGTGGCGGCCGAGGCCGGGGTCACCAAGGGCGCGGCCTACCACCACTTCCGCGGCAAGGCGGCCCTGTTCCACTCCGTGTTCGTCCGCGAACAGGAGGAGATCACGGCGGAGTTGGAGCGCGCCGCGGCCGAGGAACCCGACGCCTGGTCCGCGCTGCGGCGCGGCTGCCGCCGTTTCCTCGAGCACTGCCTCGACCCCGGATTCCGGCGGATCGTGCTGCTCGACGCGCCGGCGGTCCTGGGCTGGGAGACCGTCCGCGAAATCGAATACGCCCATACGCTGCGGGTGTTGACCGACGGGATGCGTGCCGCGGCGGCCGCGGGGCACTTCGGCGACGGGGATCTGGACGTGCGCTGCCAGATGATGTTCGGCGCGCTGTGCGAGGCGGGCATGCTCCTGGCCCGCTCGCCCGACCCCGCCTCCGCCCTCACCTCGGTGACGGCGGAGGCCGAACGGCTGCTTTCGGCGCTGGCTACCCCCTAGACCCTTCTCGGGGGCAGTCCCTTAGACCTTCTCGGGTGCCGCCTCCTCGGCGGGCAGGCTGTCCATGAACGAGGAGACGGAGAACACCGCGTTCCCCGGGCCCGCCGGGCCGTAACCGGGCGGCGACGTCAGGCCGTTGGCCTCCATCGTCGCGCGGTACGCCTCGAGCAGGCGGACGTGGTACTCCAGCGGCGCGCCCTGCGGGTTGGCCTTGCCCAGCGGCGTCGTCGGCTCCGGGCACCAGGTGGTGAAGCGCGGGGTGATGCCGCGCGACATGAAGTACTGGAGTCCCTCGACGGTGGAGTCGATGGCCTCGCCCACCGTCTTGAAGCCGAACGGCTCGGCCATCTCCACGCCCGCCACGAAGTTCGGGATCACATTGCGCGGGCCGAAGACCTCCGCGGAGTCCAGGATGCGGCGGTGCCACTCGTCACGGCCGACATAGCGCTCCTTGCCGGGGCAGTACCGCTCGAACAGATACGGGTCCCACACCTCGTAGTTGGGGTGGTAGATCCGCACGCCGTAGTCGTGGAAGCGCTGTACGTCCGCCTTGGGGAGCGCCTGTGCCACGACCTTGCCGATCCAGCGGCCGGGGAAGCGCTCCTCGATGGCCTTCGCGTACTGACCGTAGAAGTCGGCCTCGTCCTTGCCGCCGACCTTCGAGGTGACGGCGCCGCCGGTCAGCGTGTAGGCGGTGGAGGACTTGTTCGTGTCGTACTTGTCGATGATGGCGAGCGCTTCGAGGACCTCGTCGACGGGCTTCACGCCTGTGTAGGGGCGGCCCGCCGCCTTGTGCTGGCGCCAGTTGTGGTTGATGTCGCAGTACTGGCACTCCTCCTTGGCGCCGAAGTACTGGCAGACGCGGAAGACCGTCAGATAGATGAGGTAGCCCCACTGGATGGTGGGTGCCACCTCCATGACCGACTTGCCGTTCTCCAACGTGTGCCGGTAGTAGTCCGGCATCGGGGGCAGGCCCACGTCCGAGATGCGCACGCCGTCCAGATAGAGGCCGAGGACGCCGTCGTCGTCGGCCGCCACGCGGTACGGCGAGGACGGGTTCACGCGAACCGAGACGACCGTGCGGCGCAGTTCGTAGGGACCGCCGGTGAGGACGATCTCCTCGGGCGGGCGGCGCAGGGCCGCGGCGCCGAGCTCGGGAAGCGTGCCGTGGTCGAAGGAGAAGATGAAGTACGACTTCGGCTTGACGTCGCCGTCCTCATTGTCGCTGAGCGCCGATTCGTCGAAGGCGATGCCGCCTCTGAGCAGGTCTTCCTTGATCACCGCCTCTCTGGGCACCTGCGGGAACCGCTCCATGAGTGACTCGACGAGCTGGGTACGGCTCTCGCTGCGGCTTGCCATCGGCCGGGCACCTCGGATCCTGTCGGTGAATTGTGCTTTCCCGTGGCCCCCACGCTAATACCCGTCCCGTGCGCCGCGGATCCGACTCCGGTCTCAACCGGTCTCAGACCCCAGTGGTAGCCCTGCGTGACGTGCCTCCCTCCACGGGGTGGCCGGGAACCTCGCGGCACCGGCCTGCCGTTGTCACTGCATGAACGAGCTGGTTCCCGGCGGCAATGTGCCGCTGCCCGAGGGCGCGGTCACCCTGCGTGTGCCCGGTCCCTTCGACCTGTCCGTGATCGTCACCGGCGACAGCGGGAAGGTCGCGGGCGACGGCGACTTCGTCTTCTACAACCAACCCGCGACGTCCGGCGCCCGCCTCCAGGGCAACACGGTGACCGTCGACGGGCGGCGCCTGCGCGCCGGTGCCAGCCGTGTCACCGTGGCCGTCAGCCCCGCCGATCCGGGCACTCCCCTGGAGCGGCTGCCCGGCATCGCACTGCAGGTGCACGGTCCCGGCGGGCAGCTCGTCGCCCGCTTCACCCCGCCGCGCCCCGGCCGCGAGACCGTGCTGCTGCTCGCGGAGATCTACCGCCGGGGTCCCGTCTGGAAGCTGCGTGCGCTCGGTCAGGGGTACGCGGACGGGCTCGCGGGGGTGGCGCGGGACTTCGGGGTGGATGTGACGGAGGACGATGCGCCGCCGGCGCCAGCTCCGCCCGCACCGCAGCCTCCACCGCGCCCGCCGTCGGCACCCGCGCCTCACGCACCGTCTCCGCCACTCCCCTCAGCGGCGCCCGGCCTCGCCACGCCTCCCGGCCTGGACGGATTCCTCCCCCTGGTGAACGCCGCGCGCGGGAAGGCCGGGGCGCCGCCGGTCGTGCTCGACGCGCGGCTGACGGCGGCCGCGAGCACGCACGCCGCCGGTATGGCGGCGCGGTCGGCGCTCAGTTCGGAGAACGCGGACGGTTCGTCCCTCTACCAGCGGGTCGTCGCGGGCGGGTACGCGTATCTGACCATCGGCGAGCACCTGGTCTCCGGGCCGCGGACACCCGCCGAATTCGTGGAGTACTGCCTCTCGGGCGAGCAGTCGCGGCGTACGGTCCTGGACCGGGCGTACGCGCAAGTGGGTGTGGCCCAGTGCGTCGACGGCCGCTCCGGGGACGTCTTCTGGACGGCGCTGTGGGCCACCCCGCTCACTCCGCGGGGCCTGGCCGACTGGGCTTCCGCCGTGCTGCGGCTCACCAATGCCGAGCGGACGGCGGCCGGTCTGCGGGCCCTGTCCCCCGACCCTCTCCTCACCGTGGCCGCGCAGGGGCACAGCACGGACATGGTCGCGCGCGCCTTCTACTCGCACACGTCGCCGGACGGCGGCGAACCCTGGCACCGTGCGTCCGCCGCGGGCAGCGCGCACCGCGCGATAGGCGAGAACATCGCCTGCGGGCAGCGCAGTCCGGCCGAGGTGGTGGACGGCTGGATGAACAGTCCCGGCCACCGGGCCAACATCCTCAAGCCCTCCTTCACCCACCTCGGCGTCGGCTTCGCGGGCGGCGGTTCGGCGGGCACGTACTGGACCCAACTCTTCGGCGGCTGAGCAACCCGGGCGACGCGAACGGCGTCTGCTTGCAGAGCGGGCCGGCGCGCGAGGTGGGGCCTTCACGCACCGGCCCGCGTCCGCGTCACGGCCGGATCCACCGGCGGGGGCGCCCTCGGCTGGGGCCCTCCTCCGAAATCACCGGCCGGCCCCGTCAGCCAACCGCCACCGGACCCCCCGTCCTGGCCGACGCATAACCCGCCTCCACGATCTTCAGCGTCCGCAGGCCCCCCTCCCCGTCGGCCACATCCATGCCGGAGTCCTGCGGTCCGTACAGGAACGCCCGCAGCATCCGCTCGTCCAGGTCGGCTCCGAACGGCAGTTCCAGGCCCTGGCGTCGGCGTTCGCTGTAGCCGTGCACCGACTGGTCGAAGGCGTCCATCTCCAGCGTCGCGCGTTCGCCGACGACGGTGAGTTCGAGCCCGCCCCAGGAGTGGTGGGAACGCGGGTGGGACCAGCTGCAGTCGATCGTGGCGACCGCGCCGTTGTCGTAGGTCACGGTGACGAGACCGCTGGTCTCGGCGTCGACCTCGCCCTCGTAGAGGCGGTTGTTGGTCTGTGCGTACACGTCGAGGGGGCGCGCGTCGCCGAACAGGTCGTCCAGGAGGTCGGCGATGTGGACCGTGTGGTCCATCAGCGCGCCGCCGCCCGCGAGTTCGGGGTCGGCGAACCAGCGCCTCGCGCGGGTGGGCATCGCGCCGTTGTTCGCGCCCGACACGGTGAGGACCCGGCCCGCGTCGCCCGAGGCGACCGCCGCCTTCACCGCCGCGTACGCGGGGCTGAAGCGGACCGGGAAGGCGACCGCCAGCCGTACGCCGGCCGCCCGGCACGCGGCGAGCATCGCCTCGCCGTCGGCGACCGTCGTGGCGAGCGGCTTCTCGCACAGGACGTGCACGCCGTGCGACGCCGCGAGTTCGACCAGCGGACGGTGGCGGGCGTTCTCCGAGCAGACGATCACCGCGTCCGGTGCCCAGGCGAAGGCTTCCTCGTACGAGTCGGCGTACGCGACCCCCAGCTCGTCGGCGAAGGCACGCCCCCGCACCTCGCCCGGCGCGGCCGACCCGGTGTCCGGGTCGCTGCCGATGACCTCGACTCCCGGCATCCGGGCGAGCAGCCGCAGATAGCCGCGCGCGTGGACATGGGCGAACGACAGCACGGCGACCTTCATCGCGTTACCTCCTGAATGGCCTCTACGACCTCTATGGCATCTACGGCACCTTTGGCCTTGGTGTTCGTCCGGATCTCCACCGCGCGGCCCGTACGACTCGACTCCACCGCCGCCTCGGCGATGCGCACCGCCTCGATGCCGTCCCGCGCGCTCACCCGTGGCGCGGCACCGCCCTCCACCCATGACGCCGCGAACTCCCGCAGCTCCGTCAGGTAGGGGCTCTCCGTCATGGGGCTGGAAGGGATGCCCTCGTTGGCCGCGCGCACTCCCTGTGCGGTGATGCGGTAGCCGGGCACGGACGTCGAGTCGTGTCGCAGCAGTCCATCGGCGCCCGCGATCCGGAACGTCGTACGGAACCGCTGGTCAGCGAGCCCCCACAGGCCGGTGACATGGCTGACGGCGCCGGAGGCGTGGGTGAGGACGGCGGTCGCGGAGACGACCTCGGCGACCCCACAAAGTCCGGTGGCGTGCTCGACACCGCGCGTCTGCGCGTGCACCCGGACCACGTCGCCCGCGATCCAGCGGGCGATGTCGATGTCGTGCACCATCAGGTCCATGATCACGCCACCGGACTTCGCCGGGTCGCCGAACCAGGGCGCCCACTGCGGACGCGCCCCGCCCCGCGTAAACCGCAGTACCGCGAGAGCACCCAACTCGCCGCGCTGCACTGCCTGTTGCATTGCCGCGTACGCCGGGAAATAGCGCACGACATGGGCGGGGTGCAGGTGGACGCCCGCCGCTTCGGCGGCCGTCGCGATCTCCTCGGCGTCCCGCGCGGTCAGGGCAAGGGGCTTCTCGCAGACGACGTGCCGGCCCGCGGCGACGGCGGCGAGGGCGAGTTCCTTGTGGGTGGGGGTGGGGGTGCAGATGTCGACGGCGGTGCAGTCGTCGAGCAGCGCGTCGAGGCTCGGCACGGCGGTGACCGCGTGCCCCTTGCGCCCTGTGCGCCCCTCGAATTCGGCGGCGAGCTTCTGGGCCGATCCGTCGACGGTGTACACGCTGACGCGCGCACCCAGTTCCAGCCAGCCGGGCAGATGGGCGCGCGCGATGCCGCCCGCGCCGAGCAGGCCGATATGAAGCGGTCGCATCAAGGGAGTTGCCTTTCCTGATGTCCGGAAGGGGGGAGTCAGCTCTTGGAGCCGGAGAGCGCGACGCTCTGCACGAAGTGCCGCTGCAGGAAGACGTAGACGAGCAGCATGGGCAGGCTCGCGATGAGCGAACCCGCCATCATCACGGGGAAGTTGGTCTCGAACTGCCCCTCAAGGGAGGTCAGTCCGGCACTGATCGGCATCTTCTCCGGGTCGGTGTTGACGATCAGCGGCCAAAGGAGGTCGTTCCACGACCACATGGCGGTGATGACGGCCAGCGCGGCGAGCGCGGGACGCACCAGCGGCAGCATGACCGACCAGAAGATACGGAACGAGCCCGCGCCGTCGATGCGTGCGGCCTCCTCCAGCTCCTTGGGCAGCGTGAGGAAGAACTGCCGGAGCATGAACGTGCCGAACGCACTGAACATGCCGGGCAGGAAGAGCGCGGGCGCGGAGTTGAGCAGGCCGAGCCGCTGGATGATGTCGTACTGCGGAAGGACGAGCAGCGAGCTCGGCACCATGAGGACGGAGAGGAAGAGCGCGAACAGTACGTTGCGCCCCTTGAACTGCATCCGTGCGAAGGCGTACGCGGCGAGGGAGCAGAACACCAGCTGGCCGACGGTCCGGCCCACGGTGTTGAGCAGGCTGTTGACCAGCATCTCCCTGAACGGGAGCGCCGTGAACACCTCTTCATAGCTCGACCAGCTCCAGGTGTCGGGCAGGAAGGTCGGGGGCACCTTTGCCGTCTCGGCGAGGGACTTGGCCGAGGTCAGGAGCTGCCACAGGAACGGGAAGACCATCACGACCGCGCCGAGCGACAGCGCCGCGTGTGTGGCGACCGAACCGGCGTTGAAGCGTCCGGCCTTGAAGCGTCCGGCGTTGAAGCGTCCGGCCTTGATACGCCGACGGGGCGAGGACTCACGCATAGTGCACCCACCTCTTCTGCAGCCTGAACTGCACCAGCGTCAGCGCCGCGATGATCAGCATGAGCAGGAAGGCGAGCGCGGCGGCCGCGCCCTGGGCGTTCTCGACGAAGGCCCATTGGTAGAAGAGGCTCACCACGGACTGGGTGCCGCCGATCGCCGGGTTCTTTTCGGCCATCATGATGTAGATCAGGTCGAAGGTCTGCAGCGAGTTGATCATGCAGACGATGGACGCGAAGAAGATCGTCGGGCTGAGCAGCGGCAGCGTGATGGTGAAGAAGCGGCGCAGTGGGCCCGCGCCGTCCAACTCGGCGGCCTCGTAGTAGTCCTGCGGGATGTTCTTGATCCCCGCCATGAAGATGATCAAGTAGTAGCCGGTGGTCGACCAGACCATCACGGTGCCGATCGCGTACACGGCGGTCGATGGGTCGGAGACCCAGTAGCGGCGGTCCGCGCCGAACCACTCGATGACCTCGTTGATGAGTCCGTAGTCGCCGTTGTAGAGCCAGTTCCAGACGAGTCCGACGGCCACGGGCAGCGTCACGAACGGGATGAAGTACAGGGCGCGGTAGACCGCGACGCCGCGCAGACCGCGCCGGTTGAGGAGTGCGGCGACGACGATCGCGAGCGGCAGCGCGAGGAGCCCGATGAGGCAGTAGATCAGCGTGTTGCCGAGCGCCTGCCAGACGGTGACGTCCTTGAGGACGCGTACGTAGTTGTCGGCGCCGGTCCAGGTGTTGCCGCCGAACGCGCCGAACTCGGTGAAGCTGAAGTAGAAGGTCTGGAGCAGCGGCCAGAAGTAGAAGACGGCGAAGCCGATGCCGAGCGGCGCGATGAAGAGGTAAGCGGCGCGCTGGCCACGGGACTTGGGGGCCGTGCCGGTGGCCGTCCCCCGGCGGCTCGCCGCCTTCGCGGCCGCCGTGGAGGGCAGGACGCTCATCATGCGCGCTCCTCCTTCAGGGCCCGGTCCATCTGTTTGCCGAGCGTGCGGGCGGCGCTTTCGATGCCGCCCTTGCCGCTGAACGCGGCGCCGAGGAGCGGGTACTGGAGGTTCTCCCACACCGCGGTGTTCTTCGAGCTCGGGTACGGCACCGCGTACTCCTGCATCTCTATGAAGTGCTTGAGGTCGAACTCGGGCATCGACTTGAGCCAGGCGTCCTGCGTCCCGGCGTACGAGGAGATCGTGACGCCCGCCGACGCCTGGATCTCGGCGGCCTCGCGGCCCGCCATGAAGTGCACGAACTTCCAGGCGGCCGCCTTCTTCTCACTCTTGGCGGAGATCACGTTGGCCAGGCCGTGGATGATCGTGGCCCGCTCGCGGCCCTTGGGCAGGACGGCGATGCCGCCGTGGTCCTTGAGCGCGGGTACGGCGTACATCTGCCCGGACATCGCGGACAGGTCGTAGACCATGGCGGCCTTCTCCGACCAGTAGCGGTTGCGACCCTTGGACTCGACCATCGCGCTCTGCGGCGGGGACCAGCCGCGGTCGATCATGTCGGTCCAGTAGCGAAGACCCTCGATGGAACGCTCGTCGCCGAAGCCGGACTTCCCGCCCTTGAGGACGTAGCCGCCCGCGCCGTGAATGGCCGGGTAGAGCTGGCACTGGCGGTCCATTTCGGCGGCGATTCCGTGCACCCGCTCGCGAGGGTTGGTGAGTTCGGCGGCCGCGTCGCGCACGTCGTCCCAAGTCCATGTCGCGTCCGGGTACTTGATGCCCGCCTTGTCAAAAAGCGCCTTGTTGTACCAGAGGCCGATCGTGTCGAAGTCCTTGGGAAGGCCGTACTGGGTGCCCTGGTAGGAGTAGAGCTTCACCAGCGACTCGGGGTGGCGGTCCACGGGCGTGGCATCGCTCTTGATGTGCCCGCTGAGCGGCTCCAGGACGCCGTTGGAGGCGTACAGCTGGAAGTTGACCGCGTTCATCCAGAACACATCGGGGGCCGTACCGCCGCGCATCGCGGTCTTCAGGGTGGTCCAGTAGCTCGACCAGGGCGTGAGCTCCATGCGCACGGATATCCGCGGGTTCCGCTTCTCGAAGGCGTCGATGACCTTCTGCAGTCCCGGCACCTGGGCCACGTCCCACACCCCGTACGAGAGGGTGGTGCGGCCGCCGCCGGTCTCCGTGCTCTCGCTCTGGCCGGAGCAGGCGGCGAGCAGCGGTGCCGCCATCGCTCCGTACAGCAGAGTTCTCCTGCGCATGCGCGCCTCCGCTTCGGTTTCTGCCACGGGTGGCCTATGCCGCCGGACCCCTGAGGAGACCGGCTTCGACCTGGTCAAGTGCCTTGCGTACGGCGCCGATCGCCACGCCCTGACCGCCGAGCGTGCTCAGGGCGATGCGCGGGACGTGCAGGGTCAGCGGGCGAAGGCGGTCCTCGATGAGCGGTACGAGATGGCCGCCGAGCGGGGTCGCGCCGCCGGTGAGCACGATCAGCTCCGGGTCGACGGCGAGCGCGAGGGCCGCGATGCCCGGCGAGATGCGGTCGGCGAAGTCCGCGACGGCGGCGAGGGCGCGCGGGTCCCCGGTGTCGGCGGCACGGCCGAGCGCCGCCACCTCGGACTCGCCGGTGCGCCGGGCGCCCTTCCAACTGAGCGCGTCCTGCGCGGTGTTCATGCCGAGCAGCGGCAGAAGCCCCAGTTCACCCGCGCCGCCGCGCCGCCCGCGGTGCAGCCGCCCGTCGATGGTGAGGCTGCACGCGACACGGTGCCCGGTCAGGACGCAGACGACGTCACCGGCGAGGGTGGCCGCGCCCTGCCAGCGCTCGGCGAGCACCGCGAGGTTCACGTCGTTCTCGACGATCGTGTGCCCCGGCTCCCCCGGCTCCCCCGACTGCCCGTCGGTGAGCAGCCGGCCGAGGCCGACGCCGGACCACTCGGGGATGACGTAGGAAGTGATGGTGCCGCCGGAGTCGACGACGCCGGGTACGCCCACACAGCGGGCGAGGACGGTGTCACGACGTACCGAGTGCGCGTCCAGAAAGGCCTCAAGTCCCCTGCGGAGAAGGTCGAGCCGCGCGGCTCCGCCCAGCTCCGGGTCGATGTCCTCGTGGTGCGCGGCGAGGACCGTACCGCCGAGATCGGCGAGGAGCAGCACCATCTTGTGCAGCCCGATGTCGGCGCCCACGACCCTGCCCGCCTCCACACGGAACCGGAACCGCCGCGCGGGCCGCCCCGGCGCGCGCTCGCCCTCGTCGCGCTCGGCCTCCCCCGCCCAGCCGTGCGCGGCCAGCTCTTCGAGGGCCGACTCGACGGTGGGCCGGGAGAGCCCGGTGCCGGTGGCGAGTTCGGCGAGCGTCTGCGGGCTGCGGCGGTGCAGGGCACGCAGCACGACCGTCGTGTTGAGCCGCCGCAGTGAGGCGAGGTCATGGCCTCGCGTCTCGTTACGCAACACTTCTTCACCCCAGATCGAGGCCGAGACAGCGCTGTTGACCAGCGGGTCGACGCATGCCCCCGGATATTTCGCAGGACACTTTCATATCCACACGCGGCTAGGAACCCCCTTCGCAGCGTCGGAAGCAGCGAGAAACACCCGTGTTAACTCCGTGCGCGACCCCTTGCCAAGGCAGATCGTACGTGTTCGGATTATCTCAGTCGGGCGGTCACCCACCGCCTCGTATCCGCAGTTCAGACCCTGTACGGCGGGCCAGTCAGGCCTGCCTGCGCTGCCCTCATAGCCCCCATTCCCCTCGCACGATGTGTCCGGAGTCGTGCCGCCCGCATGCCCGTATGCCCGCATGCCCACGGCAGCCCGAAAGAAGGGATCCCCCGTGTTCGATCTTTCGTCCGTCGATCTGCTCGACGCCTTCACCCGTGAACTGCGCCTGTGCAAGCTGAGCGAGGGGGAGCACGTCGTCGTGCTCTCCGAGCCGGGCAGCCGCGGCGACTACGTGGCGGCGGCGTTCGGCGCCGCGAAGGCCTGCGGCGCCCATGTCATCGCCGCGACCGTGCCCGGCGGCAGCCCCGCGCCGATGCCGAGCACCCACACCGGCGCGGGCCCCGGCCTGGTCTCCGTGCTCAACGACTCCACCGCGCAGGACCTGCTGAAATCCGCCGACCTGGTCGTCGACCTCACCCGCGAGGGCTTCATCCACGCGCCGGTCCAGCAGGAGATCCTGCGCGCGGGCACCCGCATCATCTTCGTCTGCGACGCACCCGACGTCCTCATCCGCAACCTCCCCAAGGAGGCGGACAAGGACGAGGTGCTCGAAGGCGTCCGGCTGCTCAAGCAGTCCTCCGTCATGCGCGTCACCTCGGACGGGGGCACCGACCTGACCGTTCAACTCGCCGGTTCCAAGCCCGAGTTCCAGTGCGGCTTCGCCGACGACCCGGGCCGCTGGGACCACTGGCCGAGCACGATGGTGCTGTGCTGGCCGGAGATCTCCGACGGGCAGATCGTGCTCGCCGAGGGCGACATCCTGCTGCCCTTCAAGGAGTACGTGCGGCAGCCGGTGACCCTGCAGATCGCCGGCGGGCAGATCGAGAAGGTGTCGGGCGGCGCCGAGGCCGAGCTGCTCTCCACGTTCTTCGACGACGCCGACGACCAGTGGGCGCGCAGCCTCTCCCACATGGGCTGGGGCCTGATGCGCACCGCCGACTGGTTCGCCACCGCGATGTACGGCAAGGACGACCTGATGGGCATGGACGCCCGCGCCTTCGCGGGGAACTTCCTCTGGTCCACCGGGCCCCACCCGGTCCTCGGGCGTGAGTCGTACGCGCACCTCGACATCGCCATGCGCGGCTGCACGGTCGCGGTCGACGACACCGAGGTCGTCACGGGCGGCCGGCTCACCGAGCGCTGAACCCGCGCGCCAACTGCACGTACGTACACGGAAGATGGAGGAAGTGTGGCGTCCAGCCAGTCGTTTGAAGTCACCGTCGTCGGAGGCGGCCTCGGTGGCCTGACCGCAGCCCTCGCGCTGCGGCAGCGCGGCCTTCGCGTCACCGTGCTGGAGCAGGCGGCGCAGCTCGGCGAGGTCGGCGCGGGCATCCAGACCGCGCCGAACGCCAGCAGGATCCTGCTCGGCCTCGGTCTGCGGCGACAGCTGGAGGCCATCCACACCGAGCCGCTGGACCAGGTGCGGCGGCGCTGGAAGGACGGCAGTGTCATCGGCCTGACCTCGCTCGGGCAGCGCTGCAAGGACCAGTTCAACGCGCCGTACTGGCACTACCACCGGGCCGATCTGCACCGCGTCCTGATGGACGCCTGCGTCGACCCTGCGGGCCCGGGACCGGTCGTCGCGCTGCACACCGCCAGCAAGGTCGCCGAGCTCGACCGCACGGACCCCGAGCGCCCGGTGGCCGTCACCGACGACGGGCGGCGGTTCGCCGCCGACCTCGTCATCGGCGCCGACGGCATCCGCTCGGCGGTGCGCGACCTCATGGACGCCCCCGACACCCTGCAGTTCTCCGGAGAGATGGCCTACCGCGCCCTGATACCGGGCGAGTTGATCTCCGCCGACCCGGCGACGCGCTGGCTGGTCGACCGCTACCAGTCCACCATCTGGTACGGACCCGACCGGCATCTGGTCCACTACATGATCCGCGGCGGCGAGTTCCTCAACATCGTGGCCTGTGTGCCCTGCACCGACGAGGTCGCCGAGAAGTGGTCCGTCGCGGCCACCGCGCAGGACCTGGTGGACGCCTTCCCCGGCTGGGACGACCGGGTCCCCGCGATGCTGTCCAAGGCGAAGGAGGACGTCTCCTGCTTCGCGCTCTACCACCGGCGCCGCGACCCGGTATGGCTCGACGGCCGGGTGGCGCTGCTCGGCGACGCCTGCCACGCGATGCTCCCCTACCAGGCGCAGGGCGCGTCCCAGGCCATGGAGGACGCCGCCGTGCTCGCCGAGGAACTGGGCGCGGTCACGGCGGGCGGGATCGACGGGGCGCTGCGGCGCTATGTCGACCGGCGCGCCAAGCACGCCGGGATGGTCCAGGACGCCTCGCTGCAGAACAAGACCTTCTACCACTTCCCCGACGGTCCCGAGCAGCGCGCCAGGGACGAGAAGCTCCGGCGCGACTTCGACGGCGAGTCCGACCTCTCGTACGACTGGCTGTGGGGCGGCAGTCCGCTCAACGACCCCGATCTTGGCGCGTTCTCCTACCAGTTCACGCGCTGAACCCTCTTGGAGCGAACGTGAAAACAGGCGATCAGATCGTTCAGGAACTGCCCTGGAGATGGAACGTCCAGGGAAAGATCTTCATCATCGGCGGCCTCGGCTACCTCTTCGACGCGTATGACATCGCCTTGAACGGCTTCCTCATGCCGCTCCTCGGCAAGCACTTCGACCTCTCGCTCAGCGAGCGCGGGCTCATCGCCACCGCGAACCTGGTGGGGATGGCCGTGGGCGCCGTCGCCTGGGGCGCGGTCGCCGACCGGATCGGGCGCAAGAAGGCGTTCAGCGTCACGCTGCTGATCTTCGCGCTGTTCTCGGTGCTCGGGGCGCTCGCGCCGACGTATCCGGTCTTCCTCGCGCTGCGGTTCCTCGCGGGTGTCGGGCTCGGCGGCTGCATCCCCGTGGACTACGCCCTGGTGGGTGAGTTCTCGCCGCGCAAGTACCGGGGCCGGGTGCTCACCGCGCTCGACGCGTGGTGGCCGGTGGGCGTGACCCTGTGCGGTCTCGTCTCCACGGCGATGCTGGGCCTCGACGGCAACTGGCGGTGGATGCTGGCGACGATGGTGCTGCCCGCGCTGCTGCTTTTCTGGGCCCGGCGCGGCATCCCCGAGTCGCCGATCTATCTGACGAAGAAGGGGCGCGAGGCCGAGGCCCGGAAGGTCATCGACGATCTGGTGGCACGGACGGGCGCCTCCGTGGAGCCCTACGTCATCCCCGAGCCGGTGCCGGACGACGGCCCGCGCGCAGTGGCCGCCGCGGCCGATCAGCTGCGCCGCATCTGGAGCTTCAGCCCGCGCATCACCTCCGCCGCCTGGCTGCTCTTCGCCACGATCATGCTCGTCTACTACGCGGCGCTGAGCTGGATGCCCTCGATCCTGAAGGAGGAGGGCCAGGGGGACACCGCTGCGTTCATGAGCACGACCTTGATGAGCGGTGTCGGCATCGTCGGCGTCCTGGTCTCCACCGCTCTGGTCGACATCGTCGGCCGCAAGTGGCTGATCGGTGTTTCGGCTCCGGTCGCATCGGCCGCCCTGGTGGTGTTCGCCCTGGTGCGGGACATGCCGACCGGCTCGGTCGTGGCGATCGCCGTCTTCGGCTTCCTCGCGCAGCTCGCCATTCCCGCCCTGTACGCGTACGTCTCCGAGCTCTACCCCACTCCGCTGCGGGCCAGCGGCTTCGGCTGGGCGTCCTCGGTCAGCCGGGTGCTCACCGGGTTCGCGCCGCTCATCTTCGGCTCGCTGATGTGGCCGGTGCTCGGTCTTCCGCTGACGTTCGCCGTGCTCGGCGGGCCGTCCTGGTCGCCGTCGGCTGGATGGCGGTGGCGGCACCGGAGACCAACGGGCGGGTCCTGGACGGCGAGGAGGAGCCCCCGGCGACCGCGCCGCCGCTGCCGGTCACCGAGCAAGCGGCGCTCTGACCGGCGCCCGCACGCACCGTACGTACGACAGGAGGACCATGAAGCCCGCCCCCTTCGCCTACCACCGGGCCCGCGACCTGGACGGTGCGACCCGGCTGCTCGCCGAGCTGGGTGACGACGCCAAGGTCGTGGCCGGCGGCCAGAGCCTGGTCGCGATGATGAACTTCCGGCTCGCCCGGCCCCGGCACCTGGTCGACATAGGCGGCCTGCGGGAGCTCGACCGGCTGCACATGGATGCCGGGGGCGGGCTGCGCATCGGGGCACTCACCACCCATCACACGGTGGAGCGCGACCCGGCGGGGCGGCTCGGGGCGGGCTTCGGGGTCCTTCGCGACGCCATGCGGTGGATAGGGCATCTGCCGATCCGCACGCGCGGCACCGTCGGCGGCAGCATCGCGCACGCCGACGCCACCGCGGAGTGGTGCCTGCTCGCGCTGGCGCTCGACGCCGAGTTCGTGGTCCGCGGGCCGCGCGGCGAGCGCAGGATCGCGGCAGGGGACTTCTTCCTCGGCTACTACACGACCGCGCTCGACTTCGACGAGATTCTCGTCGAGCTCGTCTTCCCGCGCCCGGCGCCGCATGCCGCGCTCACCGAATTCGCCGAGCGGCAGGGGGACTTCGCCCTGGTCTCCGCCGCCGTGGACCTCGACGTCGAGGGCGGCACGGTGCGCGGCGGGCGGGTGGCGCTCGGCGGCGTCGCGGCCGCGGTGACGCGGGTCCCGCAGGCGGAGGCCGTCCTCGCGGGCGGCGGCTCCTTCACCGAGTGCGCCGCCGCGGCGGCCGCGGCCGTCGATCCCCCGGCGGACGCGTCCGGCAGCACCCACTACCGCAAACAGCTCGTCCGCACGCTGGTCCAGCGCGCCTGCGAGGAGGCGATGTCCCGATGAACGAGCCAGTGGAACAAGGACAATTGGTCGGCCGGTCCGTCGCACGGCGCGAGGACCCGCGGCTGCTCACCGGGCGCGGACGCTTCGTCGACGACATCGCGCTCCCGGGCATGCTGCACGCGCAGTTCGTCCGCAGCACGGTCGCGCACGGCGAGATCACATCGGTGGATCTGACGGCGGTGCGTGAAGTGCCGGGCGTGGTCGCGGCGTTCACGGCCGACGACCTGGACCTGACCGACATCACCGCCCAACTGGGGCGCCCGCTCACCGAGTTCGTGCCGACCGCGATGCCGGTGCTGGCCCGTGACCGGGTGCGCTATGTCGGGGAACCCGTCGCGATCGTGGTGGCGCGTGACGCGTACGCCGCCGAGGACGGCCTGGAAGCGGCCAAGGTCGCCTATGCCGTACTTCCGCCTGTCACCTCCGAGGCGCAGGCCCTGGCGGCCGGTGCTCCCCTGGTCCATGACGAGGCGGCGCGCAACACCCTGGTGGACGTCTCGCTCTTCGCCACGGACGGCATCGACGGGATCTTCGACACCGCAGCCCACGTCGTCCGCGTCGAGTCGCGGACCGGACGGCAGAACGCACTGCCGCTGGAGACACGGGGCGCCGTCGCCCACTGGGACGACCGCGAGGAACAGCTCGTCGTCCAGACCTGCACCCAAGTCCCGCACCTGGTGCGGACGGTGGCCGCGGGATGCCTGCGTCTCGACGAGGGCGCGGTCCGGGTCGTCGTGCCCGACATGGGCGGCGGCTTCGGCCAGAAGTGCGTCGTCGGGCGCGAGGAGATCGCCGCCGCGGCGGCGGCGCTGCGGCTGCGCAGGCCGGTGAAGTGGATCGAGGACCGCAAGGACGCCCTGTCCGCGTCGTTCCTCGCCCGCGAACAGCACTACGACGTACGCGCGGCCTTCGACGCGGAGGGCAGGATCCTCGGGCTCGACGCCGATGTGGTGTGCGACATGGGCGCGTACTCCTGCTATCCGTTCACGGCGGGCATCGAGCCGCTGATGGCCTCCGCGGAGATGCCCGGCGTCTACAAGGTGCCCGCCTACCGGGTGCGCGGCCGCGCGGTCGCCACCAACAAGGCGCCCACCGCGCCCTATCGGGGGGTGAGCCGGCCGCAGTACGTGATGGTGATGGAGCGGCTCTTCGAGCGGGCCGCACGTGAACTGGGCCTGGACGCGGTCGAGATCAGGCGCCGCAACGTCATCACCGAGTTCCCGTACACGGGCGTCAACAACATCACGTACGACCCGGGCTCCTATCTGGAGTCGCTGAATCTGTGCGAGCGGCTCGTCAAGGACGAGGGCTGGTACGAGAAGCGGTCCGCGGCAGCGGCGGAAGGCCGCCACATCGGCATCGGCTACTCCTGCTTCAGCGAGCGCACCGGCTATGGCTCCGCGGCCTTCGCGCAGCGCAAGATGCGGGTCGTCCCCGGCTTCGACATCTCCGAGGTGCGGATGGACACCACCGGCGCGGTGACCGTCACCTCCGGCACCATGAGCCACGGGCAGAGCCACGAGACGACCATGGCCCAGATCGTCGCCGATGAACTCGGCCTGGACATCCGTAAGGTGAGGCTCCATCAGGGCGACACGGACCGTGTCACCTACGGCTTCGGGACCTTCGCGAGCCGCTCCATCACCATTGGCGGCAGCGCGGTGCGGGTCGCCGCGGCGAAGCTCGGCGACAAGCTGCGCCGGATCGCGGCGGCGCGGTGGGAGACCGACCCGGAGGCGGTGGAGCTCGCCGCCGGGCGCGCAAGGCACCGCGACGGCAGGGTCCTCACGTACGAGGAGATCGCCGATGTCGCCTACCTCCAGGCGCAGTTGCTGCCCAAGGACATCGAGCCGGGGCTCTCGGCGACCGCCACCTTCGACGTCCTGGGCGACGGCACCTTCTCCAACGCCACCCACGGCGTCGTCGTCGAACTCCACGAAGGCACCGGGCAGGTGGAGATCCTGCGTTACGTCTGCGTCGAGGACTGCGGTGTCGCCATCAACCCCCAGGTGGTGGAGGGGCAGTGCAGGGGCGGCATCGCGCAGGGCATCGCGGGCGCGCTCTTCGAGCAGGTGACGTACGACGCGCAGGGCGAGCCGTCGGCGACCAGCTTCATGGACTACAAGGTGCCCACCGCGCACGAGATCCCCGACGTGCTCATCCACCACCTCGAAACACCGTGCGCGTTCACCGAAACGGGCGCGAAGGGCGCGGGCGAGGGCGGCACCATCGGGGCGCCGGCCGCCGTGCTCAACGCCGTCAACGACGCCCTGCGCCCCACCGGCGTGGAGCTCGACCACACCCCCATCACCCCGGAGACGGTACACCGCGCCCTGAACCTGGAGCTCTCCCGATGACCGACATCACCACCGACACCGGCAACACCACCGACGCGCTCCTCCTGACTCTCGACGTCAACGGCGAACAGCACGAGGTGATCACCGAACCCCGGCGCACCCTCGTCGACGTGATCCGCCACGACCTGCGGCTCACCGGCACCCATGTCGGCTGCGAGCACGGCATCTGCGGCGCGTGCACGGTCCTGGTGGACGACCGGCCCGCACGGGCGTGCCTGATATTCGCGGCGCAGGCCGACGGCGCCCGGATCCGTACCGTCGAATCGCTCTCGGACCGCGGTGAACTGAGCGATCTGCAAAGGTCGTTCAGCGAACACCACGGTCTCCAGTGCGGCTTCTGCACCCCGGGCTTCCTGATGCTCGCCGAGGGTTTCCTCGCCGAGCGCCCCGAGGCGACCAAGGACGAGATACGCGAGGTCGTCGCCGCCAACCTCTGCCGGTGCACCGGCTACCAGACCATCGTCGAGGCGATCGACGGGTGCGCCGTCGCCCGGCGCTGTACCCGCGGACCCAAGGAGTCCTGATGCAGCTCACCAACTCGGTTCCGGTGAAGGCCTCACCCGACGAGGTCTTCACCCTGATGAACGACGTCGAGCGGGTCGCCTCGTGCATGCCGGGCGCCGCGCTCGACGGACGCGACGGGGACACCTGGCGGGGCTCCGTGAAGATCAAGGTCGGCCCGGTCAGCGCCGCGTACGCGGGCACGGTCCGCTTCCTGGAGGTCGACCCGACGGGACGGCGGCTGCGGGTCCAGGCGCGCGGGGCCGACACCCACGGGAGCGGTGACGCGGAGGCCGAGGTCGCCCTCGAGGTGCTCGCGGCCGCCGAGGGCGCGCTGCTCCAGCTCTCCACGGATCTGGTGATCCGGGGCAAGATCGCCCAGTTCGGGAAGGGCGCGATCGCCACGGTGTCCGACCGGATCCTGCAGCAGTTCGCCCAGAACCTGGGCAGTCTGCTCGACCAGGACCGTTCACCGGCCGCCGTACCCCTGCCCTCCGTCGCTCCCGACGCCAGCCGCCCCGCGGTGCCCGCGGACTCCGAACTCGACGGCCTGTCCATGCTCATCGGCCCCGCCGCCGCCAAGTACGGCCTCGTCGCCGGAGCCTTCGTCTTCGGCGTCTTCGAGGGCTGGCTCCTGGGCCGGCTCGGCGCGCAGGCACGGGAGCTGCGGGCCCTGCGCGCACCGAGGAGGAGCTCGTGAACTACGGCCAGGAGACGGAACGTACCTACGAACGGGCCGGATTCGGCGCTCCCGTACGCCGCGGCGGCCGCCCCGCGATCCTCGTCGTCGACCTCACGCGCGGCTTCACCGAGGATGCGTTCCCCTCGGGTGCGGATCTGACCGACGTGGTGGGTGCGGTCGGGGAGCTGATCGGGAGCGGCCGTCCGGCCGGGGTGCCCGTGATCTTCACCGCGATCGCCTATACGCCCGCCGAGGCCGCGGGCGACGCGGTCACCTGGCTGCACAAGGCGCAGGGCATGCGGTCGCTGGTCGAGGGCAGCGAAGAAGTCGCGCTCGATCCCCGACTGCCGTACGAGGAAGAAGACTTGATGGTGGTGAAGAAGGGCGCTTCGGCGTTCTTCGGCACCTCGCTCGCCGCCCTGCTCACCGGGCTCGGCTGCGACACGCTCCTTGTGTGCGGGGCGACGACCAGCGGCTGTGTGCGGGCTACGGCAGTCGACGCCGTGCAGAGCGGGTTCTCCGTCCTCGTACCGCGTGAATGCGTGGGCGACCGCGCCGACGGACCGCACGAGGCGAGCCTCTTCGACATCCAGGCCAAGTACGGGGACGTCATCGACCTCAAGGAAGCCACCGACTACCTCACCGCCCTTACCGGGAGGACCCCCGCATGACCACCCCGCACGACCGCTGTCTGCCGCAGTCGGCGCTCGCCGACCTCGCCGGCCTTCCCGCCACCGGACGCTGGGTCCGCTCGGGGACCACCCGGCTGCACGTCCTCGACTACGGCGGCTCCGGCACCCCGCTCCTGATCCTGCCCGGCATCACGAGCCCGGCCGTCACGATGGACTTCGTGGCGCGTGAACTGACCGATCTCGTAAGGCCGTTGGTCCTCGATGTGCGCGGCCGAGGACTCTCCGACGGCGGCGGCTCCTACACCCTGGAGGAGTACGCCGAGGACGCCGAAGCCGTCGTGACCGGGCTCGGTCTCGAACGTCCCGTGCTGTTCGGGCACTCCATGGGCGCGCGGATCGCCGCGGTCACCGCGGTCCGCGGCAAGGTGGCGCTGCGCGGCACGGTGCTCGGCGACCCGCCGATGAGCGGGCCCGGACGCGGACCCTATCCGACGCCCCTGGGGGCCTTCCTCGACCAGCTCGCCCAGGCGCGGCGCGGCACGGATGCCGACGAGGTGGCCCTGTCGTGGCCGCGCTGGCCCCGCAGGGAGCAGGAGCTGCGGGCCCGCTGGCTGGCCGGCTGCGACGAGGAGGCGATCGCGGCGACGCACCGCGGCTTCGAGACCGAGGACTTCTTCGACTGGTGGCCCTCCGTGCCCGGCCCGACGGCGCTGCTGTACGGCGCGGACAGCCCCGTCGTCACGGCGGCGGGCGCCGGCGAGGCGGCGCGACTGCTCCCGTCGGCCGTACTCTCCGAGATCCCCGACGCGGGCCACATGCTGTTCTGGGACAACCCGCCGGCGGCCGTCGCCGCCCTCCGCGAGGCCTTGCGCCCGATGCTGACCTGACCGACCGGAGCGATCAACCCCCGTGCTTAAGTGGGCCCCATGGCTGACGAATCCTCCACATCAACGCACACGCAGCCCGGGCCGCCCGCCGCCCTCACGGCCGCGCCCGGCTACCAGGTCCGGCGCCTGTACCAGGCGTATCTCGCGGTCTGGATCCGTGCGGTCGACCCGACGCTGACCGGCCCGCAGTTCGCGGTGCTCACGGCCGTGGACGCCTCGCCGGGACACGACCAGCGGTCCATGGCGTCGGCGGTGGCCCTGGACACGTCGACGATGGCGGACGTGGCACGGCGCCTGGAGAACCGGGGGCTGATCCTGCGCAAGACGGCCACCGACGACGGCCGCCGCAAGCTGCTCTATCTGACCGAGGAGGGCGAACGCATCCTCCGCGAATCCAACCGTCGTGCCCGCGAACTCGACCAGCGGCTCCTGGAGCCGTTCGGCGACGAGCGGCGCGAAGAGGTCATGCAACTCCTCACGTCCCTCGCCGATCACTGGGAGGGGCTTGCCGAGGACTCATAGCCGTACGCATCGGCGTACGGGAGACACCGGAGGAACCCGTGGCAGTGCAGGCGACGACCGCGACCGACCACCACATCGGCATGATCGTGCCCAGCTCGAACCTGACGATGGAGACGGAGCTGCCGCGCATGCTGCGCGAGCGCGAGTCCGTGGCCCCGCAGGACCGGTTCGTCTTCCACAGCAGCCGGATGCGGATGAAGCATGTGACGCCCGAGCAGCTGAAGGCGATGAACGCGCAGACCGAGCGCGCGGCGCTCGAACTCGCCGACGCCAGGCCCGACGTGGTCGCCACCGCCTGTCTCGTCGCGATCATGGCGCAGGGGCCTGGCCACCACTGCGTGGCGGAGGGCGAGATCTCCGCCGCGCTGCGGTCCGAGGGCGCGTCGGCGCCGGTGATCTCCAGCGCCGGCGCGCTGCTCGACGGGATCAAGGCGCTCGGCGCGTCCCGGGTCGCGATCGTCACTCCGTACATGAAGCCGCTGACCCGGCTGGTGGTCGACTACATCGAGGACGCGGGCGTCGAGGTGGTGGACGCTCTCAGCCTGGAGGTGCCGGACAATCTGGCCGTCGCCCGTCTGGATCCCGCCGCTCTGCGCGAGCACTGGAAGCGCCTCGACCTGGGCCGCGCCGACGCGCTCGTCCTCTCCGCGTGTGTGCAGATGCCGTCGCTGACCTCGGTCCAGGCGGTGGAGGACGCCGCGGGACTGCCCGTCCTGACGGCGGCCACCGCGACGGCGTACCGGATCCTCACCGAGCTGAATCTGCCACCGGTCGTGCCGGGCGCGGGAAGTCTGCTGCGCGGCCCGATTGCCGCTTGAAGGCGGTGCACCGCCCTGTGCACGATGGCCGGGCGTACCCGTCAGTCATATGCGGGTATCCCCGAATGCCCGCCGCCTTCAAGGGAGTTGACGCATGTCTGCGATCCCGCCCGTCGGCACAGAGAAGATCGACACCAGCAGGCCGCACTCCGCCCGGGTCTACGACTGGTTCCTGGGCGGCAAGGACAACTTCCCGGTGGACGAGGAGCTGGGGCGGCAGATCATGTCCCTCGAACCGGCGACCAAGTACTGTGCGCAGCACAACCGCTGGTTCATGCAGCGCGCCACGCGGCACCTGGCGGAGGCGGCCGGGATACGCCAGTTCCTGGACATCGGCAGCGGCATCCCCACCGAACCCAGCCTCCACCGCATCGCCCAGTCGGCGGCGCCCGAGGCGCGCGTCGTGTACGTGGACAACGACCCGATCGTCCTCGCCCACGCGGAGGCACTGCTCACCGGGACCCCGGAGGGCGCCACGGAGTTCCTCAAGGCGGACGTGCGCGATCCGGCCGCCATTCTCGAACAGGCCGGTGGCGTACTGGACTTCGGCCGGCCCTGCGCGCTGTCGCTGATCTCACTGATGCACTTCATCAGCGACGACGACGGCGCGTACGACATCGTGGAGCGGTTCATGGCCGCGCTCGCACCGGGCAGCCATCTGGTGCTGTCCCAGATGGCGGGCGACTTCGATCCGGAGCGGACGCGGCAGGCGGTGGCCCCGGCATCGCGTGGCTGCCGGACTGGCATCCGGAGCTCGGCGTGGACGAGGTCAGGAACGGGACTCCGGTGCCGCTGTACGCGGGGGTGGGCCGCAAGCAGTAGTCCATCGCCTCCGCCACCCCCCTGTTTTCATCTCCTTGACGATAAGCAGGAGAACCCCATATCGTCGATGCGACGAGAACGGGGAGGGATTCCATCATGGCCGACATCACCAGGCGTCTCTGGCTGCACCATCTGCGCTCCGCGCCCACCGCCCACATCCGCCTCCACAAGCGCGGCCGGCTTGTCCACGACGGGCCCGGACTGAGCTTCTGGTTCCGTGCGCTCAGCGCGGCGATCTCCGAAGTACCGGTCGACGACCGGGAATTGGCGGTCACCTTCCATGCGCGTACGGCCGATTTCCAGGACGTCACCGTGCAGGCCACGGTGACGTACCGGATCAGCGATCCGGCGCTCGCGGCGGCCCGCGTCGACTTCGCCGTCGACCCCGGCACCGGAGCCTGGCGCGGGGCGCCCCTTGAGCAACTCGCCGCCCTGCTCACGGAGTCCGCCCAGCAGAACGCCCTCGACGTGCTGGCCCGTACGCCGCTGTCCGATGCGCTCGCCGACGGCGTGACCTCGGTCCGCGAGCGGATCTCCGAAGGCCTCGCCGGGGAGCCCCGGCTGCCCGCCACCGGCATCGAGGTGGTGGCCGTCCGCGTCGTCGCGATCCGCCCCGAGCCCGAGGTGGAGCGGGCGCTGCGCACGCCGGCCCGTGAGCGGATCCAGCAGGACGCGGACCGGGCGACGTACGAACGGCGGGCCGTGGCCGTCCAGCGGGAGAAGGCCATCGCGGAGAACGAGCTCACCAGCCGCATCGAACTGGCCCGCCAGGAAGAGGAGTTGGTGGAGCAGCGCGGCACCAATGCCCGCCGCGAGGCCGAGGAGAACGCGGCGGCGGACGCCGTCCGCGCGCAGGCGGAGGCCGAGCGCACCGAGCGCCTTGCCCGCGCCGAGGCCGAGTCGGCGCGCACCATCGGCGAGGCGAAGGCCGCGGCCCAGGCCGCCTGGCTCGCCGCGCACTCCGCGGTGGACGCGGCCACCCTGCACGCCCTGGCCGCGACCCGGCTCGCGGAGAACGTCCCCCGCATCGAGAGCCTCACCCTCTCCCCCGACGTCCTGACGGGCCTGCTCGCCAGGCTGGGGCACGGCGCCGGTGAACGCCCATGAGCCTGGCGCCGCGCGCGGTCCTGGTCCATCGCACCACCGAGTACGAGGAGTTGCTCGCCCGGCACGGCACCCACGGGCAGGCCGAGTTCTTCCTCGTATCGCGCGGCCGGAGCATCCAGGAGGTGGCCGAGCGGCATCACCGTACGCACCGGACACTCGCCGAAGTGGCGGCCGCCGTGCCCGCGCGGTGGCGGCGGGCGCGGGTGGAGCGCGCCGACCTCGACCGCTTCCTCTTCGGGCCCGAGGACGTCGTGGTGGTCGTCGGGCAGGACGGCCTCGTCGCCAACGCGGCGAAGTATCTCGCCGGGCAGCCGGTCATCGGCATCGACACCGAACCCGGCCGCAATCCCGGGGTTCTCGTACGCCACCGGGGCGCGGACGCGGCCAAGCTCCTCGCGGCGGCGCTCGTGCCCGGAGCCGGCGTGGACGAACTCACCATGGTCCAGGCCGTGTCCGACGACACCCAGCGGCTGCTCGCCCTCAACGAGATCTACCTGGGCCCGCCAGGACACCAGACCGCCCGCTACCGCATCGGCCCGGACACCGACACGGCAACCCCCGAGGCACAGGCCTCGTCCGGTGTCCTCGTCGGCACCGGGACCGGCGCCACCGGCTGGCTGCGCTCGCTGTGGCAGCAGAGCGGGAGCGCACTGCCGCTGCCGGGACCCGCCGAGCGGCGGCTCATCTGGTTCGTGCGGGAGGCGTGGCCGTCGCCCGCGACCGGGACCTCGCGCGTGGAGGGGGTCCTCGCGGCGGCCGAGCGGCTGCGCGTCACCGTCGAGTCGGACCGCCTGGTGGCCTTCGGTGACGGGGTGGAGAGCGACGCGCTCGAACTGACCTGGGGTCAGAGCGTCCGCATCGGAATGTCGGACATCGCCCTGCGTCTGGTGAGTTGACGGCAGGCTAGGTGCGGGCCCCCGGCGGCCGCGGCGTGCCGATGGGGCAGGATGACGCTCGCGACGCCGGACACGAACATACGTCCGGCGCGCCCGCACAACCTGGAGAAGGAACTGATGGAGCGAGCCCTCACATGGCACGACCTGATCGCCGCCGGCATCGCGGTGGCCGCAGGCATCGCGGCGGGTCTGCTGCTGCGCGTCATCCTGCGGTGGCTGGGTGAACGGGCCAGCAGGACCCGCTGGAGCGGCGACGACATCATCGTCGACGCCGTACGCACCCTGGTCCCCTGCGCGGCGATAACCGCCGGCGCGGCGGTCGCCGCGGCGGCGCTCCCGCTCACCCCGAGGACCGGCCGCAACGTCACGATGACGCTGACCGCGCTGCTCGTCCTCGCGGCGACCCTGACGGCGGCCCGCGTGGTCACCCGCCTGGTGAAGTCCCTCGCCCAGTCCCGCTCCGGAGTGGCGGGCTCGGCAACGATCTTTGTGAACATCACCCGCGTCGTGGTCCTCGCGATCGGCTTCCTCGTCGTCCTGCAGACGCTCGGCGTCTCCATAGCCCCGCTGCTCACCGCGCTCGGCGTGGGCGGTCTCGCGGTCGCCCTGGCCCTCCAGGACACCTTGGCCAACCTCTTCGCGGGCGTACACATTCTCGCGGCGAAGACCGTGCAGCCCGGCGACTACATCCGGCTCAGCAGCGGCGAGGAGGGCTACGTCGTCGACATCAACTGGCGCAACACGGTGGTGCGTCAGCTGTCGAACAACCTCGTCATCATCCCCAACGCCCAGCTCGCGGGCACCAACATGACCAACTTCAGCCGCCCCGAGCAGGACCTGTCGATCATGGTCCAGGTCGGCGTCAGTTACGACAGCGACCTGGAGCACGTCGAACGCGTCACGACGGAGGTCGTGGAGAACGTCATGAAGGACGTCGACGGCGCCCTCCCCGAGCATGAACCGGCCGTCCGCTTCCACACGTTCGGCGACTCCAGGATCAGTTTCACGGTGATCCTGGGCGTCGGCGAGTTCAGCGACCAGTACCGCATCAAGCACGAGTTCATCAAGCAGCTCCACCAGCGCTACCGCGCCGAGGGCATCCGCGTCCCGTCGCCGGTCAGGACGGTGAACGTGCAGCAGGGAGAGCTGCCGCCGAGCCTGATCCCGCAGCAGCGCGGCACCGCGTGACCGCTCAGACGGTGAACTCCCGGATCACGGTGTTCCTGAAGACCGCCTTGCCGTCGATCGTGAACAGCGCGAGCCGGGTGTCCGTGAGGTAGGGGAACGCCTCCATCGAGTGGGTGTGGCGGCCGTCGTCGAAGAAGACCTCGACCGAGGTGCGGTCGACAAGGACGCGCAGCGTGACCTTGTGGGCCGACGCGTCGAAGGGGGTCCTGCTCTCCTGCCACTTGCCGGAGGTGTCGGGGTTGGCGGCGCCACGGCGGTTCACGAACGCGTAGTCGCCGTACACGCCCGCGTCGATGTGCCGGCTGCCGTCGGCGGACCTGCGCAGCTGGACGCCCGCGCCGGTGAGCTGTTCCCAGGTGATCTCGGTGGACAGCTCGTACGCCGTACCCGTGTAGTCGAGGACCAGTTGACCCTCGACCGGCACGTCGCCGAGGTCCACGGTCCGTGAGACGTGCTGGTCCAGGGCCTGGACGGGGCGGGACGCCAGGTAGTGGGTGCCCGACGCGGCGCGGTGCAGGGTGATCTCGCGGACGACCGAGTCGGTGCCGTTGAAGCCGTCGGCGTCGATGGTCGGGGTGGTGTTGGGGTAGTCCCAGTTGTTGAGCCAGCCGACCGCGTAGCGCACGGCCGGGTCGACGGTGCCGTTCGCGGCGTGCTTGTCGAAGGTGACGGCGCCGTACCAGTCGAAGCCGTGGTCCAGCCACTGTGGGTCTGCCGCGTCGGGCGTGAACGTGGTGCCGTCGAACTCGCCGGTCCAGTACGCGTACGTGTTGGGCAGACCGGACGCCTTGCCGTTGGCGCTGACCCCGAGCACCCACTTCGCGGTGCCTTCGGCGGTGGTGATGCGGAACAGGTCGGGGCACTCCAGGACGCCGATGCCCTCCTTCACGAAGCCTCCGACGTACGTCCAGTCCTTGAGGTTCGCGGAGTGGTAGAAGCCGACCTTGGTGTGCTCGGCGAGCACCATCACCCAGCGGCCGCGCTCCTCGTCGCGGATCACCTTGGGGTCGCGGAAGTCCTTCACGCCCGGGTTGGGGACGGCCGGATCGGTGCCGTGGTTCTTGAAGGTGCGGCCCTTGTCGGTGGAGTACCAGAGGTACTGGGCCTGGGTGTTGGCGGTCTGGTCCGGCTCCATGGTGGCCAGGACGACGACCGTGCCCGCGCCGAAGCCCGCCGTGTTGTGCGTGTCCACCACCGCGGAGCCGGACCAGACGTCGCCGTTGGGGGTCGTGTCCTTGGGGATGGCGATGCCCCGGTCCTTGAACGAGACCAGGTCGGTGCTGGTGGCCAGGCGCCAGGCCGTGCCGGTGGTCGTGCCGCCGGCCAGGTAGTCGGCGTTGTAGAGGTAGTAGTAGTGGTACTCGCCGTCGATCCAGATCGGCTTCTGCGGGTCGTTCTTCCACTGGTCGGGGACGGTGAAGTGGTACTCGGCGCGGTAACTCGCCTGCTGCTTGGCGGACTTGCGGTCCAGGGCGGAGGCCGGTCCCGCGGGTATCGCGGCCACCGCCGCGCCCACGGCTCCGGCGCGGATCAGCGCCCTTCGGGTCATCTCACGCATCGTCTCTCGTCCCTCTCCTGACATGGGCGGCTCATGGCGGGACCTCGCTCCGTTCGTCGCCGGTCCACGCTGGGTCAGGACTGTAGACCTAACTCGTTAAAGGTCAAGCGCCGCAGGGGGGTTGACACCGGCGTAACAGGCTTCTCATCATCTGGGTCACAGAAATTGACTAACACGAGTTAGGCCCATCGATGACCGACTCGCCCCACTTCACAATCCCCCGGCGTACTTTGCTGCGCTACGGCGGCTACGGCGCGGGCGCCGCCGCCCTGGCCGGCACCGCCGCGAGCTGGGACCGGCTGACCGGCGCCGACATCCCCGGCCGGGACGGCGACTCGCTGGTCGTCGCCACGCTCGGCTCCGCCTTCGACCCGGCGGCGCAGCGCGCTCTGCGCGAGGGCTTCCAGAAGCTGCACCCCGACATCAAACTGCGCCTGCTGCCGATCCAGGCCACCGACTGGTCGGACTTCTTCGCCAAGATCCTCACCCAGATCGCCGCGGGCACCGAACCCGACCTCGTCTATGTCGCCACCGAGGGCGTGCAGCTCTTCGCGCAGCGCCTCGGCGTGCCGCTCGACGACTGGGTGAAGCGCGACGCGGACGAGCTGCGCGAGTACTTCGCGGACGTCCATCCCTCGCTGGTCGAGTCGATGATGTACGAGGGGAGCCTCTACCAGCTGCCGGTCGAGTTCAACGCGGCCGACATGTACCTCAACACCCAGGTCCTGCGGAAGGCGGGCGCCGGACTGCCCCCGCCCGACTGGACCCGCGACGACTTCACGGCGCTGCTGCGGGACATGAAGCGCACCGGCGGCTCGCACTTCACGCCGTACTTCTGGACCAACCGTCTGTGGGGCGGCGTCGTCCCGTGGCTGTTCGCCAACGACACGAACGTCCTCGTCGAGTCCAAGGCCCCCGGCGGCGACTGGCTGTGGAACGACTTCTACCCGGCCGACCAGGGCCGCGGCCGGGGCGGCGGCTACCGTTGGCGCACCCCGCAGGCGACCCATGAGCGCGTCGAGGAGGTGTACGACCACCTGGCCTCGCTCATCCAGGACCGGCTCTGCTCGCGACCCGAGGGCGGCAACGGCGACAACCTGGTCGGTGTCTTCTCCACCGGCCGCGTCGGCGTCACCCCGGCGGGCGGCTTCTGGGCGGGCGGACTGCACGACGCTGGCATGCGGCGCACCGGCTACGACGTGCAGTACTTCCCACGCTGGCGCACGCAGCGCCATCAGTTCGGCGCCGCCGGCTATGCGCTCCTGCGTACGTCGAAGAAGCAGGACGCGGCCTGGGAGTTCATCAAGTACTCCGTGCGCAAGGACGTCCTCACCGAGCTCTTCCGGGCCAATCAGACGACCCCGGCCCGCCGTTCGATGGTTCAGGCGGCCCGCTACGAGAAGACCGGGCCGACGAATTGGCAGGTCTTCTACGACACCCTCGACAAGTTCCCCACGACAGGACCGATCCCGGCACCGCCCCAGGTCGCCGAGGTCGAACAGCTCCTCCTCAAGCACACCGGCACCGCGCTCGCCGATCCGCGCGGGGTGCGTCCCGCGCTGCGGCGGCTGCAGGGCGATCTGGAGAAGGCCATGGAGCGTGACGTATGACGACCACCCAGCACACGACCGAGCCCACGGCCGCCGTCAAGAAGCCGGAGCCCCGGCCCACCGCCCGGGACCGTGGATCACGCCTCCTGGCCACGCTCTTCCTCGCGCCGACGGTCATCGGCGTCCTGGTCTTCACCGTCGTACCGATCGTCGGATCCGTCGTCCTGAGCTTCTTCCACTGGGACGTCATCGACTCGCCGACGTTCGCCGGGACCGACAACTACCGCGAGGCCTTCACCGACGACACGGTCCTCGTCTCCTTCACCAACACCCTCCTCTTCATGTTCTTCGCGGTCGCCCTGCAGCTGCTGCTCGCACTGGCCCTCGCGCTGACGCTCAACAACCGGCTGCCCGGCTGGCTGCGTTCGGCGTTCCGCTCGGCGTTCTTCTTCCCGCTCGTGCTGTCCGCGGCATCCATCTCGGTGGTCATGAAGTACCTCTTCAACCAGGAATTCGGGGTGATCAACTGGCTGCTCGGCCATGTCGGCATCGACCCGATCCCCTGGCTGACCTCCGAGAACTCCGCGATGGCCGCGCTCGTCCTGGTCTACGTCTGGCAGCAGTTCGGCTTCTCCTTCCTGCTCTTCGTCGGAGGCCTGAACAACATCCCCAAGGAGATCCACGAGGCCGCGTCGCTCGACGGCGCCACCGGCATCCGCAAGCACCTCGCCGTCACCCTGCCGCTGCTCTCGCCCACCCTCCTCGTCGCCTCGGTGGTGGGCATCATCAACGCCCTTCAGGTCTTCGAGCAGCCGTACGTCCTCACCGACGGCGGGCCCGGCGACTCCACCCGCACCGTCGTGATGGTCATCTACCAGAGCGCCTTCGAGCAGCTGCGGTTCGGTGAGGCCTCGGCGGTCGGCGTGCTGCTCTTCGCCCTGATCCTGGCGGTCACGGCACTCCAGTTCCGGCTCAGCCGGCGATTCGTCCACTACCAGTGAGCCGGGTGAACCCTGTGAACCGTATGAAGTACGGCATGAAGTACGGCCTGTCGTCCTGGGCGCGGATCGCCGGTCTGACCGTGGTCGCGCTGCTCACCCTCGGCCCCGTGATCTGGACCGTGTCCACCTCGCTGCGGGCCCCCGCCGAGTCCTTCGACCTGCCCCCGCAGATCATTCCGTCCGAGCCGACGACCGAGGCGTACGGCCAGGTCTTCGCGCAGATCGACGTATGGCTGCTCGCGCTCAACTCGACCCTGGTGACGGCACTTATCGCGGTCGGCCAGATGATCACCGCGGGGCTCGCCGGATACGCCTTCGCGCGCCTCGAATTCCGTTTCAAGAAGCCGCTGTTCGGGCTCGTCCTCGCGACGATGATGGTGCCGTTGCAGGTCACGATCGTGCCGGTGTTCCTGATCCTGAAGTCGATGGGCCTGACGGACACGCTGCTCGGACTGATCATCCCCGCCTGGCCCACCGCGTTCGGGACGTTCCTGATGCGGCAGTACTTCCTCGGCATGCCCAAGGATCTCGGCGAGGCGGCGATGATCGACGGTGCGGGACCCTGGCGGATCTTCCGCTCGGTGTACGCGCCGCTGGCCGCGCCGGGCCTGGCCATCGTCGGTGTCCTCGCCTTCAACTACCACTGGAACGAATTCTTCCGCCCGCTGATCCTGGAGACGTCGACCGACAACTTCACGCTGCCGCTCGGCCTGGTCTCGCTCCAGGGCAACCTCGGCACCGGTTCCGTCTCCGTGGTCCTCGCGGGCGTCGCGCTCTCCATGATCCCCGCCATCGCCGTCTTCGCCGTCGGCCAGCGCCCGCTGCGCGAGGGCATCACATCCGCAGGAGTCAACCGTTGAACACGTACCGCGTCGAACCCGACGAGAACGATGCCCACGCCCCGCGCTTCCGGGTCAGGCCGCCCGCGAACTGGATCAACGACCCCAATGGGCCCTTCCGTTGGCGCGGCCGCTACCACCTCTTCTACCAGCACAACCCCGACGCTCCCGTGCACGCGAACATGCACTGGGGCCACGTCTCCAGCGCCGACCTCGCACACTGGGAGCACCACCCCATCGCGCTCACCCCGACACCGGGCGGCCCGGACGAGGGGGGCTGCTGGTCGGGCTGTGTGGTGGACGACGCGGGTGTCCCCACCGCCGTCTACACCGGCGTGGACCACGCGCACACCGGGCTCGGCACCATCTGTCTGGCCCAAGCAGCCCCCGACTCACCGGAGTTGACGACCTGGCGCGCGCTGCCCGAGCCGGTGGTGTCCGGGCCGCCACCGGGCCTGGACGTGACGATGTTCCGCGACCCGTTCGTCTTCCGGTACGGCGGCCGGCGCCGGGCGGTGGTCGGCGCGGGTCACGCGGACGGCACGCCGTCGGTTCTCCTGTACGACTGCGACGACCTCAAGTCCTGGCGCTTCGCCGGGGTGCTGGTGGACGGGAACGATCCGGTGGCGCAGAAGGCGTTCGACGGCGGCGCGGTGGGCTGGGAGTGCCCTCAGCTGTACGAGGGGGACGGCGGCGACTGGACGCTGGTGGTGTCGCTGTGGGACGGCTCGCCCATGTCGACGGCGTACCTGACGGGCCGTCTCATCGCTTCGAGCGACGGCGACTTGACCACCACCTTCACGCCACGCGTCGGCGGCTCGCTCGACCAGGGAAGGGACTGCTATGCACCGGCCGTCCTGCACGACGCCGATGCGGGCCGGAATCTGCTGTGGGGCTGGTCCTGGGAGGCGCGGGGGCAGCGGGAGGCGGACGAGGCGGGCTGGTCCGGCGTCCTGACGGCGCCGCGCGTCGTCGGCACGCATCCCGACGGCAAGGTACGCATCGCCCCGGCGCCGGAGCTCCGACTCCTGCGCGCGTCGAGTCCGTTCGTGACGGAGCCGGGTGGTCGTACGCCGCTCCCTCTCGCGTACGACATCGAGGTCACCGCCTTCGCTCCCACCACGGTCACGCTGCTGCGGGCCGCGTCGGGCGCGGAGCTGACGCTGACGCTCGCCCCGGCGGCGGGCACGGCGACGCTGGACCGCACGGGCTGGCCCCGCGAGCGGCCCGACGGCTCGGCACCGATCACGCTGACGTCAACTCCCGCCCTGACAGGCGGACTTGACGTCCGAATCCTGGTCGACGGCTCCTTGCTCGAACTCTTCGTGGCGGACCGCGCGGTGGCAACGGAACGGGTGTACCGGCGACCGGACGACGTCGCCGAACTGACGGTCGACGGAGAAGACACGAGGGTCACCGGCTGGCAAGTGACACCGCCGGGGCACGAGTGAGCGGGCCTCGGCAAGAAGCGCCCCAAAGGGGCGCGGGGAACTGCGCGACAAGCCACAACGCGCCCGCAGTCGGACCGCACCCCCGCGCCCTCACGAACGAGGCGGCCCCACCGAGTCCCGCACCACCACAGGACACTCCAGCCGCCGTACCTCCACGGCAGGGGGCGCCGCGTTCTCGATGGCGTCGAGCAGCAGCCCCGTCGCCACCTCCCCCATGGCACGGTGCGGCAGCGCAACGGTGGTCAACGGCGGGGCAAGGAACCCCGCCATGTGCTCCTGATCGTCGTAGCCGACCAACGAAAGCTCGCCGGGTACGTCGATGCCGAGCCGGGCCGCGGCGTGCAAAACGCCCGCAGCGACCCGGTCGTTGTAGCAGACGATGCCCGTGGGACGGCGCTCGGCGGGCACGGCGTCCAGCAGACGCATCGCGCCCGCGTACCCGGCGGAGATCTCCCCTCCGCCGCGCACGATCCGGTCCTTGCCCGCGCGCTCCCCCACCGTCCGCAGCGCGTCCCGGAAACCCCGAAGCCGCTCCGCCGACGCGATGTCGTCGAGGCCGCCGACCAGGGCGATCCTGCGGTGCCCCGCGTCGAGCAGGAGCTTGGCCGCCGCCCGGCCGCCGGACCGTTCGGCGGGGATCACCGCGGCCAGCGAGCCGTCATCGGGAAGGCAGTTGGCGAGCACCGCGAAGGTGCGGTTCAGGCCCGCGGGGACACGGGCCGAGCGCAGGGACATGGCGGCGTAGATGATGCCGTCCACCCGCCGGTCGAGGAGCTCGGCGACGGCCGCGTCCTCCTTGGCGGGGTCGCCGGTGGAGTCGACGGTGAGCACCAGGTGCTCGCGGTCCCAGGCGGTCTCCATCGCGCCGCGCAGCAGCGCCCCGGCGAACGGCGACGAGGCGATGTGGTCGGTGACCAGGCCGATCACGGCCGTTCGGCGGCGGCGCAGGCCGCGGGCGACGGCGTTGGGCCGGTAGCCGAGCTGCTCGGCGGCCTTGCGGATGCGCTGCTGGGTCGCGGGCGAGAGATTGCCGTCGGCCCGGCCGTTGAAGACGAAGGAGACGGCGGTGTGCGAGACCCCGGCAAGACGCGCGACGTCCTTGGACGTCGGCCGTTCGGGCCTGCCCGCGTCCCTGCCCGCGTCCCTGCTCACGCTGTCGGCGCTCTCGATGTTCCCCGCCCCCTTCCATGCACCGCACGGGTGATCCACCTTGATCCACGTCAGCCTAGCCGCGCCCCCTGCGTCCCGACATGGCCGGACCGTCCGGCGATACTGGCCGTGACGATCGTTGCCCGCAGTTGTCGCCCGCAGTCACACACCAGGAGGAGACGCGACGTGAGCCGCCCCACCGCCCGCGATGTCGCCGAGCTTGCCGGGGTGTCACGCGCCGCCGTGTCCTTCGTCTTCAGCGGCCGCGCCGCGGGGAACCTCTCCGCGAAGACCCAGGCGCGGATCAGGAAGGCCGCCGATCAGCTGGGTTACCGCCCGGACGAGGTGGCGCGCTCGCTGCGCAAGCAGCGCAGCGCGGTGATCGGACTGCTCAGCGACGAGATCGCGACGAGCCCCTTCGCGGGCCGTCTGGTGCCCGGCGCGATGGAGGCGGCCCGTGAGCGCGGGCACCAGGTGCTGCTCCTGGAGTCCCGCCTCGACCCGGCGGCCGAGGCGGAGGCGATCGCCGAGCTGCGGGCCCGCCGCGTCGACGGGATCGTGTACGCGGCGATGTCCATGCGCCGCACCACCGTGCCCGACGGCATCGACCCGTCCCGCACGGTGCTCGCCAACTGCCTGCCGCGCGAGCCCGGTTCGTACGCATCGGTGGTCCCGGACGAGCGCAAGGGCGGCCGTTCCGCGGTGAACGTGCTCATCGAGGCGGGGCACCGCGACATCGCCCTGCTCGGCGGCTCGACCGGCGACATCGCAGCATCGGACCGGGCCCGCGGCTTCCGCGACGGACTGCGGGCCGCCCGGATCACCGCCCGCGACGAGTGGGTGCTCCGCGCGGGCTGGCAGATCGACGATGGGTACGCGGCGGCGCTGCGGGTGCTCGACGGGCCTGCCCGGCCGACGGGTGTGGTCTGCGCGAACGACCGGGTGGCCACCGGGACGCTGCTCGCCGCGGCCCGCCTGGGAATCGACGTACCCGGTGACCTCTCGGTGGTCGGCTACGACGACCAGGACCAGATGGCCGGCCACCTGGTCCCGGCCCTGACGACGATCGCGCTGCCGCACCACGAGATGGGCGCGACGGCGGTCCGCATGCTGCTCGACGCCTCCGAAGCAGGTGAGCCGGTGGACCGTCAGGCCGCACGCCGCCTGACGTGCCCCGTGGTCGCCCGTGACTCGGTCCGCCCGCCGGCGGAGGCCCGTTGAGGGAACGGGGCGACGGCACAGGGGCGGGCCGAGCAGCGCCGTAGAATCCCGCGCATGCCGATACCGCGCGTCACCAGCAGGGTTGGACTCCTCGCCGTTGTCGCGCTGCTCGCCGGGTGCGGAACGCAGGGGCCGCACCCGGCAGATCCGGCGCCGAGTGGCTCCCGTACCGGTGAAGCACCCGCCCACCGGGCCTGGACGTACGAGTACGTCTCCGACGTCGACCCGGTCGGCAATCAGGTGCTCGACATCGCGGCCGTGTCGAAGCGCGAGGCCTGGGCCATGGCGGAGCTGCACGATGCCGGCGGCTCCCGCCCGCGGATGCAGATGCTCCGGTTCCACGGCGCACGCTGGCAGCGGTACGACCTGTCCTCCGATCTCCGTGACGCACTCGACGGCGGCACGCTCGGTTCGCCGGCCCTGTACGCCGGCGCGGGCAGCGCCTGGCTGTTCGGGCGCGTCAGCCACGGTCCCGGCACGTACTCCACGCCGATCGCCGCCCGGTTCGACGGCACCCGCTGGCGGGGTGTCGCGCTGCCCGAAGGAGACGACTTGGCCGGCGTCGCGGTGCTCGGGCCATCGGACGTCTGGGCGCTCGGGAATCCCAAGCAGCAGACGGCCTGGCACTGGGACGGGCGCGGCTGGACCGCCACCCGGCTGCCATTGGAGGCACGGGCCATCACGACGGAGACCGCCGGCGGGCATCTCCGGGTGGCCGGGAACGTTCCGAACCCGGCGGCGGACAAGGCGGACGAGTCGGATCCGGACCACCCGAAGCCGCGCCCCCTCCGGCTCGCGGCCGCGCGATGGGACGGGCGGCAGTGGCGCGAGGAGCGGATGCCGGACGTCGAGACGGAGGACGCGAGGTTTTCCGGCTGCCGGACGCAGGTGCAGACGCTCGTCGCGCGGGGAGCCGACGACGTGTGGGCCATGGGGATCGAGTACGGCCCGTACACCGGGACCAGATACGCGCCTCCGGGCGACCGGCCCTGCGCTCTGCACTGGGACGGAAAGCGGTGGAGCACGTCGGACGCACTGCCCGCGGGGATCCTCGACGCCAGGAGAGTGCGGGGCGAGAACGGGAAGGTGAGCCGCATCGCACGGCCGCCCTACGTCACCGGGATCACCGGGAAGGTCACCGAGGTCGACAGGAAACAGAAGTTCCGCCTTGCCGAGATCGCCCCGGTTCCGGGGACCGATGAGGCATGGGGTGTCGGCAAGGCCGAGCTCGGAGCGTTCGGCGACGCGAACTTCAGCCGCGCCGTGATCGTGCGGTACCGGCCCTAGTTCAGCCCTCGCCGTCCCGACTTCGCTCAACGGCGGGGCTGGGTCCCGGGATAGAGGTCGATCCGGATGTTCTCGTCGTCCTCGATGACGTATGTGGCGTCCGTGTCGTGATGCCAGTTCAGCGGCAGCAGATAGTGCCGGCGGTCTCGCTCGACGAGCAGGCGCAGGCCGCTGTACCGGTACCGGAAGTGCCTGTCCTTGCCCAGGTCTTCCGCCTTCAGGCCGGGGCCTCGGATGCTCAGCTGCTCGGTGCTGAGCACCACCACGGAGACGCGGCGTACCAGCTGCTCGGCATCGTGGCGCGCGTCCTGCCGGCCCAACTCCCCGGCGGCGAGGGCGACGACCCACATCAGGAACAGGCTCGCGGTGATCACGGGAACGGCGCGGTGCCACGGCCGGCTCGGGCTGCCGGCGGCTCGTCCCGCCGCGCCGCTCTGTCCCAGCAGGAGCCCGACGGCCACAAGCAGCGGTGCGGCCCACCGGAACGACCAGGGCTGGCCGAAGCGCCACGCGAGCAGCAGGATCACGCCCGCCGCGACGAACGCCAGATGGGCTCGGGCCACGGCGCGGGCGGCCCCGTCGACGCGCCTGGTGATACGGCCGGGCAGGCCGAGCGAGGGCAGCAGGCCGGGGAGGCGAGGGAGGATGCCGGCCAGGCTCAGCGTGATGAGCACCGGGAAGGTGGCGAGCCGAAGGCTGCGCAGCGCCATCTCGACCGGGTCGAAGCCCACGGAGAAGACGTCGAGGTGGAAGTAGGCGTAGTAGGCGCGGCTGTGGACGAACCCGGTGTAGAGCATCAGCGCGAGGATGAGCGAGCCCGCGCCGAACACGGAGTTGGCGATCTCGGCGGCCTTGCCGCTCGGCTCCGTGGGCTGCGCACTCGGGGGAAGTGCGGGACGAGCGGTGTTCCCGAGTTGTCGGCGTCGGCGGATACGGCGTTGGTGAAGGCGGCGTTGGCTGGGGACCGACGAACGGGAGGACTCGCCTCTCGGTGACTCCGGTGTGTCCCTGCTGTCCATCGGCTCAACCGTCGACCGCGTCAGGACACACCAGGCACGGGGCTCGGCGTCACTTCCGGAGAGGGCGGGCAGGTCGGGGCGGGCGTGGGAACGCCCTCGCAGGGAGTCTCGGAGGGCGGATCGGTCAGCTCGGGGGATGGCTCCGGGGTGCCCCCCGTGTCCGTCGGCGGAGAGCCCACCGGCGCGAGGTCGTCCCCGCCTTCGCCACCGGACGCATTCGAGTCGTCGCCGCCTTCGCCACCCGACGCATTCGAGTCGTCCCCTTCGCCGCCGCCCGAACTCGACCGGGACTCGCCCGAACCGGCCGACGCGGACGGCACCACGGGGTCGGGCAGCGGGTCGCCGGTTCCAGAGCCACTGCCGCATCCTGCCGTGCCGAGGACCAGCACGGCCACGGCGACGAGACCTGCTCTCAGGGCCGGGGCCCGTGGCTGGATCCGCATGAGAACCCCCCGCTCACGCCTCGATCTCGGCGTTACGCAGCAGGATCCCACCGGGGCTCGCCCCTGCCCAGGCTTCCGGTGAACTGCGTACGAGCCGTCAGCCGCGAGGGGGAGCGACCGGAACGCCTTATGGCTGAGCACTCCCGGCCGCACCGCGTCCGGCGCGGGCCGGGTCAGCGCCGACGGCCGCACTCCCAACCCCGCGTCTCCACCTCCGCCGAGCCCCGGACCACCGTCACGTCGTAGCGCCCCTCGGGAGCGGGATACACCTTCTCGGTGAGCATCGCCCGCTCGTCGACGAACGCCTCGATCAGCGGGCCGTCCACCAGGACTTGCAGGTGGGACGCGTCGACATCGTGGACACGATCGGCGCCGGCGACACCGTGAACGCCGCGCTGCTGCACGCGCTGTCCGAGCGGGACCTCCTCTCGGCGCGCGCCCTCGCCTCGGCCCCCGGCCGCACCTGGGGGGGGAGGTGCTCGCCTTCGCCGCCCGTGCGGCGGCGGTCACCTGCTCGCGGGCGGGCGCCGAGCCGCCGTACGCGAGTGAGGTGCGGACCGGCGCAGGCGCCCCTCGACAGATCCCATAAGCAAGCGCTTAGTATCGTGGGTGCGGGGCTGCCTGCCCCGGCATCGGTACCGCCGTCACCGCATGGAGAAACCGCATGGCATCCCTGCTCCTGTCCCGTCGCGATCTCGACTTCCTGCTGTACGAGTGGCTTGACGTGCCCGCGCTCACCGGCCGGGAGCGGTACGCGGAGCACTCCCGCGAGACCTTCGACGCCGCCCTGGAACTGAGCGAGCAGATCGCGACGCGGCACTTCGCCCCGCACAACAAGAAGAACGACGCCGAGGAGCCCACCTTCGACGGGGAGCGGGTGCACGTCATCCCCGAGGTGAAGGAGGCGCTGCGGGTCTTCGGCGATTCGGGGCTCCTCGCCAGTGCCATGGACCACGAGATCGGCGGCGGGCAGCTGCCCGCCGTGGTGGCCCAGGCCTGCTTCGCCTGGTTCCAGGCGGCGAACGTGGGCACGGCGGCGTATCCCTTCCTGACCATGGGCAACGCCAATCTGCTGCTCGCGCACGCCTCCAAGGAGCAGATCGACACCTTCGTACGCCCCATGGTCGAGGGACGCTTCCTGGGGACGATGTGTCTGTCGGAGCCGCAGGCCGGTTCGTCGCTCGCCGATGTGCGCACCCGGGCCGAGGCCCAGGACGACGGGACGTACCGCCTCTTCGGGAACAAGATGTGGATCTCCGGCGGCGAGCACGAGCTCTCGGAGAACATCGTGCACCTGGTGCTCGCCCGGATTCCCGGCGGCCCGCCCGGCGTGAAGGGGCTCTCGCTGTTCATCGTGCCCAAGTTCCTCGTCGGTGAAGACGGTTCGCTCGGTGAGCGCAATGACGTCGTGCTCGCGGGCCTCAACCACAAGATGGGCTACCGCGGCACCACCAACACGCTCCTCAACTTCGGTGAGGGCGCCCATCGGCCGGGCGGCGAGCCCGGCGCCGTCGGCCACCTCATCGGCGAGGCGAACCACGGCCTCGCCTATATGTTCCACATGATGAACGAGGCCCGGATCGGTGTCGGCCTCGGCGCGACCGCCCTCGGCTACACCGGATATCTGCACGCGCTCGACTACGCCCGCAGCCGCCCGCAGGGCAGGCCGGTCACCGCCAGGGACCCTCAGTCGCCGCAGGTCCCGATCATCGCGCACGCCGACGTACGCAGGATGCTGCTCGCGCAGAAGGCGTACGTGGAGGGCGCGATGGCGCTCAATCTGTACTGCGGGCGGCTGCTCGACGAACAGCAGACCGGTACCTCGCCGCAGGCGCGGGCCGACGCCAAGCTGCTGCTCGACGTGCTCACCCCGATCGCGAAGAGCTGGCCGTCGCAGTGGTGCCTTGAGGCCAACAGCCTGGCGATCCAGGTGCACGGCGGCTACGGCTACACCCGCGAGTACAACGTCGAGCAGTTCTACCGCGACAACCGCCTCAACCCCATCCACGAGGGCACGCACGGCATCCACGGCCTCGACCTGCTCGGCCGCAAGGTCGTCATGGACGGCGGCGCCGGGCTTCGGCTGCTCGTCGAGCGGATCTCGCAGACGACCGCCCGCGCCGCCGCCGCGGGTGGTTCCGCGGCCGGGTACGGGCGTGCGCTCGACGCGTCCGTGGCGCGTGCGGTGGAGGTGACCCAGCGGCTGTGGTCGACGGGCGATCCCCAGACGGCGCTGGCCAACGCGAGCGTCTATCTCGAAGCCGTCGGGCATGTCGTCGTCGCCTGGATGTGGCTGGAGCAGTTCCTTGCGGCCGTGCCAGGAACGGAGGCCTTCCACGAGGGCAAGCGCGGCGCGTGCCGCTACTTCTTCCGCCATGAACTGCCCAGGACCGAGGCCCAGTTCACGCTTCTTGAAGGTCTTGACCGGACGGCCGTCGAGCTGGCGGACGACGCCTTCTGACCCAGCGCAGCAGAACCACCGATGACAGCGCGGCGAGCGCGCACCACGTCGAGAGGTACTCCTGTCGCCACAGCGCCACGGACACCGCGGCTCCGACGGCGGCCAGGATCCCGTACAGGATCAGGCCCCGGTCGCCGGACAGGAGCAGGGAGCCGATGGTGGCGATGAGATAGCCGACGACGACCGGTGCCGGATGCGCCAGGCCGAAGCCGTACCCGACCGTGTGGCCGCGGATGTCGGCCGTCACGGTGTGGGTCATCAGGTAGTACGCGAGCACCGCCGACGTCGCGATGCCCGCCGCGAGCGGGAGGAGGAGCCGGCGGCGGGCGGTCGGCGGCGCCACGCACAGCACCGACACGGGCAGCCACAGAGGCAGCAGCGGGAGCGCGATCACCGCCCAGGCGGTGGTGGCGGCTCCCGTGCCGCCGTCGCCGCGCCAGACCACGGACTCGATGATCTGGTGGCTGCCGAGGAGCAGCGGAAGCGCGGCCATGGGCAGGTCACGGGGGCGCCGCGCCGCCTGGGCGACACAGGCGACGCCCACGGCGCAGACGGCCGTGCCCACCATGAGATCGGCCGTCGCGCTCCAGCACATGGCTGTCACGCTAAGGCCGTCCCTGCGCCGGGGCGCGTCGGGACGGCCTTTCGGGGTTACCCGGCGTCCACCGGCGACGGCTCGATGTTCTGGTTGAGGCGGAAGACGTTCTCCGGGTCGTACGCGGCCTTGACCCGGGCCAGGCGTGCGTAGTTGTCGCGGTAGCTCGCCCGTACGCGGTCCTGCCCCTCGTCCATCATCATGTTCACGTAGGCGCCGCCCGCCGTGTACGGGTGCAGGGCCTCGAAGTAGTCGACGGTCCAGCGCTTGATGAGCTCCGCGTTGGCCGGGTCCGGGTCGACGCCCGCGTAGACGCACGCCCAGCGGGCGCCTCGGTAGCTCCAGGCCGTGTCCGACGAGGCGTGGTCGTGGGCGGCGCCGTCGATGGGGTAGAGGTGCATCGTCGACTGCATGGTCGGCACCTCGGCGCCGAATTTGGCGTGCAGGGCGACGGCCTCGTCCGGGATCTCGTCGACGAAGTCCGCCCGCCAGTACCACTGGTCGCCGGGCGGGTAGAGCCCGTCGAACATGGACTGCAGCGCGGGGTGCGGCATCGGGGCGACGGCGTGCAGGGCCGGTTCGGGCAGCGCGTCGAGCAGGGGCGCCATGGCGCGGGCCGCCGCGTCGGGGTCGTCGGTGGTGTGGCACCACACGACGCCTGCGACCTTGCGCAGGTGCAGTTCCTCGGGGAAGGGCGGGGCCGGGGGCACGGTGCCGTACAGGAAGAAGCCGTTGACCTCGCGCGGCGCGCGGGGCAGGAACTCCCGGTAGGCGGCGAGGACTTCGGCGCCCTGCTCGGCGGGCCAGAAGGTGGGCCCGGCGACGACCGTGCTCAGCTCGTGCAGCCGGAAGAGGAAGGAGGTGACGACGCCGAAGTTGCCGCCACCCCCGCGGATCGCCCAGTGCAGGTCGGTGTTCTCGTCGGCGCTCGCCCGCACCCGGCTGCCGTCGGCCAGGACGACATCGGCCGCGATGAGATGGTCGATGCTCAGTCCGAACCGCCGGGTGAGATGGCCGAGACCGCCGCCGAGGGTGAGACCGCCGACGCCGGTCGTGGAGATGATGCCGCTCGGCGTGGCCAGGCCGTGCTCGTGCGTGGCGCGGTCCACCTCGCCCCAGAGGCAGCCGCCGCCGACCCGGACCGTGCGGGCCACCGGGTCGACCTCGACGGACTTCAGCGGTGACAGGTCGGCGACCACGCCGCCCTCGCAGGTGCCGAGGCCCGCTCCGTGGTGGCCGCCGCCGCGCACCGCGAGCGGCAGGCGGTGCTCGCGGGCGAAGCGGATCACCTCGGCCACGTCGTCGGCGTCGGTGCAACGGGCGACGAGAGCGGGCCGCTTGTCGACCATCGCGTTGTAGACCGTGCCAGCCTCCTCGTACCCGGGGTCGTCCGGGCCGATCAACTCCCCTTTGAATGCCATCAGTTCATGCCGTGCGGCTTGTGCGGGCGTCTTGGACATGTGCTCCCCCGTGCTGGATGCGTGAGTCCGGTGCGCTTCTTTCTACGCGCGGTGCGGGGCCCCGGCATCCGTGCCGGTCACCCAGCTCACGCGTGCGGGTACCTACTTTTCGCCGCCGGGCGGCAGGCCGAGGTCCGCGATGCGGGCGGCGACCTCGCGTCTGCTGCGGGCGCCGAGTTTCTCCAGGGCCGCGCGGACGTGGTTGTCGACGGTGCGGACGGACAGGACGAGCCGCCCGGCGATCTCCACGTTCGTCAGGCCCTCCATCAGCAGCCGGACGACCTGGAGTTGGCGTCCGGTGAGGCCCGCGGGATTGCCGCGGGTCGCCGCGTGCGGGCCCCGGGGGATCCGGGCCACGCCGAGCGACCGCAGCTCGGCGCGGACGATCCTGGACAGGGGAACGGCTCCCAGGGCGTCGAGTGCGGCGAGCGCACCGAGTTTGTCGGCCGGGTCCGGGCTCTGCGCCAGGGCCGCCGCGTGCTCGTAGGGGCAGCCCGCCTCCTGCCAGGCCGCGGCCGCCTGCTTCCAGCGGCCCGCCGCCTGCAGCGCGTACGGATGCCCGGAACCGTCATCGGGCACGAGCCGCCCGGCCCTGGCGAGCCAGTGGCCGAGCTCCGCGCGGTACGGCGCGGCGCCGAGCCGGCGGGCCTGTGCGTAGAGCGGTTCGACCGCGGCGATCACTGCGGCGTGGTCGCCGCGCAGCCAGGCGGCCTCCGCGCGGCCCGCGGCGACCGGCGCCGTGCGCTGCAGCTCCCGGGTGCGGGCGGCGATCCGCCCGGCCTGTGCGAGGAGTTCATCGCCGCCGGGTGCGCCGCGCCGGATCCGCACCCGGGCGAGGACGGTCAGGGCGGGGCAGCGGGCCGGCGGGAACGCGCCGACGTCACCGAATCCGGCGTACCGCTCCGCGTCGTCCCACGCCCCCGCGGCGAACTTCCGCAGTGCGAGCTCGACTTGGAGGTAGCAGAGGAACCCCAGCTGCTCCGTCCGGTCGGCGAAATCCAGGGCGGGCGCGAGGAACCGGTCGGCCTCCCTGAACTGGAGGTTCTCCAGGAGCGTCCAGATGACGTTGGCGTAGGCGCGGCAGGCGTGCTCGGCCTCGCCGGCCTTCAGCGCGACCGCGAGGCTCTCCTCCAACTGCGGGCGTCCCAGCGGGTCCCCGCCGCGCCAGCGGGCGGTGCCGACGTTGTTCAGGGCGTGCGCGAGGATCGCCGCGTCGTCCGTCCGCCGGGCCAGGGTGATGGCGCGTTCGCCGTAGCCGATCGCATCGGCGTACCGGTCGGAGAGCATGCGCAGCTGAGCGGTGTTGCTGAGCGCGAGCGCCAACAGCCGCTCGTCCCCGGCCTGTTCGAGTACGTCGATGGCCTCGCGGGCGGCCTCCTGTGCCGCGTCGGCGTCGCCCGCCCACCAGTGGATGCGGGAGAGCCAGCGCAGATCGGCGCCCAGGGCACGGCGGTCGCCCAGGGCCCTGCGCAGCTCGACGGCCTCCCGCTCGGCGCGCACGGCGGCCTGCGAGTCGGCGATGGTGTAGCTCTCCACCGCGAACCGCTCCAGGAGGCCGGCGAGTTCGGCCGGGCCGAAGCGCTGCCGCTGCCGCAGGACGAGGCGCAGGTGGGCGGCGGCCTCGCGGTGCGCGCCGGTGTGTGCGGCGTCCCTGGCCGCGTCGGGGCCGTACCGCGCGATGGCGTCCAGGTCCCCCGCCTGTGCCGCGTGGTGGACGATGCGGGACGCGTCGGCGCCCGGCAGACCGACGAGGACCGCGAGTACGTTCCGGTCGAGCCGGATGCGGTGCGCGGCGGGCAGGGAGTCGGCGATGGCACGGCGGATGATCTCGTGCCGGAACGCGACGCGCTCGGGGGAGACAAGGAGCAGTCCGTGCCGTTCCGCCGCCGCCAACTGGTCCACGCCCGACGGCAGTAGAGCGTCGACGAGGGCGCGCTCGACCGCGGACGGCACCACGGCGAGCTGCTCCAGGGTGTCCCTGGTGGCGGCGGAGAGGCCGCGCAGCCTGGCGAGGACCGCGTCGACCACGGTCGGCGGCACCTCCCCGGTGCCGCCCGCCGCGACGACCTCGGCGACGTAGAAAGGGTTGCCCGATGTCACGGCGTACACCTGCGCGGGGTCGAGGCCGCTCGGGGCGCTCAGCTCGCGGACCGCCGCACGGGAAAGCCTCGGCAGGGGGACGCGGTGCACACGGGCCGCCCGCGACACCTGCCCCAGGAGGTCCCGCAGCGGGTGCTCGCGGTCCAACTCGTCGTCGCGGTAGGTCAGTACAAGGACGGCGGGCAGCCGGTCCACGCGGCGTACCAGGAACCGCAGGGCGTCGAGCGAGGCCTCGTCCGCCCAGTGCACGTCCTCTACGACGAGCACCACCGTGCGGGGCCCGTCGGTCAGCTCGGCCCACAGCGCCTCGTACACCCGATGCCGGTCGCCGCCCTCGGCCACCGCCCGCGCGAGGTCAGGACCGACGCTCCCTGCCAGGTCCCTGAAGGGGCCGAGCGGGCGGCGCGTCGCGAGGTCGTCACACTGCCCGACAAGGACCCGGGCCTGCGGGGACAGGGCTGCTCGCAGCGCGTTCACCAGGCTCGACTTGCCGATCCCCGCCTCGCCGAAGACGAGCGCCACCGAGCCCGCGCCGTCGACCGCTTCCTCCGCGGCGGTGGCCAGTCGTGCCAGCTGCAGATCCCGCTCGAGGATCCCCGCGTCCACGCCCCGGATTCTCCCACGCGATGGGCCGCCGGGCCCTGATCCCGCCGGGCTCCACCGGTCAGGCCTCAGCTCCCGTACTCCACCAGGCTGGTGGGCGTCACGATGCGCCGTGGCGGGCCGGGGGGCGCGGCGTCCGGCTTCTGCTCCCGCATGCGGTCGGCGAGGAGGCGGCCCGCCGCGCGGCCGAGTTCATCGCTGTCGTACGCGACGAGGATGAGGGGAAGGCCCAGCGCGTCGGCCAGTTCGAAGTCGTCGAAGCCGGCGAGCGCGGTGTCGGTGCCGCTCGCGCGGACGGCGCGGAACGCCCCTATCGTGTTGCGGTTGTTGGAGCAGAACAGCGCGGTCGGCGGCTCGGGCAGCGCCAGCAGCTCGGCCGCGGCGCGCTCGGCCTCGCGCGGTTCGGTCTGACCCGCTCGTACGCGGCTCTCGTCGAGCGGGATTCCCGCGTCCGCGAGGGCGTCGGCGTAGCCGCGCAGGCGCTCGGTGCCGGTGTAGACGGCGGGCGGGGAGCCGAGGAATCCGATCCTGCGGTGGCCCCTGGCGATCAGCCGGGCGGTGGCGTCGCGGGCGCCGCCGAAGTCGTCCACCAGGACGCAGTCGGCGGAGAACCCCTCGGGCGGGCGGCTCGCGAGCACCACCGGTACGCCATCGGCCGCCGCCGCGGCGAGATGCCGCTGGTCGGCGGCCGCGGGCACCGCGATGATGCCGTCGACGCGGCGGGCCACGAGGTCGGCGACGAGTTCGCGCTCACTGTCCAGGTTCTGTCCGGTGTTGCCGATGACGGTCTTCAGGCCGTCGCCTGCCACCACGGAGTCGACGCCGAGGGCGAGGCGTGAGTAGAAGGGGTTGGCGAGGTTCGTGACGACGAGACCGACCAGGCCGGTGCCTCTGCCGAGGCGGAGGCTGCGGGCCACTTCGTTGGGGCGGTAGCCGAGTTCCGCGGCGGCGGCGCGGACCCTTGCGCGGGTGGCGGGCAGGACGCGGGGGTCGTCCCGCAGGACGCGGGACGCGGTCATCGTGCTGACTTCCGCGCGTTCCGCGACGTCCCGCAGGGTGGTCTTGCCTCCTCTTGGCGCCTGCGGCTCGGGCATCGGCCGTGGTTCCTCTCTCCGTTTGGTCCCCTACAGGGGGCGTCAGCGGCGCGACGCGCTGACATACCCCGCAGCCCCCACCAGCGCCGCGTCCCCGCCCAGCAGACCCCTGCGTACCCTCACCGGAGTATCCCCCAGTCCGGACCGGAGCGACGGGCGGACCAGGTCCCAGGACTGCGCCATGGAGCCGCCGACGACGAGCGACGAGGCGCGGAAGTCGCGCAGGCACGGCGCCAGGACCGCGCCCAGAGCGGTGAACGCCTCGTCGAGGACCCGCCGGGACCGCCGATCGCCGTCCCGTGCCCGCGCGGCGACATCGCGCACGTCCGCGTCCGGGTCGCCGTACCGGGCGAGGACGGCCCGCCGCGACACCGTGTCCTCCAGCGGTGCGCCCGCCCACTTCAGCAGGTCGACGCGCCCCTGGGGCGGCACACCCGGGCCGTCGCGGCGGATTTCGCCGTCGGCGATGAAGGCCGACCCCACGCCCGTGCCCAGCGTGATCCCGGCACAGCGCCGCTCGCCGCGCGCGGCGCCCGCGCGCCACTCGCCGAGGAGGAACGCGTGCGCGTCGTTCAGGAAGACCACGTCGGCCGGCCGCGGCCACACCCCGTCGAGCAGCACCGAACGCACATCTATGCCGTACAGGTCGTCGAACTTCCCGACGCCCCGGAAGCGTGCGATCCCCTTCTCGTGGTCGAAGGGGCCGGGGACGGCGACGCCCCACACCAGGCCCGCGGGCGCCCGGAGTTCCCCCGCGCACCGGACGACCGCGCCGAGTATCTCCTCGGCGGAACCCCGCGGGTCCAGCGGCCGACTGGCGCGGCGGCTCACTCGCGCGCCGTCCGATTCCACGAGCGCGGCGGCGACATGGGTGCCGCCGATCTCCAGAACGGCCGTCATGAATCGTTGGGCTCCCGCACCAGCGCCTTCACCACCTTCGCCGGGCCGCGCGGCGCCACGAGCCGGTAGGCGCCGACCGCCGCGGGAACCGTCAGCGTCTCGGCGTACGAGAGGGCGTGCCGGTCCCCCGCCGCCGTCTCGACGACGATCCCATCGCCCGCCACCACGTTCAGCACATGGAAGCGGCCCCGGGTGTGGTCGGCCACGGCGGCACCCGCGGCGAGGGTGTGGCGGCGCACCTCGTAGAACATCTCGTCCAGGGCGCCGAGCAGCTCCTCGCGCCAGCCGTCGCCGCGCCGCAGGACGCGCGGCTCCTGCACCAGATCGCGGGCGACGGCGTCACCGCGCCGTTCGGTCTCCAGGTTGGCGAGGCCGTGTTCGTAAGGGAGTTGGCGTGGTTTGCCGTCCGCGTCCGGGCGGAGCCAGTCGTAGAAGCGCAGGCTGTAGAGGTAGGGGGTGGCACTGATCTCCAGTACGAGATTGCCCGCGCCGCCGGCGTGCGGGGTGCCCGCGGGGATCATGAAGAGGCGCCCTTGCTCGGCGGGGAACGTCAGGACGTGGTCCTCGGGGTCCATCGGCACCCCGTCGTTCGCGGCCTCCTCGATCTCCTTGCGGAAGAGGTCGAGGTCGGCGTCCTCGCGCAGGCCGAGGAAGACGCGGGTGTCGGGGCTGCCGAGCGTCATGTAGTACGTCTCGTGCTGTGTGTACGCCCAGCCGAACCGCTCCCGCATGTACGGCTCCTTGGGGTGGCAGTGCACCGACAGGTTGCCGCCGCCCACCGTGTCCAGGTAGTCGAAGCGGATCGGGAAGGAGGTGCCGAAGCGGGCGTGCACCTCTGGGCCGAGGACCTGCTCGGGGTGGAGCACGCACAGCAGCTGGAAGGGCACTTCCGCCTGGGTGTCGGGGCCGTGCCCGATGAGGATGCCCGCTTCGGGCGCGATGAGTTCGTAGCCGAGGGCCGTGTTGCGCCCGCCAGGGTTGAAGCCGAGTTCGCGTTGGCCCCAATGCCCGCCCCAGGGCGTCGAGTTGAAGAAGGGCCGGGTGCGTACGGGGCGGCGCGAGAGGTCGGCGTAGCAGGTCCGCAGGCCGTCGCCGTCGAGGAACACGGGGCGCCCGGGGTCCTGCACGTCGAGCCAGCCGTCCAGGCGGTCCGCGATGCCGTCACGGTGGCGGTCGAGCATCGGCCAGTCCACGTAGAAGAGCCGCTTCAACTCGGCGCGCTCACCGGGCAGTCCGAGGTTGCCGCCCGTCCCGGCGATCACGGCCGACTCGGCGTACCGCTTGGGCAGATCGGCGTACCAGAGCACGTCGTGCGCGATGAGCGAGGCGCCGGGGCCGTAGACGATCAGGAGCGCGCCATCCTTCAAGAGACGTGATGTCTGCGGCAGTTGGTCGAAGAGATCTCCTAGGGGGTTCTCGGCCAGGCGGCAGTAGTACGGGTCCGCGGTGTCGGCCGGGTTCATGGTGCGGCGCCGCACCTCGGCGGGCGGCGCGTAGTGCGTACGGATGTCGAGAGTACGGACGGAGGCCAGGCTTTCCGCGGTCAGCCGTGCCGCGATGGTCGCCCAGTCGGCGGTCGGCGGACCTTCGACGGCGACGATCGCGGGGCCGGGCGGCAGTTGGGCCGCCACGGCCTGCCAGCCGGCGGTCAGCACGGTCCCCGGTGCCGGGGCGTAACGCGGGTCGAGCCGGTACACGCATGCTCCTTCGTTCACGGACGTACGAAAAGCACGGCGGCGGTGCCGAGCGGGGGAAGGGTGATGGTCAACTCGCCGTCCATCAGGGGCAGTTCCTCGCCCGCTGCGCCCAAGTAGTCCGCCCGGTGCGCCGCAGCCACCGGGAAGTGGACGCGGACGGGGCAGTCCACCGGCTGCTCGGCGAAGGACTGCAGCCGCAGCAGGACTTCGCCGGGGCCCGGTGCGGTGGCGCCGACCAGGCGGATCCGCGGGTCGCCGAGGTCGGCGAAGGCGAGGGAAGCCTGCCCGCCGCCCTCCGGCCCCCTGGCCCGCACGGCGCGCAGCGGGCGGCTCCAGGCCGCCGCCGTGGCGGGGCCGAGCCCGTCGGCGGAGACGGCGCAGGCCAGGCTGTAGCGGTAGGTGAACTCGAAGCCCTGCTCGCTGGGGAAGTTGGTGTCCCAGAGGTTGTTGTGGATCCAGGAGAAGACGGTGGCGGGTTCGTCGTGGCCCATCGTCTTGGGGAAGGGCGCGTACGGCAGGGCGATGTTGCCGAACTGCACCAGCGGCGCGTCCTGTGTGGACCAGGCCACCGCGAGCCCGTCGTCCGCGAGGGTCACCCAGCGGCGCACGGCCCGCATGTGCAGCGCCGAACCCGGCACCACAGGAAGGGAGTTGCCGGTGAGACCGCCGGATGCCTCCATGCGTACGGCCGGGTCGTCGAAGGAGAAGGGGAAGGCGAAGTAGGCGCTCTCCTTGCCCAGGGTCGCGTCCTTGTCCAGGCGGTTCTCGATGTCGAGGCGGGGCACGCCGACGGGCAGGGTGAGGGTGGTGCGCAGCCGGTTGGCTCCGGCCGGGCGGGTCTCGTACGTGATCGATTCGGCGGTCGCGGTGGAGCGGCGGGCGATGAGGGCGGCGGGCGGGGCGACGGCGCGGCTGCCGAGGTGTTCGAGGCGGTCGGATGCCGTGGTGCGGCTGGAGTTGTGGTTGAAGGCCCCGGCGGTGGTGTAGCTGTCGTGGAGGTAGCCGTTGAAGCCGACGATGGCATCCTGGCGGACGAGCTCGCGGCCGGTCGACTTGTCGATGACGGAGGCGATGCAGGCGTGCGCGAGGTCGACGCGGACGGCGAGGTGCTCGTTCTCCAGGAGCGTCGGGTCGACGCGGGCGAGAGCGGCGGCGGCACTCTCGGCGGGGTCGTCCCGCTCCGAACCGCCGGTGGGATTCCAGCCGGTGGCGGCCTTCTCGACGGCGGGTTGCGCCCCATCGGCGGCCCGACCCTCCCGCGCCGAACCACCCGCAGGACCCCGCACAGGCGTCACCTTCACACCGGCGGCCTGCGCCACGCCGATCGCCCCGCCCAGACACGCCGAGCCGCCGCCCTTCGCCACGCCGGTCTGCCCCGCCCCGACGCCCCGTGCCGCTTCGGCCGTGATGTCCAGGCGCACGGACCCGGCAGGCGGCACCTCGTCCACCCGCAGCACCAGGAACCGTCCGGCGTCCCGGTGGTCGTCGTTGGTCTGCGGCTGCTCCTCGTGCACGATCCTGCGGCCGGTCCGCGCGTCGTGCACGGCCACCGGGCGGTCCAGGGGCACGCTGCTCTCCGGCAGGAACACGCTGACGACATCGGTGCGCGGCCAGGAGCAGGTGTTGATCACGTGATACGTCGCCACGGCACCCGGCGACACCGCGAGCCGCTGCCCGAGCCGTGCGCTCGCACGGGCGAGGAGTGCGTGGCCGTCGTCGTGGGCGCGCGTCGCCTGCCCGTACTTCCAGTGCCATTGGTGCTCGCCGGAGTGCCCGCCCTCGTCGCCGTGGGTCCATGGGTCGCCGGCGCCCCAGGTGTGCTCGTCGAAGAGCGACACCGCCTCGTAGACCCCGGCGGCGTCGCGGGTGTCTTCCTCGGCCCCCGTGGCGCCGAGGACTCCCGCGAACGTGCCGATGGTCTGGGCGTCGGCGACCACGGACTGGGCGGTGCGGGCCAGCGAGAGCGGTCGCGCTCCCGAGCCGACGCCGTCGACCCACCAGTCGGTCCAGTCGCCCTCGAAGGTCTGGATGGCGTCGCCGAGCCTGGCCTCGGCGTCGGTGAAGAAGTCCTCGTTGCGGGAGAGCCGCAGCCGGGGGTGGGCCCAGGTCTCGTTCCAGCGGCGGACGGTGTCGGCGATGATGCGGCGGGGCGGCGCGTTGTCGCCGAACTTGCCCTGCACGCGCAGGTGGAGGACGTCCCAGGGGTAGGGCTCGCGCTTGATCTCGGCGTGGTCCATGGCCCAGCCGAAGATGCCGCCGCGGTAGGGGTACGGGTTGCTGGCGAGGGAGGTCAGATAGGCCGGCAGCAGGTCGTCGACGTCGGCGTAGTCGGTGTCGAAGCCGAGCAGCGGGCCCTCCATGTAGGCGAGGCCGTGCGGGGTGTCGGTGACCCAGACCAGGACGCTGTTGCCGCTGGGCGCACGCCACCGGAAGAGCCGGGGCAGCTTCTCCCCGCCGACCAGGTGGGGCACCGAGCGCCCGGCCCAATTGTGCGCCACGGAGAGGTACTTGACCCCGGCGGAGGCGAGGGCGTCGACGAGGCCGACGACCGCTCCGGGCACGTCGGTCTGCATGGCGGAGGTGAAGTCGACGCCGTGCGCGTCGCGTATGTCGTGGGCCAGGCGCAGGAGTTCGTGCAGCTCGTCCGTGGAGCAGGTCTCGGTGTGCAGGTTGAACGGCAGGGCGGTCAGCTCGATGCGTCCCTCGCGCACCCGGCGTACGAACTCATCGACCTGTTCGGCGGGCCGGGCGTCGGCCCACTGCCGGAAGGACCACAACGACTCGACGCACCAGCGGAACTGGGACTCGGCGGGCCAGTCGTCGGTGGCCCGGGTGAGCTCCAGGCAGGAGTCGAGGAAGGAGAGATGCTCGGCGAGGACGCGGCCCTGCGGGTCGGTGTAGCCGATGTCGAGGTGGGAGTGGTGGACGAGGTGGATGGTCCACTGGCGTTGGGGGGTGATGCGTACGTCGATGCCGCCCTGCCCCCGCGGGAGGCCGACGGTGACGCGGGTCGCCGTCTCTACGGCGGGGACGAGAAGCCGCACCGAACGGCCGGGCCCGGCGACGCGCTCCACTCGCAGCGCGGCTCCCGATTCCGTGCGCACGCTCAACTCGGCAGGAATATCGGCCCCGTTGACCGGCTCCACACGCAGGGACTGAAGGAGGGAGCCGTCGCCCGCGCGCCGCATCAGCGGTTCCTCCGTCAGCCTGAACACGCCCCCGCCCAGGGGTCCTTCGGCGCTGACCACGCCGGCTCGCAGGCTGTCGCGTATCCGGTCGTTGTCCCAGTCGGTGGTGCGGACGAGGGCCCGTGTCGTCATGCGGATCTCTCCCGGAGGGTGGTCGGGTCAGCGGGCTGATGCGGTGACGCCGCGCAGGAACAGGCCGCGGAACACCAGGAAGACGAGGAGCGTGGGCAGCGACACGATCAGCGCGCCGGCCAGGATGACGGGCGGCCCCGCCGAGCTGTAGGCGTTGTAGAGCGCGTTCAGGGAGGCCATCACCGGCTGGACCTCGGGGCTGCGGCTGAGGGTGATGCCGAGCAGCAGGTCGTTCCAGACGGCGCTGAACTGGAAGATGAAGGCGGCGCCGAGACCCGCCTTCATCAGCGGTACGTGGATGCGCCAGAAGATCCGCCCCATCGAGGCGCCGTCGATCAGCGCCGCCTCGGTGATCTCGGGCGGCATCGTGGTCATCTGATTGCGGATCAGGAAGAACGCGAAGGGGATGGCCCAGGCGACGTACACCATCATCAGGCCGAGCCGGGTGTCGTACAGATTGGCGTCGGCGTAGAGGCCGAAGAGCGGGGCGAGGAACATCTGCAGCGGGAAGAGCGTGCCGGAGTAGATCAGCCAGAACCAGAAGGCGGGCCTGGGGATCGGCAGCACGACCACGGCGAAAGCGGCCATGGCCGCGACGAGCACCGCCGCCGCCCCGCACACCACGGCGTACAGGAGCGAGGACTGGAAGCTGTCGCCGATGCCCGCGTCGCTCCAGGCGGTCTTGAGGTTGTCGGCGATGTCGAAGCCCTGCGGGGTCCACGCGGGCTCGCCCGAGTATTCCGTGGCCGGGGTCAGCGCGTTGACGATCAGCAGGTAGAGCGGGATCAGCCAGCACACCACACAGCCGATGACGAAGAGATTGCGCACTGTGCGTCCCATGAGGGTCTCCTCTTCGGGGCCGGGTCAGGCCCGGGCGGCGGACTCGGGCATCTGGCGGCGCAGATACATCCAGGACGAGGCGACGACGATCACCGAGAGGACGAGCGCGATCGCGGAGCCGTAGCCGACGTGGAAGAGCCGGAACGCCTCGCGGTACATGCTCAGGGCGAGGGTCTCGGAGGAGCGGGACGGGCCGCCCTTGGTGAGCAGCCAGATCATGTCGAAGGCCTTGAGGCTGTTGACGACGGCCATGCCGACGACCACGACCGTGACGGCCCGCAGCTGCGGCAGCGTCACGAACCAGAACATCCGCCAGCCGGTCGCGCCGTCCAACTCGGCTGCTTCCACGGTGTCCTTGGGGATGGCGCGAAGACCGATGGCGAAGAGCACGACGTTGAGCCCGGTGGCCTGCCAGGTGCTCGCCACGATCATCGCGAGGGTGTTCTGCGGCCATTCGAGCAGCCAGGCCTGCGCCCATGAGTCGAGGCCCACCGCGCGCAGGATCTGGTTGACCGCGCCCTGGCTGTTCAGCATGAAGTACCAGAGGACGCCGGTGGCTGCGGCCGAGATCGCGTACGGCAGGACGATGACGAGCTGGGCGAGGCCGCCGAAGCGCATCCGGTGGGTGGCGACGGCGATGAGGAGGCCGGCAAGGACGGGCAGCAGCAGTGTCCCGGCGACCCACAGCAGGGTGTTGAGCAGGGAGCGGCCGAAGATCGGGTCGTCGGCGAGCCGCGCGTAGTTGTCGAAGCCGGTGAAGCTGCTCGTGAAGCCGTTGTCCTCGAAGAAGCTGCCGTAGACGCTGCGGAAGAAGGGATAGACGAGCAGGACGCCGACGAGCGCGAAGGCGGGCAGCGCCCAGGGCAGCGCGGCGAGCGGCCTGCCGTACCTGCCGCTCTCCGCGACGGCCTGGTGCGGAGTGCGGGTGGGCACTCGCCGACGGGTCCGTACCGCTTTCCCGGAGGGCTTTCCCGCGGCCTTCGCGGTGGTCACGATCTCGGTCATGTCTCCTCCGCCTCCCGCCACACCTTCCAGGCCTCGTCGGCGCGCTCCTGCATGGTCCGAAGGACCTTGCGGTACGAGTGCGGGTTCAGCAGGAAGCCCGCCAGATCGTCGACGGTCGCCTCGACCAGTTCGGGAGGCCCTTGTTCCCAGAAGCGGTTGAGCAGCCAGAGCTTGTCGCCGCGTACCTTGCGGGCCAGGCCGTCGATGACCGGGTTGGCGGGTGCGACCTTCGGGTTGGGACAGCCGTCCTGGAGGGTGTGCGAGAAGGCCTTCATGACAGTGGGGTGCAGCCAGGCACCGGCGGCCTTCCGCGCCTCCTCGTGGTCGGGGCCCTTGACCGTGGAGACGAAAGCGCTCGACTCGAAGATCACGCTGGGGCGGGCGCGTGGCGTCGCCATGGGCAGCACGAAGGCGTCGACGTTCTTGCCGGGCCTGCCGCCCGCGCCGACGAGAGTCGAGCCGAGCCAGGTGCCGCAGGGCACCATGCCGATCTTGCCCTGGACCACCTGTGCGGCCGCGTCGTTGTGGTTCAGGTCCATGGGCGTGAACCAGTCCTTGTCGAAGAAGGACGCGATGGTGCGCAGGGCCCGCTCGGCGCGCGGGTCGGTGTAGCGCTCGCGGCCGTTCATCAAGTCCTGGTAGAAGGACGGGTCCTGACGACTCAACACCTCCTGGAACCAGATGAAGGAGGGCCAGCGCCCGTCGGCCGTGCCGTGCAGGGGCGTGATGCCGTTCTTCTTCAGGCGGTCGCAGGCGGCGAGGAAGTCGTCCCAGGTCTCGGGGACTTCCAGGTCATGCTTCTCGAACACCTCGGGGTTGTAGAAGAACACCCAGTACGCGAGGTTCATCGGCAGGGCGTAGACGCGGTCGCGGTAGGTGAACGCGGGGCGCAGGGACGGCTCGACCCAGCCCTTGCCGACCGCACGGTCCCACTGCTCGGTCAGGTCGACGACTCCGCCGGTGCGCGCGAGGTCCTGGAGCCGGTACCCGGACCAGTACTTGAGCATGTCGGGCGTCTTGCTCGTCCGCAGCGAGGACCGCACGACCTGCTCGAACGACTCCAGGGACGCGATCACCTCGGGCACGAGCTCGATGCCCGCGACCGACTTCATGGCCTTGCCCGCGGCGGCCATCGGCTTGGCCCAGGTGGCGTTGTCCCCGTGCACGGCGACCTTGCCCGGTGGCTTGCCCTCGGCGGTTCCACAGGCCGCGGCGAGCGCACCGGCGGCGGCCGCGGCGAGGAGGGCACGCCGGTCGACGTCCTGACGACTACCTGACATGGGCAGCTCCCTCAGGTGCGTGTCAGCCCGGTGTTAGCGTTACCACGGGGCGTCATGGAGCTTCGAGGCACAGGGCCGGGGTGTCAATGGGCCTCGCAAGAAACACCGGCGGGACGGGCCCCGCCCCGTAAGGGGCGCGGGGAACTGCGCGGCCAACCCCCACCGACCCGCAGACACATCACCGCACTGCCCGCGGAGCACTCAGCCCCGCTGAATGCCCGACGTATCAAGCAGAAAACCCCTGCGGCCCTCCTGCGTCATCGCAAGAAGCCCCTGCCCCCGTCGCTCGACGGCCAGGTACCACGTGCCGGGCAGCAACTCCCCCACGACTTCCAGGGCCCCGCTGTCACTCATCAGCGGACGCGCCACCGGCACCGCGAACCAGAACATCTCGAAGTCCGGATCCGGATCCGCGGCCACGGCGTCGGCGAGCCGTTCGGCCGCGCGCACGGTCTCCTCGGTACGCCTCTTCGCGTCCGCCGCGGCCTTCGTTCCTTGCGGGGAGCCCGACTCCGCGGCGGCGGTGTACGAGTCGGCGTCGCCCCGCTGGATCCCCGCGAGGTCGAGGATGAACCCCCGCGTCTTGCCGTCGTCGCTCCGTGCGACCAGGCCCATCCCCCGCTGCTCCAAGGCCAGATACCAGGTGCCCGGCAGCAGCTCCGCCACCGGCTGGAGCGAGCCGTCCTCGCCGAAGAGCGGACGCGGCACCGGCACGGCGAACCAGAACGGCTCGAACCCCGGCTCGGCCGTAGCCGTCACGGCACTGGCCAGGCGCTGCGCGGTCTCCACCGTCTCGCGGGCGCGGCGCTCGGCCTCCAGCCTCAACTGTTCGTTCTCCAGGCGCAGTTGTTCCGAGCGCTGCTCCATCTGGGCCAGTCGCTTCTCGGCCTCGCTCAGCCCGACGACGGGCGGTGGCGGTGTCGGCGTCGCCGCGCGGTTGCGGGCGATGGCGATGAAGCCGCCGAGATTGCGGTTGCGCTGCTGCGGCAGCGGGCGGGACTTGCCGGCCAGCGTGCGGTGCACATGCCGGTAGAGGGTGTCCATGTCCAGCGGGTCGGGCCGGTCGGGAACACCCCCGGTGAGGGTGGCGATGAGCTCGCCGGTGAACGCGGTGTACCGCTCGCCGGGCGGGGACAGCGCGGGGCGGGTCTCCGCGGATGCCGTGAGCAGGCAGGTGCCCTCGACCACGGCCTGGTCGGCGATGTGCGTGCTCGCGCTCATCTTGCCGAGGAGGGCGCGGCCGCTGTAGCAGCAGTCGAGGATCACCACCGTGCGCCGGGCGTGGGCCTGTTGGTCGAGGACGGCCCGGCGCAGGTATTCGTAGCGCAGCGAGGTGTACTCGCGCTCGCGGTCCGATCCGGGCATGGCGAGATACAGCTCGTCGGTGTGCGGGTCCGTCAGACCGTGGCCGGCGTAGTAGACGAGCAGGGTGTCCTCGGCCCGGCGCGCCTTCTCCCGGACGGTGTCGAGAATGTCGCCCACACCGTCCGGCTGGGCGATCACCGTGCAGGCCTCGTCGGGCAGTCCCCACACACCGGGGTCGGTCAGCGCCTCGCGCAGCCCCTCCAGGTTCTGGGCGACGGCGGGCAGATTCTCCAGGTTGGCGTACGTGTGGACGCCGATCAGGACGGCCTCGGAGCGGGCCGGGTCCGACAGCAGGGCCACGGCTACTCGCTGTCCCCGTCCGACGCGACGGGCGCGGGCGCGGCGGTCGCGTTCCACATCCGCAGGATCTGCTCGACCTGCTCCGGGGAGCTGTCCCGCAACGTGACCACGACGCCGTCCCGTTCGAGGCGCACCTGCGGCGGGCGCGGCCGCGAGCCGCGCCAGGCGGCGACCGCGGTGATCAGGCCGGCCAGGGCGATGCTGTTGGCGAGTACGACGTTGACGAGTTCCAGACCGTCGCCCATGTGGCCGCGGGCCCCGCGCGTCGCCCCGGTGGAAACCCTTGCGTGGCCGCGGAGTTCGGGCTCCGCCATGAGCCAGCGGGACAGCGACATGGCCGATTCGGCGCCGTCCGCTTCCGTGCCGGCCGTGCCGTCGCCGAACGTGACGTTGACTTCCACGCCTGTTCCTCTCCCCCGACAGTGACCGGCGATGCTCATCGTAGGGGCCGGTCCGGCGCGAGCACCGGGTTTTCCGGGGCCCGGCCATGCGGGTACGGAATCCTGCGCGCAGGCCCTCAGGGGGTCCTGGATTGCCCGACAAGGCTCAAGCTGAGTGGCGGGCCCCGGCTCCCGCGTCGCACGATCGGGGAAGACCACCGGAAGGGACCGCTCAGTGGCGAAGACCAAGAAAGGCACGAAGGACACGAAGGGCACGAAGAAGAAGCGGGGTGAGGGAGCGAGGAAGCCCCCCGCCCAGCTGCGCGAGCTGTTGCGGATCCCCGAGGGCGAGCGCGTGGACCTCTCCGCGTACGACGCGGCCGCGACCCCGGCAGGACCCGCGGACAAGGCAGCAGGAGTCCGGGCCACCGCCCAGATGGGTGAGCGCCTCGCGGACCTCCAGGAGCGGCTCTACGCGGCGAGCACGGCGGGCGACCGCCGCCGCGTCCTGCTCGTCCTCCAGGGCATGGACACCAGCGGCAAGGGCGGCACGGTCAAGCACGTCATCGGCCTGTTCAACCCCTCCGGCTGCCGCATCAAGGCGTTCAAGACCCCCACGGCCGAGGAGCTGAACCACCCGTTCCTGTGGCGCATCATGCAGGCGCTCCCCCACCCCGGCGAGATCGGCATCTTCGACCGCTCGCACTACGAGGACGTCCTCATCGCCCGGGTGCGCGACCTGGTCCCGCGCAGCCAACTGGGCCGCCGCTACGGCCAGATCAACCGCTTCGAACGCTCCCTGGCCGACGACGGCGTCACGGTCATCAAGTGCTTCCTGCACATCTCGTACGAACAGCAGCGCCGCCGCCTGCTCGAACGCGTCGACAACCCCGACAAACACTGGAAGTTCAACCCGGGCGACATCGAGGAACGCGCCGTGTGGCCCGCCTACCGGGTGGCGTACGAAATCGCCCTGGAGCGCTGCTCCACGACGCACGCCCCGTGGTTCCTCATCCCGGCGGACCGCAAGTGGTACCGCAACTGGGCCATCAGCAAGCTGCTCCTGGAACATCTGAACGCGCTGGATCCGCGGTATCCGAAGGGGGACTTCGATGTGACTCTGGCAAGGAAACAGCTGCTCATGACCTGACCCGCTCCACTCGAGGAGAGCACCATGACCGCCACCTACACATTCGACGTCTTCTCCAGCCTCGACGGCTTCGGCGGCGCCGGCGGCACATGGACCGGCTACTGGGGCAAGCAGGGCCCCGAACTCCTCGACCACCGCCTCGCCCTGTACGAAGAGGAGCAGCGGATGGTCTTCGGCGCCAACACGTACCGGGCGTTCGCGCAGATGCTGGCATCGAGCACCGAGGAGTCGGAGGTGCGCGACCCATGGGTCACCCGCATGCGGAACCTGCCGGCGACGGTGGTGTCGACCACGCTGGAGGGCCCTCTCGACTGGCCGGATGCGAACGTCGCGAACGGCGACGCCGTCGACGTCGTCGCCCGTCTCAAGGAGGAGTCCGCGGTACCGCTGCGCTCGCACGGCAGCCTGTCGATGAACCGGGCGCTGATGGCCGCCGGCCTGGTCGACCGCGTCCAGGTGACACTGTTCCCTGTGATCACCGGCCAGACCGGCCTCGACCCGGTCTTCCGTGGAGCGGCCGACTTCGACCTCGAGCTGATCGAGCACCACACCCTCGACGGCCACATCCAGGAACTCATCTACCGGCCCACGCTGCATGCCTGAGTCTGTCCGGCAGGGGCCGCCTCAGTGCCCCGGCAGCACACACACCGTGTCGAGGCCGAGTACGTGGTTGAGGCGGCCGAAGGAGAGCCAGGCGCCGATGCTCATCGTCAGTTCCACGATCTCGCGCTGGGTGTAGTGCGCGGTCATGCGTGTCCAGAAATCGTCGTCGAGGCCGTGGTGGTCCAGGGCGTACCGCTCCGCGTACTCGGCGGCGAGCCGGGTGCGGTCGTCGAAGGCGTCGGTGGTCCGCCAGCGGGTCACCGCGTCGGCGAACTCCGCCTCGACCTTGTGCCCGTCCCTCTCGGTGCGCCAGTCGAGGCAGAAGAGGCAGCCGTTGATCTGCGCGATGCGCAGCCGCGCGGCCTCGAACTCCCGTAATTCCAGGGTGGTGTGTTCGTAGACGGAGAGGGAGAAGGTTGCCGCCGCTGGTCCTATGCCGGGGACCAGTTCGCCCCATACGTAGCCGATCGGGTCCTGGCCCTCGGGGATGTCGATCATCATGGCCTGCTCCTCTTGAGGTCGCTGCCGCCGAGCTTGCCCGCCGCGGGGCGCAGCGGTACGTCGAGTGCGTCGTACAGGCCCGGTTCCGCGTCTGCCAGCCAGTCGACGGCGTTCACCAGGCGGCCGACCGCGGTGGCGTTGCCGCCCGCTGACCGGTTCTCGCCCTCGTCGGCGGCCTCGACCGAGACCTCGATGCGCGGGCGGCCCTCGATGATCACCCGGTGGACGCCGGAACCGTCCGGCGGTGCGGGCCAGTCCGGTGCGCAGGAGGGGTGGATGCGGGTGATGTGCTCGACGACGATGCGGGGTAAGCCGTCGACGATGCCCTGCACCTCGAAGCGGACCGCGCCCTGGGTGCCCGCAGCGAACTCGCCCATCGTCCGGGTGTGCACCGTGGCGTCGAGCGCGCGGCGCTCCAACGACTCGCGGATCTCGTCGAGTTCGGCGCCGAGCGCCCTGGCCATCAGCCGTAGCTGCCCGCCCCACACCGTCGTCGGGACGGTGGGCGCGAGCATCAGCGGTTCGTAGTCCATGGGCTGGCCCATGCCGACCAGGTAGCGGACCGATTCGGGCTGGTCGTAGGTGGAGTAGTCGAAGATCTCCTGGCAGCGGATCGCGTCGACGGTACTGCCGAGCCCACTGACAAGGAGGGGCAGTACGTCGTTGGCCCAGCCGGGGTCGACGCCGGAGACGAACAGGGAGCCGCCGCCGTCCGCGACGGCGGCGAGCACCGGGTCCCGCAGCTCGGGCGGGGCGCTGCGATGGTCGTAGAGGGCGTAGAGCGCCGGCGTGACGACCACCGCACCTGCCCTGATCGCTCTGCAGACGTCGGCGAGCGCCTCGTCGGGGCGGATGTCGCCCGACGCCGCGTAGACGACTGCGCGGGGGCCCGCGGCGAGCACCGCCGTGATGTCGTCGGTCGCCGTCACTCCCAACTCGACGGCGAGATCGCTCAGTTCGCCCGCGTCGCGGCCGACCTTGCCGGGATCGTGGACAAGGACGGCCGTGAGCTTCAGCGCGGGATGGGCGTCGACGGCACGGATGGCCGCGCGGCCGACGTTGCCGGTGCCCCAGACCACCGTGGAAATCATGCGGCGGAGGGTAGCGACAGGGGGTGTCGGTTCATAGGGCCGTGACGGGAAAGGTGCGATGCGGAGGTGCCAGGGGGGGCTGGCTGACCGTCACGGCCCTTGTGTCTAGCGGATGTTGACGTCGATGCAGGCGTAGAAGGCGTTCGACGTGTCGCCGATGTTCCACACGGCGAGCACCTTGTGCCTGCCGGTCGCGCTGCCCAGATTGACCTGGTGGGAGACGGTGGCGGGAGGCTGCTGGTTGCCGCCGTCGATGGTGGCGACCTTCGTGCCGTCGACGAAGTACTCGTAGTTCGCGGTGCGGTGCCGCGCGGTGAACGTCCAGGTGAAGGTCTGCGTCCTGCTGACGTCGCTGACCCGCCAGCCCTTGCTGTCGTCGTCGAGCTCCGCGAACCTGGCGTTGCCGCCGCTGCAGCTGCGCAGCCCCTTGGGCCCCTCGACGCTCTGCGGTTCGTACTTGATCTCGCCGCACGCCACCGTGCCCGCGGCGCACTGCGCCTGACGGCTCGCCGGCGCGTTGACGTACCCGTGCGCGCTGGCCGAACCGGTCGGCAGGGTGAGGGCGAGGACCGGTGCCAGGCCCGCGCCGATCGCGGCGGCGGTCTTCCGCTTTCTGTCCATGCGTACTCCTTCACGGCGGTGCTTCGTGGGGGTGTGCGGCGTGAAGTGCTCTCGTGGGGCGGCCGTGGCCGGATGTGCACGGTGGCCGATTAGTCCAGACCATAGACTTCGGCGAGCCTCGGTCAAGGTTTACTTTCGGACGACCGCCTGTATCAGCCGCAGCCCCGGCCCTGTCATGGCCGTCGTGACGAGGGTGACGAGCACGAGCACCGCGAACAGCTGGTCGTCGATCACTCCCGCCTGGTGCCCGATGCCGAGCACGACCAGTTCGGTCAGGCCGCGCGTGTTCATCAGGACGCCGAGCACCAGTGAGTCCGTACGCGTCAGGCCGGACAGCCATCCCGCGAGGCCCGCACCGAGGATCTTGGAGAGCATGGCGGCGACGAGCATCCCGCACAGGAGCAGCACGTTCCCCCAGTCGAGGGAGAGTGCACCGAGGTCGAGGGAGAGGCCGAACCCCAGGAAGAAGAACGGGAGAAGGAGCTGCGCCAAGGTGTGGACGGCGGCCGACTGCGCCTCGCCGGACTGTCCGCGGAAGGTGGTCGGCCAGGCGAGGCCAAAGAGGAACGCCCCGATGAGCTGGTGGATGCCGAGCTGCGCCGTGAGACCGGCCGAAACGGCCACGCCCGCGGTGCACAGCGTGAGGACCGCGGCGGGCGAGCGGCCCAAGGGTCCTTCGAGCACCCTCTTGAGGCCTGCCCGTACCGGACCGAGCAGGACCGCCGTGGCGACGAGCGAGAGCAGCAGTGTCTGCCATGTCGTACCCGGCCCGTCGCCCTGCGCCAGGGCGAGGGCCACGGTGAGCACCAGCCAGCAGACGCCGTCACCGACCGCCGCGGCGTAGAGGCTGAGCCGGCCCGTCTTGCTCCCCAGAAGTCCGAGGTCGGCGAGGATGCGGGCGAGCACGGGAAAGGCGGTCACGCTGAGCGCGCAGCCCAGGAACAGGGCAAAGGCGGTGGGTTCGGAGGAGACCCCCTCGTAGCGCGGGAACAGCCACAGCGCCAGCGCGGCCCCGGTCGCGAACGGGACCAGGAAGGACGCGAGGGTCACGAGCGGCGCGCCCTGCGCCTCGCGGGCCGTCCCGCGTGCCTGGGACAGTTCCTGTCCCACGCCGAACATGAAGAGGACAAGGCCGAGTTGGGCCAGTGCGTCGAGCCCCGTCACCACCGGCTTCGGGAAGATCCACGAGAACACGTCCGGCGCGAGCCGGCCAAGGAGCGTGGGCCCCAGGGCGAGTCCCGCGCAGATCTCGCCGATGACCCGGGGCTGGCCGAGCCGCTCCGCGAGCGCTCCGGCGCCGCGTGCCACAACGAGTACGGCCGCCGCGGCGAGCAGCAGCACCGCGGTGGTGGAGGCCCCGGGACCGTGCCCGCCCCCGCCGCCCCCGTCCCCGCCCCGTCCCGCCTCGACCAGCGCGAGGACACCGGCGACGGCCGGCACCACGACGAGCAGCCCGTATCCGACGCGCCGACGCCGAAGAACCGTCCGGCGGTCGGCAGGCGCGTCGCCATCGGCGGGGGCGGGGAGGGCCTGGGGAGACACATCACGTGACTCCGCGGTCTCTTCTGTGAGTCTCACGTCGATAGCCGATCCTGTGTGTGGCGGGTGTGGGGTGCGGTGCGGTCGGTGCGGGGTGACGGGTGCGGGACGGCCGGTGCAGGGCGGTCGGTGCGGGGTGACGGGTGCGGATCGGCCGGTCCAGGGAGTCGGTGCGGGATGGCAGGTGCGGGACGCCCGGTGCAGGACGGCCAGTGCAAGACGCTCGGTGCGGGACGGCAGGTGCGGGATGGCCGGTGTGGGACGGTCGGTACGGGGTGGCGGGTACGGGGTGGCGGGTACGGGGTGGCAGGTGCGGGACGGCCAGTGCAGGACGGCCAGTGCAGGACGCCCGGTGCACGACGCCCGGTGCACGACCCCCGGTGCACGACCCCCGGCACACAACGGCCAGCCCAAGACGCCCGGCGCAAGACACCCGATGCACGGCGGCCGGTGCAGGGCGGGCGTGAGGTGTGATGCCTCGGGGGGCCTCAGGCGGCCCGGACGTGGATGCCGGCCGCTCGTGCGGCCGTCTCCAGGTCGTCGAGGCCGTCTAGTTCCAGGTCCGGCGGTGCGGCGCCGTGGTGCGTGCCGTAGCCGAAACTGACCCAGGCGACGGGCATGCCCGCGGCCTGTGCGGCGCGCAGGTCGTAGACGCTGTCGCCGACCATCAGCGCGGACGAGCCGCCGACCAGCCTCAGCGCGCTGAGCAGCGGGTCGGGGGCGGGCTTGCGGCGCTCGGGGCCGTCGCCGGTCACCACCGCGTCGAAGCAGGTGTCGAGCCCGACCGCGGCGAGGAGCGGCGCCGTCACGTGACGGGACTTGTTGGTGCAGAGGGCGACCCGGACTCCGGCCGTGCGCAGCCGGCGCAGGAGCGCATCGGCCCCGGGGTACAGGCGTGCCCTGGCAGCCGGTTGACGCGCGTACCCGGCGAGGTAGGCCTGGTACACGCGCGCCACCAGCGCGGGGTCGTGGTCGCGTCGGCTCTTGCGCATCGACGCCTCGACGAGCGCGGTCCCGCCTTCACCGACCCGTTCGCTCACCTCGGAGCGGGTCAGGGCGGGCAGCCGGTGTTCGCCCAGTGCGCGATTGACGACCTCCTCGATGTCGCTGAGGGTGTCCACCAGCGTGCCGTCGAGGTCGAAGAGGACGGTGTCGATCTGTAGCGGCTCTCGTGCCGTCGTGTAGTACGTCATGGGGCGGTCACCACCTTGTCGCGGGACCGCATGGTGGTCAGGACGTCGTCGCGGTCGTAGAGAACGCGCCGCCCGTCCTTGCGTCGCCGCCACTGATGCGTGTTGGCCAGCCAGTACACGGTGCCGGACGCGATCTGCCAGCCCGCCGAGATGTCCTGTGCGGTGAGCCCCACGCTCTGGGCGGTACGCGGACGGGGCGAGGTCAGGGTGTGCCAGGCGTCCGGCCGCCAGGAGTGTGCGGGGTCCGCGGAGCAGACGATGGCGGCCCGCCCGGTGGGCGTGCGCGGGGAGAGGTGTGCCACCAACTCCCCCTCGCAGCCGGGCCGTACGCAGGTGCCGACGGGCACGCTGCCGTCGCGGCGGTCGGACAGCGCCGACCAGGCGAGCCGCACCAGGTCGTCCGTCTCGGTGGCGATGTCCTGCGCCGCCTCGTGCCCGGTCAGCCAGTCGGCGTGGCCGACGAGGAAGGCGGTGAGCGCCGAGGTGTCGCGGGCCGGGGCCGGGACGCTCCGCTGCTCGCAGACGAGCGCGGCCCAACTCGTCAGGACCGTACGGATGTCGCTCCTGATGTCGAGGACCTGGGTGTTGAGCGGGATGCCGGGTGTGCCCCGTTCCCGCACCTTCCCCGCGGTCCTGCGGGACGGCGCGTGGGTGAGGGTGTTGGCCAGCTCGTCGTAGAGCAGTCCGAGCGCGACCAGGTTCTGGGCGATCCGCTGGGGGGACTGGGACGTGCCGCGGGCGGCGGTGGATGTGCGGGCGGACGCTAAGGACGTGGAGAGCATTGGCGAACATCCCCCTGGCAGTGGTTCCGGTGCTGTACGGACACCCTGCCGGGCGCCGCTACCAGCCCGTTCCCCATCCGTTCCCGCCCCGCTACCGCACGCTCTCCCGCCCCGGTACCGCGCCCGCGCCGCCGCGGACACGACGAAGCTCCGGCCGGAGTGGGTGTCGTTCGGGATCACCCACTGCGACCGGAGCTTCTTCCTGCGTGGCGGTGTCAGTTCTTGCCGCGCGGCCCGACGGTGAAGGCCGGGCTGACGCCGACCTGTGCGGGGACGAACGGTTCAAGTGCCCATGCGGGGCTTGCCTGTTCGTGGGCGGCGGACGGGTCGGAGACCGACACCTCCGGGTCCACCGGGGAGATCGCCGCGACGAGGTAGCGGGCGTCGCGCCCGCGCACGGTGTCCGGGACCTTGGGCGTACGGGAGAGCGCACCGCCGAGGTGACGGATGTTCGTGATCACCATGGTGTGGCCGTTCGGCTGCGCCAGGGTCTCGAGCGCCGTCGGGTCGAGCGTGTCGATCAGGACGTTCTCGCCGATGTACGGGCCAGGGGTGTCCGGTTCGGCGTGCACACGGGCCGATTCGGTGAACGGCATCGGCGCCAGGGTGTCCTCGATCGTCTCCGCCGCCTTGCGCAGCGGAGCCACCAGACGGTCGGCGTCATCGGCCGTGCCGCGCATCGCGATCGCGACGCGCGCGATACGCCGGCCGCGCAGCGGCGGGGGCAGGAAGTCGCCGTCGGGGAAGGCCATCACCCGCAGCGTGGAGGTGATTTCGTCGGGCGCGCCCGCCGTCCACTCGCGGAACGCGTGGAGCACCGCGGAGTCGCCCTCTGCGTCCGACGCCCCGATGTCGAAGGTCAATCCGCCGCCCTGCAGGGCGCCTTCGGGCAGCAGGCGGATGGTCATCGCGGTGACGACCTCGCCCGGCAGGGGTCCGGTGCCGCGCAGCCGGGCGAAGGTCTCGACGTCGTTCTCGTCGACCTGGCGCTCCTCGCCGTCCGCGGTCACGACCGTGAACGAACGGACGAAGTCGCTTGCCCAGCCGTCCGATCGGCCGAGCAGACTGATCCCGCCCCCGAAGGTGTAGCCGACGGCACCGACGCTCGCCATGCTGCCACTGGGCGGCACCAGACCGTGCGGCGCGGCGGCCGCCGCGACATCGCCCCAGGACGTGCCGCCTTCGACACGGGCGGTGCGGTCGATGGGGTCGACCACGACGCCGTTCAGCCGACGCACCGTCAGCACGATCCCGCCGTCGGCGGCCAGGCGCATCCCGTGTCCGGTGCTGTGCACGGTGAGCGGAACCCCGTTCTCGCCGGCGAAGCGCACGACGGCCCGGACGTCGTCGGCATCCCGCGCCCCGACCACGAGGTCGGGACGGTGCCGCAGACCGAGCTGGAAACTCGCCAACTCATCGGCGAATCCCGTGTCGTTGGGCTGCAGCACCGGTCCTGCCACGGCGCGGCTCAGCGCTCCGGCCAGGCGGGATGCTTCGTTCGAGATAGTCATGCTTGTCCTTGTCCTCGACTGCGCTCGGTGGGTCGGGGTCTACCGGTTTCCTGTTCACAGCCCCAGCGTTGGCTGGCAATGTGTTGGCTGACAACCTATTGGTAGCACATCCGGCAAGACCTGGGCAGACCGCCCGCCCTTTCCGGCCAGTTGGGCCCGCGGGCACCCGCTGAACGAACAGTCCTGAGCGATCGCCCGCTGGGTTAACGTTCCGCACATAGTGACGATCGGCCGAGAAAAAGTGGGGGCAAAACCGTGGTGAATATCCTCGTGGCGACGGCGCCGGCCGAAGGCCACGTCAATGTGATGATGCATGTGGTGAAGGAACTCGTGCGCCGTGGAAACGAAGTGACCTGGTACACAGGGAAGGCATTCGAGGCACGCGTCAAAAAGACCGGCGCCCGGTTCTCTCCGATCGTCTCCGGATTCGACTACGGCGGAATGACGCACGACGAGGCATTCCCCCACCACGAAGGTCTCACCGGAACCAAGGGAATGGTCGCCGTCTTCCGTGACGTGTTTTTCGGCACCGCACCCGACCAACTCCGGGATCTGACGGCGCTGGCCGAGGAATTGCGCCCCGACGTGGTGGTCACCGACGAGACCACGTACGCCGGCGGATTCCTCAGCGAGAAGACAGGAATTCCGCTGGTCTGGATGGCCACGTCGATCTACACCCTCAGCAGCCGGGACACCGCGCCGTTCGGCATGGGCCTGCGGCCGAGCGCCACCGTCCTCGGGCGCCTGCGCAACCGGATGCTGAAGTGGACCGGGGACCACATCATCATGCGCGAGCTGCGGCGGGAGGCCGACAAGACGCGTGCCCAGGTGGGCCTCGAGCGGATCGACGCCGGCGCCTTCGAGAACATCATCCGCATGCCGTCGCTTTACCTCCTCGGGACGGTGCCGTCCTTCGAGTACCCCCGCAGCGACCTGCTCCCCCAGACCCGCTTCGTCGGCCCCATCACCGGCGAGCCCACCGATGAGTTCCAACCTCCGCACTGGTGGGACGACTTGAAGGCGTACGACACCGTGGTGCACCTGACGCAGGGCACCGTGGCCAATGAACCCGAGCGGCTGCTGCTGCCCGCGATCCGCGCGCTCTCCGACCTCGACGCCCTGATCGTCACCACCACCGGCGTGCCGCCCGAGCAGCTCGACCTGGGCCCGCTGCCGAAGAACGTACGGGTGGAGCGGTTCGTGCCGTACCACCATCTCCTGCCGCACGCCGACCTCCTGGTCACCAACGGTGGGTACGGCGGTGTCACCGCGGCCCTGAGCAACGGCGTACCGCTCGTCGTGGCCTCCGCCACCGAGGACAAGAACGAGGTCGGCGCCCACGTCGGCTGGTCCGGCGCCGGTGTGCACCTCAAGGAGGGCGACGACCTGGAGACCCAACTGCGGGCGGCGGTACGGCGCGTGCTCACCGAGCCCGGCTTCCGCAAGCGGGCCCGGCAGCTCGGCGAGGAGTACCGCGCGCAGAACGGGCCCCGCCGCGCCGCCGAGCACATCGAGGGTCTCGTGGCCGACGTCGGCTCCGCCGAGCGGCGGCAGTCGCGCTGACCCGGGGGCCGCGGTCCGCTAGGCGTGGCGGACCGCGGCCGCGATCACGTCACAGATCAGGTCCACGTCGTCCGGCGCCACCGAGAGCCCGATCGGCAGGGCGAGCACACGCCCCGCGAGCTCCTCGGTCGCCGGCAGGTCGAGCGGTGTGTGCACGGCGTCGTCGCGGTAGGGCGGCATGCGGTGGCAGCCCGGTGCGAAGTACTTCTTGGTGCGGATGTTCTCCGCGCCGAGGATGTCGAAGAGACGGTCGCGGTCAAGGCCTGCCGCGCCCGGGTCCACCCGTACGACGACGTACTGGTGGTTGTGGGTCTGCCCCGCGGGCGCCTCGATCAGGGTGACGCCGGGCACCTCGTCCAGGCCGTCCCGGTAGCGCAGATGGAGCGACCTGTAGGTGCTCAGAGTGTCGTCGAGGCACTCGACGGACGCGATGCCCATCGCCGCCGACGACTCGCTCATCTTCGCGTTCGTCCCCGGTCCCGCGACCTCCATCGCGTCGTCGAAGCCGAAGTTGTGCATCGACCGCACGCGCGCGTGGATCTCGTCGTCGTCGGTGGCGACGAGCCCGCCCTCGAAGGTGTTCAGGATCTTCGTCGCGTGGAAGCTGAACACCTCCGCCGCCCCCTGGGGGGCCGGCGCCAGGGGCCGGCAGCCGAACGCCTGCGCAGAGTCGTAGAGAAGCGGCACGCCCGCGTCCCTGGCCACGCCGTCGAGTCCGGTCAAGTCGCAGAGGTTGCCCCAGAGATGGACGCCGAGGATGCCGCCCGTGCGAGGGGTCACCGCCTTGGCGACCGAGAGGGGGTCCAGCGTGCCGGTCTCCGGGTCGATGTCGCAGAACACCGGCGTGAGGCCGATCCAGCTCATCGCGAGGGCCGTCGCCGCAAAGGTGAACGACGGCATGATGACTTCCCCGGTGACGCCGCACGCCTTCGCCGCGACCTGCAGCGCGGCGGTCGCGTTGCCCGTCGCGGTGTTGTGCCGGCGCAGGGTCCGCTCCGCCGTCAGACCCTCGAACTCCTGCACAAGCGGGCCGAGATTGCTCAGCCACCGGCGGTCGATGGCCTCGCCGACCAGCTCCAGATAGCGCTCCTTGGCCGGTACGTTCGGCGTGCCCACCCTGATGTCGTCGGCGAAGGCGGGCTCGCCCCCGAACCAGGCCAGGTCGGTACGGACCTTCTTGGCCTTCACGGCCACCTCCCGGTCGGCCCGTCTGCCGGTCATGGCGCGGGCCAGACTGCATAGTTGCGCAGGCCGTAGAGCAACGGCTGCGGGGCGGGCGAGAACGTCACCGACTGCTCCACGTGCCCGTAGACCACGGTGTGATCGCCGATCGTCTCGGTCTTCAGGACCCGGCAGTCGGCCACCGCGTGCGCGTCGTGCGGCAGATGCGGGCCGCCGCCACCGGGGGCGTCCTCCCACTTCACGCGGTCGAAGCGGTCCGCCGCGCCCGATGCGAACAGTTCGGCGGCCGGACGTCCGGCGTCATCGAGGAGGTTGACCGCGAACCGGCCCCCCTCCAGTACGGCGGCGAGGGTCGGGCTTCCGTTCCTGACGCAGACCAGGAGCGTCGGCGGCCGGAGCGTGACGCTGCACAGGGACGAGCACGTCATCCCCCAGGGTCGCCCCGCCGCGTCGAAGGCGGTGATCACCGTGACTCCGGTCGGGAATCCGGCCATCAGCGCGCGCAGTTCCTCGGGGGCGAGTGAGGCTGCCGGTTGGGCGTTGTGTGCGATCATCCCGGCATCACCGGGTTCCCTTCCGTCGATATGTCGATGACCGGCCCCGCGGCACCGGTCGGGTGCCGCGGGGCCGAAGGCCGGGTCCGTGTGTCAGTGGGCCTGGGCGAGGTAGTCGTACTGACTGGGCAGGTTCTGGACCAGCTCGCGCGAGGTGGCGCGCACCCGCTCGAACTCCTCGGCCGCGGCCGAACCGTCCATCAGGTCAAGGGCGCCGGGCGCGCGCAGCGGGAGCCCCTGCAGACCGAGGAGCATCGAGACGTAGGAGTACGACTCGAAGCCGTGGTAGTGCGGGTAGATGGTCTCCGCGTCGGGCATCTTGGTCTTCCACTGCTCGATGCGCGCGGCAAGGGCGTCGGGCACCGCACGGTTCTTGGCGTCCTGCCAGTACTTGGTGTCGTTCCGCTTCGCGGCGCGGTAGTGCAGCACCAGGAACTCCCGGACACCGTCGATGCAGTGGTTGACCGCGGTGTTGTAGGAGTCGCGGAGCTGGGTCGCCCAGTCCTCCTGCGGGAAGTGCTTGACCAGCTGCTCGATGCCGTGCTGGATGAAGAAGATCCCGGTCGACTCCAGCGGCTCGACGAAGCCGCTGGACAGGCCGATGGCCACGCAGTTCTTCGTCCAGGAGTTACGGCTGCGGCCGATCCGCATGCGGATGTGGTTGGCCTCGAGGTCCGCCGCGTCCGGGCCGACGAACTCGCGCAGCGTGCGCTCGGCCTCCTCGGGATCGCAGTAGTCGCTGGAGTAGACGTAGCCCGTGCCGATGCGGTCGAAGAGCGGGATCGTCCAGATCCAGCCGGCCTCCTGGGCGGTGGCCGTGGTGTAGGGACGGATGCCCGTCTTGGCCGTGTCCTGCGGGACGCGCAGCGCGACGGCACGGTCGTTGGGCAGGGTGTCCTGGAAGGAGACGAAGGGCTCGCCCAGCTTCTCGTTCAGGAGCAGGCCCTTGAACCCGGTGCAGTCGATGAAGAGGTCGGCCTCCAGGTCGCCGTGGTCCTTCGTGGCGACGGCAGTGATCCAGCCGCGGTCGTCGAGCTTGGTCTCGACCACGTCGTCGACGACATGGCGGACACCGCGGTTCACGCCGTACTCGGTCAGGTACTTCGCGAGCAGCGCGGCGTCGAACTGGTAGGCGTACGGGAACTGCGTGTCCTGCTCGGTGAGGGTGGACTTGAACACGGAACCGTCAGGACCCAGGTCACCGTTGCTCTGCTCGAAGAGCGTGCCGTCGAGCAGGCGCGGGGAGCGCAGGTTGTCGCCCATCTGCGCCATCACGAAGTTGTCGACGTCGAAGCGCTCCGAAGGACGCTGCTTGAGCCACCAGTCCGTCAGCGGGAATCCGTCGACGACGCGGAGCCGCTCGAAGGGGTGGTAGAAGTGCTTGCCCGGCTCGGCCCAGTTCTCGAAGCGAATGCCCAGTTTGTAGGTGGCGTTGCACGCCGGCATCCAGTCGGTTTCCTTGAGTCCCAGGTACTCGAAGAAATGGCGCACGGTGCTGAAAGTGGCCTCGCCCACGCCGATGGTGGGCACCCGGTCGGATTCCACGACGGTGACCGATATTCGGTCGCCGAACGCGGCCTTGAGATAACTGGCGCTCATCCAGCCGGACGTGCCGCCGCCCACTACTACAACCCTGTTGACCATGCTCGTCGCCTTCCTGTTGTTTTCCGGTCGGGTTTCAGTCACGCGGCACGCCGCGCAGCGAATCGGGCAGACGGTCGAGGTTCACCATGTTGCACCAGGTGCTCGCCGGCTCACTGATGTCGTGGAGCGCGCCGTATTCCTCGCCCGCCTTGGTCAGCATGAAATGCAGATCGCTGGCATGGCCGAGGAAGGTGAATCCGCCCTCGATCCGGTTCCGTACGCTGGCGGCGTCACGGCAGAGGGTGCCCAGCGGCACGCCGGCCTCGCGGCAGGCGTCGGCCACCGTGCGCACGGCGTCCTGGAACGCCGGCTCCTCGCTCCAGAACTTCGCCGGCAGGCCGAGCGACAGATGGAGGTCGTTGGGGCCGATGAAGACCAGGTCGATGCCCTCGACGTCGAGGATCTCCTTGATGTTCGCCAGGCCCTCGGTGGTCTCGATCTGGACGCCGACGAGAATCTCGTCGTTGGCCTCGGCGATGTAGCCGGGGCCGCTCGTCGCGAAGCCGACGTGCGGCACCATGCCGCCGCCACCGCGCTCGCCCTTGGGCGGGAAGCGGGCGAAGCGCACCGCGTCCGCCGCCTCCTTCGCGGAGTTGACCATCGGCACGATCACACCCTGGGCGCCCGCGTCGAGCGCGTGCTTGATGTGGTCGACCGTGCCCGCCGCGACCCGCGCGATCGGGGTGATCTCGCCGCCGCTGAGATCGGCGATCACGCCGAAGATGTGGCTGGCGGTGGTGTGGTCGATGGGCGTGTGCTCGAAGTCCACGAGCATCCAGCGGAACGAGCCCTGCGCGACCAGGAGTCTGGTCGAGTTCACGTTCTGCAGCTGGAGCCAGGTGCCGACCGCAGGGCTGCCCTGGCGGATCAGCTCAAGCGTCTTGTTCTTGCGCATCAGCCTGTGTCCTCTTCCGGTTGTTCACGTGCAGGCCATGGTTGATAAGAAATTCTTCGATCCGCTCGGTGATCGACGTGAATATCGACTGCATCGTCTCCTGATCGGATCGTTCTGTCTTCATCAGTTCACCGAACAGAATCGCCGCGCCCGCATTGGACACCCATTCCGGAATGATGGTGATGCCCTGTCGGTTCCAGTACGAACGGACTTCGTCGGTGGCGAAGGCATTGTTGGCCCCGCAGACCACCACCTGCCCGGAACTCTTCACGAACTCCTGCATGACCGCGTCGGTGAGTGCGTACCGGGTCGCACAGGGCGTGAGCACTTCGGGTGCGGCGGCGGCGACGAAATCGACGAGCAATTCCTCGTCGGGCTGGTCGGCACCTCGCGGAACCCATTTCCATCCGCGGAGCGGATTGTCCTGTACGAGGTCGCCGAAGGGCTTCTCGCCGCCCTGGTCGGCGGCCCGGCGGCGGAGCAGCTCCTCGACGTCGATTCCGTCGGGGTCGATCAGGAAGCCGTCCTTCTCGCAGATGCCCGTGACGAGGCCGATGCCGCGCGAGGTGAGCGAGTGCGCCGCGTTCGATCCGACGCTGCCGAACCCCTGGATGGCGACGCGCGGTGTGCCGCCGGCCGACAGGCGGATCGCCTCGGCGACGGAGTGTCCTGTGGCGGCCTCGTCGACCGTGGCGTGGTCGTTCCAGGGCAGCGCGAGGCGCTGCGGAACGACCTGCGCCTGCGAGGGGATTCCGGCGTACCGGGCCAGGGTGTGGGCCATCGCGACGAACGCCGTCGGCAGGGCGAGATCCTCCCGCGCGATGCGCTCGATCGCCTCCCTGCTGGTGTAGAGGTCGGCCCCGGTGCTCCACTCCTCCGCGATGACGTCACGGTGCGCGATCATGAACCGGCGCAGGACGCCTTCGGCCTCCGGCGCTGTGGGGTCGAACCGGATTCCGCCCTTGCCGCCGCCGAACTGCGGGCGCTGCAAGGTGTTCTTCAGGGTCATGGTGGCCGCGAGGTCGGCCACTTCCGACAGCGTGACGTTCGGGTGCATGAAGAGGCCCCCTCCGGAGACCCCTCCCTCCAGGCTGTGGATGACGAGCCAGCCCTGTGCCTCGGTCTCGTCGTCCCGCCAGTGGAACACCTTCGCGAAGCGTTGAGTCGTGCTCACGTCGTGGTTCACCCTCCGGTCGGCTGCTGCTGTGCGATCGCCCCGGGTGCGCGGCGTTCGCCTGAGTAGATGTCGAGTGCTTCCTGGTAGCTGGGGCTGACGAAGTTGACCAGGGCGGGCAGCGGGGGCACGTCGGAACGGCCGGGGGCCGGTCCGGTGCCGCTCAGCTCCACGTAGTTGGCCAGCGAGAGGGCCGAAGCGGCCTCGTGCTCCGGTACGCGTTCGCGCTGGAACTCGGCAAGGACCGCGCCCTGGTCCTGCGGCCATTTCTCCAGGAGCCGCTCCAGTACGGCGCAGTCCTCCAGGCCGAGGTTGACGCCCTGTCCGAGGAACGGCGCGACGGTGTGCGCCGCGTCGCCGAGCAGCAGGACCGAGCCGTCGTGGACGACCGGGGAGCAGGTCACGACGGAGATCGAACTCACCGGCGCCCGCGAAGGATCGGGCTCGGCGAGGCGGATCCGGTCGGCCTCGTCGGGGAAGTCGCGCCGCAGGAGGGTGAGCACCGCCTCGTCCGTAGCGAGGTCGGCGAAGGTCAGCGCGCCGTCCCGCGGCAGTACGAGCGTGCAGCGCAGGGAGCCGTCGCGGTTCGGCAGGCCCACCATGAAGTAGCCGTCGCGTGGCCAGATGTGGATGGCCGACGAGGGCCGCGGCTCGGCACCCTCGCCGCCCTCGGCGAGGATCGTGACCTCCCGGTACTCGGCCCCCACCTGCTGCTGCCTGCTCTGGGTGAGACCCTGCTCGGCGAGGTGCCCGCGGACCGCGGAGTGGGTCCCGTCGGCGCCGACGAGCAGGTCGTAGTCGGCGTGCCGCGCCCGGCCCGACCGGTCGACGAAGGAGACCCGCCGGGCGCCGAAGTCGACCCCCGTGCACTCCGTTTCGAAGGTGAACCGGACCGCGGGCGCGGCGTCCGCGTTCTTCATAAGCAGCAGGTTCAGGTCGTTGCGGTCGATCGACAGGGTCTGCCAGTCGTCACGTCCGTACCCCGCGACGCTGACCTCGCCGTCCAGGCCGTGCCGCGCGCGGCTGTCCATCGGCACCACGAGCCCGGCCAGTTCGGCACGGGAGCACTTGCCGTCAAGGGCGTCGACGCCCCTCGGCGACAGCGAGAGGTTGATCGTGCGGCCGTCGTAGCGCAGTCCGCTCGTCACGTAGTGCGGGCGCTTCTCGTACACCTCGACGGTGTAGCCGCGTGCCGCGAGGATCTGGGCGGCGAGACAGCCCACCGGTCCCGCGCCGACCACCACCGCCCTGCGGGCGGGCATGCGTGTATTCGTCAATGAAGACAATGTGAGGTCACCAAGCTCTTCTGTCCGATGTCCGCCGGATTCTCAGGCGGAGCTTTTGGATCCGGGGTGTGATCGGACCGAGAATGAATGTCCGGAAGAAGGCGCCGAAGCCGATGTGTACGGAACTCCGCCCGGCCCGGACGCGAAATGCTGATAGAACCCGGCTAAGGTCGTCATCCGCCTCTCAGAACTCATTCTCACCAACGTCTCGACCCTAACCCGACACCTTCTTCCGCCGGTGCGTTCGACCATGAAGAGAGCGTGGGATCGCCTCGCCGGAGATGCCTCGATATAGCCGTCGAGTCGCGCGTTCGACTGCGGCTGATACCCGGTTGAACGACGCGAGCCGATTCAGCCCGCGCGGCTGGGGAAATTGCTGGGGCCCGGCACGCTGCTCGGCCCGCCCGCGGCCCCGTCCTCGGCCGGATCCAAGCCGTCTTCGCCCTCTCTGGCGTGCGCGATGCCGTCCAGCGCGATGAGCAACTCCCGCCGCAGTCCGATCCGTTGGGCGAGCTGCCGGGCCTGCTGGTGGTGCCCCTCGCCCAGGGCGCACTCGCCCCGGTCGCGGTGCACCGCGCCGATGACGTTGTGGACGAAGGCCGTGACGGCCGGACGGCTGAGGCTGCGCAGGAGTTCGAGCGCGGCATGTCCGGCCACCAGCGCCTCGGCGTGCCTGCGCTGGCGGCGGTAGACGTCCGCGTACCGGGCGAGGACCGATGCCTGGCCGTACGGCGTCGCATAGCGCCGGGCCAGCACGGACGCCTCGGCGAGGCGCTCAAGGGCGACTTCGTACGCGCCGCCCTCGGCATGCGCGGTGGCCTCGCCGGTGAGACCGACGATCTCGCCGTACGGGTCGCCGATCCGCCTGCTGTTGAGGATCATCAGCCGGCTGGTCTGCAGCGCCTCGCCGTGCCGGCCGAGGGCGAACTGGGCCTCGCCCAGGGAGGCGAGGGCCGCGCCCTCCTCCCTGCGCGCGCCCGCCCGGCTAAAGATCACCAGGGACCGGTGCAGGAACAGGATGGCGTTCTCGTACTCACCCATCGTGTTGTGGAACAGGCTGATCCTGCTGAGGCAGAACGCGATGGCAAGGCTGTCCCCCAGGCGCTCGGCGATGGCCAGCGCCTCCTGCGCGCACGCCAGGCCTTCCTTGACGCGCCCCAAGTACCAGTACGGCGTTGCCAGGTTCGTCAGCGCCTCGGCCTCCAGCTCCGCGTCGCCCATGCGGCGGGCGGCGGCCACGGCCCGGTGCAGCACGTCCAGTTCGTCCTCGGCGTGGCCGCGTACGCGCAGATAGGGGGTGAGCGTCTGCGGCAGCCTGGCCACATGCGCGTCGAAACCGGCCTCCTCCGCGTGGACAAGGGCCGCGAGGAGGTTGGCCCGTTCCGTCTGGAACCAGGCGAGTGCTGCCTCCCGGTCCGGCAGCGGCGGCAGCACATCGGGACGGCGGGAGAGCTCGACGCCAAGCCGCTCGCGGTCCGGCTGGATCACCGAAGCGGCCTCGTCGGCGGCGCAGAGGTAGTAGTCGAGCAGCCTGGTCCGCGCGCGATGGGCCGTCGCGGGGTCCACCTGCGCGACGTCGCGGGCCAGTGAGCGCACCAGGTCGTGGAAGACATAGCGGCCCGGGGTGCGCTGGATGAGCAGCCGGGCGTCGAGCAGATCCTCGAGGAGCAACTCCGCCGAACCCAGCGGAAGTTCGGCGAGCGCTGCCACCGTATGTCCGTCGAAGTCCGTGCCCGGGTGCACCCCGAGGAGCCCGAAGAGCTGCTGGTGGCGTGCGGGCATCGAGGCGCGCGACAGCTCGAGGACCGCGCGGACGCTGCGGTGCTCGGCCACCAGCTCGCCGAGCCGGGGCACTTCGCCCGCAAGGCGGCCGACCATGGAGGCGATCGTCCACTGGGGGCGGTTGCGCAGCCGGGACGCGGCGATCCGCAGGGCCAGCGGAAGCTGCCCGCACAGGGCGACGAGCTCCGCCGCGGGCTCCGGTTCGGCGAGCACCCGCTCACGGCCGAGCACCCCGCTCAGGAGCGCGAGCCCGTCGGCCGGTGTCGGCAGGGGCAGCGGCAGCGGCACCGCCCCGTCGAGCCCGGCGAGGCGGGAGCGGCTGGTGACGAGCACCAGGCAGCCGGGGCCGCCGGGCATCAGCGGGCGCACCTGGTGCGAGGTCGCGGCGTTGTCGAACAGGAGCAGCAGGCGTCGCCCCGCGGTCATGCCGCGCCACAGGCTCTCCCGGTCCGCGAGGTCGTCCGGGATCCGCTCCCCCGGCACCCCGATCGCCCGGAGCAGGGTGGCGAGGGCGGTGCGCGGCGCCACCGGTTCGAAGCCCGGGGTGAAGCCGTGCAGGTCGAGGAAGATCTGGCCGTCGGGGAAGCGTCCTGCCAGGCGGTGTCCGGCGTGCACGGCCAGGGTGCTCTTGCCGCTGCCGCCCATCCCGTCGATGGTGATGACCTTCGTGGGCTCGTCGACGCCGTCCGGGACGTTGGAGAACAGCCACCGCATCTCCGCCTGCCGGCCGGTGAAGTCGGACAGGTCGTGCGGCAGGGACCGCGGCTCCTTGAGCGGCGCCTCGGAGATCGGCGGCCGCGGGGCCTGGGGCGCCGGATCGTAGAGATCCGGCTCGTTGCGCAGGATCTGCTGATGACGCAGGTCGGCCTCGGGCCCGGGGTCGATGCCGAGCTGTTCGGCCAGGAGCGTACGCAGGTCGTGGTAGACGCGCAGTGCGTCGGCCTGCCGGCCCACCCGGTACAGCGCCACCATCAGCAGAGCGCTCAGGGACTCCCGCAGCGGATGCTCGGCGACCAGGTTCCGCAGCTCGCCCACCGCGTCGTGCGCGCGCCCCTGTTCGACGCGCAGCTCGAGCAGCCGCTCACGTGCGCCGAGGAGCCGCTCCTCCACCGCGGTCGCGGCGGACTCAAGGAGCGGGGTGCGGCTGTCCGGGAGCACGCGCCCCCGGTGCAGGCTCAGGGCCGCTTCCAGGACGGCGACCTCGTCGTCGATGTCCTCGCAACGGCGCGCGAGGGCCAGGTACTTGTCGAAGCGGGTGAGGTCGAGCTGATCGTCATCGACGACGATCCGGTATCCGGGTCCTTCGGTGATCAGGAAGTGCTGTCCGCCCGGAATGCGGGAGCGCAGGTCGGCGACGACCTTACGGATCTGGTGCTCCGCCGTCGCGGGCGGTGCCCACTCCCATACGGCGTCCACGAGCCTGGACATCGGAACGATCCGGTTGGCCTCGAGCAGCAGAGCGGCCAGCACACCGTGCGACCGCTGGCCGCCAAGGCGCAGCTTCTCTTCTCCGTCCCACACCTCGAGCGTCCCCAGGACACCGAACCGGACGGCACCCCCCCGTGCGGCCATCATGGTTGATCACCCTACGGGAATGCCGCGGCCCGGGAAGATGAAGGTCGAACAACCAACTGGCCTGCTGTTCAAGGCTGTTGGGGCCGCTCAGGGCTGAACTTGAACGTCCTTGACGGAAAAGCGGGCCGCCAAGAATACTCGGCCATCGTCGGTGATCTGCGCCCAGCCGTGGACGGCCATTCCCGCCTCCACGCCGCATGGGCATCCCGGGCGGGCACGCGCTTCGTTCGCCGCCCCGACCCTCCGGCCGACACTTCCGCAGCGCTCCCGCCCACCTCCGCACCGAGGTCGACGCGGCATGCGCCACCGCCTACGCAAGATCGCCGAAAGCCGGGAGAATCTCTCATGAAGGCACTGGTGCTTTCGGGCGGGTCCGGGACTCGCCTCAGGCCGTTCAGCCACTCCATGCCCAAGCAGCTCATCCCCATCGCCAACAAGCCCGTGCTCGCCTATGTCCTGGAGAACATCCGCGATCTGGGCGTGACCGAGATCGGGATCGTGACCGGCGATCGCGGCGACCAGATAGCCGCGGCCATCGGTGACGGCTCCCGGTTCGGCGTCCGCATCACCTATCTGCGCCAGGACGCGCCCCGGGGTCTCGCGCACGCCGTCACGACGGCACGCGACTTCCTCGGCGACGACGACTTCGTGATGTACCTCGGGGACAACATGCTGCCGTCGGGGATCGCGGACGCCGCCGCCAGATTCCGTGCCCGCCGCCCCGCCGCCCAGATCCTGGTCCACAAGGTGCCCGACCCGCGCGCCTTCGGGGTGGCCCAACTCGACGAGGACGGACGGGTGTTGGCGCTCGTCGAGAAGCCGCAGGAGCCGTGCAGCGATCTCGCCCTGATCGGCGTCTACTTCTTCACCTCCGTCATCCATGACGCGATCGACGCCATCGTGCCGAGCCCGCGCGGCGAGCTGGAGATCACCGACGCCGTCCAGGAGCTCGTCGGGCGCGGCACCCCGGTCCAGGCGATCGAGTACGACGGCTACTGGAAGGACACCGGCGACGTCGAGGAGGTCCTCGAGTGCCACCGCAAGGTGCTCGAAGGCCTGCGGCCCGACACCGGCGACGCGGACGTGGTCGACAGCGAACTGATCGGCGCCGTCGTCCTGGAGAGCGGCGCCCGCGTGGTGCGCTCCCGCATCGAGGGACCCGTTGTCATCGGCGCGGGCACCCTCGTCGAGGACAGCAGCATCGGGCCCTGCACCTCGGTCGGCAGCGGCTGCGTACTGCGTGACACGGGCCTGCGCGACTCCATCGTCCTCGACGGTTCGAGCGTCACCGGCGTGCACGGCATCGGGGGTTCGCTGATCGGCCGTGCCGCGTCGGTGACCGCCGCGGACAAGGGCCCGCGCCACCGGATCGTCATCGGCGACCACGCCGGGGTCGAGGTGGCCGTCTGATGCCTTCGCAGAACTCACGACGACCCACTCGAGAAGGCAGGACGGCATGAGGATCCTGGTGACCGGCGCGGCCGGATTCATCGGCTCGCACTTCGTACGCACTCTCCTGAACGACGGCTACGCCGGCTGGGAGGGCGCCCGGGTGACCGCCCTCGACGCCCTCTCCTATGCGGGAAACCGCGACAACCTCCCCCCGCACGACCCGCGTCTGGACTTCGTCCACGGCGACATCTGCGACCGGGACACCCTGATGGACGTGCTCCCCGGGCATGACGCGGTGGTGCACTTCGCCGCCGAGTCGCACGTCGACCGCTCCGTGGAGTCCGGCGCCCCGTTCGTCCGCACCAACGTGGGCGGCACCCAGAACCTCCTCGAGGCCTGCATCGCCACCAAGGTCGAGCGGGTCGTGCACGTGTCGACCGACGAGGTGTACGGCTCCATCGCCGAGGGCTCCTGGACCGAGGAGTGGCCCTTGCAGCCCAACTCCCCGTACGCGGCGTCGAAGGCGGCCTCCGACCTGATCGCCCGCGCGTACTGGCACACCCACGGCCTGGACCTGTCCATCACGCGGTGCTCCAACAACTTCGGGCCCCACCAGCATCCGGAGAAACTCGTCCCGCTCTTCGTCACCAATCTCCTGGAGGGCCTGCCGGTGCCGGTGTACGGGGACGGTCTGAACGTGCGGGAGTGGCTGCACGTCGACGACCACTGCCGGGCCGTGCACCTCGTGCTTCAGGGCGGCAGGGCCGGCGAGATCTACAACGTCGGGGGCGGCAACGAACGCACCAACCTCGCCGTCACCGACCTGCTGCTCGACCTGTGCGGCGCCGACCGCTCCGCCATCCGGCACGTCACGGACCGCAAGGGCCACGACGCCCGCTACGCCCTGGACGACACCAAGATCCGCGAGGAGCTCGGGTACGCCCCGCGCATCGGCTTCGAGGAGGGCATGGCGGCCACCGTCGACTGGTACCGCGAGAACCCGGCCTGGTGGAAGGCGTCCAAGTACAGCGATCCGGAAGGCCGCTGACATGGCCCACACGCAAGGAGAGGGCGATCCCATGGGTCAGCGCAAGGAGCTCATCCTGGAGTCGGTGCGCAAGTACCACCAGGAGGCCCAGGACCTGAAGCCGTTCGTCCCTGGCGTCACCGAGATCTGGCCGTCCGGCGCCGTCCTGGCGGCCGAGGACCGGGAAGCTCTGGTGGAGGCCGCGCTGGAGATGCGGATCGCGGCGGGGCGCAGCTCCCGCAAGTTCGAGTCGTCCTTCGCCCGTTGGATGGGCCGGCGCAAGGCGCATCTGGTCAACTCCGGTTCGTCCGCGAACCTGTTGTCGGTGGCCGCCCTGATGTCGCCGCAGCTGGAGGAGAGCCGGCTGCGGCCCGGCGACGAGGTCATCACGGTCGCCGCGGGCTTCCCGACCACCGTGAACCCGATCCTGCAGAACGGTCTGGTCCCGGTCTTCGTCGACGTGGACCTCGGCACGTACAACACCACGGCGGACCGGGTGCGGCAGGCCATCGGCCCCCGGACCCGGGCCATCCTCATCGCCCACGCGCTCGGCAACCCCTTCGAGGCCGCCGAGCTCGCCCAACTCGCCGAAGAGCGCGAGCTGTTCCTCATCGAGGACAACTGCGACGCGGTCGGCTCGCTCCACCACGGGCAGCTCACCGGCACCTTCGGGGATCTGTCCACCGTCAGCTTCTACCCGGCGCACCATCTGACGACCGGCGAGGGCGGCTGCGTACTGACCTCGAACCTCGTCCTCGCGCGCCTCGTCGAGTCACTGCGCGACTGGGGACGTGACTGCTGGTGCGAGCCCGGGGAGACCAACCGCTGCCTCAAGCGGTTCGACTACCAGATGGGGACGCTGCCGGAGGGCTACGACCACAAGTACATTTTCTCGCACGTCGGTTACAACCTGAAGGGCACCGACCTCCAGGCGGCCCTGGGTCTCAGCCAGCTCGGCAGGCTCGACGAGTTCTGCGCCGCGCGGCGCCGCAACTGGCGCCAGCTGCGCGACGGCCTGGACGGCGTGCCCCATCTGGTGCTGCCCCGCGCCACCGAGGGATCCGACCCGAGCTGGTTCGGCTTTGCCCTCACCGTCGAACCCGACGCGCCGTACAGCCGTGCCGAGCTGGTCGACTTCCTGGAAGGCCGGAAGATCGGCACCCGGCGGCTCTTCGCGGGCAACCTCACCCGCCACCCCGCCTACATCGGCACCAAGCACCGCATCTCGGGGGACCTCACCAACAGCGACATCATCACCGAGCAGACGTTCTGGATCGGGGTCTATCCCGGTCTGACCGAGGAGATGCTCGCGTACGTCGTCCAGTCGATCCGGGAGTTCACCGCGACGCACGGCTGACCCGCGACCACGCGACCCGCGCAGGCTCCATGCCGCGCTCCATCTGCCAGGGACGTCAGGAGTCCTCCCCATGCAATCCCTACAGATTTCCGGCCCGCGCCTGGTCCGGCGGATCGACCACACCCTCGCCGGCCGGCTCGCCCTCTCGACGGCATCGCCGGGCACCATGCTGCCCACGGGCGAGTTCGCGCACTGGCTCGGCGGGCGGCGCGCGGCGCACGCCTTCCGGACCGAGCGCATCCCGTTCGCCGCGCTCGACGCCTGGACGTTCCAGGAGGGTACGGGCAATCTCGTGCACCGCAGCGGCCGCTTCTTCAGCGTGGAAGGGCTGCACGTCACGGTGACCGGCGACGCGGGCACCGAACAGTGGCACCAGCCGATCATCCGGCAGCCCGAGGTCGGCATCCTCGGCATCCTCGCCAAGGAGTTCGACGGGGTCCTGCACTTCCTCATGCAGGCCAAGATGGAGCCGGGCAACCCGAACCTGCTCCAGCTCTCCCCCACCGTCCAGGCCACCCGCAGCAACTACACCAAGGTGCACCAGGGTTCGGACGTGCGGTACCTGGAGTATTTCACCCAGCCCGACCGGGGCCGGGTGCTCACCGACGTGCTGCAGTCGGAGCACGGTTCCTGGTTCTACCGCAAGAGCAACCGCAATGTGATCGTCGAGGCCATCGGCGACGTCCCGGACCACGAGGACTTCTGCTGGCTCAGCCTCGGCCAGCTCAATGAACTGCTGCGGTGGGACAACGTCGTCAACATGGACTCGCGCACCGTGCTCGCCTGCATTCCGGGCGGCGCGGGCGCGGAGAGCAGCGCGCTGCACCCGGACGCCGACCTGATGTCCTGGTTCTGCTCGGAGCGCAGCCGGCATGTCGTCACCGCGGAGCGGGGCGCGCTGCGCGACGTTCCCGGCTGGGAGTGCTCAAAGTGGGCGATATCCCATGCCGAGCAGCGGTTCTTCCGGGTGGTGGCGCTGTCGGTGGAGGCCGGCAACCGTGAGGTGGCGCGCTGGACACAGCCGCTGTTCGAGCCCGTGGACACCGGGGAGATCGCGTTCGTGGCCCGCCGGTTCGACGGCGTGCTGCATGTCCTTGTCGCGGCCCGCGTCGAGGGCGGGTTCCTCGACACCGTCGAGCTCGGGCCCACGGTGCAGTGCATCCCCGGCAACGTGGCGCACCTGCCCGAGGAGCAGCGCCCCGCGTTCCTCGGCACCGTCGTCACCGCCACCGCGTCCGATGTGCTGTACGAGGCGGTGCACTCCGAGGAGGGCGGACGGTTCCTCAACGCCGAGAGCCGCTACCGCGTCGTCCTCGCCGACGAGACCCAGGCGCCGACGGATCCCCCGGCCGGGTTCCACTGGGTGACGCCCGATCAGCTGGCATCGCTCGTGCAGCACGGGCACTACCTCAACGTGCAGGCACGCACGCTGCTCGCCTGCCTCCGCACGATCGCTCCCACCGCATGACCGCCGCCCCCACCGGGGCGGCTCCGCTACGGGTCGGTGTGCTCGGCTGCGCCTCCGTCGCCCGGCGACGTCTGATGCCCGCCCTGGCGGCCCTGCCCGAGACCGAGTTGACGGCGGTCGCCAGCAGGGACGCGGGCCGCGCACGGGAGTTCGCGGCCCTGCACGGCTGCCGGCCCGTGCACGGGTACGCGGCGCTGCTCGCCCGCGACGACATCGACGCGGTGTACATCCCGCTGCCCGCCGCCCTGCACGGGGAGTGGATCGCCGCGGCGCTGCGTGCGGGCAAGCATGTCCTCGCGGAGAAGCCGCTGACCACGAGTGCGCAGCGGACCGCGCAACTGCTCGCCGAGGCCCGCGACCGCCGCCTGGTGCTCATGGAGAACGTGATGTTCCTCCACCACGGCCAGCACGCGGCGGTGCGCGGACTGGTGCACACCGAGCGGGTCATCGGTGAACCGCGGTTCCTGCGTGCGGTGTTCGCCGTGCCGCCGCGGCCCGCCGACGACATCCGGTACCGGGCGGACCTGGGGGGCGGGGCGCTGTGGGACGTGGGCGTGTACCCCGTGCGTGCCGCGCTGCATCTGCTCGGTGACGGTCTTACGGTGTGCGGCGCGGCCCTGTCGCAGGCCGCCGGGTACGAGGTCGACACCTCCGGTGCCGCGCTGCTGCGTACGTCGACCGGGGTCTTCGCCCATCTGTCGTTCGGCCTGGAGCAGGCGTACGCGTCGACGTACGAACTCTGGGGCAGCGAGGGCCGCATCGTCCTGGACCAGGCGTTCACCCCGCCCGCGGACCATCGCCCGCTGGTGCGTCTGCAGCGCGCCTCCGGCACCGAAGAGATACGGCTCGACGCGGAGGACCAGGTCGCCGCCACGGTGCGCGCGTGGGTGGCGGCCGTGCGTTCAGGAACCACGCCGGACATCGGCACGCTGCGGCAGGCCGAACTCCTCGACGAGATCAGGCGGCACGCCGACGGCTGAAACTGCGTCAACTGCCCTTCCCTGCCTCTCTGTTCCCCCCTCCTTCCCCCCACACACAGTCTCGGCCGCCGCACGTCCGCGGCAGGTCACCCCACCCGGAAGGAACCAGCACACCCATGTCTCTTCCCGAGCCATTGCCCCTGTACGGCCCTGAGTACAAGACCGACCCCTATCCGCTTTACAGCAAGCTGCGCGACGAGGGACCCGTGCACCGGGTGCACTTCCCCAGCGGCGTCGACGCATGGCTGGTCACCGGCTACGCGGCGGCCCACCAGGCGCTCAACGACGACCGTCTGGGCAAGAACCACGACCTCGGCAACGACGCCTGGCGCTCGCGTGCGGCGATCATGCCCGAGCCGCAGCACTCGCAGCTCCAGGCTCATCTGCTGCACCAGGACCCGCCGAAGCACACCGTGATGCGGCGCCTGGTCACCGAGGCCTTCGCGCCGCGTGCCATGGAGCGGATGCGCGGCCGGATCGAGGAGATCGCGGCGGAGCTGCTCGACGCGGCGGTCGGCCGCCCCGGCGCGGACGCGCCGGTGAGCGGTGTCGTCGACGTGGTCGACGCGTTCGCCGCCCACTTCCCCTTCCGGGTGCTCGCCGAGGTCATCGGCCTTCCGGCCGACCTGGCGCGGCGCTTCGACCGCGACTGGGGGAAGGTCGTGCAGCCGGTCGGTCCTTCCGATCCCGGGCGCCCCGCCTACGAGGGCCGGCTGCGCGGTCTGCAGGCCTATATCGCGGAGGTGACGGAGGAGAAGCTCCGCAACCCCGGCGACGACCTGCTCACCGCGCTGGTCACGGCGCGCGACGAGGGCACGATCAGCAAGGAGGAGACGGACTCGATCGTCTTCCAGCTCCTGGTCGCGGGACAGGAACCGGTCACCAACCAGATCACCACCTCGCTCATCGCCCTGCTGCGCCACCCGGAGCAACTCCGGCGCCTGCGCGCCGCGTTCGACGGATCGGGGGATGACGACCCGGGCCTGCCGGCGCGTGCCGTCGAGGAACTCCTCCGCTACGACAGCGCGTTCGAGCTGACCACCTGGCGGTTCTTCGCCGAGGACTCGGACCTGCACGGCACGGGCGTCCCGGCCGGCGACTCGGTGATCGTCTCGCTGAGCGCCGCCAACCGCGACCCGGAGCGCTTCCCCGACGCCGACACCCTCGACCTCGACCGCAGCCCCAACCCGCATCTGGCCTTCGGCCACGGCATCCACTTCTGCCCCGGCGCCTCACTGGCCCGTATCGAACTCCAGATCGCCATCAAGGCGTTGCTGACCCGCCTTCCGCAGCTGCGGTTCGCCGTCGACGACGCCTCGCTGGTCTGGATCTCCGCCGTACTGGCGCGCGGCGTCAACGAACTTCCCGTCGCCTACGGGCCGCAGGATCCGCCGCCCGCCGCCTCCGGCTGCCCGGTGCGGCATTGACCGGATCCGCACCGCTCCTCTCAGCCAGCACACAAGCCCCAGAAAGCGAGCACACAGTGTCCTCTGCCTCCTCTTCTGCGTCCCCTTCTGCCTCCTCCTCCCTCTTCGAGTCCGAATCCGCCGAGACCCGGCAGATCACCCACGAGATCCTGTCCCTGCTGCTTCCGCATCGGCGTACCGTCGAGGCCGACGCCGAGCTCGACACCACCGACGCGTTCCCCGAACAGCTCCTTCAGATATCGGGGCTCGTCGGCCGAGGTGAACCGGTGCTGTTCACCCTGCCGGGCTTCCCGTGCAAATCTCCCAACACCGCGAAGGTCTTCAACCACCTGCCGGACCAGGGCGAGTTGCTCGCCCTGCGCTTCCTGGACTCGCTGTGCGCCCGGATCGGGAAGGTGTACGCACCGGGCGCCCGCGTCCTGATCTGCTCCGACGGGCACATCTTCGGCGATGTCATCGGCGTCCCCGACGAGCACATCGACGCCTACGGCGACGCCTTGCGCGACATGATCAGCAGCGAGGGAATGGCCGAGCACCTGGCCACCTTCGATCTGCGTGACGTGTACGGCACCACGCTGTCGTACGACGAGAAGCGCATGGCCACCACCGACCGCTATGCGCCGACGATCGAGGACCTGCGGGCCGAGGTCCGTGTCGACGAGTCGACGCTGCGGATGTATCGCGGCATCACCCGCTTCATGGTCGAGGACACCGCCGGCTGGGAGGGCACCAAGTCGGCCCTGCAGCGCGATGCCCGGAAGCGTGCCTACGAGGTCATCCGGCGCAGCCGGGCCTGGGGCGAGCTGATCGCCGAGCACCACCCGCGTACGGTGCGTCTCTCCATCCACCCGCAGAACCGCGGCGAGGCCAAGTTCGGCATCCGGCTGCTCGGCGCGGCCGACGCGTGGACCACGCCGTGGCATTCGGTGCCGCTGCGCAGGGCCGACGGCGGCTGGGAGCTGATGCACCGCACGGCGGCGGAGCAGATCGGCCGTGAGGTCCAGCGGGACGGGCGCCCGAGCCACTTCGAGGCCCTCGACGGCTCCGACGACGTGGCCGTCGCCGTGTAGTAACGCGACCGTCCCCCCAACAACAGCGAGCGGGTGCCCTGTTCACCGTGGTGAACAGGGCACCCGCTCGTCGGGCGTCCGCGCGCAGGGGATCAGATGGAGTCCACCTCGTCGAGGACCTTGCGCAGGGCGTCGATGACCTGGTCCTGCCGTTCGACGCCGAGCGAGGGGTACATCGGGAGCGAGAAGATCTCCTTGGCGTACCGCTCGGTGACCGGCAGCGAGACGTCGGCCGACTCGGTGCCGGCGAACCCCGCCATGGTGTGGACCGGCCAGGGGTAGCTCACGTTGAGCTCGATGTCGTGCTCGCGCAGCCGCTCGATGACGAGGTCGCGCCGGGGGTGGCGGACCACGTACACGTAGTACACGTGGTCGTTGCCATCGGCCGTGGCCGGCAGGACCAGCGAGGTGTCGCCCAGCGCATCGGCATAGCGGTCGGCCACCGCGCGCCGGGCGGCGATGTAGCCGTCGAGCCGCCGCAGCTTGCGGCGCAGGATCTCCGCCTGCACCTCGTCGAGCCTGCTGTTGTGGCCGGGCAGCGCCTCGACGTAGTAGCGCTCCTCCATCCCGTAGTAGCGAAGCCGCCGCAGGTTGCGGTCGACGTCCGCCCGTGAGGTAAGGACCGCTCCCCCGTCGCCGTACGCGCCGAGGACCTTCGTCGGGTAGAAGGAGTACGCGGCGGCGTCACCGAAGGTGCCCGCCATCCTGCCGCCCTGGCGTGCGCCGTGGGCCTGCGCGCAGTCCTCCACGACCGCCAGGCCGTGCGCCGCGGCGATCTCCTTGACCGGCGCCATCGGCACGCACTGCCCGTAGAGGTGGACCGGCACGATGCACCGCGTCCGCTCGGTGATCGCCGACGCGAGCTGTGCGGTGTCCATCAAGTACGTCGCCGGGTCGATGTCCACGAACTTCGCGGTGGCCCCGGTACTCGCGATCGCGACGACGGTGGGCGCGGCCGTGTTGGACACGGTGATCACCTCGTCGCCCGCCCCGATGGCAAGCGCCTCGAGCGCGAGCTTCACCGCGTTGGTTCCGTTGTCGACGCCGACGCAGTGCGCGGCGCCGTGATAGCCGGCGAACTCCCCCTCGAAGTTCTCCACGCTCGGGCCGAGCACCAGACGCCCGGACGAGAACACCGAGTCGACCGCTTCCAGGATGTCGTCGCGTTCGGCCGCGTACTCGTCTTGGTAAGCCCAGACGGACATGGTCATGAGTTTTCGCCTCCGCACTCGCCCTGTGGGCCGGTGATGTGTGTTCGCCGGGACGCCATCGGTGGCCGGCGGTGCGGAGCACGGCGGCCGGGCCGCCGTGCTCCGGTGGGTCGCGCGATCAACGCACCGGGGCGAGAAGCTCGCCGGTCGCGGCGTCGCGCAGGGTGATCGCCTCCATCGGGCAGGTCGCGGCGGCGTCCGCCACGCTCTGGTCCGGGGCGACGAGCGCCTCGACGGGACGGGCCCGCCCCCGGTCAAGGCGCATGTGCCCGGACGCCGTGCCCAGGCAGAGCCCGGTGCCGGCGCAGAGCCGCCGGTCCACCTCGATCCGCCAGGTCCGGTCAGGCATCTTCGCTTCCCCCCGCGCTGTTCGCGGCCGCGCTCGACGCCGACCGGTGCAGGTCGTCGACCGTGCGTTCAAGGCCCTCGTCCAGGGTCAGCCGCGGCAGCCAGCCGGTCACGCCGCGGAAGGCCGATGAGTCGATCTCCATGCTGTGGAAGTCGCCGAGTTCGGCGTACTCCGGCGGCGGCACCGTCAGGACGTCCACCGGTTCCTGGCCGGTGCGGGCCGACACGAGCTTGGCGACCCGGTCGAAAACCGCGCCGAGCGGCTCGCCGCGCCCGCTGCCGATCATCCAGTGGCGGCCGACCAGTTCGTGTCCGTGGTCGACGGCCGCCGCGAAGGCGCGGGCCACGTCCTCGACGTGCAGCAGGTCACGGCGTACGGATCCGTCGTGCCACATGGTGATCGACTCGCCCGCGAGCGCACGCCCGATCATCGCGGCCACCACGCCCTTGGACCCCTCACGCCCTGGCACACAGCCGATCACGGTGGGCAGGCGCAGGGTGAACCCGTGCACGTGCCCCGCCCTGGTCGCCGCCTCCAACTCCCGCTGGGCGGCCAGCTTCTGACGGTCGTAAGAGCTCTGCGGCTCGTCGGGCTCGGAGCCGTCGACGCGGGTCGTGGCGGAGAGACCGACCTGGCTCGCCGTCCCCGCGTAGATCACGGTGACCGGACGGCCGTCAGGACCCGGGCGCAGGATCTCCGTGAGCCGGCGCATCGTGCCGACGTTGACCTTCTCGGCCGCGGAGCCCGCGCCCCGCCAGTTGGCGTCGGTCGACATGTGCGCGAGCAGATGGATCACCACGTCGGATCCCTCGACCGCGTCGGCGAGCGCCGCCTGTTCGGTCAGATCTCCCGTACGCACTTCAATGTCGGCGACGGCGTCCTGCGGGACGGCCGCGCGGCTTCTGGACACAAGGCGCAGCCGCACCGGCCGGCGCGCGAACTCGCGGGTTACCGCCGCGCCGACGAAGCCCGACGCGCCGAGCACGGTCACCAGCGGCCGCTGCTGCGCCTGTCCGTCGTGTCCTGCGCTCATGCGTCCGCCCCTTTCTCGTATTTCTCGTACAGCGACCTCTCCACCCTCAGCGAGGTCTCGTAGTCGGGCAGCAGTCCCAGCTCCGCGGCCTCGGCCAACGTGGGTGCCACCCGGTCCCGTTCGGAGAGGATGAGGTTCTCGTCGTCCGAGACGGGCAGGCCGAGGGGCGGGTCGAGCACCGAGACCGCCTTCTCGTTCTCCGCCTTGTATCCCTCGGACAGCAGGTACGTGATGACCGTGTCCTCCAGGGCGACGAAGGCGTGCCCGACGCCGACGGGGAGATAGATCCCGCTGGGGTGCTCGGCGTTGAGCACGATGGACTCCCACTGCCCGAACGTCGGGGAGCCGACCCGCACGTCCACCACCATGTCGAGGGTGCTGCCCTGCGAGCAGTGGACGTACTTGGCCATGCCCGGCGGCGTCGTCGTGAAGTGGACGCCGCGGGCCACGCCGCGGCGTGACTGGCTGTGGTTGGTCTGGCGGATCGGGAACAGCGTGTGTCCTGTCGCCTCCTTGAAGGCGGCCTCCTGGTACGGCGAGGCCAGATGGCCCCGGGCGTCGGCGAAGTTCTGCGGCACGAAGTGGAAGGCGCCGGCGATCTTCAGCTCACGAACGTCCATCACGGGAGCTCCCTTCGAGGGTGCCGGATCCGGGAGTGCCGGATTCGAGGGTGCCGACGAAGACTCCTGGACCCGAGTTGCCCAGGTCGAGGAACTCGGCCTTGAGACCCGCGTCGGCGAACGCCGTCTCGTACTCGGTACGCGGGAACAGGGCCATGGTGTGCTCGTCGGCGAAGTGCCAGATGCCCTCGCCCGGCCGGGCGAAGACGTAGTGGACCTCCATGTGGCTGCTGTCGCCGCACCGCACGGAGTGGGAGACGCGCGAGATCGTCGTCCCCTCGTGCACGAAGCTGTCGCTCCCGATGTGCCCCGCGGTGAAGGTCTCCGGGAACCACCACGGCTCGATCACCAGGACGCCGCCGGGCCGCAGATGCCGCGCCATGCTGCGCACGGCGGCCCGCAGTTCGTCGGTGCCGCTGATGTTGCCGATGGCGCTGAACAGGCAGGTCACCGCCGAGAACTGGCGGCCCAGGTCGAAGTTCCGCATGTCCGCCCGGTGCACCGGCACGTCCGGAAGCCGGCCGCGCGCGGAGGCGAGCTGGGCCTCGGCGAGGTCGGCCCCCTCCACGTGGTCGAACGCCGCGGCGAAGTACTGCAGATGGTTGCCGGGCCCGCAGCCCACGTCGAGCAGGTCCCGCGCCTCGGGGTTGCGGGCCCTGACGAGCTCGGCGACGGCGTCGGCCTCGCCCTTGTAGTCCTTGCCGCGGCCCAGATAGATCGCCTCGTACAGCGGCGATATGTCGTAGATGGTGCGTGCGGACTCCACCGCACGCTGCCACTCGGTCGCGTTCGCGTACATCGTCATCCGGTGCGCCCTACTTCCCCGCCTCGACGAGCGCGGCCAGGCGGTCGACGACCTCGTGCGGCTTCGGCATGTTCCTGATCTCCTCGCGCACCTCGTTCGTGGCGGCGGGCAGCTTCGTGTCCGCGAGCAGCGACTCCACGAGCTCCTTGCCGATCTCCTCCGGCGGCACGACGCGGGCGAGGCCGCGCTGGACCATCGTGTCCGCGATGAGCGGCCGGGCCAGGCCCTTGAAGTCGGGGATCACCTGCGGGACGCCGTTGGCGATCGCGCCGAGCGCGGAGCCGGGGCCACCGTGGTGGATGACCGCCGAGCAGTGGGCCATCAGCGAGCTGTACGGCGCCCAGCCGAAGGAGCGGACGTTGTCGGGCAGCGGCCCGAACGGCTCCAGGTCCACCGTGGGCACGACCATCACGAACTCGGCGTCCGTCTTCGGTGCCATCTCAAGGACCTGACGGAAGATCAGCGCGGCCTCCTCGGGGGCGGGTCCGCTGCCGAGCGTGATGGCGATACGCGGCTTGGCGGGCGCGTTGGTGAGGAAGTCGAAGATGGGCTCGGGCAGGGCGCCGCTGCCGTTGTACGGGACGAATCCCATCATCCAGGAGTCGGGCTCGGGCGCCTGGATGCTCGGCGGTGTGATGTCGATGGTGGCCTGCACCTCGGGCAGCTCCACACCGTGCTTCTCGAAGAGGTCCGGGTAGGCCTTGCGCATGATCTTCCCGGACGGCCGTACGAAGCCGAACTCGTGCTGCACCGCGGGGATGCCGAGCTTGGCCGCGGCGACCAGACCGGGGGCAAGGAGCGGGGAGTGCACGATGACGTCCGGTCGCCACTGTTCGGCGGTGCGGATCATCCCTTCGACCATCTGCGGCTGCAGCCTGAGCGCGGCGGCGACCGCCGAGCCGATGATGTCCAGATAGTTGGCGTCCAGGGCCTCCTGGGCGAGTTTCGCGCCCAGTTCGGGGTGGTTGGCGGCGAGCTTGCCCTGCATCATCCCCAGGGAGAGCCCCGGAGAGACGTCCACGGTGCGCACACCGGCGTTGCCCATCTCAAGACCGGGGCCGCACGAGACGACGAGCACTTCGTGGCCCGCCATCTGCAGGGCCCAGGCCAGCGGGACCATGGGGTAGGTGTGGCCGGTACCAGGGGTAATCGTCATCATTACACGCACGATGTGTCACTCTCCGTTCGTCGCGGTGGGGCGGTGAAGGGCCGGCTGCTTGCGGAGCGCCGGTATGGGGTGTTCGGGGCGCATGCCGATCGCCATGGTCCGCGCGGGTCCCGCCTGGAGGGCGGGCAGGCGCTTGAGGATGCGCAGCAGGAGGGGGGTGGTGGACTTTCCTTCGCCGCGGACCCACGGCTCCAGGAAGCGGCCCTGCAGAAAGCGCTGCATGCGCTGAGTGCCCACGGTCGGCATGGTGCGGCGCTTCTGCACGCTCTCCAGGTGCTCGTCGTTAAGCTTGCCGTCGCGCAGCGGCTCGGCGATGCGGTTGGCGGCGGCGACGGCGTCCTGCAGGGCGAGGTTGATCCCGACGCCCATGATCGGCGACATCGTGTGGGCGGCGTCCCCGATGCAGAGCAGTCCGGGCCGCCACCAGCGGTCGAGCCGGTCGATCTGTACGTCGAGCACCTTGATGTCGTCCCAGGACTCCACTTCGTGGACCCGGTCGGCCAGGAACGGCGTGAGTTCGGCCAGGTTCTTGCGGAACCAGTCCAGACCGCGCCCGCGCACCTCGTCGTATCCGTCCTTGCGGACCGTGTACGCGACCGTCCAGTGGGTCTGCCGTTCGATGCGCACCACCAGCTGACCGTCGGAGAGCCGGCCCACCATGCCGCCCGGGTCGCCGGGCTTCTTGGACAGCTGGAACCACAGGATGTCCATGCCCGAGCCGAAGACGCGTGACGTCAGTTTCGCGGTCTCGCGCAGCGCGGACCGTCTGCCGTCGGCGGCCACGGTGAGGTCGGCGAGCAGCTCGTGCTCACCGTCGGCATCGCGGTAGCGAAGCCCGGTGACCCGGTCGCCGTCGTCGATTACGCTCGTCACTTCGCTGTTGCGCAGGATCCGGAAGTTCGGATACTTCTCCGCTTCTTCCACAAGGAAGTTGAGAAAGTCCCACTGCGGCAGGAAGGTGATGTACTTGAATTTGCCCGGCAGCCTGCGGAAGTCCATCAGCGTGAAGGTGCCGTCGTCGGTCTCGACTTGAATGTGATGGATCCGCTGGTGCGCCAACTTCACGAACGCGTCGTGGAGTCCGAGCTCCTCCATGAGCCGCCACGTCGACGCGTGCACGGTGTCCCCGCGGAAGTCCCGCAGGAAGTCCGCGTGCTTCTCCAGGACCACGGTCTCCACACCGGCCCGGGCAAGCAGCATCCCCAGCATCATCCCGGCAGGCCCGGCACCCGCTATCGCGCAGGTCGTCCGACGTGCCTCCATACCGCCTCCGATCGATTCGTTCGTCACCGGTCAACTCCCGTTGTGCGGTCGGCTTTCAGTGCTTCGGCTCCTGCTTCTGGAACAGCGCCTGCCAGTACCAGGTGTAGGGAACGGCCCAGGTGTCGGCTGCGCACGTCCAGCCGTCATGGGGGCGGTAGGCGGCCGTGAACTCGGGGGCCTTCGCCGCCACGGCACGGTTGTCGTTGACGTCGATGACGTCCGTCAGGAGGCCCGGGCTCATCGCCCTGGCGATCGCCTGCTCGCCGCGCGCGTGGCCGTCCAGGCTCTTGTCCATGTACTTGCCGACCGGGTTGTTGACGTAGAAGTTCCGGCAGTGCCGGTCGATGAGACCCAGGTAGTACCGGACGGTGTCGACGTCCATCTCGGCGAGCGAGTCGATATTGATGGCCAGATCGAAGGTGGCGTCGCCGAGGGCGCCTTCGATTTCGCCTACCGGAATAAACGTGATCTTCGCGAACTCCGCGTCGTCGAGGACGGTCCGCAGATAGCGCTGCGATACCTCCATCGTCGTCTCGAGGTCAATGATCGTGTATGACGAAATTTTGTGGTTCGAGAGGAACGAATGACACGTACGTCCGTACCCCGCCCCGATCTCGAGAACGTCCGCGCCCGCCAAGTCCACGTTCTTCTCGATGAATTCAAGATCGAGCACTGCGCGCAGATAGTCGAGGCAGACCATCTCGCCGTCGTACGTGACCGAGAACGGGTTTCCGACCTCGCGGTTCTCGATTCGGCGCAGCCGGTCCCAGTTCTCCGGACTCAGCTGGGACGCGAGGTTGTAGATGAGGGTCTTGAGGTACCGGACGCCGTTGGTCCGCACGTCGAAGGAGGTCAGCCGGTAGTTGACCTGGCTGGTCTTGAAGTCGGTCAGGTCGTCGACCAGTTGGCCGTTGACCTGGTTCTCGCCGATGTACTTCCAGAGCTCGTTGACGCGTGGCTGCGTAGTCATGACATTCCTCTTCGGGGGGTGTGGGCTTCCTGGACGGTTCACCACTCGACGCGCAGGGCCTCCGGCGCACGTGCGATCAGGCCGGGCTTCCACGGGACGTCCTCGGCGGGTACGGCAAGACGCAGCGTGGGGAGCCGGTCGGTGAGCCCTTCGAGCACCACCCGCAGTTCGGAGCGGGCGAGGGCCGAGCCGAGGCAGTAGTGCATGCCGTGGCCGAAGCCCAGGTGCGGATTGCGGCCCCGGTCGAACCTGATGGTCTCCGGGTCGTCGAAGACCCGCTCGTCACGGTCGCCGGCCGCGCGCTGGAAGATGACGGTGTCGCCCGCCTTGATGAGTACGCCGCCGATCTCGACGTCCTCGGTCGCCCGCCGGGGGAAGCTGCCCACCGAGCGGAGCGGGATGATGCGCAGCATCTCCTCGATCGCCGCGTCGATGCGCTCCGGGTGGGCGCACAACTCCTCGTACAGCTCCCGCTGTTGGAGCAGGAGGAAGCAGACGTTGGAGATCATGCTCAGTGAGGTCTCGTGGCCCGCCATGAGGATGCCGATGCCGGTCCGCACCGCCTCCATGTCCGAGAGCCGCTCCCCGTCCACGGCGTCGATGAGCACCGAGACGAGGTCCTCCTGGGGCTCCCGCCGGCGCAGTTCGATCAGGGACTTGAGGTAGTCCTCGAGTCCGTCGCGCGCCTCGTCGATCTCCTCCTGGGTGTGGGCGGAGGTCGCGACGAAGACGTCGGAGTACTTGCGGAAGGCGAAGCGCTCCTCGTACGGGATGCCGAAGAGCTCGGCGATCATACGGACGGGCAGCGGGATCGCCAGGCGCTCCACGAGGTCGGCGGACGGTCCCGCCGCCACCATGTCGTCGATCTCGGCCGCCACGACCTCGCGCATCCGGTCGGTGAGACGGGCCACCCGGCTGGGCACGAAGGCGTGCGCCACGATCTTCCGGATCCGGCTGTGGTCGGGCGGGTCCATGGTCAGCAGGTTTCCGGGCCTGAGCGGCAGCGGGGTCACCCTGCTGGTGTCCGGTGCCGTCGCGGCGTACGAGCTGAACCGGGGGTCGGCGAGGAACTGCTTGATCTCCTCGTAGCCGGTCAGCAGCCAGGCCTCGCCGCCGTAGGGCATATGAACCCGGGTCACCGGTTCCGTGCGGGCCAGCTCCAGATAGCGAGGGTGCAGATCTAGGCGCGATACCGGGCCGAAGGGGTAGGCAGGCGCGTGGGGGCATGTCTCGGTCACTGCGGGTCACCTCCTGTGCATTGCCCGGCACAGAACCGGGCGTCGATGGAATGTGAATGCCTGCACGCCGGCATTCGGAATATCTGCCATTTACATGGACAGGAATCAGGGCAGAGAAAGAAGAACGCCAGGCCGAAACGTAGCGGACGTCGGGCGGGTTCGCTCGGTACGAGCGCCCCGATTGCCGAGCACAGCGATCTTCTCACGCAGGGGCTGAGACAAGGCGATGTTCGATGGCTCAAAGAGCACGCCATTCACATGCCGCAGACACTCGAATACCGACCGGGACGGAGCGGAATATGAAGCTCCGGAAAAGAACCGGGAATAAGGGAATAAAGAAAGCGGGGAGGGCCCGTAGGCCCTCCCCGCGTTCAGGAATTCGAACCGCTGAGAATAATTTGTCAAGCGGGCGTTCGACGCCCGACGGAGGATTCCCGTTCCACTCGTTCGGCGAACCGCGCCCACTTCTCCGCGCATTCACGCGCCAATTGCGCGACCCGGTCGGTGGTGTGCGGCGGAAGATTCGCGGCGACGTCGGCAAGAACCTGGGAGTCGACGTCATGGATGGCGAGATGCCGCAGCAGGAGGCGGCCGGATTCGGACAGTCGGAGCGCGGGATCTCTCCGCAGTTTCTGCAAGGGTTGCGCAACGCCCGCGATGGGTGTCGGGGATTCGGGCTCGGTGAGCAGATTCATGCTTTTCGCCACGGGCGCGGGAGCTTTCTCGGAACGCCGCGGGACCGGATCCTCACCGAGGAGGACGCGTTTCTTGACGTCATGAGCGGTGCCGAGTGATATCCCCGCCTCACGGGCTATCTCCCGCAGCGGCGCACCCGGCCGCTCGGCGAGCAGCTCGCTGGCCCGCTGCCGGCCCGGCGCGACCCCGACCCTGCGGACCTTGCCGTCCAGGCCGATCCGGGCGTTCAAGTGCGCAACTTCGCCACTCGAACGGCGCAGGCGGGCGATGGTGCGGGGCGACAGACCCGTGAGGGACGCGACGTAGCGGTCCGACAGCTTCTGGTTCTCCATCAGAATTCGGGTCCCCGCCGCGACCTTCTCCCGGTAGGAGAGGGGTTTCCCGTGGGCGGAATTCAATCTGACCGAAACTTCGAACAGTTTGTGCTCGGGTGCTTCGACAAGGTGGGCGTGAATCATTTCTTCGCCGCGGAGCCGGGCGGCGGCAAGGCGGTGCATCCCGTCTATGACCCGCCCGCTGGCCTCATGCACAACGATCGGCGGCAGCTCTTCGCCTAACTCGCTGAGGGCCGCGACGTATTCCTGATCAACGCCTTTGGTACGGGGTGAATCTGCGGGCAGCAGCCACCCGATGGGAACTTTCCTACAGGCCACCTTCACTATGTCTGACGAGTCGGCATAAGGCCCGCCTTGCGGCATCCATCCCGCCAATCGAGGCCAAGCACAGCCGACATCCTGGTCGCACATCGTACCCCCCGTGTCTCCGCCGATATTCAGTGCGCCAACGACTGGGACGCTAGCAAATCCCGCTACTGTGCAGCAAGAGGATTATTGACGAGTACTTTACTCGGAGTGACGGACGGTGAGGTCCCGATTCAGTTGAACGTTGCAGATGAATGGCCGCATTCCGGCCCGGAGTCCGGGCCGGTCTCGGGATGCCGTCGGCATGGCATCGGCAGCACATCGGGATGGCCGGGGAGTCGAACGAACAGCGGTTACTTGCGTGCGTAGATGCGCATCGTGATCGGACCGAAGACCAGGACGAACACGGCGGCCCAGCCGAGCACCCAGCCAATTTCGGCCGTTGGCCAATTACCGGCCATCACGCCGCGTACCGCGCTGCAGAGGTGGGAGATCGGGCTGTTGTTCACGAACGCCTGCAGCCAGCCCGGCATGGTGCGCGGCTCGACGAACACGTTGCTCAGACTCGACGAACACGTTGCTCAGAAATGTCAGCGGGAAGATCACCATCATCGAGACGCCCATCACCGTCTTCTCCGTGCGCAGCAGAAGCCCGAACATCGTCCACACCCAGGAGAAGGCGAAGCTGAAGACGATGAGCAGCAGCACGCCCGCGAGGACACCGACGATCCCGCCGTCGGGCCGGTAGCCCAGCCTTCACCGCGCCGTCGGTCAGCGCGAGGAACACCTCGTCGAGGCTGGGCTGCCCCAGCGAGAAGTTGTCGACGGTGATGCCGGCCCGCGCCGGCTCGGCCAGCGCACGGGACGCCTGCTCGGCCGGCCCCGCGGCGGAATCGCCGCTGCCCACCCGGGCGCTGAGCGCGACCGGGTCGGGCTCCAGGTGCATCGGGACGTCCAGGCACAGGGCCAACAGCCGCCTGGCCTCTTCCCGTTGCGCCGTGTCGCGCAGCCGCAGATGCACCGAGCCCGCGCCCACCGAGGACTTGAGCTCGCCCTTGGTGCCCTCCGCGATCACCTTGCCGTCGTCGATCACCGCGATGCGGGACGCCAGTTGATCGGCCTCGTCGAGGTACTGCGTGGTGAGCAGGACGGTCGTGCCCTGGGTGACGACCGCCCGCACGATGTCCCACACCTGGTTGCGGCTGCGCGGGTCGAGGGCTGCGCGGCCCGCGGACTTGCCGTAGCCGAGCAGCCGGCCGAGGAGCACCAGGTTCTCGGTGCCCGTCAGATCCTCGTCCACCGAGGCCGGGCCTGGCCGCCGTCCGGCCGCAGCAGGGTGGCGCGGGTCTTCACAAAGGTGGTCTTGCCTGCGCCGTTGGGGCCGAGCAGGCCGCTCATGACCGGGTCCTGCCCTCGTCCGACGTACGTACCTCTTGCTGCGGCACGGAAGCGCCCGGCGCGTTGCCCGCAGGCTCGGCGCCGAGCCTGCGCAGCGCGAGCATCGCCCCGATGCCGGGGATCAGGGCGAGCCACCGGGCGCTGGTCCCGGCCGCGGCGGGGATCGCCCAGGTCATCGCGATGGCGACGAGATAGGCCGAGCCATGGGTCGGCCCGCCCAGCGAAGTGATCGGCTTGGCATGGATGGTGAAGACATTGATCAGCAGGATGACCAGGGATGCGGCCTCGACCGCGGCGGCGATTCGCAACGTACGCATCGAGATCACGCACCCGTCGTGGAGCCGGGGCGGACGATCATGAGGATCACGACAACCGTCCACAGCAAGTTGAAGATGCCCGTGAGCATGGAGAGCCTGCTCGCCGGAACGGCGGGCGCGCCGGGCTCGGCCGTTCCGCCGGCCACCGCGAGCACCCGCTGCTGGCTGGGCAGGATGGCCATCGCGAGGACGGCCGCCGCTGCCGCGGTCAGGACGATCGAGATGATGAGCCAGACGTCGGTGAGCGCGTCGAGCTGGACGGCGGTGGCGAGTCCGAAGACCGGGACGCCGATGCCGAAGAGCGCGTACCCGCGGCAGATCTTGTGCAGGATCCCGGCGACTCCGGCCGCGTTGCCGTCCTGGTCCTTATGGCCGTCCTGGTCCTTCCCGTCGGTCGTCAACTGCTGTGCGTAGCGCGGGAACATCGAGGCGGCGACGGCGATCGGCCCGACCGCCAGGATCGCCAGGATGACATGCACCGATAACAAGAACTTGCTCACTGCGGACCCCTCCGCCGGCAATGGATATGTTGGCTGCCAATAGATAGCACACCAACGCCCCGATTGTGTAGGCTGCCTACTCATGAGACAGGACGCGGTCAGAGGACATCTGGACGGGCTGCTGCTCGCCGTGCTCGAGCCAGGCCCCCTGCACGGGTACGCGATCATCACGGCCGTGCAGGAACGCAGCGGCGGCGCGCTCGAGCTGCGCACCGGCACGATCTATCCCGCCCTCAACCGCCTTGAGCGGGTGGGTCTTTTGCAGAGCAGCTGGCAGTCCGTGGGCGAGCGCCGCAAGCGCTGCTACGAACTGACGGACGCCGGGCAGCGCACCTTGGCCAGCGAGCGGTCGGCGTGGAACGAATTCACGACGGCCATCGGCTCGGTCCTCAACCCCGCGGCCCCGCCGGGGCTCCTCACGTGAGCGCCGTGGAACAGCGCAGCGACCCCGTCGAGGACTACCTCACGGCGCTGGAGACCGCGCTGCACGGCCCGGTCCGCGCCAAGGCCAGGCTCCTTGAGGAGGTGCGCGACGGCCTCACCGACGCCGTCGCGGAGTTCACGGGCCGGGGCATGTCCCACGACCGCGCCGCCGAGCGGGCGTTACGCGACTTCGGGACGATGGAGGACCTGGTGGCGAGCTGCCAGCGGGAACTGACCATCGCTCAGGCCCGGCACACCTCCCGCTCCATCGTCATCACCGCGCCCTTCCTGATCGCCTGCTGGTTCCTCGTCCGCAACGCGGGCGACGCCCAGGACTGGGCACTGCCCTGGACCGCCCAGCTGATGGCCCTGTATCTGGCCGGGACCGCGGTCGTGGCGGCGCTGCTCGCCGCGGGGGCCCTCGCCGCGACCGGCACCCTCGCCCGCTGGCTGCCCACCCCTGAAGAGCTGCCGCGGATGGTCGGGTGGACGGGCACCACCGCCAGCATCTCCATCGCCGTCGCCACGCTCGCCCTGGCCACGGCATCAGTCCTGGCCACGAACTGGCCGCTGATCGCGCTCGCCTGCTCGCTCGCCGCCACGTCGCACGGCGTGATGGCCAAGTCGGTCCGCGTCTGCCGCCAGGTCGCACGACTGCCGATCATGGAACCCGCCGCGCCCGGACCGCGGTGACCCGGCCGGCCGCGACGTTGCCGGCAGCCGGCACGGAGATCCGCCGCGGGTCAGCCGGCCGGCTGACCCGCTCCGCGGTCTTCGCCGCCGTGTGCGTATCGGTGACGGCTCCGGGGCACGCCCTGATGTCCGGCCACGCGCTGCCCGCCTGGGCCGTGTGGTCCGCGTTCGCCGCCGTGGCCGCGGCCGCCTGGTGCCTGACCGGCCGGGCCCGCGGCGCCCTCGCGGTGTGCGGCGCGAGCGTGCTGACCCAGCTCGCGCTGCACTTGGCCTTCACGCTCTCCCAGGCCTCGGCGGGCCCCTGCCCGGCCGGCACTCAGCGGCACTCCGGTGCGGGCATGGCGCACATGCACACCGCCGACACGGAGCCCGCCTTCGGCGCCTCGGCCGGCATGACGTCCGCCCACGCGCTCGCCGGACTGCTGTGCGGACTGTGGCTGTGGCGGGGCGAAGCCGCAGCGCTCCGCCTCGGACGGGCCCTCGCCGCCTTTGTCTTCGCGCCCCTGGACCGCGCCGTCCAGGGTTCTTCCCCGCTGCCCGGACGCCGGCCGTCCGTGGCCCTGCCGCTGCCGCCGCGCCGGCCGCAGCTGCCGCTCCTGCGCCACGTCGTCTCACGCCGCGGCCCGCCGCACCGCCCGAGCACCGTCTGACACCACCGGCCAAGGCCCGCCCGGGGCACGGCCGGTGACGCAGTGCGCCATGCGCCGGTGCGCACCCGCACGGCTGCCGCGCGCACTGACCCCACCGCCCCATGCCCCGCGCCCGTATCCGTATCCATATCCATATCCGTATCCGTATCCGGGACGCGAAGGGTGTCCGCCGACGGGGCCGTGCCCCCACGGCAGGTTCCGTCCGCACGCGAAGGACAGTCCGCGATGCCCCCTGCCCTGAAACAGCTGCCGCCTGCGCGAAAACAGCGGCCGAGCGGCAGCACCGCCGCCGCAAGCGACACACAGATCACGGAGTGGGCGCTGGCCGCCCGCGACGGTGACACCGAGGCCCTCGAACGTTTCGTGCGCGCCACGCGCGCCGATGTCTGCCGCTTCGTCGCCTATCTCGGCGCCGATGTGCAAGGAGCCGAAGACCTCACGCAGGAGACGTACTTACGCACCTTGACGGCCCTGCCCCGGTTCGCCGGACGTTCCTGCGCCCGTACGTGGCTGCTGTCCATCGCCCGCAGGGTGGTGGCCGACCGCTACCGCGCGGCCGCCGCCCGCCCCCGATTCGCCGACGGCCCCAACTGGCGTACGGAGGCGGAGCGATCGCAGCCCGGCGGCCTTCCCGGCTTCGACGAGGGCGTGGCGCTGCTCGACCTGCTGAGCTCGCTGGACGCTCCGCGACGGCAGGCGTTCGTGCTCACGCAGGTCCTCGGAATGCCCTACGCGGACGCCGCCGACGCGGCCGGCTGCCCGATCGGCACCGTCCGCTCCCGTGTGGCACGGGCCAGGGCGGTCATGACGTCACTGCTGAACGCGGCCGAAAGCCCCGTATGCCCGGGGTGAGTTCACCCCGGGCATAGGTGTGCGTCGACGGAGGCGCTGTCCGTGTCAGGGCGCGTTCCAGTCGGTGGGGCGCACGACGAGCGCCTCCGTCTTCAGCGTCCCGCCGTCCTCGAAGCGCAGACTGAACTCGACGCGCTGCCCCAGGCGCAGCGGCTCCCGGATGTCGACCATCACGTCGAGTCCGTACGGCGTCATGGTCAGCGTTCCGTCGGCGGGCACCGTGGCCGCCTCGACCATGGACATGCGGGCCGCCCGTTCACCGACGGGGGCGTCCCGCGACAGCATGGCCTCGCCCATCGTCGGCGAGCTGACGGAGACGAGACGGTCCGCGGCGCCGCCGCTGTTGCGGATGCGGAACACGGCGGCCGTGCTCTCGTTGCCCTCGGACGGCAGCAGCAACCGGGCCGCGGTGATCCGGAGTTCGGGTGCGGATCCTGCGGCTCCGGCGGCGGTCCAGACGGAGAGTCCGCCCAGGGCCAGCGCGCTGGCCGCCGCGGCTGCGAGCGCCGGGAGTGCGGCCGAGGCCCGGAGCCGCAGCCGCTGCGCGGTCGTTCCGGTGGCGCTCATGCGGCTGCCTCCAGCCGACGCGCGGGCCCGCGGCCCCCTCGGGCGACATGTGGGGCGGTGGGTTGCCAGGCGCGCAGGCGCAGGCTGTTGGTGACCACGAGCAGCGAGCTGACCGACATCGCGGCGGCCGCCACCATCGGGTTGAGCCACCCTGTCATCGCCAGGGGCACGGTCACAAGGTTGTATCCGAACGCCCAGAGCAGGTTCGCGCGGATCGTGCCCATCGTTCTGCGGGCGAGCTTGACCGCGTCCGCGACGACCAGGACGTCCTCGCGGACCAGCGTCACGTCGGCCGCTCCGATCGCGGCGTCCGTGCCGCCGCCCATCGCGATGCCCAGGTCCGCGCCGGCCAGCGCCACCGTGTCGTTGACGCCGTCCCCGACGACGGCGACCCGCAGCCCTTCGGCCTTCAGCTCCTTGACCAGCAGGGCCTTGTCCTCCGGGGTGCAGCGCGCGTGCACATCGGTCTCGGGGATGCCGAGTTCGGCGGCGACGGCCCGGGCGGTCGCCTCCCGGTCACCGGTCGCGATGACGGTCCGCAGCCCCAGGCGGCGCAGCCGGTCCACCGCCCGGTAGGCCTCGGGCCGCAGGGTGTCGCCGACGGCGATCACGGCCTCGGGCCTGCCGTCCACCCGGACGAGGACCGGGGTGTGCGCGGCGTCCTCGGCCGCGGCGAGCGCGGCGGCCAGTGGTTCGGAGAGCGGGGTGTCGCCCGGGGCGCACACCTCGACGTGCCGCTCATCGACCCGTCCGGCCACGCCCGCGCCGACCATGGCGGTGAAGTCGGTCGTCCGGGGCAGCGGTCCGCCGGACTCCGCCTGCTCCGCGTGCCCGGCGATCGCCTTGCCCAGCGGATGCTCGGAGCCCTGCTCCACGGCGCCCGCGAGGCGCAGCACCGCCCGGTCCCCGATGCCGCCGGGTTCCGCCGTCACCCGGGCCACGCGCATGCGTCCCGTGGTGAGGGTGCCGGTCTTGTCGAGTACGACGGTGTCGATGCCCCGCAGCGTCTCCAGGGCGCGGGGTCCCTTGACCAGGATGCCGAGTTGGGCGCCGCGTCCGGTCGCGGCGAGCAGGGCGGTGGGCGTGGCGAGCCCCAGCGCACAGGGGCAGGCGACGACGAGCACCGCCACGGCCACGGTCACCGCGGCCTGCGGGTCGGCGCCCGCGCCGAGCCAGAAGCCGAGCACGGTGACGGCGAGGGCGAGCACGACCGGCACGAACACCCCGGCCACCTGGTCCGCGACCCGCTGCGCCTTGGCCTTGCCCGCCTGCGCCTCGGTGACCAGGCGGGTGATGCGGGCGAGGCGGGTGTCATCGCCCACCGCGGTGGCCCGCACGACCAGAAGGCCTCCGACGTTGACCGCGGCGCCGACCACCGTCGAGCCGGGTGCCGTCTCGACGGGTTCGCTCTCGCCGGTGACCAGCGACACGTCGAGGGCCGAACTGCCCTCGACCACGGTCCCGTCGGTGGCGACCTTCTCGCCCGGCCGCACGACGAAGAGCTGGCCGACCTTCAACTGTCCGATGGGGATGCGCCGTTCGCGCCCGCCGTCCTCGTCGCGCACCGACACGTCCTTGGCGGCGAGTTCGGCAAGGGACCGCAGCGCCGCCCCGGTGTTGTGCTTGGCGCGGGCCTCCAGGAAGCGTCCGGTCAGGACGAACAGCGGTACGGCGACGGCCGCTTCGAGGTAGACGTGCGCCACATCTCCGGACGCCGAGGGAAGCAGGCTGAACGGCATGCTCATGCCGGGCTCGCCCGCGCCGCCGAGGAACAGCGCGTACGTCGACCAGGCGAAGGACGCGATCACCCCCAGGGAGACGAGGGTGTCCATGGTCGCGGCGGAGTGCCGAAGCCCGCGCAGGGCCTTCTGGTGGCACGGTGCCGCGCTCCACACGGCCACGGGCGCGGCAAGCGCGAAGCACAGCCACTGCCAGTTGCTGAACTGCAGGGCAGGGACCATGGAAAGGATCAGTACCGGTACGGCGAGTACGGCCGTCACGACGAGGCGATCGCGCTGCCGGGTCGCCTCATCGGCGGCCTCGTCACGCGGCGCCGCCCCCGCTCCCTCGGCGGTTTCCGCGGCGGGCGGCTCCGGGAGCGACGCGGTGAACCCGGCCTGCTCCACGGCCACGACGAGGTCCTCGGGCGCGTACGAGTCGGGGTGGGTGACGCGGGCCCGGCCGGTGGCCAGGTTGACCGTCGCGACGACGCCTTCCAGTTTGCCGAGCTTCTTCTCGACGCGGTTCACACAGGCCGCGCACGTCATGCCGCCGACGACCAGATCGGTGGTGATCTCGGTCGGCTGCGCAAGTCCCGCCGCCATCAGTGTCCCTCCCCCATGTTCATGTCGCCTTCCATGCCGTCGTCCGTGCCGCCGCCCCCGCCGGAGTCCTCGTCGCCGGTGCCGGCGGACTGTTCCTGGCCGGGGTGGAGTCCGGGCGCGACCGGTCCTGCGGCCGATCCGGTGGCGTACGCGACGGCGAAGATCACCACGAGGAGGGCGGCGAAGCCCGTCATCGCGGCGGCTGGTCTCCATCGCCGCAGGAGCGTCCGTTCAGCGCCCGCGTCCTGCTGGGAATCGTTCATGTTCCGCTCCTGCACGGGGATACCCGTCGGCTCGCGCCGCCCTGCGGGGGATGGTGGGGGCGGCGCGAGCCGACGGGCAGACATGGAAGGGGCCGTGCCCGGACGGGCTGATCTCCCGCATGGCCCGGTGAACACATGCTGGCACGGAAGACCACCGCTGCCGCCAGGCTTCGCCCGCATCCCACACGTGAGCAATCTCCTGCCACGGCGCGGGAACTCCGGCGCCCCCCGATCCGACCGTCCGCGATGGAACGGTCTCGCCGCCGACCAGGGCGTTCAGGGTCAACTCGGCCACGGCCCCGGGAACTTATCCTCTCCAGCAGCCGACCACTGTTACGGAGCCCGCCGATCCGCGCCCTTCCGCCGGAGAAGGGCGGCTTCGGAGGGACTCGAAGGGAATCGTTGATGACGCACGACGCGCAGGACGCCTCGCGGGGCACGACGTTACCGGCCGCGGAGGGACGCAGCCGCTGGCTGCTGGTCGCCGTCGCAGGGTCGCTGTCGTTCGTGGCGATGCTCGACATGAACGTCGTCAATGTCTCCCTCTCCGAGATATCCCGTGACCTGCGTGTCTCGCCCTCGATGGCGCAGTGGGCTGCCCTTGGTTATCAACTCGCGGTGGTCTCCCTGCTGTTGCCTGCGGGCCGCTGGCTTGACGGCAGAGGAACCGGCGCGAAGATCGGGCTGCGGCCCGCCGTGCTTGTCTCCGTCACCGGATTCGCCGTGTGCGGCCTGCTCAGCGCGGCCGCGCCATGGATGGCCTGGCTGACCGTGACCCGGATCGCCCAAGGGGCCTTCGGTTCCATGCTGTTCGTCCTGATGCCGGTGCTCGCGATGCGCGCGGTGCCGCCGAAGCTGCGCGCCCGGGCGATGAGCGTGCCCGCCACGCTCGGCCCGCTGGGAGCCGTCACCGGACCGCCCGTGGGCGGCATGCTCCTGGACGCGTTCGGCTGGCGCGCGGTGTTCATCGTCAAACTCCCCGTCTGTATCGGGGCGTTGCTGGTGGCCGCACGGCTGCTGCCCCGCGCGGGCAAGCTGCACGCGCCCGGCGGGCGGCTGCTCGCCGACGCCGCTCTCGTCGGCAGCGGCCTTGCCGCGCTTCTGCTCTCCCTGTCCCTGGCATCGGAGTCCCCCGGCTGGCTGCTCCTCGCGGTGGCCGCGCTGCCCCCGCTCGCCTGGTGGCTGCGCGGCACCGGTGGCCGGCAGGTCTGCGACGTGGTGCGCGCCTCCGGGACGCAGCGGATCAACTCGGCGGTGTTCGCCATCGCCGCCGGCTTCGCCTCCATGCACTTCGTCATGGCCCTGCGGCTGCAGCGCGAGGGCGGGCTCTCCGCGACCGCCACCGGCCTGACCATGCTGTCCTTTCCGCTCGCCATGGGGCTCATGGGCCCGCTCGGCGGACGTCTCGCCGACCGGTACGGGCCGCAGGCCACCGCGCTCACCGGCAGCGCGATCACCGCGCTTGGCCTCGCACTGCTGCTCCCGCTCGGCAACGACAGCCTGACGTGGGGGGACATCGCCTGGCGCCTGGCCATCGCCGGATCGGGCATGGGTCTGTACGGAGGCCCGGTGCAGACCCTGGTGATGAGCTCGGCACCGCCGGGTGCGGTGGGCACGGCCGGTTCCGTCGTGCAGCTGTCGCGCAGTCTCGGCTTCGCCGTGGGACCGGCCCTGGCCACCGCGGTCTGGGGCATCGCGGGCGCCGCCCGCTCCGCGCTTGTCGTCTCGGCAGCGGCCGCCTGTGTCGCGGTCCTGCTGCTCAGCCTGCGGCGGCCCGTACCGGAGCACGAGCCGCCGGGCACCGACGCCGCGCCCGCGCCGTCCGCCTCCCGCTGACCTCTCCCGGCCCGGCTCATTCAGCCGGCGGGCGCGACGGATGCCGCGGCCTTGGTGGCCGCGGCGGCGCCCGTGGCGTCCGCCGGAGCACGGTGGTCGATGGCGATCAACGGGTCGCCGGTCAGCGGGTGTTCCACCACGGCGGCCCGAACGCCGAAGACCTCCGCGAGCAGTTCCGATGTCAGCACCTCACGCGGCGGCCCGGAGGCCACCACCCTTCCCTGGTGCAGGACATGCAGCCGGTCGCAGACCGAGGCCGCGGCGTTCAAGTCGTGCAGGGAGACCAGGGCCGTGCGGCGCTGGGCACGCAGCAGCGCGAGCAGCTCCACCTGGTGCAGCACGTCCAGATGGTTGGTCGGCTCGTCGAGGACGAGCACCTCCGGGTCCTGGGCGAGCGCCCGGGCGAGCAGGACCCGCTGCCGTTCACCACCGGAGAGCGCCGAGAAGGAACGCCCGCCGGCCTGCGCCATGCCGACCTGTTCAAGGACGGCGGCCACCTTCGCACGGTCGTTGTCGTCGTCGCCCGCGAAGAGTCGTTTGTACGGGGTCCGGCCCATCGCCACGACCTCACGCACCGTCAACTCGAAGTCGCCGCCGCGCTCCTGCGGCAGAGCCGCCACCTTGCGCGCGGCCTCCGCGGGCGTCAGCTCCCAGATGTCGCGGCCCGCGACGCGTACTCGCCCCGCGACCGGTCGCAGATGCCGGTACACCGTGCGCAGCACGCTCGATTTTCCGCTGCCGTTCGGCCCGACAAGGCCTGCCACCTCGCCCTCGGCGGCGATGAGGTGGACGCCCGAGACGACAGTGCGCCGAGCGTAGGAGACATTCAACCCCTCAATGTCGATGTTCACCACGGGCCTCCAGGCGCCGGTCGAGCAGATACAGCAGAGCGGGGGCGCCGATCAGCGAGGTCACCACACCGACCGGCAGTTCCTGGGTGTCGAGTGCGGTGCGGCACACGATGTCGACGATGACGAGCAGCAGCGCGCCGAACAGCGCCGAGATCGGCAGGAGCCTGCGGTGGTCGCCGCCGACGAGCAGCCGGCAGGCGTGCGGCACCATCAGGCCGACGAAGGCGATGGCGCCCGAGACCGCGACCAGGATTCCGGTCAACACGCTTGTCACGACGAAGAGTTCGCGCCGCAGCCGGGTGACGTCGACGCCGAGCCCGGCCGCCGTCTCGTCCCCCATCATCACGGCGTTGAGACCGCGGGCCCGCGCCTGGAGCAGCAGCAGCGCGACCGGCACGGCGATGGCGGGGACCGCGAGCGTCGACCAGTTCGCCCCGCTCAGGCTGCCCATGAGCCAGAACAGCACGCTCTGCGTCTGCTGTTCGTCTCCGGCCTGGAGCACGAGGTAGCTTGTGAACCCGGCGAGGAACTGGCCGATGCCGACACCGGCGAGCACGAGCCGCAGGGGCGAGAAATTGCCGCCCCGCCGAGCGATCAACCACACAAGGGCGAACGTCGCAAGGGCCCCGCTGAACGCCGCACCGGACAGGCCGAGCCCCAGCGTTCCGCCCGCCCCCGCGCCGAGCACGATGGCGGCGACGGCACCGAGCGATGCCCCGTTGGAGATGCCGAGCAGATGCGGGTCGGCCAGCGGGTTGCGCACCAGGGCCTGAACGGCCGTGCCCACCAGGCCGAGTCCCGCGCCCACCGCGGCGGCGAGCAGGGCGCGCGGCAGCCGCAGCTGCCACACGATGAGGTCCGACGTCCCGGGCCTCGCCGGCTGCCCGGTCAGCCTGCGCAGCACCGCCGACCACACCTGGTCCGGGGGGATGTCCGTGGACCCCCAGGACACGGCGCCGGTGAGCGCGAGCAGCAGCGCCGCGCCGAGCAGGGCGGCGAGCACCCCGGGACGCAGGGTGCGCGCGACGGGCTCTGCCGCCGGGGCCCCGGTCGCCTTGCGGTTGAGGGTGAGGAGGGGCATCTACTGCTCCGCCGCCCGCACCTTGCCGGGGTACAGGGCGTTGGCGATCTCCTCGACGGTGTCGGCGTTGCCGACCCCCGCGATGGTGGTCTCCTCGGAGCCGATCCGCAGGAACTTCCCGTTCTTCACGGCCTTGAGTTCCTTCGTCGCCGGGTTGTTCTCCAGCCACTTCCGCGCGTCGTCGAAGGCCTTGCGCGTCTCGGCCTCGCTGCCCCGGTTGCGTACGGCGAGCTGGATCCAGTCGGGGTTCTTGGCGACCACGTCTTCCCAGCCGACGGGCCGGAACGTGCCCGCGCAGTCCGCGAAGATGTTGCGGGCACCGGCGAGGGTGATCACGGCGTTGCCGATCTGCTTGTTGCAGATCGCCATGGGCTGCTTGGTGCCGGCGTCGTAGTCGAAGAAGAAGTAGCTCGGCCTGTCCTTCACGGGGACCTTTCCGACGGCCTTCTGCACCGATGCGACCTTGCGCTCCATGCCCGCGACCAGCTCGGCGGCCCGGTCGCTCTTGCCGGTGACCGCCCCGAACGTGGTGATGTCGGCCTTGACCGCGTCGAGATCCGTCGCGGGCTTCTTGCGCGTCGACGCACAGGCCGTGGACTTCAGGGAGATGTGCTTGATCCCGGCGGCCTTGAACTCCTCGTCGGTGGGCAGGCCGCCCGCGCCGCCCATGTTCATCGGCCCGAACGCGTCGATGAACACATCGGCGCCGGAGCCGAGCAGCTTCTCCTTGGGAATGACGGCCTTGCTGAGCACGGGTACCTCACGTGCCTGCGCGTCAAGGTCGCCCTTGAACGCGCCCTTGCCGGGCGGGAATCCGGTGCCGATCACCTTGTCGCCCACGCCGAGCCGCAACAGCAGCTCCAGAGCGGCCGCGTTGCTGGTCACGATCTTCGTCGGGGTGGAGTCGAACGTCGTCACCCGGCCCTTGCAGTCGGTCGCCCGCACCGGATCCCCCGCGCTGCCTCCGGCCTTGCCGGGGTCCTCCGAACCACCGCCGCCACAGCCGGTAGCGAGCAGGGCCAGGGCGGCCATCGCTCCACACCACACACGAACACGCATCAAACTCTCCCGAGCCTCTTGCCTCTGGGCTCAAACACGGCCCCGGAGAGGTAGTCGGAAGAGTCGGTCTTCGAGTTCCCGCGAATTGCGCGACTGTCGCGTTGTCACTTGGGCGCAGGAGAAGCGCCGAACCTCTCCTGGTACTCCCCCGGGGCGACGTGGAGCACCCGGCGGAACGAGACGCGCATGGACTCCAGGGTGCTGAACCCCGCTTCCTTCGCTATCTCCTCGAGTCCGCCCGGCCACCCGGGCCGCTCCAGCATCCGGCGCGCCGCGCCCACCCGCGCCGTCTCGACGTAGCGCCGGGGGGACATGCCCGTATGGGACGCGAAGAGACGGTTGATGTGGCGCGGGGAGACACCCGCGCGCTCCGCGAGGCTGCGTCCCGAGAGGTCCGCACGGAGGTTGTCCGAGATCCACCGCAAGGTGCCGCGCAGGACGGGGTGTTCGACCGTGGGCGGCATCCAAGGGATGAACTGCAGCTGGCCGCCGGGGCGTCGGGGGTAGGAGACGAGCTCCCTTGACACCCGGACCGCCCGCTCCTGATCGATGTCCTCGGACATCAGGGACATGGCGAGGTCGATGCCCGATGTGCCGCCGCCCGCGGTGGTCACCCGCCCGTCCCTGACGACCGTCGCCACCCGGTCGACCTGTACGTCCGGGTGCCGCTCGGACAGCAGGTCGCACCACTTCCAGTGGGTCGTGACCCTGCGGCCGCGCAGGGCGCCCGTCGCGGCGAGCAGGAACACCCCGGTGGAGATGGCGGCCACACGTCCGGCCGCGTCGGCCAGCTCCCCGACCACACCGGCCAACTGGCCGCCGTGGTCAGGGAATTGACCGTTCCCTGGTATCACCAGCGTATGCGCGGGCAAGGCGTCTTCGAGCGAGCCGTCGGGCAGCACGGTCAGGCCGCCCGACGTACGAACGGGAGCGCCGCCGACCGACGCGGTGCGTATCTCGTAGACGGGGGCAGGGGCCGCGGCCGACCCGGCGGAGAACGTCTCTACCGGTCCCGAGAAGCTCATCCCCTGGACCCCGTCGTAGAGCACAACAAGGACGTCCCGCTTCATCGCACAGCCCTCCCGTCAGAGGGCGGCAACACGGTCGGGCCGCCCGGGCCCCCTGCCCGACACGGCACCATCGTGCCCCAACTTCACGTGCTGGGACCAAACTTGACGCTCTGTCAGGCGGTCGCGGGCACCACCTGCAGGAAGCCGCTCACGCACATCCGCTTCAGGAGCCGGGTCTGGGCGGGAGTCAGACGTCCCGCGATCTCGCCGTACTTGAGAGGGCCGCCGCCGAGCAGTTCCCACAGCTCGTCCACGCCGTCCCTGCGGACATCCGCGTCGATGGTGACGCCGTGCGGGTCGTCGGTGGAGTAGATGCGCCGGCACGGCACCGTGTCGCGCAGCGGGGACGGCACGGATGCGTGATTGGTGACGGGGTTGCGCCAGTACTCGGTCATGCCCGCGAGGACGGCGGGCGGCAGCTGGACGTTGATGGGCGGGTTGGTCGCCTTGAACCCCGGTACGAGCAGGGTGACGCTGTCCCGGATGGCCGTCGTGCCGGCCAGCGAGATGACGGCGTCCTCCGTGAGGTCGGCCGGTTCCGCCAGCGCCGACGCGGCCAGGAAGGGCCCTGCCGCATCCAGGTCCTCCACCTTGCGGCTGCCGTGCGTCATGACCTCCAACAGGCCGTCCTGGAAGGCGGTGTTGAGCAGGGCGTCGAAGGTCTGCTCCCGTATGCCGAGATCGGCTCCGGTGCCGCGGGTGCTCCAGTAGGAGCTGTCCGGGTTGTTCTTCGCGATGGCGTGGTACCACTGGTCGATCATCAGGGCGAAGGTCTCGGCCGTGCCGTGCCACTTGGCGTTGTAGTCCTGCCACAGGTGGCGCCGGTCGGTCTCGCCGAGGCTGCCGTCGGTGGTCTTCTGGATGAGCAGGGCGGCGGCCGCGGCCTGGGTCAGCGCGACGGCGACCCCTGAGGAGAAGAGCGGGTCGACGAAGAAGGCGGCGTCGCCCACCAGCAGGTGCCGCTCGTCGTAGTGCGCGAACTCCTCACTGACGCGCGAGTAGTTGGTGGCGGTGAGCATGCCGTCGGCCACCGGCACGGCGTCGCCGATCAGGTCCTTCAGATACGGGACCTGGCCCACGGCGGCGAGGAACGTCTCCTGGTCGGTGAAGTCGCTGCCCGGCTCCTTGAGCACGGCCGGGTTGGTGACGATGCCGATGGAGTGGGTGAGTACCCTCTTGCCGCCGATGACCTTCGGCACGGGGATGTACCAGCACCAGCCGTCGCGGAAGGCGAAACAGCCGATGGGCGAGAGGTTGTCGGCGGTGAAGACGTTCCAGTCCGCTTCGATGTTCTGCGTCTGGCCGGAGTTGGTGAAGTGCTGCCAGATGGCGACGTTCTTGAACTGGGAGAGCCAGCCGCGCTTGTTGCGGGCCGCGGAGACACTGCTCTGCCGTCCGGAGGCGTCCACGAAGTATCCGGCCCGCACCTGTGACCCGTCGGCGAGGCGGACGAGCCCGCCCCGGGACTCGGGCTCGTAGGCGTCGACGGCGAGACCTTGGAAGACGTCCACGCCCACGTCGGCGGCGTGGTCGAGGAGGATGTGGTCGAACTCGGCCCGGTCGACGTGCATGGTCCAGCGCAGCACGCCGTCGCTCTCGTACGGCCTCTTGTCGAAAAGGGCGACGCTGGGCCGTTCCGGGTCCCAGGCATAAATGCCGCCGAATTTCTTCACCCAGCAGGCGCTCGCAAGGACTTTGGCCAATGCCCCGCTTTCCTGCAGGGCGGGTACCACGGGATGAGCGAAAGACTCACCTATGTGTTCGCGAGGAAATACCTCCTTGTCGAAAATGGCGACTCGCAATTCGGTGCGCTGGGCCAGCAGGGCACCGAGAGTGGAACCGGCAGGTCCCCCTCCCATGATGACGACGTCGTAATGCTCCCGCACGATCTGTCACCTTTCCTTCGCCGTATGACGAGGAACGACCGTATGTCCGACAACCACCGCCGTCTACGCACGTCAGCCCACGCAGCGGGAAAAGGGAGCCGAAACGCCCGTATAACCGCTAAACAGTGGGTCGGGAGGAGTTTCAGCGTTCAAGTGAACTAAAACGGCACATGAACGCTTCCGCGAGCCCTCAGTCGATGTCGGCGAGCCCTCAGCCGGCGTCCGCGAGCATCCAGGCCAGGAGCGTCAGACCGATGGACGCCGGCGCGAGCACGAAGACGGACAGCAGCGGCAGGAATCCGATGAGGCCCCCGCGGAGCCTGCGGCCGGCCCGGAGCCGGTCGTTCGGGCGGGCCACTTCCGTGCGCAGGTCGAGGCGTTCCGCGGCGCGGTCCGACACGACCACGCCGGCATCGGCCGACCGCCGGACGAGCGCGCGGCGCACCAGGACGTCGACCGTGCCGTCGCCGCCCGCGAGCTTGTTCAGGATGAGCCGCCCGCCGTGTGCGTCGGTGAGGATCAGCCGGTCGTCGGTCCTTGCCTGGCCCGGCACTTCGAGGCGGCCGACCTTGGTGAGACGGGCGAGATCGACGGTCCGCCGCCCGGTCAGCGTGCGGGCGGAAAGCAGATCGTCGTCGTACGGACGGGCGCCCCAGCCCATGTGCGCGTACGCCGCCAGCAGGCCGCCGATGATGAGCGAGCCCATGTTGAGGAAGAGGAATCCCTCATTGATCAGGCCGGCCCGGACAAGCACCACCGGCACCAGAAGCGCGAGGAGCGGCGTCAGGAGGGCGACGGCGTCGGCGATCCGCCGGGCGGCACTTCCCTGACCGGCGTATACGGCTGTGCCCGCCCTGGTGTCCGGGGTGTTCCCGCGCGCGTTCGTCGTCACGGCTGCGACGCTATCGCGCGCCTCACTCGGCCCTGCGGGCGGGCGGCTGCCACCTGGGCACTTCCAGCCAACTTAGAGTAGCCTCACCTAAGTTTTGACGGTCGGCGACCCGGAGGGGCGTGGGTGAGTCCTTCACACATATCGGGGCGGGACGTCCTGTGGGACACGGTCGGGCGGCAGCGCCGGGACGTCGCGCTCGGCGCGTTCCTCGGCTCCGGGCACCAAGTCGGAGAGGCACTGGTACCGGTCCTGATCGGCATCGTGATCGACCGGGCCGTGACCGGGTCGGACACCGGCGCCCTGCTCCTGTGGCTCGCCGTCCTCGCCGTGGTCTACGTCGGCCTCGCACTGAGCTTCCGCTTCGGCGCCTGGTCCGGCGAACGCGCCGCCGCACAGGCCGAACACACCCTGCGCGGCACGCTCGTACGCCGCGTCCTGCACCCCGGCGGCGGGGCCGAGAACGGCCGGCTGCCCGGAGCCCTCGCCAATGTCGCGACGGAGGACGCCAAGCGCGTCGGCGCCGTCAACATGGCCCTGATGGTCGGGACTTCGGCGCTCGTGGGCCTCATCACCTGCGCCGTCGTCCTGCTGCGTACGTCGGTGACGCTGGGTCTCGTGGTGCTGCTCGGCACGCCGGTGCTGCTCTGGCTCGGTCATCTGCTGAGCAAGCCGCTCGAGACCCGCAGCGCGTCCGAGCAGGAGCGCGCGGCGCACGCATCGGCCGTCGCCGCCGACCTGGTGTCCGGCCTTCGCGTCCTCAAGGGCATCGGCGGCGAGTCGGCGGCCATCGACCGCTACCGCACCACAAGCCGCGACTCCCTGCGGGCCACGCTGCGGGCGGCGCACGCGCAGGCCTTCCAGAACGGCATGGTGCTCGCGCTCACCGGCTGCCTGATCGCCGCGGTCGCGCTGGTCGGCGGCAGGCTGGCCGCCCAGCAGAGCATCAGCCTGGGCGAGTTGGTGTCGGCGGTCGGGCTCTCGCTGTTCCTGATCGGGCCCCTCCAGTCGCTCGCCTGGGCCAACGCCGAGCTCGCCCAGGCCCGCGCGTCGGCACGCCGGATCGCGGAGGTGCTCGCCACCCCGAACACCGTCGCGGCCGGCGCGAAGACTCTGCCGCGTCCGGTGCGCGGAGCGGTACGGCTGAACGGCGTCAGCCACGGCGGGCTGCGGGAGATCGATCTCGACATAGCGCCCGGCGAGCTGCTCGGCGTGGTCGCGACCGATCCCGCGCACGCGGCCGATCTGCTGCGCTGCCTGGCCCGTGCGGCCGATCCCGACACCGGCACGGTCGATCTCGACGGCGTACCGCTGCGGGACCTGGACCCCGGCGAGCTGCGCGCGGCGATGCTGGTGGCCGCGCACGACGCGGATCTCTTCGAGGGCACCGTCCGCGACAACGTCACGGCCGCGGCCCCCGAAGACGGCGATCCGGAGCCGGCGATGACGGCTGCCGGCGTCGCACAGGTCGTACAGACACTGCCGGACGGCGCGGACACGGCGGTCAGCGAACGCGGCCGCTCGCTGTCGGGCGGGCAGCGCCAACGAGTCGCCCTCGCCCGCGCGTTGGCGGCCGACCGGCCCGTCCTCGTGGTCCACGATCCGACCACCGCGGTCGACACGGTCACCGAGGCCGGTATCGCGGCCGGTATCCGTGAGCTCCGCCAAGGCCGTACGACGGTGCTCGTGACCACGGGCCCCGCGCTGCTCGCCGTCACGGACCGCGTCGTGCTGATCCACGACGGCCGGGTCATGGACACCGCACCGCACACCGAGCTGATACACCGTCACGAGCCCTACCGTCAGGCGGTCCTGGCATGACCGAGGCATCACAGACTCCCCCGGACACCCGTGAGCTGCTGCCCACCGCGTCCCCGGCCCGCACCCGCGCCGCCGTGCGCGAACTGGTGCGCCCGCACCGCGCCCTGGCCGTCGGGGGCTTCGCGGTACTGATCGCCGCGACGGCCGCGGGGCTGCTCGTACAACCGCTGCTCGGCCGCATCGTCGACCTGGTGGCCGACCGGCAGCCGCCCGCCGACCTCAACTGGCCGGTCGTCCTGCTGATCCTGGTGGCCGTCGCGCAGGGCGCGACCACCGCGCTCGGCCTTTCGCTCGTCTCGCGGCTCGGCGAGACCGTACTGGCGCGGCTGCGCGAGCGGTTCGTCGAGAAGGCCCTGCGGCTGCCCCTGGAACAGGTGGAGAAGGCAGGGGCAGGAGATCTCACCGCCCGGGTGACCCGCGACGTGTCGGTGGTGGGCGAGGCCGTCCGCCGCGCCCTGCCCGAACTGGCCCGCTCCCTGCTGGCCATCGTGCTCACGCTGGCCGCGATGGCCGTCCTGGACTGGCGGTTCCTCCTCGCGGCGCTCCTGGCCGTGCCCGTCCAGGCGCACACCGCGCGTTGGTACGTACGTCATGCGGTGCCGCTCTACGCCCGCCAGCGCATCGCCACCGGGGCCCAGCAGCAGCAACTGCTCGACACCATCGCCGGCGCTTCGACGGTCCGGGCGTTCCAGCTGGCCGAGCAGCACACGAAGCGGGTGGACCAGCGGTCGCGGACGGCGGTCGATCTGACGCTGCGCGGCGTGCGGCTCGTCCTCGACTTCTACAACCGCCTCCACATCGCGGAGTACACCGGCCTCACGGCGGTCCTGGTCACCGGCTTCTTCCTGGTGCGTTCCGGGTCCGTGTCCATCGGCACGGCGACGGCCGCGGCCCTGTACTTCCACAGCCTGTTCACCCCGGTCAACTCGGCCCTTGTGCTGCTCGACGACGCGCAGTCGGCGACCGCCGCGCTCGCCCGCCTCGTGGGCGTGACCGACCAGCCGGACCCCGAACCCGGCCATCCGGCGGCACGTACCCAGGAGCCCGGCGCGGCACCGGACGGAGCCGTCGCCGTGAACGGTGTCCACCATGCGTACGAGACCGGGCGCCCCGTCCTGAAGGACGTGGCCCTCACGCTGCGGACCGGGGAACGGGTGGCCCTGGTCGGCCCGAGCGGCGCGGGCAAGACCACCCTGGCCAGGCTCATCGCGGGCGTACACCGTCCGACGTCCGGCTCGGTGCTCGTGACGGCCGGCACCGACATGCCGGGCGACGGTCTGCCGGTGGCCCTGGTCACCCAGGAGACCCATGTCTTCGCCGGGCCGCTGGCGGACGACCTGCGCCTCGCGCGGCCCGACGCCACCGACACGCACCTGCGCGCGGCCCTCACGGTGGTGGACGCCGCCGGCTGGGTCGATGCGCTGCCCGACGGCCTGGCCACGGTCGTCGGCGAGGGCGGTCACCGCCTCACCCCCGCACAGGTCCAGCAGCTGGCGCTCGCCCGGCTCGTCCTTGCCGATCCGCCGGTGGCCGTGCTCGACGAGGCAACGGCCGAGGCGGGGAGCACCGGCGCCCGGCTCCTGGAGCAGGCCGCCGACCGCGCGGTCGACGGCCGCACGGCGCTCGTCGTCGCGCACCGCCTCACCCAGGCCGCCGCCGCGGACCGGATCGTCGTCATGGAGGACGGCCGGATCGTCGAGAGCGGCACGCACGACGAGCTGAGCCGGGCGGCCGGAACCTACGCCGCCCTGTGGGGCGCGTGGTCCGACACCCGGGCAACGCCCTCCTAGTGGAACGTGGGCATCTCGCCCTCGGTGGTCGCCAGGTCGATGACGGTGAAGACGGCGCCCTGCTGGTCGGCGACCGTCGCGAACCGGCCGAAGGGGCTGTCCATCGGCCCGAACAACAGCTGGCCGCCGAGCTTGGTGACGGTGGCGATCGCGGCATCGCAGTTGTCCACGCCGAAGTGCACATTGATGTGCGACGGCACATCGGGCGGGAAGTCCCCGTTCATCTTGAGACGGCCGAGCACCGGCTCGCCGGCCAGCTCGAAGACCCGGAAGTCGACATCGTCGACGTCCATCGTCTTCGCCTCGAAGGGGAAGACGGCGGGGAAGAACGCGTCCGTCTTCTCGGGATCGCGCGTGTTGACTTCCGCCCAGCAGTAGGCACCTGGCCCGCCGGTCTTCTCGAACCCCTCATGGGTGTCGGCCTGCCAGGCGCTGAAGTACGCGCCGCTCGGCTCCTGGGCCGTCACCATCGTGCCGAATTCACCGACCTGCATCGGCTCCATGGCCAGCGTTCCGCCGTTGTCACGGATCTTCGCGGCCGTCGCGGCGGCGTCGGGCGCGGCGAAGTAGAGGTTCCAGGCGGCGGGGCCGTCCACCCCCGGCATCTGCGGGGAGACGGCTGCGACGGCCTTCCCGTCCGAGCGCGCCTGCGCATAGCCCCCGAACTCCTCCGACCCCACGTCGAACGTCCAGCCGAACAGCTCGCCGTAGAAGCTCTTCGCCGCTTCCACGTCCGGGAACATCGCGTCCGCCCAGCAGGGCGTTCCTTCGGGTTGCACGGCCATCGCGTGAGAACCTCCGGTTCCGGCTGATTCCTGTCGCTCTCACGCTATGTGCCGGGGGGCGCCACCGCCCGTCGAAAGCCGACCGGCGTTGCTCAGGAATGTCGGCCCGGTCAGGACCCCATATGCACATACGGGGCCCACAGCCATGGGCTGCGCGGATAGCGCTCGCGCAGGTCGCGGGTCACGCGGTGCATGGCCTCGGCGGGCGGCACGCCCTCCGCCAGGAGGCCGTACAAGTTCGTGGTGAACTCGGTGGCGTCGCCGTCGGCGATCTCCCACAGGGTGGCGATGACATGCGTGAAGCCCGCCAGCTGGAACGACGAGGCGACATGGTGGGCTTCGTCGGCGAGGTGGAAGGGGCCGGCGGCGGATCCGCTCGACGCGAGGAAGACGAGCTCGGCGTCGAGGGAGAGCGTCGTGATGTCCGGCAGCGACAGTGAGCCGTCCTGCAGCACGAGGCTGTTGGCGGTCCGTTCGAGAAGGCCGTCCTGCGTGTGGCAGGCGAAGTGGGCCCAGGAGTGTTCCGTGAGCTCACGCAGCACGGCCTGCTTCGTGGCAGCCTCGCCGGTCAGCACGGTGCTCCGGGGAAACAGCTCGGCGAGTGCCTGCGCGTCCGCCGCCGCGTGCCGCAGGGGCGCTGCCCCGGGCGTTTGTGGGGTGGCGACCACCAGCAGGCGCGGATCGCGCCCGACGTGGGAGCGCCTTGACCTGTCGTGTGCGGCGTCCTTCGGGCGCAGTGCGTTGAGTGTGGTGGTGTACGACGACATCACGTGGTCGGCGATCCCTTGCGCGCCGCCGCCGGTGTACCGGCCGGCCGCGTGCAGGGGCAGAAAGCTCAGGATGCCGGTGGGGCACCACCACAGCCGGGGAAGCGGGTCACCGCCGGGTTCGATGCCGAGGGACAGGACGACGGGTTCGGCGATCGCCTCCCACAGCCAGGTGAGCGTGTCGAGAACGACGGTGCCCGCCTCCCACCGCTGCTCGGCAGGCTGGTGCGGGTCGTGCAGCACGCCGACCGCCGAGCTGAAGGCCATGAACCGGTCCGCCGCGGACTTCAGGTCGGCCCGGGGCAGCGGCACACAGGTCGCCGTGCCGTCGGCGAGGACGATCGCGTCGCTGCGTGCGGTCGCGAGGTTGACGACCACCACCGGGCCGTCCTCGGTCAGTGTGGCGATGTCGGGCACGGCCGGCCGCACGGCGTCGATCGCGGGCGGAACCATGTCCGGCCTGCGCGCCCACAGGGGGCGGAACAGTTCCAAGGCGTGGTGGAAGTCCGGTCCTTCGTACGTCTGTTGGGCCATGCAGCGGCACCAGTGGAACCAACCAAAGGCGTGGGCCACCTCGTCGCTCCAGGACGTCTGCAGGGACTCGGCGAGGAGCCGGGCCGCCGCGTCGGCCTCCGGACCGAGCACCGTCCGCGGATCGGTGGTGGACGCGAAACGTTCGAGCCGTGCCCGCACAGCGGTGAGTGACGTGTGAGGCACTCCCCCTTCTGCGTCGTCTCGCCGCGGCGCAGGGCCGCGCGGACGAGGTCGTGGAGCTGGTGCGCCGGATGCGGACGGACAGCGGCGCGCTGACTCAACTCGACGAACTGGGGCGGCAGTTCGGCATCCCGGGCGTTGGCGCCAGGTCGGTGATCGGGGTGCCCGGCGTGACTCCGGGGGTTCCGGTCGACGGGCTGTTCGTCTGCCCCGCGGACCGGTGCGACCGGGACTGGGTACGGGCGCCGGGTGTGGCGACGCCCGAATGCCACCTGTTCGACGAGCCGTTGACGTCGGCGACGCCGGACCGGCGCACCCGATGAACCCCTTCCTCAACGAGCTCGCCAAGCAGCTGGCCGGCAAGTGGGGCTCCCTCCTCGTCCTACCCGGCGCCCTCTTCGTCACCTCCGTCGCCGTGGCCTTGCGGCTGCGCTTCGGAGCGTGGCCCGGCGACGAACGGTTCGTGACGGAACTCCGGCAGGGCACGGCCTCGGGCGGGGAAATGGCCGCCGTCGTGCTGGGCGCCCTGCTGTTGTCGGCCTGGGCAGGGCTCCTCGCGCAGGGGTCGGGGAGAGCCCTCCATCGGCTGTGGCTCGGACAGTGGCCCGGACGCACCGGCGATCCACTGACCGCTCGCCGCCGTCGCCGCTGGGATCGCGCCCAGGAGCGCTATGAACAGGCTTACCGCCAGGGACAGTCGGACGAGGCCCTGGCCCAGCTGGCACGCCGGCGCAATCGCATCGCGCTGGCACCTCCGGCAAGGCCGACCCACATGGGTGACAACATCGCGGCGCTGAGCACCCGCGTCAGGATCGAGTACGGCCTCGACCTACGTCCATGGAGCGAGCCTCGCCACCTCGCTCGGCATCCCCGTACCGGACGACCGCGTCACACCGGAGATCGGCCGCGAGGTCAACCGCGCGGTGCGCAAGGGGGCGTGAAGGGCTGCAGGGGCGTGCAGGGCCGAGGCGTCAGTAGTCGAGGCTCGGGTACCAGTCGCCACGCCCCTGCGAGGTCAGGTCGAGCAGGTGCCAGACGGGCGCCAGGAGGTCGATGCCGCGCTCATCGATGTCGTCGGCCATGCGTGGGTGGGCGGAGTAGCAATGGCGTACCGTGCCGTCGCCGTCGCGGGTGAACACGGAGACGGTGGAGTCCTGTTCACCGTCCTTGTCCTCGCTGCCCAGGTCGTACTTGAACGTGCTGCCGCCGCAGCTCAAGAGCCGCAGCCGGTGCCAGCCGCGATTGCGGGCGTGCTGCCGGAGGGTGGGCAGATCGGCGGCCGCGGCGATGACGAAGTCGGCGTTGCGGGCGATGTGGTGGGCGACGCCGTTGAAACCGTCGATCCACAGGGTGCACATCGGGCAGGGGTCGGTCTGCAGCTTGCCGTACATGAAGTGGTAGACGATCAGTGGGCGGTCTGCGGCGGTGAACAGCTCACTCAAGGCGACCTCACGGACCGGTGTGTCGCCGGCGTCGAGGTCGGCGGGGCCCTCGACGAATACGTAGTCGACGGATGGCCCCTGAGGAAGCGCCCGCCGCCGGGCCGCGACCTCCTCCCTGTGGCGCATGAGATCGATCTCGGCCAGGCGCAGCTCTTCACGGGCGTCGAGATACTCCGCCGATTCACCGGCCAGTCTGGTCTGCCGCAACATCGCGTCCTCCTGGGTGGCCATCCCCCCAGTCCCCAGCCCGGTCAGGAACGCCCGGGCGGTTCTTTGAGTCTATTGCGGCTCCACGGGATGCGACGAGCCGGCGGCCGGGGTGCCGTGGGATCTCAGAACGCGTTGACGGCGGGCGTTCCCGCCGGTTACCCGTGCTTGTCCGGTTCGGCGTCGGCGAAGGCGCGGTATCCGCCGGGATCTCGGGCTGGGCGAGGACGTCGCCGCGGTGTACGACTCGGACCGGACCCGGGGCCGTCATCGGATGCTGATCCGCCGACGTAGCGAGGTCGTGTCGGACATTCAGCAAGGCCGCCGTCGTCATCACCGCGAAGTCCGCCGGGCGCAAGGTCTTCGGCCTCGCCACCGCAGGCGTCCCTCTCGCTTGACCTCTTGCGCGTCAGTCCGGCAGCCAGTGCAGCTCGTGCGCCAGGGTTTTGGCGACGGCACGGATGCGGCGGTGTAGTGGCGACTGCTCGCGTGGGAGGACCAGGTGGATCGTCAGGCTGGGCGCGCCCCGCAGCGGTCGCCAGGTGAGACCGGCCGGTTGTGCCGTGGCCGCGGCTTCTCCGGCCGGGGCGAGGGTGACCCCGTCGCGCAGGTCGCGCTGAGACATGTCGAAAGAGACTGCGGGCGTGCGAAATCGGGGGTGTGGTCGGGTGTCCCGGAACAGTGCGGACAGCTGATCGTGGATCACGGGGTTGGCCGCACGGTCCGGGAGTCGCAGCGGATACGCGGCCGCGTCGGCGATCTCGATCTCCGGGTGCTCGGCCAGCGGATGGTGCTGCGCGAGCTGGACCCCGATGCGCGCACGCCGCAGCAGGAACCGGCGCACGTCACGGCCCGGCTGTTCACCGCGGGTGATCCCGGCATCGATGCGGCCGTCGGCGACCGCGGGGGAGATCTCCGGTGTCGCCATCGGGACCGCGCTGACCTCGAGTCCGCTGTTGCCGCGAATCAGCCTGTCCACCAGGGCCGGTGCCGTCTCGGCCCCGGCGCTGAGGCTGTATCCGATGCGCAGCGTGCCCAGTTCACCGGCCGCCGCGCTCCGGGCGGTGTCCCATGCCCGGTCCAGCGCCGCCAGCGCGGGCGGCGCGGACTCCGCCAAAGCCGCACCGGCCGTGGTCAATACGACGCTACGCGTGTTGCGGACCAGCAGGGCCGTACCGAGTTCCGCCTCCAATCGGCGCATCCGGGCGCTGAGTGCGGGCTGTGCGATACCGATTCGTGCGGCCGCGCGGGTGAAGTTCAACTCCTGCGCCAGCACCAGGAAATACCGCAGGCTCACCGTATCCGGCGCCACGTGCCCTCCCTGCCGATTGATAACGATCCGTTCTGAGTCTATCCCGTACCGGTCTTTCCCTCGATCGCACATCAAGCCCTAGCCTGCGCATATGACGATTCAACTGACCGCAGAAACGGTCGCCGGAATCGATCGATCTGCGTGTCAATTCGAAGTCGGACGTGTCCGGCCGAACACAGGAGGTTTCCGTGGCTAAGGGCTACTGGGTCAGTGTCTACCCCGCCATTTCCGACCCTGAGAGGCTGACTGCCTACGACAAGCTGGCCGGTCCGGCTGTCCAGGCCGGGGGCGGGCGCGTCCTGTCCCTGCTCCCGTCCCGTGGCGGTCGAGTCGTCGCCCACGAGGCCGGACTCACGCAACGCGTCGTTCTGATCGAGTTCGACAGCTTTGAACAGGCCGTCGCGGCATACGAGAGCGAGGCATACCAGAAGGCGCTGGTGGCCCTCCCTGACGGCGTCGAGCGCGACTTCCGCATCATCGATGGCATCGACTGACCGGCGGGCCCAGCCATCGCTGAGCATCCGTCACCTGATACGCACACGGTGCTGAACGACGACTCACGAGACGAGTTCGAAGCCATGCCCCGCGTCCCCGTTCGTCGTCGACGTCCTCGACGGCCTGATCCCTGTCGGGCGGATCGAAGAAGCGACGCGACGTCCGGGCCAGCTGGACTGGTTCGCCAGGTAACCGGTCGGCGTCCGCCGCTGTCAGCCGGGCAAGCGGGGCAGAATCGGGAGCCCGAACGTCCCCAGCCTTGCCAGTTCCAGCCGCGACTCGTAGATCACGAGCTCATGCATGGTCGCTGACCAGTAGCTTCCGGAATAGTGCTTCTGTCCTCGGCGCCATCGGAACGTCCGCCACGGAGTCGCCGACCTCAGCACGTCGACGGACACTGTTGTCCACGACAGGTCCTCCACGAGCTTGCCGTCGGAAAAGCGAACGCTGACTTCTACGGCGGGATCGTCCACGACGCACCCCAGCTCGGGCAGTACCTGCAAACCGCACGGCCCCAGCCCCGACGAATCGGGCAGGCAGAACCGACCTGCATCGCCTGAAAGAGTGAGTCCTCTGAACAGCGATTCTCAGCAAGTCACCACATGTGGCCTCGCTGTGCTGTCGGCGCTGAGAATATGGCGCCGGTTCTGAGAACCCACAGGTGCCATAGGTGGAGACGAAAGGGGTTGGACAGACATGGCACGTCCCGTGTGGAGCGGAACGCTGACCTTCGGCCTCGTTTCCCTGCCCGTCCAGATGTTCACCGCCACGGACAGCCACACCGTCCGCTTCCATCAGCTGCAGCGCGGCACCTCCGACCGCGTGCGCAACAAACGGGTGAATGAACGCACCGGCGAAGAAGTACCCCTAGACGAGATCGTCAAAGCCTTCGACGCCGGAGACGAGTACGTACTGGTCGAGCCGGACGAACTGGAAGACATCGCCCCGGGCCGCTCCAAGGCGCTGGAGATCACAGGGTTCGTCGATCTGAGGGACGTCCAGCCGATCTTCTTCGACAAGACGTACTACCTCGGTCCGAAGGGCAAGGAGTACACCAAGGTCTACGCCCTGCTCCAGAAAGCCCTCTCCGAAGCGGACAGCGCCGGGATCGCCACGTTCGTGATGCGCAATCACCAGTACCTCGTAGCGGTAAAGGCCGAGGCGGGCCTCCTGACGCTGCACACCCTCCACTGGGCCGACGAGATCCGTGACCCCCGCCAGGAGATCGACAACCTGCCGCAGAAGACCAAGGTCACCGACCGCGAGCTCAAGATGGCACGTCAGCTCGTGGATTCCCTCCGCATCGAGTGGAAGCCCGAAGACTTCCACGACACCTACCAGGAGCAGGTGACCACGCTCATCGAGGCCAAGCGCACAGGCGAGGCAGTCGAGAAGGCGGAACCCCCGGCCGAGTCCACCAACGTCGTGGACCTCATGGACGCACTACGGGCGAGTGTCGACCGAGCGAAGAAGCCCAAGGGACACGGCGGCAAGCGAAGCGCCGCCAACAGGTCTTCGAAGTCTTCGCCGCCGACCGACATCCGCGATGCCGCCGCCAAGCGCCGCTCCGGCGACACCGGGAAACGCAAAGGGAAGACGAGAGGTCCCTCCCTCGACTCCCTCACCAAGGCCGAGCTCTACCAACGAGCCACCGACGCCGCCGTCCAAGGCCGCTCCTCCATGAATCGCGAAGAGCTCCTGGACGCCCTCCGCGGCGCTCGGCAGCACAAAGCCACCTCGTGACGGCTGACCCGGCCTGCGGCATGCCGCAGGCCGCCCGTCGCCGCGGACCGTACGGCGCCACCGCCGTACCGCCAGGAGTACAGGAATATGCGTGCGGCGATGGATCGTCGCCTTTTGCCGCTGTCGACAGCCTCTCGCCGAGCACTCACTCAGCGGCTTGGCAATTCACCACGAACCGTGCCCCGTCCGGATCGCTCAGCACAGCCTCTCCCCCGTCAGGTGCCTCCTGCACGAGGCTGCCGCCGTGGCCCCTCGCGGCCTCGACGCACGCCGCTACGTCGGCCACGGTGAAGTGGATCTGCCAGCGGGGCCGCATTGCGGGATCACGCGCGGATTCGACCGCACCGGAATGAATGTGGGCCACCACGGCGTCGGCCCGGCTGCGCAGCACAACCTTTTCGTTCTCGTAGTGGACTTCGCAGCATCCTTCCGCCTGGGACGCCCAGCCGAGGACCTCCCCGTAGAAGATGGCCGCGTCGAAGGCATCCCGCGTGTGGAGCTCCACGAAGACCGGAGCCGCCCGGCGCCATTCCTCCCAGTCGGAGACCAGTTCACCCTCCCAGACGCCGAAGACCGCTCCGTCACGATCCGCCAGCAGGGCTGCCCGGCCCGGCGGGAACGAGATGGGCCCCACGGCGGTCGTCCCGCCGCGCTCGTGACTGCGGGCCACGGTCTCGTCCGCGTTGGACACGGCGAAGAAGGGAGTCCACGCGAAAGCCTGCTGCGCCATGCCCTCCACGGCGGACACGCCCGCCACCGGCACGCCCCCCACACTCGCGAACCTGTACTGCTCCCCGAGCCTGCCGCTGCGCCAGTCCCACCCCATGACGGCGCTGTAGAACTTCTCCGCAGCCGACAGATCACGCGTGGTCAAACTGACCCAGCAGGGCGCACCGAACACAGAACGACTGTCCACGACCTCGCTTCCGGCTGCCCTATCGCTGTTCATCTGCGTACCCGTTCTGAGGTCGATGATCACCCGCGAGCCCTTTGTGGTCCCGCCTGGACTTGTGCAGAGGGATACCACCAGAGGACCGCGATCTCCTTCCATCATGCTCCCCGACTTCGTTCCGCGTGTCGTGCAGAGCTGATGCAAGAGTCATCCCTCCCTCCGGCAGCCGGCAGAGCTGCCTGAATTGCAGCGTGGCAAAGGGAGGGAGTATTCAACGTCTCGGATATCAGCTGGCGCTGTACATGACGTCGACTGGTACATGCCGCACAGGGTTCGGATTTCTTTTGTCCGCCTTTATGTGGGGGCGTCGAATTCGGAGTTGAACGAAATTCCCCGCGACGGCGGACGGCTCACGCCGCACGAACCTACCGACCGTCCCGCTTCGCCCGGCGGGCGGCGTCGGCAGCCTCCTGCTGAGCCTTGCCCTGGGCCTGCTCCCCGCGGCCCTCCGCCTTCATGCCCGGATCGTCCAGGGCCTTGCCGGTGGTTTCCTTCATCATTCCCTTGACCTGCTTCGCTTTCGCCTTTGCCTTACGCATTGCGATCCGTCCTTACCATTTTGGGGATACATCCACACTGCGTCCTGCGCCTGGACCGCGCAAATCACTGACCTATGAGCGTCATCGCAAAGGCCTGCGGTCAGCCCGTTAGGAATTCCGGGAGGTGCCGGGGCACCGAGGAGAGCTGTACCCGCGAGAAGCCATACGGCGTAGTCGCCCAGGCCCGCCACGAGCACACCTGTCAGCCCGGCTACGACACAGGGACTTGCGCCCGCCGACGTCGCGAACAGCAAGGTCGCCGTGACAGCGTGTCCGGCAGACCGGTCACCGCTGCTCACCGCCGTTCGCGGCCCATCTGGGCGCGTTCGGATCCTCGGCGACCTGGCGCAGCGTGCGGCCGCTGCGCGCCGAGCGGGCTCGCCGCGGGTCCGGAGTTCCACCGCCCGTGCCGCGCCCGGAGCCGGTCCGAACGAGCAGCCACGTCGGCTTCCCCGCGGACCCACCGCTCTTCTCCTCGCGGCCGTGGAACCGGGTGAGGGCGAACTGCCCGTGCAGCTTCTTGCCGTGCAGATCGAATGTGGCATGGCCCTTTTCCAGGGCCTCGCCGAAGAGCACCGGCCGGTCGCGCTTGTCGTGACTGGTCGGACGGTAGGTGCCGCGGTCCCAGACGATGACGGTCCCGCCACCGTACTCGCCCTCGGGAATCACGCCTTCGAAGTCGCGGTACTCCAGGGGATGGTCCTCAGTGGGGATGGCGAGCCGCTTGTCGTGCGGATCCGTGGAAGGACCCTTGGGGACCGACCAGGACTTGAGCACACCGTCGACCTCGAGACGGAAGTCGAAATGCATCGTGCTCGCGTCGTGGATCTGCACCACGAACGTCGGCCCGTCTTCAGCCTCCGGAGCCTCCGGCGCGGCTTCGTCCTGCGCCGTCCGCTCGCCGCCGGGCTCGCTCGTCCTGTCGAAGTTCCGCTTCCTACGGTAGGCCCGCAGGCCATCCTTCTCACTCACGGCGGCCCTCCTTCTGTCGGCTCGCCCCTGTCAGCTCGCTGATGCGTTCGAACACCGGGAGCCCGTGACCGTCACCGTCCCGCATCCCTCAGCTCATCATGATCCGCCCCGCCCGCGCCGCTCACTCCGCCAAGGCCTGCAGCCGCCGGTTCGCCGTGCTCACGCCCCTCGCACGCCGTGAGAGTCCCGACCAAGGGTTCTTCTCGAGGCGGTCTCCGAGGTCGGTCACCGTCCAGCTGCGGGCGGTGAGCCCCGGTGCATCCAGTTCATCCCAGGCCAACGGAACCGCGACGGGGGCACTCGGCCTGGACCGGACAGCGAAGGGAGCGACGACGGTCTGGGCGTATCCGTTGCGCGCGACGTCCAGGTACAAACGCCCCTTGCGGGCGTCCTTGCGGGCCTCTGTCGTCAACTCCCGCGCGTGGCGTGCCGCCAGCGTCTGCGCGGCAGAGCGGGCGAAGGCGAGCACGTCGTCGGCGTCATCGCGCCGGTTGAGCGGTACGACGACGTGCAGACCGCGTGAGCCCGTCGTCATCAGGCCCGAGGGAAGGTCCAGCTCGTCAAGCAGTTCATGCAGGCGATGAGCCGCATGGCGTACGGGCTCGAAGTCGTCAGCGGGCGGGTCCAGGTCGAAGACCAGGCGGTCGGGGTTGCGCGGCTTGTCGGCGCGGCTCAGCCAGCGGTGCGGAGTAATACACGCCTGGCCCGCGAGGTAGACGAGGGTCGCTGTGTCGTCGCAGACCACATGCGTTACTTCGCCTCCCTCCTTGGCCACGGTGGCGCGGCTGATCCAGTCGGGGAAGTAGTCGGAGACCTCCTTCTGATAGAAGCGGTCCGCGTCGATCCCGTCCGGCATCCGCTCCAGCATCAAGGGCCTGCCGCGCAGCTCAGGCAGCATGCGCGACGCCACGCGCCGGTAGTACTCGGTGAGATCGGCCTTGGTGATGCCATCCTGCGGGAACAGCTCCTTCTCCGGCCGATTCACTTCCACCTTGCGTCGTCCGACCCGTAGTTCAAGGGTGGCGCTCACGTGTCACCGCCTCCTTCGCAGCGCGCTGCCGCCGGCTTTCCCCGCGAGTACCCACCCGACAGCAGAACTACATGTGCGGCTGGTTGTAGTAGCGGGCGAACTGTTCCAGATAGGTGGGCTCGCTGCCGTATTTGGCCTCGTCGAATTCCGGGGCCGCTTTGATCTGCTCCTTCGTCCGATTCACGTAGACCTTTTCCTCTACGGTGTCGATGCGCTTGATGGTCCCCGCCGGCAGCAAGACGTGTTTGCCGAAGATCCAGACCCCGGTGTCGACGACCAGGTGCGCGGAGCCGACGTCTTCCGAGTGCTTGTCGATCTTCCCGATGTGGCCATCGGTGGCCTCGACCTTGTAGCCGATGAGGTCGATCCCCTGCTCGTACCCTGAGGTGGGGTGGTAGCCCCAGATGTCGTCGCTCACGAAACTGCCTCTCTCACACGGACACGGTGCCGGAAATGCACCATTTCGCACTGAACGTACGTCTGCCATGGAGGCGCTGCCACCGGATGCATCCCGGTCAACAGCCCGGGTGGTCCGCAGGCGGCCCCGTTCCGTTCGAAGAAGCGCAGGGCACGCGCCGTGTGTCCCCGGCGCCCGCCGCCAGTGGCCGTCGGCGTCCAGGCTGGTACATGACATGGGACTCCTCTCCGTCGAAGTCAGGCGGTCAGGAGATCCGGTAAGGCTGGGCCGCTGCCTGTCGGAACGTCAGGCAGCGGGCGCGTGTAGCCGTACTCGCCCGCGGTGACCTCGGTCGTCACCGCTTGCCGGGGGGGGCGGCCCGCGTTGCGCAGGACCCGGTGCATGACTGCCTCGTCGCGTGGTCCGACAGCCGGAACGCAAGTGGCCCAGCTCCCCACCGGCACCACCATCCGTCGTCGGTCGACCGTCGCTTCGGAAGCCGGGTAACCGCCCTGACGCCCGAGGAAACACCGGGGCCCTTACAGCCGCGCCTGGATATGAAGCGTCGCGGTCGGCGACAGTGCCACTCGATGAACTGACCGTGGCTGTGCTCGCGTTGGCATGCCGGTCCGGGAGCTTGGGCTCAGCTCGCGGTCGAGTCCTTGGCCAGTGCGTCCATGAAGAAGCCGAGTTCCTGCGGCGCACTCGCGTCCCGCCAAGGGGACTCACAGGAGCAGCCACCCCAAGCCGATCCCTCGGTGACCTGCACAGCAGCTCGCTACCGCGATCAACCTCTGGATGGCGGGTACGACAAGGCGTGGAGTCCCCAACACGAAGTAGGGGCCATCCGAAGATGACCCCTACCTGCGACTCTTTCGAGTCGGGACGACAGGATTTGAACCTGCGACCCCTTGACCCCCAGTCAAGTGCGCTACCAAGCTGCGCCACGTCCCGTTGCCCGTGTGACCTGGGGTTTCCCCCTGGCCGAACGCGCACCGAAACAATACCGCACTCCGGCCGGTGATCGCTCACGCCTTTCCCGCCCTGTTGACCTCAAGCGAGCTTGAGGTTGCACGCTCGGTGGCATGACGACGACAACGGAACGCCGACACGCGTACGGATACGCCGATCTGCCGGGCCTCATGGCGCAGATGACCGGGGACGAGAAGCACGGGCCCGCCGCGACCTCGACCCTCGACGCCCTCTGGGTGCTCTACGACAGGGTGCTCAGGGTCACACCGGAGCGCGCGGACGCCCCGGAGCGCGACCGGTTCCTGCTCTCCAAGGGGCACGGGCCCATGGCGTACTACGCCGTCCTCGCCGCCAAGGGCTTCGTACCGGTCGACTGGCTCGAGGGCTTCGGGGCGTACGACTCTCCGCTGGGGCACCATCCGGACCGGGTGCTCGTGCCGGGGGTCGAGATCGGGAGCGGGTCGCTCGGGCACGGTCTTCCGCTCGCGGTGGGCACGGCGCTGGGACTCGGGGCGCGCGGGCTCGCCGAGCCGCGGGTGTGGGTGCTCGTGGGGGACGCGGAGCTCGACGAGGGCAGCAATCACGAGGCCATCGCCTTCGCGGGTCCTTCCGGTCTTGAGCGGCTGCACGCCGTTGTGATCGACAACGCCTCCGCACGGCATGCCAGGCCCGGCGGCATCGCCGCACGCTTCGAGGCCGCCGGGTGGTCGGCCCAGACCGTCGACGGCCGTGATCACGACGCGCTGTACGCGGCGTTCACCGCGCCGCATCCGGGGCGGCCGCACGTGGTCGTGGCGCGGGTCGAGCCGAAGGGCCCGGTGAGCGAGCCCAAGATCGCCTGAGGCCTGACCGCCGCCCGAGGGCCTCAGTCATCTGACCGCCGCCCGAGGGCCTCGGCCGGCTGACCACCGCCCGAGAGCCTCAGCCGTACCGCCGCCCACGGACCCGCCCCGCTCCTCCCCCTCCCCCCCCCACTCCCACGTCAGCTTCTCTCGGAGGTACCTCTGTCATGGACACCATGCGTGATCGCTTCGCCCCCGTCGTCTCGCGGCTGCTCGACGAAGACCCCCGTGTCGCCGTCGTCCTCGCCGAGATCGGAGCGGACGCGTTCAAGGACACCCGGCGCAAGCACCCGGACCGGGTGATCAACGTCGGGATACGGGAGCAGCTGCTCGTCGGCGCCGGGGCCGGTCTCGCCCTCGCCGGTCTGCGGCCCGTCGTGCACACCTTCGCGAGCTTTCTCGTGGAGCGGCCGTTCGAGCAGCTGAAACTGGACTTCGGGCACCAGGGCGTGGGCGGGGTGCTGGTCAGCGCGGCCGCCTCGTTCGACTGGCCCGCCGGCGGCTTCACCCATATGTCACCGGGCGACGTGGCGCTGCTCGACACCCTGGACGGCTGGACCGTGCATGTGCCGGGGCACCCGGACGAGGCGGAGACCCTGCTGCGGCACGCGGTCGCCGCGGGCGACGACAATGTCTACGTCCGTCTTTCGGTGCAGTCGAACGCTCAGGCCCTGGCGGTCGACGGGGCACGCTTCCGCACCGTGCGCGAGGGCCGTGCCGGGGTCGTGATCGCCGTGGGCCCGATGCTGGACAACGTCCTCGCCGCGACCGAGGGGCTCGACGTCGGCGTGCTCTACGCGACCACCGTGCGGCCTTTCGACGCGGAGGCCCTGCGCCGGGCCGTGGGGGCGGCGCATGCCGCCGACGTCGTGATCGTCGAGCCCTATCTGGCCGGAACCTCCACCGCCGCCGCGAACGACGCGCTGGCCGACCTCCGGCACCGGGTGCTCGGGCTCGGCGTCGGCCGCGCCGAGCTGCGCCGCTATGGGCAGATCGACGAGCACCTGGCCGCGCACGGCCTCGACGCGCGGTCCCTGCGGGAGCGGATCACCGGGTTTCTGGGGGCCGCGTAGGGCGATCCCGCGTCAGTCCGTCGGCGGCACACCCACCTCCGGATAGGCGTCCAGGAGCCGGGTGGGGGCGGCTTGGCGCCAGGAGTCGGCGAGGATGTCGGTCAGCTCGGCCGTGTCGAGCGCCGCGAGGCGTGCGCGCACCCAGGCGAACATCGCCTCGTGGTCGGCGATCCAGAACTTGTCCGGCTCCGCGAGGACCAGCTCGTCCCGCTCCTCCTTCGGGCAGCGCACGGCGATGGACGTCTCGTCCTCGGGCAGCGTGGCGAACATCTTCCCGGCCACCCGGAAGGTGGGCATGCTCCAGGCGATCTTCTCCGTCGTATCCGGCAGGGCCAGCGCGATACGGCGTACGTCGTCGCCCGTGACATGGGCGGCTTTGGCATGAGCTCGAGACATGCCATGAACGTTAGCCAACGCCACTGACAGCGGCCCTCCGAAGGCCCTTCAGGGCTGCCGCCGATACGCGCCGGACCCGCCCCTCCCCTCACAGCACGCGCTTGTCCAGCCAGGCCGTCAGGTCCTGCTGCACCTCGTCCCTGTTCGTCTCGTTGAGGATCTCGTGGCGTGCCCGTTCGTACCCCTTCCACGTGAGGTCGCCCACGCCCACGTACCGGAAGTCCTCCAGGAGTTCATGGACCAGCGTCATCCCCTGGTTGCAGGGGTCGTCCGTGCCGACCGCGATGTGTACGGGCAGGTCGGCCGGGATCCTGGCCAGGTTCCGCGGGTCGTTGATCTTGCGCACGGCGCGCACCCAGTCCAGGCAGAGCCCCGCGGAGAACGGGAATCCGCAGCGCTCGTCGGCGACGTACACGTCGACCTCGGCCTCGTCGCGCGAGAGCCACTCGAAGCCGGTGCGGTGCGGGTACGGGTCGTTGAAGGAGGCGAAGAGTTCGGGGATGTACGAGGAGAGCGCCGTCCGGCCGTGGTCGGCGATCTCCCGCTCCAGGCGGGCGATCGACTCCTCGGTCTCGACTCCGGGCAGGGAGCGGAAGGTTCCGGAAAGGATGAGGCCCGCGAGGCCGTCGGCGTACTCCTGGGCGTAGTCCCTGGCGAGATGCGAGCCGAGGCTGTGGCCGAGCAGGAAGAACGGGGTGTCGGGGTGCAGCGCGCGCACCTGGTCGCCGATCGCCTTGAGGTCGTCGACGATGGCGCGCCAGCTGTCGGCGCCGTCGGCGGGACTTGAACCCGTCACTCCGTAGCCGCCGGTCGACTGGGCCGTGGCGCCGTGGCCGCGGTGGTCGGAGGCGATGACTCCGTAGCCGTTCGCCGCCAGATGGCGGGCGAACCGGTCGTAGCGCAGGGCGTGTTCGCCCGCGCCGTGCGCGATCTGCACGAAGGCGCGCGGCCTGCCCTCCGGCAGCCAGGTGTAGGTGGCGATCGGTACGCCGTCGGCCGCGTTCACGACTCCGACGGTGTACGCGGCGGGTGCGGACGTGGCGGCGTGGTCTGGCATGGGACGACTCCCTGTACGACGTGAGCGACACAGCTTCCTGGTGGTCAACCCTCCCCCGCGTGCGGGGCCTCATACCAGTGCCCGGCCACCGGCTCCCGCGGCGGCTCCCTCCTCACGCCAGACCCTTCCGACCCATTGACCCTCCGTCAGAGCGGCTCCTACGCTGAGCAACACGCTTGAGAAAGCGCTTTCTAGCTCAACTCGCACACTCACCGCACACCCGGCTACCGGCAGCCGTCCACCCGCCAAGCCCAGGGAGCGCCATGAGTTCCACGAGTCCCACCGTGCCGAGAACGGGCACGGGTCCCACCGCACTCAGACCCCTGCTCGCGATCGTCGCCCTGCTCGCCCTCGTCATCGGTCTCGGCCTCACCGCCCCGCCCCGGGCGGCGGCGCAAGGAGAGCCGGCGGCCGCGGCGGCCCCCTACCGTGTCCTGGTCTTCTCCAAGGTCACGAACTTCCCCCATGACTCGATCCCCGCGGGCATCGAGGCCATCAAGAAGCTCGGCAGCGAGAACGGCTTCGAGGTCGAGGCCACCGACGACGCGGCGGCCTTCACCGACGCCCATCTCGCCCGCTTCCAGGCCATCGTCTTCAACAACACCAACTCCACCCCGGAGAAGGGCGATCTGCTGAACGCCGAGCAGCGTGCGGCCTTCCAGAAGTACGTCCGCGGGGGCGGCGGCTGGGTCGGGCTGCACGCGGCGTCGGCCAGCGAGCGGGACTGGAGCTGGTACGAGGGTCTGGTCGGCGCGATCTTCGACAAGCACCCCGAAGTACAGACCGGGCGGATCAAGGTGCTCGACCACGCGCACCCCTCCACCAAGGGCCTCCCTGAGCTCTGGGAGCGCACGGAGGAGTGGTACAACTGGCGCGCCAATCCGACGGGCAAGGTGCACACGCTCGCCCAGGTCAAGGTGCGCGACGGCGTCACGGGCCTCGACGAGGGCGTCGACCAGCCGTGGTCCTGGTGCCAGAACTATGACGGCGGCCGCTCCTGGTACACGGCAGGCGGCCACGCCAAGTCGGCCTTCCAGGAAGAGGGTTTCCTCCGGCACATTCTCGGCGGCATCGAGTGGGCCGCGGGCAACAAGCCCGGCGACTGCACCGCCACCAAGACCGGTGCCTTCCAGCGCACGCCGCTCGCCACGAACGATCTGGCGGACCCCTTCGAGCTGGCCGTCGCCCCCGACCGCCGGGTGTTCTTCGTCCAGCGCACCGGGAAGCTCAAGATCATCGACCAGGAGACGCTGAAGGTCACCACGGCGCTCGACTTCGACTACACCCCCGAGATGACGAGCCAGTCGGACGGGCTGCTCGGCCTCGCGCTCGACCCGAAGTTCAAGGACAACCACTGGCTCTATCTCCTGAACTCCGACAAGACCGAGAAACGCATCAATCTGTCCCGCTTCACCGAATCGGGCGGGAAGGTCGATCCGGCCACCGAGAAGCGCCTGTTGACCATTCCCACCTGGCGCGGCGAGGGCCGGGCGAACTCGCACATGGCGGGCTCCATCGCCTTCGACAAGAAGGGCGACCTGTACATCGCGACGGGTGACAACACTGATCCGTTCGCGTCGGACGGATTCAGCCCGATCGACGAGCGCGAAGGGCGCCGCGCCTGGGACGCGCAGGGCACCTCGGGCAATACGAACGACCTGCGCGGAAAGATTCTGCGGATCACGCCGAAGGACGACGGGACGTATTCCGTCCCCGAAGGCAATCTCTTCGCGCCGGGCACGGACAAGACACGGCCCGAGGTCTACGCGATGGGCATGCGCAATCCCTTCCGCATCACCACGGACCCGTTGAGCGGCGCCCTGCTGGTGGCCGACTACGGTCCCGACGCGAAGGCGGCCGTCGCCGACCGCGGTCCCGAGGGGACGGTCGAGTTCAACCGCATCACCAAGGCGGGCCATTACGGCTGGCCGTACTGCGTCGGCGACAACACCCCGTTCAACGACTACGACTTCGCGACGAAGACGTCGGGCGCGAAATTCGACTGCGCGAAGCTCGTGAACGATTCGCCGAACAACACGGGCCTGCGCGATCTGCCGCCGGCGCAGCCCGCGAGCGTCTGGTACGCGTACTCGGCGTCCAAGGAGTTCCCCGAGCTCGGTACGGGTGGCGGCGGCCCGATGAGCGGTCCCGTCTATGACTACGACGCGGACAACACGTACAAAACGAAGTTCCCCGAGTACTTCGAGGGGAAGTGGTTCAACTACGAGCTGACGCGGCAGTGGTTCAAGGTCTTCTCGATGCAGGAGAAGGACCAGACGTTCACCGATCCGCGCTTCGAGCCCGCGAAGGCGGGCGATCTGAACTCGATCAACTCCATTTTCCCGGACATGAAATGGAATCAGCCTTTCGACGCCGACTTCGGTCCTGACGGTGCGATGTACGTCATCGACTTCGGGCTCGGCAGCGGCACCGGCCGCGGAGGCAGCAATGAGGGCGCGGGCATCTACCGCATCGACTACGTGGCCGACAAACGCCTCCCGGACGCCCGCGTGAGCGCCACTCCGGACAACGGCACGGTCCCACTGACGGTGAAGTTCTCCAGCAAGGGTTCGGGGCTGCCCGACGGCAAGCCCGTGACGTACGCCTGGGACTTCGACGGCGACGGCACGACCGACTCGACCGAGGCGGAACCGACGTACACGTACACCGAGAAGGGCCAGTTCAGCGCCCGTCTGAAGGTGACGGGTCCGGGCGATCTGAGCGGTCTTGCCGTACAGGAGATCACCGTCGGGAACACCCGGCCCGTGGTGACGATCCAACAGCCCCCGAACGGCGGGACGTTCAGCTTCGGGGACACGATCCCGTTCAAGATCAAGGTGACCGACAAGGAGGACGGGCCGATCGACTGCAAGAAGGTCGTCGTGCAGTCCCAGCTCGGGCACGACACCCATCTGCATCCGCTGGACAACTACACCGGCTGCGCGGGCGAGATCGTGACGGACGCCGGGGACAGCCACGGTCCCGGCCAGAACCTCTACTACGGGATCACCGCCCAGTACGAGGACAAGGGCGCGGACGGAGTGCCCGCGCTGACGGGGTCCGCCTCGCTGACGCTGCGGACGTCCTTCCGCGAGGCGGAGCACCGTACGAGCACCGGCGGCGCGCACGAAGGTGCCGTGACCGGTGACCGCGCGGACGCGTCCGGCGGCAAGCGGCTCATCGAGATCGAGGACGGCGACTGGGTCGCCTTCGACCCGGTGCACCTCAAGGGCGTCGACTCCGTGACCGTGGGGGCGGCTTCGGGCGGGCTCGGCGGCGACATCGAGTTCCGGGCCGGGTCCCCCACGGGTGAGCTGCTCGGCAAGGTGAGCGTGCCGAACACGGGCGGCTGGGGCAATGTCGTGTCACCGACCACCGAACTGGCCGACCACGACGGCACGACGAAGCTGTACGCCGTGTTCACCAACCCCCAGTGGTCGGCGGAGAAGCCCGACCTGTTCGCGCTCGACTGGCTGCACTTCAACGGCCCCGGGGTCGAGAAGAACACGGGTGCGAAGGTGTCGGTCAAGGCGGCCCCTGACAGTGGCACGGCGCCCCTCGCCGTCAAGCTCACGAGCGAGGTGAAGCTCCCCGACGGCCGCACTGCCGCCGCGTACCACTGGGACTTCGGCGACAACTCCAAGCCCGGCGGCACCGAGAGCGGCAGCGCCGAGCACACGTACGCGCGCGTGGGCACGTACACGGCGCATCTGACCGTCACGGACGACAAGGGCGACACGACGACCGGCGCGGTCCGGATCACGGTGAAGTGAGGGGTGGACATGAGGAGTTCAGGTCCGAACGGAACAGGTCCGAACGGAACCAGAAGAGCGTTTCTCGGTACGTCACTGGGGCTCGCGGCGGCGGTCGGTACCGCACTGCCCGCTCGCGCCGATGACACCTCCCGGCGCCGGCGCATCCCGCGCGGCGGCATCGGCATGCATCTCTACACGATGCGCACCGCCCTCGCGCAGGACTTCGCGGGCACTCTGGAGCAGCTCGCGGAGATCGGCTACGCGACGGTCGGTGTGAGCGGCCGACACGGGTACGGCGCGGCCGACATCCGGCGGATGCTCGACGCGGTGGAGCTGCGGGCGGTCCTCGAGCATGTCTCCTACGACACGCTCAAGGGCGCCGGGCTGCCCCAGGCGCTCGCGGATCTGCACACGCTCGGCGCGAAGTGGCCCGTGGTGCCGAGCCTGCCCGGCGCGCTGCACACGCCGGACGGATACCGGGAAGCGGCACGGGAGTTCAACCGGATCGGGCAGGCGTCGCGCGACGCGGGCCTGGGGCGGCTGCTGTTCCACAACCACGGCACGGACCATGCGGTGGTCGAAGGCACGAGCCTGTACGACATCCTCGTGACGGAGACCGACCCGGAGCTCGTCGGCTTCGAGCTGGACGTGTACTGGGCGGCCAAGGGCGGCGCGGATCCGGCGGCGTACTTCGTACGTCACCCTCGTCGCTTCCCCGCGCTCCATGTGAAGGACATGGCGGCGGACGGCGGCTTCGCCGATGTCGGTTCGGGGACGCTGGACTTCGCCGCGATGTTCGACAACGCGCAGGTGGGCGGCGTCCGGCAGTGGCTGGTGGAGCACGACAGCCCGACCGATCCGTTCGCCACGGCACGCAACAGTTACGGGTATCTGGCGGCGCTGCGGTACTGACGTGCCGGATCCGGCTGGGGTGCCCCCCCGAACCGCCCACCTTCTTAAAGAGGCTTCTCAATGAAGCTTCTTAAAGAAGACAGTCGTCGGGTGGAGCGCCCCGGCCGGATCCGTCGCGTAGTCCGGGATCACTCCGGCCGCCGTCCAACCCCCCGCCCGGTACAGCGACTCGGCGGGGCTGCCCGTCTCGGTGTCGAGGATCAGGAGGGTCATGTCCGCCTCGGCCGCCGTGCGTTCCGCGGCGGCCAGGAGCGTGCGGGCCAGGCCCTGGCCGCGTGCGGAACGGTGGACCATCAGTTTGAGGATCTCGGCGCGGTGCCTGCCGTTGGGCTTGTCCGTGAAGCCAAGGCTCACGGTCCCGGTGATCCGTTCCGCGTCGCGCGCGGCCCAGACGGCGAGCCGCCCCTGCGCGACCGCCGGGGCCAGGCCCCGCCACCAGTCCGCGGCGTCCTGCCGGTCGAGCGGCGCGAGGAAGCCGAGGGAGGAGCCGCCGTCCACGACGTCGGCGAGCAGGGCGGCCAACTCGTCGGCGGCCGCGAGGAGTTCGTCGGCGGACAGGCGTTCCACGTGCGCCAGGTCCGTGCGCGTCGGTGCCGTCATCGCGCGACCACCACCAGCGCGTACCGCACGGCCTTGCGCCCCTGACAGCGGAACCGCGTCGGCCCCCAGAGCCGGAACCGCAAGCAGTCACTCGCCTGCAAGTGGTGCTCCTCGCCCTGGACGGTGATCTCAAGCGCCCCGTCGAGCACCCAGATGTGCTGCTCGATGCCGGGCACGGGAGGCCGGTCGTAGGCGACGTCCGCGCCCGGTTCGAGGCGCCCCTCGACGAGTTCGCCGCGCAGGCCCGTGTGCGGCGGCGACACCGACCGCCGTACGAAGCCGGACGCGCCGTCCGTCCACACGCTCTGCTCGGCGGCGCGCACCAGCTGCGCGGGCTCGGCCTCCACCTCGCTCAGGAGCTGCGACATGGTGCGTCCATAGACGGCGCAGAGCCGGTTGAGGAGGGACGCGGTGGGGCTGATCTCCGCGCGCTCGGCCCGCGACAGGGTGGAGCGGCTCACTCCGCTGCGGTCCGCCAACTCGCCGAGCGACCAGCCGTGTTGGGCGCGCAGCTCGGCGAGGCGCGCGGCGAGCCGTTCATCGACCTCATCCTGTTCCATATTCGGCACGCTATCCCGAATATGAGACGTGCGGCAATGCTCGTCCTCGGTGGCCCCTGCCTCACTCGTGCGCGGACGCCGCCCCCAGCAGATCGCGGATGCGCCCCGTGGCCTCGCGGAACTCGCCCGTCGCCAGCGTCGTCGCGTACGAACGCTCCGGTGGCAGACCGACATCGATGATCTCCGTGACCGTCCCGGGGCGCGGGCTCATCACCACGACGCGGTCCGCGAGATAGACGGCCTCCGCGATCGAGTGGGTGACCAGGAGCACCGTCGTGCCGGTCTCGCGCCAGATCCGGTTCAGCTCCACGTTCATCTGCTCGCGCGTGAGCGCGTCGAGCGCCCCGAAGGGCTCGTCCATCAGGAGCACCGGCGGCTCGTGAAGGAGCGCCCGGCAGAGGGCGACGCGTTGCTGCATGCCACCGGACAACTCGTGCGGATAGGCGTCCTCGAAGCCGCCGAGGCCGGTCATCCGGATCAGATCGTCGGTACGCGCGCGTGCCTGCGCCGCGGGGATCCTGCGCATCTCCGCCTGGAGCAGGATGTTGCGCCGGGCCGAGCGCCAGTCGAGCAGCGCGGCACGCTGGAAGACGTAACCGATGTCGCGCCGCGGCCCGCGCACCCGCTCACCGCCCAGGAGCACGTCCCCCGAAGAGGGCGCGAGCAGCCCGGCGACCAGCTTCAGAAGGGTGGACTTGCCGCAGCCCGACGGCCCGACGATCGCCACGAACTCGCCCGCACCGACGTCGAGGGAGACCTCGCGCAGCGCGGTGACGTCCTTCTTCTTCGTACGGAAGCGGACGGCGACGTCGGCCAGGCGCACGGCGGGCACCCCTCCCGCCGCCGGCACACGCACCTCGTCGCTCACCATCTTGAGCGTCACATCCTTCGCCATTCCCTGCCGCCCCTCAGCCCTTGATCCCCTTGGCCGCGTCCCAGTACTCCGCGACGGGCTTGGCCTTCTTGACCATGCCGGCCTCCGCGAAGACGTCGATCGTCTGCTGCCAGTCCGCCTCGGTGTTGGCACCCGGCGCCTTCCCCTGGGTCGCGTCGGTGTGCAGCAGGGTCAGCGTGGTCTTGAACTGCTCGGAAAGGACGGATTCCGGGGGCAGTTGCTCGGACGCGCCCTCCATGGCGGCGACCGCGGGCTCCGGGTTCTTCTCGGCGGCCGCCCACGACTCGCTGACCGCCTTGGTCATACGCTGGGCCAGATCGCCGTTCCCCTGAAGGGTCTTGGGCCCGGCGATGAGGCCGTTGGAGTAGAAGTTCAGGCCGTTCTCGGAGAAGCGCAGATACGAGACGTCCTTCTTCGCCTTGTTCTGCATGGTGGGCCCCTGGTCGCTCGCGTAGCCGAGCAGTGCGTCCGTCTTGCCGGAGATCACCGCGGCGATCTTGCCCGCCGGGTCGGTGTTCTGGACCTTGACGTCGGACAGCTCCATGCCGTTCTTCTGCAGGAAGATCGGGAAGGTCTTGGTGAGCGCGTCGCCGGCCGTGCCCGCGATCGTCTTGCCCTTGAGGTCGGCGGCCGACTTGATGTCCTGCGCCGCGAAGGACTGCACGGAGGCGGGCGTCGTCTGCAGGAAGACGCCGAGGCTCTTGACCTTCACGCCCTGGTCGACACCGGCGAGCACCGCGGGTGTGTCCGCCCAGCCGAAGTCGGTCTGCCCGGCGCCGGTGGCCTGCACGGTCTTCTGCGAGCCCTGGCCCGCCCTGATCTCCAGGTCGATGCCGTGCTTCTCGAAGATCTTCTGCTTCGCTCCGTAGTAGAACGGCGCGTGTTCGCCGTACGGATACCAGTTGAGCGTCAGCGTCACCTTGTCGAGCTCCTTGCCGGAGTCGCTGGTGCTCGTCTTGTCGTCGTCGCCGCCGCAGGCCGTCGCGGTCACCGCGACGAGAGCCAGGGGGACGAGGCCGGTGAGCAGTCTGCGCGCGTGCATGGGACGGCCCTTCTCGCGTACGGGGGACATGGCTGGGGGCGGGGTGTTGCCATCGGTACGTGGTGGTGCGTCAGTACGAGGTGGTGGCGGCCACGTCCCTGCGGCTCGCGTGCCACGGGAGCAGCAGCTTCTCGGCGATCTCGACGAGCACGAAGAGGACCACGCCGATCAGCGACATGACGAGGAGCCCCGCGAAGAGCATCGGGGTGTCGAGGTTGCCGTTGGCCTGGAGGATCACATAGCCGAGGCCTTCGTTCGCACCGACGAACTCGCCCACGACGGCGCCGGTCACCGCGAGCGTGACGGCCACCTTCAGGCCCGAGAACAGATGCGGAAGCGACGCCGGGAAGCGGATCTTGAGGAAGGTCTGCCAGGGGCGTGCCCCCATGGTGGCGGAGAGCTGGAGCATCTCCGGATCGACGGCCTTGAGCCCGGTCACCATCGAGATGACGACGGGGAAGAAGGCGATGAGCACGGCGATCAGGATCTTGGGAGCGATGCCGAAGCCGAGCCAGACCACGAACAGCGGCGCGATCGCGATCTTCGGCACGACCTGGGCGAAGAGGAGGATGGGATAGAGCGTCTTCTCGACGGTCGTCGAATAGACCATAAGGACCGCCGAGAGGATGCCGACGCCCACCGCGATGACGAAGCCGAGCAGGGTCTCGTAGGTGGTGACCCAGCTGTGCTGCCAGAGGTAGTCGGACTTGTCGAGCAGCACGTCGAGGGTCGCGCCGGGCGAGGGGACGAGATAGGCCTCGACCATCTCGGTGGCGGCGATCAGCCACCAGGCGCCGAAGCAGACGAGCAGCAGGGCGAGCGGGCGCCAGCTCTTCTCAGCTGCTTCGACCGTACGTTGACGCAGAGTGGGGCGGCTGCGGTCGGCAACACCCGCCGTCTTGGGGGGAGTTGCCTGCAGTGCGCTCTGGCTCACGGTGAACTCTCCCCTGGCATACAGCGAACTTCGGAGGCAGTTGCGGAGCTTGGGTGGTGCCCGGTGGTACTCGGTGGTGCTCGGTGGTACTCGGTGGTGCGGAAATCGCTTTCAGAAAGCGCTTTCTGGTAAGGTGGCCGCCACGCTAATGACTGGCTGACCGCAGGGTCAATAGGTCGGCTCGAAGTTTCGCGGCGCGCGAGACGAAGGGGGCGCGGGTGGGGGAACGGGAACGTGGGGCTCATGTCACGCTGCACGTGGTGGCCCGCACGGCCGGGGTCTCCCCGGCCACCGCGTCACGGGCGCTGAACGGCACGACGCGGGTACGTGAGGAGCTGCGGCGGCGGGTGATCGACGCCGCCGACCGGCTGGGCTACATCCCCAACGCCCATGCGCAGGCGCTCGCCAGCGCCTCCAACAACACGGTCGGCGTGATCTGCCACGACGTCGGCGACCCCTACTTCTCGGCGATCGCAGGCGGCGTGATGGCGGCGGCTGCCGAGCGGGACCTCCTCGTCATGCTGGCCGGCACCTTTCGCGCCCCGGACCGGGAGATCGCGTACGTGTCGATGCTGCGCGCGCAGCGGGCCCGCGCGATCCTGCTGATCGGCTCGGGGTTCCAGGACCCGGCGTGGGAACGGTCGTTGAAGTCCGAGCTCACCCCGTACATACGGGACGGGGGCCGTGTCGCCGTCGTCAGCAGGCACCGCGGCCTCCGCGTCGACACGGTGCAGCCGGAGAACCGGGAGGGTGCGGGCGCTCTGGCGCGGGCGCTGCTGTCCCTGGGCCATCGGGAGTTCGCCGTCCTCACCGGGCCGGAGCGGCTCACCACGGTCGCGGACCGGCTCGCCGGGTTCCGCGACGCGCTGGCCGACGCGGGGGTCGCGCTGCCGCCCGAGCGGATCGTGGAGGGTGCCTTCACCCGGGCCGGGGGCCATGCGGCGGCGGTCGAACTGCTGCGGCGGGGGCGGCGGGTGACGTGCGTCTTCGCTGTGACGGATGTGGTGGCCGTGGGGGCGTTGGGCGCGCTGCGGGAGCGGGGGCTTCGGGTGCCGGAAGATGTGTCGCTGGCCGGGTTCGACGACATACCGCTGGTCGCTGAACTGGACCCGCCGCTGAGTACCGTGGCGTTGCCGCTGGCTCGGATGGGGCGGGATGTCATGGGGCTTGCTCTGCGGGAGCGGGGCGTGAGGTCTCGGGTCGAGCGGGTTCGGGGGGAGGTTGTGCTGCGGGGGAGCGTTGGGCCTCCTGGCTGAGGAGTCCGCGCGCCGCCGCTTCGCGGCGGATTTTTCCCGCCCACCCACCCGTTTACCCGGCAGTGCCCGGACGCTTCCATCCGTCCTCCGAAAGTGCCGCCCTCCGCAGGTGCTCCGCCAGCGCCTGGACCGCCGGTGACGACGGGCCGTTCTTGACCCCCCACGCCAGCAGATGCTGCCGCCGAGCCCACGGGTCCTGCAGTTCGCACACGTCCAAGGGCTGGCTCGGGTCGATCGCGCGGCGTGGGACCACCGCCAGGCCGACGCCTGCGGCCGCGAGGGCGACCAGGACGTTCAGGTGGGCGACGCTCGTGCGGTAACGCGCGACCGGCGCGTGCGGACCGAGGTGCTTCTCGATCCAACGCCCCAGCGAGGAATCGGCGTCGAGCCCGACGAGCGGGTGCTCGGCGGCCTCGCGGTAGGTCAGCGCGGTGCGCCCGGCGAGCACCCCGCCTGCCTGGCCGATCACGACAAGGGAGTCGTCGCCCAGCGGTTCCGTCTCCAGGCCGCTGTCGCGCGCCTCGTCGTCGACGACCACCCCCAGGTCCGCCTCACCGTCGGCCAGCTTGCGCACAGTCTGCGGCGTACGGCTTTCGGACACGGTGACATCGACGTCGGGGTGCGCCCGCAGGAACGAGACCAGGGCGCGCGGCACGAGCCGGTGCATGGCGGAGCCGCCGCTCAGCAGGGTCAGCGGAGCGGCCGGGGACCGGGTGTAGCCCGCCACGGCGCTCTCAAGACGCACGGTCTGCGCGATGACCTCGCGCGCGTGCCGGGCCAGCGTCGTCCCCGCCGGCGTGGGGCGCACACCCCGGCGGCCACGGATCAGCAGCTCCACTCCCGCCTGGTGCTCCAGCGAGCGCACCCGGGCGCTGGCCGACGGCAGGCTCAGATGCATCCGGCGGGCGCCCGCCGTGATCGAGCCCTCCGTCACGATGCCGAGGAAGAGCCGCAGATCGTCGAGGTCATAACGCACCCGGCCGAGCCTATGGCCCAGCCTTAGGCTGGGTACACCGATTACGCATTGCGGGCCGAGCGGTCACGGGGTGATGCTCGCCCGATGTCCGAGATCCTGTTCGTCCTGCTCGCCGGTGTCGCCGCCGGGGCGCTGAACTCCGTCGGCGGCGGAGGCACGTTCGTGGCGCTGCCCGCTCTCGTCGCGGTCGGTCTGTCCCCCGTGACGGCGAACGCGTCGGCGACCATCGCCCTGGTGCCGGGCGCGTTGGCCGGCGGCTGGGTCTACCGACGCGAACTCGCCCCGGTCGGCACGGCGTCCATGCCGGCGCTGACCGCGGTCAGCGCGGTCGGCGGCGCGATCGGCGCCGGTCTGCTGCTCACCCTGCCCGCGGCGTCGTTCGATGCGGCGGTGCCCTGGTTGCTCGCCTTCGCGACGCTGGTGCTCGCCTTCGGACGCCGCCTTTCCCGTACGTTGACCACGGCCCTCGGCCGCCCGGTCGGCATGAGCTCCCGGGCCATCCTGATCGGCCAGTTCCTCCTCGCTCTGTACGGCGGATACTTCGGCGGTGCCGTAGGCATCCTGATGCTGGCCCTGTGGAGCATCGGCCTGGGCATCGACACCGCGGCGGGCAATCCGGTGCGGGTCACCCAGATCGCGGCCATGTATCTCAGCGCGACCGTGCTGTTCCTCGTCGCCTCGGACGCGCTGAGCGCGCCGCTCGTCATCGCCGGCATGCTGACGGGCGCGCTGATCGGCGGCGTCACCGGCGCGCACTTCGCGCGTCGGCTCTCCGCCCGGCTGCTGCGGGGCATCATCCTGACCACAGCCGCAACCATGACCGTCCTTTATTTCCTGCGCAGTTGAGGCCGACCGACATGACCGAAGGCAACCCCGGCGGCAACGCCGAGAACATGATGGACGGCGCCTCCGCCTCCGCCTCCGCGTACACGGACGCGGCCCGCGCACGGCTGGCGGCCGCCTTCGAGGCGTGCGATCTCGCCGACCTCGCGCGCGCCGCCGTACCGATCGGCGAGCACGAGCTGCGGCCCGACGGCGGCGTCGGCTCCCCCGGTTCCGTGCTGGCCGACGCCGCCCAAGTGCTCGCGGCCGCACGCCGGTTGCTCGAAGCCGCCGCCGTCTTCGAGCGCATCGGCGGCGCGAGCTGGCAGCTCATCGGCGACGTCCTCGGCGTGGAAGCACAGGCAGCTCGGGTGCGCTTCGCGCTGGCCGAGGCCCAGGTCCGTGCGGAGCTGAGCCGCGCCGCCCCGGCCGCTTCCCGCGCCGAGGTGAGCTGGTGGTGGGCGTACGCCACCGGGGCGCCGCTGGAGGCGGCACGCGACCTCGACGACTGGGTGCTGCGCCACGCGGACGCGGACAGAGACGGAGGTGGTGACGGAGACGAGGACACCGGCCTCGGCACCTCGCCGGTGTCGGGCGGCCTGATCCGGGCGGAACCCCAACGGCCCACCCAGCGCAGCAAGTGATCCCGCACCTGCCACCCACGTCCCCGCGCATGGCCCGGACGGTGACGGAGACGGTAACGGGGACAGCTGCCCTGACACCCCGCCAGTGCCCGGCGGCCTGATCCGGACGGAACTTGCTCCAGAAGGCCGCCCCACGACATCGACGTACTGCACTGGCTCGCGGGCGGCTACGCCCGCCAGGTGCAGGCGCTCGGCTCCGGGTACGACGCCGAACCGAGGGAGGCCCTGATCGCGTACGCCGCGGCGTACATGCCCCAGCGGCCCACCCAGCGCAGCCAGTGATCCCGCACCGCCCATCCACACGGATGACCCGCACCACCGGAGGCCACCCCGCGCGCGCCCGCCGCCCACCTCCCCTCGGGTGGCCCGGACGGTGATGGTGACGGGGACGGCTGCCCCGACACCCCGCCACGTGGCCTGATCTGTCGCCCGGCATCGCTGCCCGCCTCCCCGGCGGGCCGCGTTCGTGTTCACTTGCCGGGCAAGGGTTGTGCCATGGAAAGGGTGGATCTTGAGCTCGTCCCGACCGTCCGGTCTCACGCGTCGTGCCCTGCTGGGGGCGGGGATGGTTCTGCCGTTGGCGGGCTGCGCGCCGGACGAGCGGCCCGCCGCGGCACCGTCGTCATCGGCCGCGGCCGCGTCGCCGCCGCGTGAGCACCCCGCCATGGCTCAGGCCGCGTCGCGCTTCGCCACGCTGGAGCGCAAGCACGACGCGCGTCTGGGGGTGTACGCGCTGGCCACCCGCACCGGCGCCGTGCTCACCCATCGCGCGGACGACCGTTTCGCGTTCTGTTCCACCTTCAAGGCGCTCGCCGCGGCGGCCGTCCTCGACCGGAATCCGCTGAGTCACCTGGACAAGGTCGTCACCTACAGCGAGGCCGACGTCGACTCCATCTCGCCGATCACCAAGGACCATGTCGCGACCGGCATGACCATCAGGCAGCTCTGCGATGCCGCGGTCCGGTACAGCGACGGCACGGCCGGGAATCTGCTGATGCGCGACATCGGCGGGACCCGTCGCCTCACCGCGTATCTGCGGGGGCTCGGCGACGCGGTGAGCCGGATGGATCAGTTCGAGCCCGAACTGAACGACAACCGCCCCGGCGATCCACGCGACACCACCACGCCCCGTGCCGTCGCCCGCGACTATCAGGAGCTGGTCATCGGCAAGGCGCTGCCCGCACGCAAGCGCGCCCTCCTGAAGGACTGGCTCGAACGCAGCACCACCGGCGCGAAGCGCATCCGGGCCGGTCTTCCCAAGGGCTGGACGCTGGCCCACAAGACCGGCACAGGAAACTACGGCCGCGCCAACGACATCGCCGTCGTGTGGCCGCCGAACGCCGCGCCGATCGTCCTCGCGATCATGTCGGACCGCTCCGGGTACGACGCCGAACCGAGGGAGGCCCTGATCGCGGAGGCCGCGGAGTACGTGACATCGGCTCTCGCCTAAAGGCCGGAGCCACCGCTACTGCCCCACCGTTACTGCGCCGCCTCCCCCAAGGCGTCGAGCACCGGACGGATCAGCGGGTGCTCCTCCGCGCCGCACCGCACCGCCGCGAATACCCGGCGCGTGGGGGCGACACCGTCGACGGGGCGGATCACGACCCCCGAGACGTCCATGCCCTTCAGCGCGGACCGCGGGACGAGGGCGACCCCGACACCGGCCGAGGCCAGCGCGACCACGGCCCGGAAGTCGTCCGACCAGTGCTCCAGGAGCGGCTGGAACCCGGCCGCCTCGCAGGCGAGGATCACCACGTCGTGGCAGGGGTTCCCCGCGAAGGGTCCGATCCACGCGTCCTTGGCGAGCTCCGCGAGCGGTACCCGTTCGGCCGCCGCGAGCCGGTGGGTCACCGGGAGCACCGCGTCGAACGGCTCCGCGTAGAGCGGGACGCGTGTCAGCCGGGGGTCGTCCGCGCCCGGCGCGCCGCGGTACTCCACCGCCACCGCGACATCCACCTGCCGGTCGAGCACCATCGGCAGGCTCGCGTCGCCCTCCGCGTCCTGGACCTGCACCCGTATCCCGGGCGCCGACGAGGCAAGGCGGGCGAGGGCGGGGCCGACGACCAGGGCGATGCCCGTGGCGAAGGACGCGACGGTCACCGTGCCCGCCGCGCCCGAGCTGTACGCGGCCAGTTCCGCCTCGGCCCGCTCGAGCTGGGCGAGGACCGCGTTGGTGTGGGAGAGCAGGATCTCTCCGGCCGGCGTGAGTCGTACGCCCTTCGCGCCGCGCTCCACCAGGCGGTGGCCCGTCTCCTGCTCCAGGGCGGTCAGCTGCTGGGAGACCGCGGAGGGCGTGAGATAGAGCGCGGCGGCAGCCGCCGTCACGGTGCGGTGGTCGGCCACCGCACGGAGGATGTGCAGCCGCCGCGCTTCGATCATGTGGCCAATTCTCCCAAACCGGCGGCCACGCCCCCACCACGGGTCACGCCTGCACGGCGTCCAGCTCCGCCCGCGCCGCGACGAACGCGTCCACCGCGCGGTTCACGTCCTCCGTGGAGTGCGCCGCGGACAGCTGGACCCGGATCCGGGCGGCGCCCTGCGGCACCACCGGGTACGAGAAGCCGATCACGTACACGCCCCGCTCGAGGAGCAGCTCGGCCATCCGTCCGGCCACCGACGCGTCGCCGATCATGACCGGCGCGATCGCGTGATCGCCCGGCAGGATGTCGAAGCCCTCCTCGGTCATCCGCGAGCGGAAGAGCGCGGTGTTCGCCGCGAGGTGCTCCCGCAGGTCGCCCGCGGACTCCAGGAGGTCGAGGACCTTCAGGGAGGCGGCAGCGATCACCGGGGCGAGGGTGTTCGAGAAGAGATACGGGCGCGAGCGCTGGCGAAGCAGCGCGACGATCTCGGCGCGGGCCGCGACATAGCCGCCCGAAGCACCGCCGAGCGCCTTGCCCAACGTACCGGTGATGATGTCGACGCGGTCCATGACGCCGTGCAGCTCGGGGGTGCCGCGGCCGCCGGGGCCGACGAAGCCGACGGCGTGCGAGTCGTCGACCATGACCATCGCGTCGTAACGCTCGGCGAGGTCGCAGATCTCCTGGAGCGGGGCGACGTACCCGTCCATGGAGAAGACGCCGTCGGTGACGATCAGCTTGCGGCGCGCGCCGCCCTCGGCCGCCTCCTTCAACTGCTGCTCCAGGTCCGCCATGTCACGGTTGGCGTACCGGAAGCGGCGGGCCTTCGAAAGGCGGATGCCGTCGATGATCGACGCGTGGTTGAGCGCGTCGGAGATGACCGCGTCCTCCGCGCCGAGCAGCGTCTCGAAGACACCGCCGTTGGCGTCGAAGCAGGACGAATAGAGGATCGTGTCCTCCTGGCCGAGGAACGCGGAAAGGCGCCCCTCAAGCTCCTTGTGCACCTCCTGCGTGCCGCAGATGAAGCGCACGGACGCCATGCCGTAGCCCCAGCGGTCCAAGGCCTCGTGGGCGGCGGCGACCACCTCGGGGTGGTCGGCCAGGCCGAGGTAGTTGTTCGCGCAGAAGTTCAGTACGTCGCCGGGGCGCCCGCCCGCGGTCACGGCGACCGTGGCGGACTGCGGGGTGCCGATGACGCGCTCGGGCTTGTGCAGGCCCGCGGCGGCGATCTCGTCGAGGGTGGCCTGGAGATCGTCGCGTACGGAGTCGAACATGGTGACTTCCTTTAAAAGAAGAGGTCGGTCAGGAGGTCAGAAGCAGCAGGGAGTCAGGAGGTCCAGTCGAGGATGACCTTGCCGCCGCGGCCGCTCGCCGCGTCGTCGAAGGCCGCTTCGAAGTCACGGTGGCCGTAGCGGCCGGTGATCACGGGTGCCAGGTCGAGGCCGCCTTCGAGCAGCACGGACATGGAGTACCAGGTCTCGAACATCTCGCGGCCGTAGATGCCCTTGATCGTGATCATGGAGGTGACGATCCGGGACCAGTCCACGGCGAATTCGTCGGACGGCAGACCGAGCATGGCGATCTTGCCGCCGTGGGTCATGTTGGCGATCATGTCGCGCATCGCGACCGGGTTGCCGGACATCTCCAGGCCCACGTCGAAGCCCTCGCGCAGGCCGAGCTCGCGCTGGCCGTCGGCGATGGAGGACTCGGCCACGTTCAGCGCCAGGCTCGCGCCGACCTTGCGGGCCAGGTCGAGGCGCTCCTCGCTGACGTCGGTGACGACGACGTTGCGGGCCCCCGCGTGCCGGGCCACGGCCGCGGCCATCAGGCCGATCGGTCCCGCGCCGGTGATCAGGACGTCCTCGCCGACCAGCGGGAAGGACAGGGCGGTGTGCACCGCGTTGCCGAACGGGTCGAAGATCGCGGCGACGTCGAGGTCCACCGGCACGCGGTGCACCCACACGTTGGAGGCGGGCAGCGCGACGTACTCCGCGAACGCCCCGTCCCTGCCGACGCCGAGCCCGACCGTCGCACGGCACAGATGGCGGCGCCCCGCCTGGCAGTTGCGGCACTTGCCGCACACCAGGTGGCCCTCGCCGCTGACCCGGTCGCCGATCTTGATGTCGGCGACGTCACGGCCGGTCTGGACGACCTCGCCGACGAACTCGTGCCCGACGACCAGCGGCGCGGCGATGGCCTGCTGCGCCCAGCCGTCCCAGGCCCTGATGTGCAGGTCCGTGCCGCAGATCCCGGTGCGGAGCACCTTGATCAGGACATCGCCGTGGCCGATGACCGGCTCCGGCACGTCCATCAGCCGGAGTCCCGGTTCCGCCTTCTCCTTGACCAGCGCCTTCAACGCCACGGCTCCTGTCGTACGTCACTGCTTCCACCGACGACACAGGAATCTTCCCTACGGCGGCGCCCCGGTCCATCGAGGATTTCTTAAGCGCCGCCGCAGCTTTCCTTCAGGCCCGGGCCGTTACCTCTCCTGGCCTCGCTCGAAGTACGCGATCAGCTCGGGGTCGAGCGCCGGCACCTCCCTCGGCGTACCCCCGTCCCGCAGCGACTGCGTGGCGCGCACGCCCGCCGCGACCGCCATCCGGGCGGCCACCGGTGAGGTGTCGGTGCGGCCGCCCTCGCGTACGAAGCGGACGAACTCGTCGATGAGCAGCGGGTCGGAGCCGCCGTGTCCGCCCTCGTCCTGGGCGTCCGGCACCGGGTACTCGGCGTCGGCTTCGGGGCGGTAGGACGAGCGCCGCTGGTTCCAGACCTTCACCACTCCCCCCGGTCCGTCGCCGAAGTTCTCCAGGCGGCCCGCGTCCCCGATGACGGTGTAGTTGCGCCAGTAGTCGGGGGTGAAGTGGCACTGCTGGTAGGACGCCAACACCCCGTTGTCGAGGCGCATGTTGACCAGCGATACGTCCTCGACGTCGATGACGGGGTTGAGGTCGCGCTGGGTGTGCGGCGGCCAGTGGCCGTCCTTGGTGTACCAGTCGTCGGACTTCGGCTCGCCCGGCGCGCGGCGGTGCGGGTTGTCGCCGTAGACCATGAGGTCGCCGAGCGCCTGCACCTGGCGGGTGTATCCGCCCGCGAGCCAGTGCAGTACGTCGATGTCGTGGGCGGCCTTCTGGAGCAACAGGCTGGTGGTGTGCTGCCGTTCGGCGTGCCAGTCCTTGAAGTACCAGTCGCCTCCGTAGGCGACGAAATGGCGCACCCAGACCGTCTTGACCTCGCCGATCTCGCCGCGCCCGATGATGTCGCGCATCAGCCTGACGACGGGCATGTGGCGCATGTTGTGGCCTACGTAGAGGCGCGTTCCGGTCTCGTAGGCGGTCCGCAGGATCTCGTCGCAGGCCTCGATGCCGATTTCCAGGGGCTTCTCCACGAAGACGGGCTTCTTCTCGCGCAGCGCCTCGCAGGCGAGCTGTGCGTGGGTGTGGTCGGGGGTGAGGATCACGACGGCGTCGACGTCGGGGTCCTCGACGACCTTGCGGTGGTCGGTAGATATCAGGGCGCCGGGGAAGGCCACGGCCGCCTCCGTCCGTGCGGTCACGTCGTGGTCGGCTAGCGCGGTGACGCGGGAGCCCGCGCCGGGCCGGTGCGCGGTGCGGGCGAGCGAACCGCGCAAGCCGTAGCCGAGGACGCCGAGACGGAGGTCGGTCATGGTGTGCCTTTCCGTACAAATACCTGTGCGGGTGCGGGTGTTGCCTATGTACGTGCAGGATGCACGAGTACGTGGGCGAGTGCCACGCGTCCCGTGCCGCTGAGCTTGATCCTTATGTATCTGGCTTCCGCGTCCGTGTCGAGGAGTGTGGGCCGCAAGGAGCGTCCGGTGACGTGCAGCGTCATGGCGCCGGCGAAGTCGGCGGTCCTTGCCAGCTGGACGTCGAAGTCGGCGGTGTTCATGGCGGTGTTGTTCCAGACCTCGACCTGCCCCACCCGCCGCGCCTCGCCGAGATCGACCTGCCACCAGGCCCCCGGTTCGGAGAGCGTGCGGGTGTCGGTGGAGGCGTCCCCGTCGGTCGCGTACGCGGCATCGGCGGCGCCGTCCGTGGAGGACTGGGACGCGGTGCCTGCGCGGGCGAGGTCCGGGCGGAGCTGTGTTGCCGTCTCGCTCGGTGTTCCCGTAGGCGGAGCGGTTGATGTAGTTGCCGGAGACGACCGTGCCGGGCTGGGCGCCCTGGGTGTAGATGGCGCCGCCGTCGTGCTGGGCGTGCTCGACGCGCATCACGTTCGTGATCCGGTTGTTCGTGATCCGGTTGTCGCGCAGGACGGACTTCTGCGCCTCGGGCTGGTTCCAGCCCCAGCCCACCGAGATGCCCGAGTAGGGCAGATCGTCGATGGTGTTGTGATCGACGACCGAACCGGCCTCGTACCCGGCCCAGATGCCCACGGCGTCGGTGTACTCGACGCCGACCCGGCGGATCGTGTTGTACGCGACGGTGTTGCGCTCACCCGCGAGGTCCGCGGCCGGGTTCGGCTCGGTGTCGCCGATGTACGCGGCGCCGGACGACAGATCCGTGAAGCGGGAGCGGGTGACCGATGAGTCCTTGGTGCCGGACTCCAGGATGACGCCGGCACCGCCCAGATGCGTGAACTCGCTCTTGCCGACGTCCACATGGCGGCTTCCGTGCACCGTGAGGGCGGCGCTCGGCTTGGTGTAGAAGCGGCCCGCGTGGTCGACGGGCCCGGTGGCGCCGGTGAGAGTGAGGCCCGCCTGTGTGCCCGCGTAGCCCTCGCCGGTGGAGGGCTGACCGTAAGCGGCGTACGCGAAGCCGATGCCTTCGATCCGCAGGTCGTAGGCGCCGTCGACGACCATGAGCCGCTCGGTCGCCGGGGTGAGCACGCGCGCGTGCCGCATGTCCTCGCCCTTGCGCGGCAGATACGTGACGGTGCGGTCCTCGGCGTCCCAGACGAACTCGCCCGGCTTGTCGATGAGTTCACGGGCGTTCTCGAAGAAGGCCCCCGCACCGACAACCCCGCATCGGCGACGGACGCGGACCGCTACGACAACCTCGCCGTGTACGCGAGCCGGGCCACGGGACGCGACCTCTCCGACTTCTTCGACTCCTTCGTCACCAAGTGGCGCTTCCCCATCACCGCGTCCGGCAAGGCGCGCATCACCGCGCTCGGCCTCCCCAAGCCGACCGTCGACGCCGGCACCTACCGCGAATGACGCAACCACCTACGCGAACAGGGAGCACGGACCGCCATGCCCGCACCGCATCTGACCCTGCCGCCCACCGACCGCGTCCTGTCCCCGCTCACGGGCTGGACCCGGTCGCACTGGGAGGCGCTCGCCGACCGGCAGTTGGCGGCGCTCGTCCCGTACGCGACGCCGAACTTCGCGCAGTACCCACTGCCGGGCCGGGGCAGTTGGTCGGGGGTCGTGTCGGACGGGCTCGAAGGGTACGCACGGTCATTTCTCCTCGCTTCGTTCCGGATCGCCGGAGCCGGCGGTGAGGTGGACCCTCACCTCATAGAACGCTATACGCAGGGTCTGACAACGGGCACGGACCGTGACGGCGCGGGCGGTGAGGCCTGGCCCGAGCTCACCGACTGCTCCCAGCAGATGGTGGAGGCGGCGTCCATCGCGATCGGGCTGCACGAGACCCGCCCCTGGATCTGGGACAGGCTCGACTCCCGGGTCCAGGAGCGGGTCGTCGACTGGTTCTCCGGCTTCGTCGGGGGCCAGACATGGGACAACAACTGGCGGCTCTTCCAGGTGGTGTCCGAACAGTTCCTGGCCTCCGTCGGCGCGCCCCACAGCCGGTCGGACATCGACGGCGGCCTGGACCGCATCGAGGACTGGTACCGCGGCAACGGCTGGTACAGCGACGGCGACGGGCGCAACTTCGACTACTACATCGGCTGGGCGATGCACCTGTACCCGCTGCTGTGGGCGCGGATGGCCGGGTCCACCGACGAGGCGACCGGCGGGCGCGGCAAGGTCTACCGCGAGCGGCTGACCCAGTTCCTCGCCGCCTACCCGCACTTCTTCGGCGCCGACGGCGCCCCCGTCCACCAGGGCCGCTCCCTCACCTACCGCTTCGCGGCGACCGCGCCCGTCTGGCTGGGCGCCCTCGCGGACTGCACGCCGCTGGCCCCCGGCCTCACCCGGCGGCTCGCCTCCGGCACCGCACGGCATTTCGTGGAGCGCGGCGTCCCGGACGAGCGCGGGCTGCTCCCGCTCGGCTGGTACGGCACGTTCCTGCCCTCGACGCAGGCCTACTCGGGTCCGGCGTCACCGTACTGGGCCGGCAAGGGCTTCCTCGGCCTGCTGCTTCCCGCCGGCCACCCGGTGTGGACGGAGCGCGAACTGCCGCTCCCCGTCGAGGAGTCCGACCAGTACACGGCGCTTCCCGAGCCGGGCTGGCTGCTGCACGGCACCCGGCACCCGGCACGACGGCATCGTCCGCCTGGTCAACCACGGCAGCGACCACAATCCGCTCGAAGGCCCCGCGGCCGACGACCCGCACTACGCCAAGTTCGGCTACTCCACGGCGACGGCCCCCGAGACGGCGCCGCGCGCATGGAACCGGACGGTGGACGGCCACCTCGCGCTGCTCGCACCGGACGGCACTCCGTCCCGCCGCCGCCGGATCCACCCGCTGAGCTGCGCGGAACGCACCACCGCATCGCGCCACGACGTACAACTTCCGGGCCTCGACGGCGATTTCCCCATCGAGACGACCAGCGTGCTGCACGGCCCGTGGGAGATCCGCGTCCACCGGGTCCAGGCCCCGGCAGGCGTGACGGTCCGCGAGGGCGGCTACGCGGTGGCCGACGGGACCCGGCCGTATACCGAGCAAGGACCCGGCTGGGCCCTCACCCGTACGGAATCGGGCCTCACCAGCGCCGTCGTCGCGCTCCACGGCTGGGACGAAGAGGCGGGCATCGCCCGCGAGGTGGCGGCGAACGCCTTCGGCCCGCACTCGGCGACTCCGTATCTGACCAGCGCCGGCCACGCGGGCGGCGCGAGCGTCCACGTCACGCTCGTCGCGCTGTCCCGGGACACCGTCCTGCCCTCGGCGTTGCGGGAGTCCATCTCCTGTGCGGTGGACGGCGACTGCGTCCGCCTCCGCTTCCCCGACGGGGAGGAAATGGGGGTGTGAGCGTCAGATCCCGCTCCCCCGACGGGAGGTACTGGGGGTGTGAGCGTCAGATCCCGCCGTCCTCCCGCCGGTGGATCTGCTCGATCAGCTCCGCCGCCATCGCCTTGATCGTCTCCAGACCCGACCTGCCCCAGGGGCGCGGCTCGACGTCCACGACGCAGACCGTGCCGAGCGCCACGCCGGTACGGTCGATGAGCGGTGCTCCCAGATAGGAGCGGATCCCGATCTCGTCGACCACGGGATTGCCCGCGAACCGCGGGTAGTCGCAGACGTCCTCCAGGACGAGGGCCTTGCGGCGTACGACCACATGCGGGCAGTAGCCGTGGTCGCGGGCCATGTAGCGGCACACCGCGCCTTCCCCGGCCGCCGCGGCGGTGAGTTCGCTGCCCGAACCGGTGCTGTCCGGGGTGTGCAGGCCCGCGAAGAACTGCCGGTTCTCGTCGATGAAGTTGACCATGGAGTACGGCGCCGCCGTGACCTCGGCGAGCCGGTCGGCGAAGGCGTCGAACGCGCGGTCGGGATGCAGCCCGATGCCGAGCCTGCGCAGCCGCCGCACCCGGGTCGGCGCCTCCTTGTCGACGGGAGTGAGCAGCAGATGCGCGGTCGGGTCGTACATCAGGTGTGGGCTCCGTAGCTCGGTGCGGCCGGGGCGTGGGCGAGCAGGTGTTTGACGAGGGTGAGGAGCGTGGCGATGCCGGAGCTGGAGATCCGCGCGTCGCAGCGCACGACGGGCACCTGGGGATCGAGGTCGATGGCGGACCTCACCTCATCGGGTTCATAGCGGTGGGCGCCGTCGAACTCGTTGATGGCCACGATGAATCCCATGCCGCGCTGCTCGAAGAAGTCCACGGCCGCGAAGCAGTCCTCGAGGCGGCGGGTGTCGGCGAGCATCACCGCGCCGAGCGCGCCTTCGGAGAGCTCGTCCCACATGAACCAGAAGCGTTCCTGGCCGGGCGTGCCGAAGAGATAGAGCACATGATCGGGGTCGAGCGTGATGCGGCCGAAGTCCATGGCCACGGTGGTCGTGGTCTTGTTCTCGACACCCGACAGATCGTCGGTGCCCTCGCTGACGGTCGTGAGGAGCTCCTCCGTGCTCAGCGGCGCGATCTCGCTCACCGCGCCCACGAAGGTCGTCTTGCCGACCCCGAAACCTCCCGCGACCAAGATCTTCAGCGCGGTGGGGAAGGGGTCAGAGCTGTCGTCGTAATCCATCGAGCACTGCCTCCAACAGGGACCGGTCAGTTGGGTTGTGGTAGAAGTCCGGGGCTCTCAGGGTGAGCGCCCCGCAGTCGACGAGATCGGAGAGCAGCACCTTGGTCACGACGGCGGGCAGTTTCAGCTGCGCCGCGATCTCCGCGACCGATGTGGGTGCCGCGCAGAGCCCGAGCGCCTCCGTGTGCTCGGGCCCCAGATAGCCGAGCGGCGGACCGCCGGTGGCCAATACCTGGGTCAGCAGGTCGAGTTGGGTGGTCGGCCGGGTCCGCCCGCCGCTGACCGTGTAGGGGCGGATGAGCCGTCCCGCCGCGTCGTCGAGCCATGGCCCGTCGTGCGGGGCCGCCACGCTCAATGCCTCATCGGGGCGGGTTCGCCGGCCGGCTGCCGGGGTGCGGTCATCAGGTACGGCCGTACGCTCTTGACGAGCATCGCCATCTCGTAGCCGAGCACCGCCGCATCCGCCTCGCGCCCGGCGAGGACCGCGAGACAGGTGCCCGATCCCGCCGTCGAGACGAACAGCAGGGTGGAGTCGAGCTCCACGACCACCTGGCGTACGTCACCGCCGTCGCCGAACCGGACGCCCGCGCTGCGCCCCAGCGAGTAGAGCCCGGAGGCGAGGGCCGCCATGTGGTCGGCACTGTCGGGGTCGAGGCCATGGACCGACTTCACGAGCCCGTCGGAGGAGAGCAGGACCGCGCTGTGGGTGTGCGGCACGCGCTGTACGAGGCCGCTCATCAGCCAGTCGAGGTCGGATACCTGGCTGGTCTGCACATCGCTCGCCATGGTGGATCGACTCCTAGAGGTACGAGGGTCTGCCGTGGCAGACGTGGTGCTTGCGGTGTGGTGCGGGTCAGCCACCCTGGTCGCCCCTGTCGCGGGGGATGCCGAGGTCCGGTCCGGGTGCCGGGTCGCGGGTCTCCTGGGCGGCGGCGAGGCCGATGCCGCGCTGGAAGGCGGCCATCAGGCCCGGGTCGTGGCCGACGTGGTAGTCGGGGTCCTGGCGCGGTGACGGCGTCGTGTCGCGCAGTTGCGGCGCGATGTGTTCCTGGGCGCGGCGCTTGGGGAGCCGGGGCCGGTCCATCCGGCCGTGCACGGCGCCGCCGAGGGGGACCGGCGGGGTCACCGTGTTCTCGGCCGCGGCCTGCCGGTCCTCGGGCCGGATGCCCGGCACGGCTTCGGCGGGCGTGGGCCGGTCGGCACGCGCTCCGCGTACAGGCAGCGGCCCGTTCCCGTTGCCGTTCGCCGCCGGCGTGCCGGGGGTCTCGTCCCGCAGCGGCTGCCGCGGCACGACGACCGGTTCGGGGCGGGGGGCCTGCGGGGGCGGTGCCTGGGCCGTTTCCGGTACGCCGACGGGGGCGCCCGGCGGCGCGGTGCGCGGGGCGGCCACGGGCTCGTTCTGCGGTTCGGCCCCGAGCATCCCCTGCGGCAGGATGACGACGGCCTGTACGCCGCCGTAGATGTTGGTCTGCAGGCGGACCCCGACGCCGTGCCTGCGGGCGAGCGCGGACACTACGTAGAGCCCGATCCGCCCGTCCTGAAGAAGGCTGGCGACATTGACCTGGTCGGGGTCGGCGAGCAGGCGGTTCATCTTGTTCTGCTCGGTCACGGGCATGCCGAGGCCACGGTCCTCGACCTCGATGGCGAGCCCGGCCGTCACCAGGTTGGCGCGCAGCAGGACTTGGGTGTGCGGTGCGGAGAACACCGTGGCGTTCTCGACGAGTTCGGCCAGGAGGTGGATGACGTCGGCGACGGCGTGCCCGCGCAGGGTGCCGTCGATCGGCGGCACCAGCTTGACCCGCGAGTACTGCTCGACCTCGGCGATGGCCGAGCGCAGCACCTCCATCATGGTGACGGGTCTGCTCCACTGACGCCGGGAGATGGCGCCGCCGAGCACGGCGAGGTTCTCGGCGTGGCGGCGGATGCGGGTGGCGAGATGGTCGACGTGGAAGAGGCCCTTGAGCAGCTCCGGGTCCTCGACGTCGTTCTCCAGCTCATCGAGCAGCGAGATCTCCCGGTGGACCAGCGACTGCAGCCGCCGGGCCAGATTGACGAAGACCTCGACCTTCTGTTCGCTGCCCGCGTGGCTGGAGAGCTGCGAGGCCTGGACGACCACGCTGACGGCGACCTCGTGGGCGCGGTTCAGCTCGTCGGCGAGCAGCCCGAACTCGTCGCCGTCCTGGGCGGACCGGGCCGGCACCGCCGTGCGGGCGGGCGGTCCGTCGCCGCGCCGCAACTGCTCCACGACCCGCCGCAGTTCGGCCTGCCCGCGCGCGGTGCTGCGGCGCAGCGAGCCGACGCGGTCGCGTACGGAGTTCGCGGCGCGGTCGGCCGCGACGGCCGCGATGACGACGCTCACCAGGGTGATGGCCCCGGCGGCGGCGAGGATGACGAGCAGCGCGGGGGCGAGCGGGGTGGCGGTCTCCCGGACGACGAAGAGCACGGCCGCGCCGGCGCAGAGCGCGACGGCGACGGGCGGCAGTACGGCGATGCGCAGCAGCTGCGGACGTATCCGGGCCTCGGGCAGCGGCGTGACGGTACGGCTGCCGGGCCTGCCGTGCCGGCCGCCTTCACGGCGGTCTGCGCGGGCGGCCGGTGCGCGAAGGTGAGACATCAGCGTCCTCGGTCAGGGTGCGGGCTCCGACGATCGCGCGAGGGCCGTTTCGCGACATCGCCGTGCCGGCCGTGTGGACCATCCGATGATCCTTGCGTCGACCGACGGCAACTCACGGTAGTCGGCAACGCATCATGTGCGGGGGGCAGTTGACAAAGTACGACGGCCGAGGTCCCGCTCTGGTATGACGCCTCGCACGGCAGTCCGATTGCACCTTCGGACGCCAGTTCCAGCCGGGGCGCATGGCTCGGCGAACAGGCTTTCCCTTCGGGGGAAGGGGGCGGTCATGACGTCGGGGCGGCCACGTCGTACGTGACCGCCCCGAACCGGTCGAGGGGCACCGCGAACGTCCGCGATGCCCCTCCCCGCGACTTCTCTCAGCCGACCCGCGCCGCCTCCGGCTCCCCGGTGTCTTCGGCGTCCTCGGAGTGCCTGGCGCCCGGGGCGCCCGGCGCCACCCGGGGCCACCCGCCGCCCGGCTCGACCGCGACGCCGCGCCACCACGGCTCCGAGGGGACCGAGTCCGCCGCGGGCTCGAACGGCTGGCCCGGCACCGGCAGTGCGATCCGCGCCCCCGCGCGGGAGGCGGCGTCGACCGTGCCCTCGCCCGGCTCCGACCACGGGTGCGGGGCGAGGTTGAAGGTGCCCCAGTGAATCGGCAGCAGCACGCCCGACGGGCGGCCGCCCTGGAGGTCGAGGTGGGCGCGCATGCCCTCCTCGGGCGTCATGTGGATGTCCGGCCACCACTCCGAATAGGCCCCGATCTGGATCATCGTGGCGTCGAAGGGGCCGTGCTGCGCGCCGATGTCCTGGAAGCCGGGGAAATAGCCGGTGTCCCCGCTGTGGTAGATCCGGTGCTCGGGACCCGTGACGGCCCAGGACGCCCAGAGCGTGTGCTGCTGGTTGCGCAGGCCGCGGCCGCAGAAATGGCGTGCGGGCGTCGCCGTCAGGGTCAGGCCCGCCACCTTCGTGGAGTCGTGCCAGTCGAGCTCGCGCAGCCGGTCGGCAGGTACGCCCCAGCGCTCCATGTGGGCTCCGACGCCGAGCGGGACCGCGAACACCGTGTCCGTGCCGGCCAAGGCCTTGATCGTGGGCATGTCGAGGTGGTCGTAGTGATCGTGCGAGATGACCACCGCGTCCACCGGGCCGAGCGCCGCGAGGGGCACCGGCACGGGGTGCAGCCGCTTGGGCCCGACCCAGGAGAACGGCGAGCACCGCTCACCCCACACCGGGTCGAAGAGCACACGCCGCCCGTCGATCTCGGCGAGCACGCTGGAGTGCCCCATCCAGGTGAGCCGCAGCCCACTGGCCGGGGGCTTGGAGAGGTCGGCGAGGGTCGTGGCGTGCACGGGCACGGTGCCCGTGGGGCTGCGCCGCAGCCGCTCCTCCTTACGGAAGTAGACCTTCGCGAACTCCACAGCCGTCGAACCGGAGGGGCGGCTCTGCGCCCCGACGGGGTTCTGGAAGGAACCGTCGGCGAAGTTCGGCGATCTGTGGATCCGTGCGAGCCGCTCTCCGGCCGGATCCGCGCCGAAGGCAGCGGTCCTGAGCGAGCGGAGCCCAGAGCTCAGCGAACGGGACACAGCACCTCCTGGAAGGGGTAGATCAGGCCTCCATTATGTGCACCGCCTCCGACAGCGGCCCTCTGAAGGGATCGTCATCGGCCACCTCCGCCCACGTGATGTACTCCTACTGATCGACCATTCAGTAGGCACCAAGCAGTAGCAGTAGGAGTGCGCCATGCCCGCCCCCGCGCCCGCCCCCTTGCTCTCCCTCACCTGGACCGACCACGTCACCGGCTGCCAGGGCTTCCTCGTGGTCGACCGCCTGGTCCGCGGCGTCTGCAGCGGCGGGCTCCGGATGCGCCCCGGCTGCACCCTCGACGAGGTCACAGGCCTTGCCCGCGGCATGACGATGAAGGAGGCCCTGCACTACGACCCCAGCGCCCGCTACGTCCCGCTCGGCGGCGCCAAGGGCGGCATCGACTGCGATCCGCGCTCCCCGGAGGCGTACGACGTCCTGGTGCGCTACCTCCGGGCGATGCGCCCCTACGTCGAGCACTCCTGGACCACGGGCGAGGACCTGGGCCTGACGCAGGACCTGGTCGACAAGGCGGCGCGGGAGGCGGGGCTCGTCTCCTCGGTCCAGGCGGTCCACCCACTCCTGGAGGACGAGACCGCGGCACGCGCACGCCTCGCGGACGCCTTCGCCGTGCGGGTGGACGGCCTGGGCCTTGACGAGCTGGCCGGCGGCTGCGGAGTCGCCGAAGCGGTTCTTGCGGCGCTCGACCGCGCGGGCCACGCACACGCGGGCGCGCGCGTGGCCGTGCAGGGCCTGGGCACCATGGGTGGCGCGACCGCGCGCTTCCTCGCTCGCGCGGGGCTGACGGTCGTGGCCGTCGCCGATGTCAGGGGCACCATCGCCAACCCGGCGGGGCTCGACGTGGAGGCACTGCTCGCCGCCCGCGACGCGCACGGCGCCGTGGACCGCGCGGCCCTGCGCCCCGGGGACCGCGAACTGCCGGGCGAGTCCTGGCTCTCCACGGAGGCGGAGATCCTGGTCCCCGCGGCGGTGTCGTACGCGATCGACGAGGTGAACCAGCAGCGGATCACGGCCCGTTGGATCGCGGAGGCGGCCAACATGCCGGTCCTGCCGGAGGCAGAGAACCTCCTGGCGGCGCGCGGCGTCACCGTGCTGCCGGACGTGGTCGTCAACTCCGGCACCAACGCCTGGTGGTGGTGGACGCTGTTCGGCGACATCGGCGCCGACCCGGACGAGGCGTTCGCGCACATCCGCCGCTCGATGCGGGCGCTGGTCGAACGGACACTGGGGCGGGCGGAGGCGGACGGCACGACACCGCGCGTCGCCGCACACGCGCTGGTCGCGGACCGCCTCCCGGAGATCGCGGACCGCTTCGGGTGGTACGCGGCCCCGTAGGCACCGATACGCGAGCCCCCAGGCACCCCCTAGGCACCGGCACGCGTCTCCGTAGCCACCCGGCTGCCCCCTGGGCGGGCCGCCCCCTCCCCGCGGATAGGCTGCCCGACGTGGCAAGGGTGCGGTTGAGCGTGGCGGAACGGCGTGCGGAGCTGCTGTCCGCCACCGTCGAACAGATCGAGGTGCGCGGCGTGGCCGCCGTGCGCATCGCGGACGTGGCGGCAGCGCTGGGGGTGAGCAACGCCCTGGTGCTCTACCACTTCTCGACCAAGGAGAACCTGGTAGCCGCCGCCTTCGCGCACGCCGCCGAGGGCGATCTGGCCCATCTGCGCACCCTCCTGGGCCGCCGCACCACGGCGGAACGCCGGCTGCGCGCGGCCGTCCGCTGGTACGCGCCCACCGGCCAGGCCAAGGGCTGGCGCCTGTGGATCGAGGGCTGGTCCGCCGCACTGCGCGAGCCCACCCTGCGCACGGTCACCCGCGATCTCGACCAGCAGTGGAAAGCGGCGATCACCGAGGTCATCGCCGAAGGCGTCGCCGCCGGCGAGTTCCGCTGCCCCGACCCCCAGGGCGCGGCCCTGCGCCTGACCGCCCTGCTCGACGGCCTCGCGGTCCAGCAGACGGCGTACGAGGGCACGGTCCCGCGCGGCCGGATGCGCGCCTGGGCGGACGAGGCCCTCGACCGCGAACTGGGCCTGGTCCCGGCCCGCACCGCGACCTGAAGGGCAACGCCCGGCGGACGTGTCAGGGCGCCGACTCGATGTGCATCCTGACGGTGTACGGGTCCACGGCCCCCTTCGCCTCCACATGGTCCCCGGACGACTCGCCCCGCAGGCGCCGCCCGATCCACGGCACCAGGTACTCGCGCGCCCAGTGGATGTCATCACGCCGCACTTCAAGGGTGTTCCGTGGCGGCAGCGGCGGCCACGGCTGGTCAGGGTCTGCGGGCACGTCGAGGCCGAGGACCTGCCCCGCGCGCAGCGCCACGCGCGTGTGCCCCTCCGCGGAGAGGTGCAGCCGGTCGCCGTCCCAGGCGCGCCGGTCCTGGACGGTCTTGAGCGACCACAGGTCGAGCACGGGGCAACCGTAGCGGTCGGCAATCGCGCGGACATGCATGTTGTACGTGGCGATCTTGCCGCGCAGATGCTTGAGCACGGCGACGCCGCGGGTGTCGAAGCCGGTGGTCACCATGACGGTGCCGACCGCCGACGTGAGGTCGGCGACCGCGCGCTCGAACCGCTCGGCCACCTCGTCCGGGTCGGTGCCGGGACGGATGATGTCGTTGCCGCCGGCGCAGAACGTCAGCAGGTCGGGGGCGAACTCCCTGGCCTTCGGCACCTGGTCCGCCACGATCTGGTCGAGGAGTTTTCCTCGTACGGCGAGATTGGCGTACCGGAAGGTGTGTTCGGGCACCCGGTCGTCGAGCAGGACGGCGAGACGGTCGGCCCAGCCGACGAACGCCCCGTCGGGCCCCGGGTCCCCCACCCCCTCGGTGAAGCTGTCGCCGACCGCTGCGTAGGAGGTGAACGTGGAACGGATGAAGGATGTCGACTCTGCTGTCACGTCGTCACATCTTTCACCTCGCCAAGTGACCTACGCCACCGTAGGGAGGGGTTGACGGGGGGTGAGATAAGCCACCGGTCAAGATTGTTCCAACCCGGAATACACGGCGGCCCTCCGTGGCGCTCACACCTTGCGGAAGCGGAACACCGCCGCGTCCAGGTCACCGCGCAGCCCTGTCCGCAGCCCGTGGTGCAGCAGCACCGCACCCCGGTGGACGACGCCGGTGCCCTGGCAGACGTAGGCCGCCGTGGGGTCGAGCCCTCGCAGCCGCACCCGGGGCGCTGGCTCCCCGTAGGCCTGCGCCCGCAGCCACGCGAGGACGACGGTCTCGTCGCCGTGGACGTACTGCACCGCGCTGAGCGAGTCCTCGGGCGGGCGCAGCCGATAGAGGTCGCCGAGTTGCACCACGGGCCGGATCTCCTTGTAGAGGTCCACCCAATCGCCCGCCTCGGCCAGTTCGCTCTCGGTCCACTCCGTGAGGTCGCCGCCGATGCCGAGTACGCCCGCCATGGCGCTCACAAAGCGGAAGCGCAGGCTGCTGACCCGGTCGTTGAGCTGGGTGTTCGGGCTGTCGGTGACCCAGGCGGCCATGACCCTCGCGGGATGCAGCTGGCTGAAGCCGTGCTGGATGGTGAGCCGGTCGAGCGGATCGGTGTTGTCGGAGGTCCACACCTGGTCGGTACGGGAGAGGATGCCGAGGTCGATCCGGCCGCCGCCGCCCGAGCAGGACTCGAAGGCCACACCGGGATGCGCGGCCCGCAGCCGGTCGACCAGTGCGTACAGGGCGTGCACATGGTCGTGCCAGATCCGCTGCGGATAGCTCTCGCCGGGCCAGCCGGGATCACTGAAGCAGCGGTTGAAGTCCCACTTCACATAGTCGATCGGGGCGCTGGAGAGCAGCGCGTCGAGCCGCTCCCAGAGGTACTCCTGGACGTCCTCGCGGGCGAGGTTGAGGACGAGCTGGTTGCGGAACTCGGTGCGGTCGCGGCCTGGGTGGTGCTGCACCCAGTCGGGGTGGGCGCGGTAGAGGTCACTGTCGGGGTTCACCATCTCCGGTTCGACCCAGATCCCGAAGCTCATGCCCAGGGCGTGCACCTCGTCGGCGAGGGGCTTCAGACCGCCGGGGAAGCGGTCCGGGTTGGGGGTCCAGTCGCCGAGCCCGGCACGGTCGCTGACCCGTTGCCCGAACCACGCGTCGTCCACCACGAACAGTTCCACGCCCATCGCCGCCGCCCGCTCGGCGAGCGCCCGCTGCTGGTCCTCGGCGATGTCGAAGCCGGTGGCCTCCCAGGAGTTGTAGAGCACGGGCCGCGTCACACCCGCGTCCGGGATCACGTGCTCCCGCTGATAGGCGTGCCAGGCCCGGCTCGCACCCCCGAAGCCGCCGTCGCTCCACAGCCCCGCGAAGACGGGCGTCACGCACTCCTCGCCGGGCGCGAGGAGCAGCTGCCCGGAGTCGTCGTACCCGCTGCCGCCGGTGATCTGCACGGCCCCGTCCGGCAGTTGCGCCACCGCGATCCGCCACGACCCCGACCAGCCGAGCGCGCAGCTGTAGACCTCCCCGCGCTCCTCGGTCGCCCCCTCCGCGTCCAGCGCCACCCAGGGCAGATGCTGATGCCCGGTGTGGCCGCGCCGGCTGCCGATGACCTTCTCGCCGTACGTGACCGGTGACCGCACCAGCTGCGACTCGGCGGCCCAGCGGCCGTGCAGCTGCGAGAGCCGCCAGTGCTCGCGCGTGGGCAGGGTCCACGTGGCGGAGTCGGCGCGGAGCAGTTCAAGGTCCGGGGCGCCCACGGGCCCCTCGTGACGCAGGACCGCATGGCGCTCGATGATGTCGCCGCGCATCCGGTAGACCAGCGTGACGGCCAACTGGTGTGCGGAATCGTTGAATTGAAGCCGCAGCTCGTGCTGCCCGGTCTCGACTCCGGAGGCTCCGGAGGCTCCGGAGGCTCCGGAGAACCGCCACTCGGTGCCGCGCACCCCGGCACCCCGCACGGAGAGCGCGGGACGCGTGAACCGCCGCCCGCCCTCGACGGGATACTCCTCCCACCCGTCGAGCCCCGACTCGAAGGCCCACTCCGCAGGCAGCGGCTCCGCCGCAAGGGCCTCGGCGTCCGCCAGGGCGATGCGGGGACCCCAGTGCAGATGCACCAGTTCGTCGCGGGCCGTGAGCCGCAGCGCATAGCTGCTGGTGGGCCCGGAAAGCAGCCACGTACGACCGTTCTCGCCGACCTCGATCATCAGTCCCCGCAGATTCGACCCGATAGCGACAGGCACGCGCGTGTACGCACATCATCGAGGCGGCATCAGCTGTGAGGCAACGCTCATGCACCGGCAGTAATTGCCTCAGGAACCCATGTCGTATCGTCGAAGTCGCACCCCACCGGCGAGCAGCGCCGGCGGCCGGACGGGAGGAGCCCCCGTGACGCAGCAAGTCCCGCCGACCGAGCTGTCGGAGCCCGAGCTGACCGGAGTCCGCAACTTCCGCGATGTGGGCGGACTTCCGACCGCGGACGGCCGCCGGGTCCGGCAGGGCCGGCTCTTCCGCAGCGGTCACCTCGCGCACGCCACGGAGGCCGACTCCGCGTTCCTCGCCTCGCTGGGACTGCACACGATCTTCGACTTCCGCAACGCGGCCGACCAGCGGCTCGAAGGCCCGGACGTCACGCTGCCCGGCGTACTCAATGTGAATCTGCCGCTGACCGACCCGGCCGACGGCGCCGAGTTCTGGCAGATGGTGCGCGACGGCGATCTGGACCAGCTGCGCGCCGCGCTCGACGACGGGCAGGCCGCGGGCCGCATGTCCGCCTCGTACCGCACGATCATCAAGGACCGCACCGCCGAGCACAGCCGGGTGCTGCACGCCATCGCGGGCGACAGCGTCCCGGCGCTGATGCACTGCGCCGCGGGCAAGGACCGCGCGGGTCTCTCGGTAGCCGTCACGTTGCTCGCCGTCGGCGTCGAGCGCGACGCCATCGAGGCGGACTACCTGGAGTCGAACGCCACCCACCGCCGCTACAAGGTGCACCGCAGCAGCAACTCCCCCGACGCGATGTCCCCCGAGGTCATGGCGCTGCTCAGCCCGCTCTTCGAGGCCCGCGCCGAATATCTGGCGGCTGCCTTCGAGACCATCGAGCAGACCTGGGGCGACACGGAGACCTACCTCACCGAGGGCCTCAACGTGACCCCCGAGACCCGTGAGCGGCTGCGCGCGCACCTGCTGGACTAAGGCCGGTCGGGCCCCCGCGCTACTGGTTCTGCGCGCCCAGCGAGAAGAGCAGGTAGATGAAGGCCGCGAAGAGGTGCCCCACCGCGACGTAGACGATCAGCCGTACCCAGAGTCCCCGCGGGAACTTCTCCTCCATGGCCATGGCCTTGCGGGCGGGCTGCTCCTGGTCCCGGTCCTGGTCCGGCTGCTGCGCGTCAGGTTCCGTCATCGCGGGTCTCCCAGGGTGGGGCTGTGCGCGGTCCCGCCGAGGCACAGTGCGGTGGCGGGACTCTGCAGCAGGGTGTGGACGAAGAGAAGATCGGCACCGAGGCGGTCCGCGGCGGCGATCCGGTGCGGGGTCAGCGAGTCGAAGTGCGCGCTGTCCCCGGGCTCGAGGGTGTACGTGGCGTCGCCGAGCCGCAGCCGAAGCCGCCCCTTCAGGACGTACAGCCACTCCTCGCCGGGATGGACGCGCACGATGTCGCCCTGCGCGCCGTGCGGCACATGCACCCGCAGCGCCTGCATGCCGCGCGCCGGGGCGCCGGCCTGCCAGTAGGTCCAGCCGCCCGCCCGGGTCGGCTCCATGTCGGCGGCGCGGACGATCGCGTCCCGGTCCGCGGGGGTCTCGCCGAGCAGCTCCGAGACCGTCGTACCGTAGGTGCGGGCGAGCGCGAGCAGCATCGGCAGCGACGGCTGACGCTGCCCGGTCTCCAGGCGGGAGAGATGGGCGGGCGAGAGCCCGGCGGTGCGGGCCGCGGCCTCCAGTGTGAGGGCGGCACGTCGCCGCAGGTCACGCAGTTGCGGCGCGACGGCGGGCAACGGTTCGGCGGCCTCGGGTTCGACCGGCTCCGGCTCGGCAGGGCTCATACCTTGATTGAGCCAGGCCCTTACCCCTGAGGCAACTTTCTTGCCCCAGGGGCAAAAGCCCACCTGGGTGCCTCAGCGGTTCGCGACCGCCTGCTTCACCAGCGTGCAGTGGAATCTACTTCTGCAAACATCCCACAGGCCCTCTGACCTGCACCTTCGCGACAGTCCATCGGCCGAAGACTGCTGAAGTTCGGCACCCCTGGCCCTCGCTACATGCCCCGCTGGGGCCGTGCGACGCAGCAGATCGCATCGTAGCCAGGTCGCCGTCAGGCGTTCGGCGCAGATGCCTCGGCTCCGGCTCTCCTCCTGCGCGCCGTTGCACCGAAGGCCCGTGGTGGGCACCCTTCGAGCCGAACAGCCACGGCCGGGCCAACCAGGGGGCAAGGTGAACGACTTCTACTCCGCGGCAGCGCAGATCATCCCGGTACTGCTTCTCACGCTGGTCCTGCAATCTCCTCGCCGTCTCCGGGACCTGTTTGCCAGCACACCAATGCGCATGCGGCGAGGGCTCGCCCTCTTTAAGGCGATGGTCTGGCTCTCTGTACTGGCAGAGGTACTCGCGTTGGGAGGTCTTTCCTTCGACGAGGAACGGTTCCCCAAGCTCAACACGGCGGTGGCCATCTTTGTCTGGAGCGATGTGCTTGTACTGTCTGCCGGGATCGCCTGGGTCGCAGTGCGAACCCTCCAGCAGACCTTTCGTGACGACGGCCCCTCGGGCACCTGAAACCGGGAAGCTGCCGGCGGCTCACATACGCTGCTGCACCACCTGGCGGGGCACCACCCGCAGGTCGGGCAATTCCGCTCACCCTGACCTCCGGATGCGCTTCGACAGACTCTCCATTCGCTCAACATCGGCCCTGGGCTGGCGCCACACATTCTGCGGGTGCTCTACCGGCCGTGCGGGACAGTCTTTGAGGAACGCTTCGAATTGGTCGTCACACCAGCTCGGCACCCATGCTCCAGATCGACACAGGAAGATCGCGTCGAAGGTGACATCGGGGGCTTCCCCATCGTCAATGACCATGCGCACGGGGATGAGGGGCTGTTCGCTCGGTCTGGCCAGTGATTCACGCCAAGGCGGGAAGTGCACGAAGAGCTGCGGGCGGTTCCAGTAGTGGACAAGCATCCAGTTCTCGGCGCTGATCTTCGCCTTGCCGCTGGTGACCTTGGCTTTCCACTCGTCGAAGGTGGAGTCGTTGAGCTTGTAGCCGCAGTCGTGGTGCGCGTCGTACAAGTGGATACTTTCCCAGGGGCCGTCTCCTCCGAGGTTGGAGGGAAAGACCTGTGAGGACCAGGCGTTCGAATCGGCGTACCAGATAGGCGCTTCCGGAGCGATTCTGAACCGGTTCCAGAAGTCCTTGTACCCATGGCATCGGGGCAGTTCGACGCCAGCCTTCTGGAAGTCTCGGAGCCGCTGCAACCAGATCGCTTCGACGTGGATGGCGTCCTCGGCGATCGGCCAGGCGTACAGCTCGGGATGGTCGCCGAGCGGTGCCCCGGCTGTTGGGGTGGGGAAGAAGAAGTCCCAGTCAACGGCAAGAAGATGCACTTGGGCAGCACCTATCCAGGTGGCGATGCGGTCGGAGAAGGAGCGGCCCCCGGCCGAAGCCAGGGGCCGCGTTCAATCAGCGGCCGGGAGAGCCGCTACCGCCCCCGCCGTCACCGTCTTCGATGTCGGTGTCATCAGATCCGTGACCACCGTTATCGTCGCCACCCCGAGGGGTAGCCTTGCGTTGCAGTGCTTCCTTGAGAGTCACAGGCTTGCGCCTCCTCAAGCTTCGAACAGGGGCGCCTCCCCTGCTCGTTGTGCACTTGCACGCCCGCGCTAACGGGCGTTGCTCCTCCCCGGCCAACCGGTCCAAGGAACGCCGGGGAGGGCATCTATGGGGCCTCCGTGCGTATGTAGTGGAGGGCGCCTTGGCGGGCATTTAGTTCAATCACGCGATAGATCAACGTGGGGCCACTGACCGTGTAGGGATCACGGCCCAAGAAGTTGAGAACCCGGCTGCCGCCTCGGCCGGTCACCATGTCGCGGATGGGGAAGAACGTCCCGTCGAAGTGAAGAAGGTCGCCGATCTTCAGTTCGCTCGGGTTGAGGGGGAGTCCTTGGGTGCCGACCGGGCCGGGCGGGATCTTGTCCTCGTCCGGCATCATGATCCGGGGTGCTCCTGCGCCTCTTCGACGGCCCGCAGTTCGTCTCCGGTTGCGCGTGAGCGGACCCAGGCAGCGAACTCGTTGGCGTCTGAGGTGCTGAGGGAGATGTGCACGAGTCCTTCGTGGTTGCCGTCCGTCTGCGTCACGCCTGCCGCGTAGGCGGCGCCGGCCACCTGCATGAGGTTGAGCGCCTGCTGAACTTTGGGGACGACTCCCTTGGCGATCAGCCCGGCACTAATCCGCGGTGAACTACCGAGCTGTGTCGCTTCTGGAGTGCTCACTACGCTCGTGGCTTCCATGGGCCTTCATCCCCTCAACCGTTGGCTTTCTGGCCGTGAGTTGAAGGTATGGAGGGCGGAAGTCCACAGTCCAAGAACTTGCACTCGCTTGCAGAGATTCACCCGAGGGCGTTGATGGCTTCTGCGACGAGAGTGCGCGCCTGCTGCCCGTAGTGGGCGATCGACACCAGCTCCGTGATCTGGAGTTCTCATCAGCCGCGGGCTAACCCACCAACCACCGACGGAACCCATGGCCACCTGTGAAGCCCGGAGGAATGCCCCCAGGGCTTCACGGCGTGCGACCCCACCGTCAGTTCGCAAAGGGTTCCTGCACCTGCGCCCACTTTAGGCACTTCAGCATCGCCGGCGGAGGATTTCCGGCCTGTGCACTTGACGACCCTAGATCAGCAGAGGACGCTCAGCTCTCAGTTCTCGGCTATGTGTGGACTAGGGCGATTACGAGGCAGAATATTGGCCAGAACGAGAATCCATCGCTGGTATTGGGATACACCCATGCAATACCGCTATTTGTACTGGGATGAGCGCAATATAGGTGAACTCCTGAACGATGTAGGCAGGCGGAGGGGCGAGATTTCGATCGCCTCTCCCAGCCTCGACGTGCTCCCCCAGCTGCAGTACACCCTTGGACTGAGTGGCGATGATACTCGCGCCAGCGTAGCAAAGTCGCTTGATCGCAGGCTTCGTAAGAATATGAAGCAGTGGCCCTCTGAATGGCCAGCAGGATTCCTCCGGGGGTACAGCACACCAAACCATATCGGCCGATTGCCCGATATGGATGATGGCATCCGGCGCTACCGAGTTACGCCAGGGGACTGGGACGAGGAGATATTTTCCAGGGACCCTGATCCGAACGCGACTCGGAGGGAGCTGGCCGCCCACAGTTCCAGGCAAAAGAGTGCACTAGAGACGGAGCTCCTTGCCGATGGCGCGTCATTTACCGATCAGATCAGTTCGCAGAGGCACGATGACGGCGACCTTCTCTATGGTGCTATACGGAGTTCCATCTCCGACCCACTGAACGGAAGATATCAAGATCGGCGGGAGTGGCTGATGGAGGTAATTGCTCCGTCTCGGGGACACTGGATTTCGGATATGTATAGGTTTTCGACGGGAAGAGATCGAGAGACTGAACCTTCCAGATTGCCTGGTCGTGTGGCTGTGTCTGGCCGCATCCTTTGGATTCGCGTTCGTATTTAGGCGCGCAACCCTTCACTCAGGTTGCCATATCCAGAAAGGCGTCGGCAAATCTGGAAATATTCTATGCTGTAGAGCGAGCAGGCCCCCGAGTGTCTCTTCTGCCTTATCGGCGTAAGGGCGGAGCATCGTCACGGTGATTCCCGTAGCGTGCAACATTATCGGCGTCCTGTTATCCGTGACGAAATCCCGATCCCAGTCTAAGATAACAAATCTGCGCAGTAGACTCTTCTTCCGGTCGATCGGCCAACTTTCGGGATTCTCCAGTGTTTCAATTATGTACTCGATAATGCTCTGTATGCTGAGGTCCACAGCCTCAGCGGCGCCAGCACTGATGCTGGCTCCAACCCCTCCAGCATCGGACACGCCAGCTACCGGCCTACCCGCAACCTCGGTAAGCATCCGTAGAAAACGTGCCACATCCTCGTCGGACTGCTGGGTCTCTAGATCCTTTAGTGCGGACAGGGATATGCGTAGGGCTGACGTTATGCGATCTTCGTGCGCCAAGTTAATGATGCGCTGGATCCATTCACGTCGTTTCTCCTCCGACCAGGTACTGATGTCGGTGTAGAACATGGGCAGGAAGATACTGTGCGCTTCCCGGTCGATAGCCCGTAGACCCGCAACGATGGTGCCCGCGTGTTCAACTACACGAGCGAACCGCTGCTGCTCCCTGTTTCGAGCGGCGGTGAGCGCGCGTCCAATCCACTCGGCGGCTTGGATGGAAGTAGACCAAGAAATCGGCTCCATGGTTCCCCCTGGGGCGACCAGCTTCCCACCCGAGGGGAGCCCCGTCACCTGTCTGAGCCGACCACGCTGTCGCGTACTGACCCTGCACCGCTCCCGCGCGCTCGCGGGGCGCGGGGCGCGGTGAAGAGCGGTGTCCTTTGGATTCGTATTTCAATTGGCCGGTAGTGGAAGTAGGCGCCGACGATCTCCGTGGCGCTGTACCAGTCATCAGCGGGCCGACCCCAGAGCCCGGACGGCCCGGTGAGCACACCGCACCGACGCCCTCAACACCCTGACTTCGTGATAAGCGGCAATCGCCGCGCCCGCTGGCCGACGATGCGTCACCCGTCGCGCACCAACGGCAGAACTTGTGCTCTCCTGCCGCCATGACGCCGAAGACAACCGCTCCTGCGCGGCCTCCACAGTTCGAACTCCGCATGGGCAGCCTGCACTTGACCATCCAGCACGTGCCCGCGTGGCTGCTTACTCTCATCGCGGCTGCGGCCGGTACGGGGGCAACGTGGCTGACGAGTCGGTAGCTCGGCTAGGGCCCCTGACTTCTTGTCAGGGGGTGGCCATACTCGATGGTGTGACCCACAGGAAGACAGACGACTGGACACTGTGCCGGAACCCGCAAGACCACGAGCTCAGTGACGCTCAGCCTGGGTATTGCCGGGAGAAGGAATGTCGGCGGGAGAACCGCCCCATCATCAACAGAGGCCACTACCGCGACGGCCGCAGCTACATCGGCAGTAACTCCCCTGTGGGCATGGCCGCCGTCGTGACTTCCATCGCCATGGGCGGCACCTCAGTTGTTGTCTCGCTGATCAAGGAGAAGGGCAAGACTGCCCGCGAGACCATCCGACAGACCGCGATGACTGAGCGCGCACGCATCAACCGGGGCAGCGGGCAGACGGAGGCAGAAGTGTCGGCCGAGGAAGAGGACACCGCCTAGCCGGTTGAGCACGACAGTCCCCGGTCGCCTCCTCTCGGCCGGCACAGGGGCTGCTTGTGGACGAGTCGGTAGCTCTACTGGATGACGGTAAGGCCAGCCCTCCACCTAGGCTTCATTGGCCTCCCACTCCTCCTGCTTGAGCTCCAGGGACTCCCGCGCCTCTGCGAACATGCGGTTCGGTTCCGGTAGCGGCTCCTCCCGCTGCCACGCCCCCACACAGTCCACGGCATGGGAGACCACACCGCGCAACACCCACGCGCGAGATCGGCCATGGAAGGCGTACATCAGCCCGCCCTTCCACGCCTCCAGTAGGGTCATGGCCTCGTTGAGGCGATGGCGGACCTCCTCTTCCCGGATAACGCTGATGGCCAACCGAGCGGGCGCGATGTGGTCCTGCAACTCTTCATCCCACTTCTGTCGCACGGACGTGTCGGTGGATTTCTCGTCAGGAACGCTCCGGACGTGCTTGTGAAGATCGCTAAATGCCTTCGCCAGTGTGGTTACGGCCTGGTCTTGCTTCGCCTGAAGGCGTGCCTGACGGGCATCGGCCAGCGCCTTGTTCTGCGCGTGGTGGGTAGCGCCGAAGGTTGCCGCTGCACCGAACATTGCGCCGACAAGCCCGGAAACGGGAGAGAGCCAGTCCATACGTTCCAGTTTCCGGTAACAACCGCCCTCTGTCCTCGATCAGGACGCAGCTCGGCCCTTACAAGCCCTTGGCCGCCTGGCAGAACTGGCACACCTTGACCTCGTGCATCGAGCGGGCTTCCTTGGCTTCGCTCTCGTTGAGCCGGTGGTACCGCTTGCCGGCCATCGGGCAGCCGGCCTTGTGGAGGATGTTGGTGGGCACCGCGGCTCGGATGTGTTCGAGCCACCAGCCGACCAGCTCTGCTTGGCGCTTCCGCTCCTTCTCTGCCTCGCGTTCCGCCTGCTCCCGTGCCTGCTCGGCCTTGCTGATGCGCTCCTCGACCGCCTTGAGCTGTATGCGGAGGTACAGCTCGATCACGCGTAGGCGCTCCAGGTCAGATGGCAGATCGAACATGCGTACGAGTTTAAGGCTGACTGGCGCGGGGGGAGCCCCCAGGTCGTCTGTGGGGCTCTGGGGGCTCAGTGCTTGATTGAGTGATTGAAGTTAGCCCGCGGCGACTCGTTCCATCGCCTTGCGGAGCTGCTTCTGCTCCTCTTCAGACAGCGGCTCTGCGGAGTCCAGAAACTCTCGGAACTCTCGCTCTTCGGCGGTGTGCCCATCGGTGTCGGCGAGGTCAGCGAACCTCTCGTCATACTCGCCGTTCACATACTTCGGGGCGGCGGGCACCTCGATCTCGTACATGGGCACGTCGCCCACCTTCTTCTTCACCCACAGCTTGATCCCGGCGTCCATGAGGAGGTGCCGTCGCTTCTCCTGGTCACCGTTGTCCCACGCGTCCTCGTACAGCTCGTCCGTGGGTATGTACTTCCAGCCCGCCTTCTGCTGGGGCTCAGCGGCCAGCTTCTCCTCGGCGGCCAAGTAGTCCTTCATGCGCTCCTGGTAGACCTGCTTGCGGGCCTCCGAGTCGTACAGGCCGGCATCCCGGTCTTCCTCCAGGCGCTTCATCTTCTTCCGCAGCTCTTCGAGCTCTTCGGTGTTGTCGGAGCCGGGCTGCCACTCCTTGCGGGGGACGAAGCCCTTCCCCTTCTACTGGAGGAACGTTTCTTCGACCACTTACTCGGCAAGGTCGGCAGGGATAGACACTCCGGGGCAGCGGGGGTGGTTCATGCATCGGTAGTACTTGTATTCGGTCTTGCCGTCCCTCGACCATGCGGTTCCCCGAGTGGCCGACTTCTTGCACCCGTGGCAACCCGAGACGCCAAGGAGGGGGGGTGGGTTCGGTCTTGCCGGTCTTGACCCTGGTCGTCTTGAGGTTCCGCTCCTGGAGTGCGGTCTGAAGGGTCTCCCACTCCTGCTTGTTGAAGATCGGTTCCGCTACCAGAACCTCAGAGCCATCGGGCCAGTGGAGAACCTTGCCGTTCTTCCTCTTCACGCCGCGGAGAGAGTCATTGGTGAGGATGACCTTCAGGTTGCTGCTGCGCCACCGCTCGCGCTTTGGGCAGGTGCGCACGTTGTGTCGCTCTTCCTTGCATTTGCAGCGCTTCTTCTTTTCCCGCCAGCGGTCGGCAGCGGTAAGTTCGTCGGCTTGCTCCAACTGCCGACACAGGCCCTCAAGAGTCTCTGTCGGGTCCTCAATGAGGCGCTGCCGCATCCAGTGAAGGTTGTCCTTGCAGTGGATATCCACCACGCGCACGGACCGCTCTTCCCACTCCCCCGGCGAGGTCTCTATGAGCTGCACCTTGGACGTGTATCCGTAGGAGGGGATGCCATTCGTCCAGGCGATCGTGTAGAGCCGTGCTTCGAAGGATTCCTTGGTGCGCTTCTTGATGCGCTCCAGCTCTTTGGCCGGACCAATGGCTTGGGCGTGGATGATGACGCGACCTTCAACGGTCTGCATCTTCTCCGTGAAGGAGGGGTCGTCCAGGATGACGATGGATTTGCCCCACTGAAGGCATTTGAAGACGAATGCCATGACGTGGGTGTCGTCGCGGGAAAGCCGGTCTTGGTTGGTGACCCACAGTTCGTCCCATTGCGACAGCCCTTCCTCGGTTAGCCAGGACCGAGGGCGTCGCGGTCGAACATATCGACGTCGCCGGACACGGACCGGTCTACTGCCTCGCCGACGACGTCGATGTTCCAACCGGCCTGTCGCTCCTCCACTGCCCTCGCTGCCAGGCGCTTGTCCTGGCGCTCGATGGAGTCGGATCGGTCCTTCTTGTCGAAGCTGATCCGCTCACCGAAGAGCACACCGACGGCTTTGCCGGGGTTGCGATGGAAGGTGGAAGAGGTGGTCATATTTTACGGTGTTTGCAAGACCTGCTTCACCAGCGTCCTGCCGAAGTCCCACATCAGACCGCCGCCGCTGTGCGCCTCGTCCATCACCGCGGTGAAGGCCTCGACGAACCGGTCCACCTCGCGTTCCCCGATGATCAGCGGCGGGATCAGCTTGATGACCTCCAGATGGTCACCGGAGACCTGGGTGAGGATGCGGTGCTTCTGCAGCAGCGGCACGACCACCATCTGGGCGAAGAGACCCTTGCGCGCCGCCTGCAGCATCGTCCAACGCCCGCGCAGTTTCAGGGACTTGGGCCGCCCGAACTCGATGCCGATCATGAGGCCGCGGCCGCGCACCTCGCTCAGGAGCTCATAGCGGTCGACGAGTGCGGCGAGCCGGCTCTTGAGCAGCTCCCCCGTCACGCGGGCGTTCTCGACGATCTTCTCCTCGTCCATGACGGAGAGCACCGCGAGCCCGGCGGCCATCGCCTGCGCGTTGGAGCCGAAACTCGCCGAGTGCACGAGCACCCGGTCCATGGACGAGAAGACCTTCTTGAAGATCCAGTCCTTGCCGAGCGTCGCGCCGACCGGCACATAGCCGCCCGAGAGCGCCTTCGCGACGCACACCAGGTCCGGCTCGACCCCCTCCTCGTGCTGGTACGCGTAGAAGTCGCCGGTCCTGCCCAGGCCGGTCTGCACCTCGTCGGCGATGAGCAGCGCCTTGTGCCGGTGCAGCAGCTCCTGGGCGGCGCGCAGATATCCGGGCGGCGTCTCGTGCACGCCCTTGCCCTGGATGGGCTCCAGGATGAGCCCGGCCACGTCACCCTGCTTCAGCTCCTTCTCCAGGGCGTCCAGATCGCCGAGCGGGATCGCCGTGTCGGGCAGCAGCGGCGCGAAGCCGTCCCGGAAGCCGCTCTCGCCGTTGACCGAGAGCGAGCCCGTGGTCAGGCCGTGGAAGGCGTGCGTGCAGTAGAGCACCCGCGGCTTCCCGGTCGCGTACCGCGCGAACTTCAACGCCGTCTCGACGGCCTCCGTACCACTGTTGCCGAAGAACACCCGGTCCAAGTGCGGGCTGTGCGTGAGGAGTTGCTCGGCGAGCAGGCCGGGCAGCGGCTGGCAGTCGAAGCGTGTCAGATCGGCGAGCGAGGCGTCCAGGACGTCGTGCAGCGCCTTGCGGACGACGGGGTGGTGCCGGCCGAGCCCCATCACGCCGAAGCCCGCGAGCATGTCGAGGTAGTCGTCGCCGTCCGCGTCCCAGAAGTACGCGCCCTCGGCCCGTTCGTAGACCTTGTCGAAGCCGATGGTGTGCAGCATCCGCGGCAGCTGGTGGTTCAAGTGCCGCGCATGCAGGTCGTAGCGCTCGGCGCCCCGCTCGGCGAGGAGTCTGCCGAGGTCGAACTCCTTGGTCATGCCCGCTTCTCCTTGGTCATGCCCGCGCCTCCTTGACTGTGCCCGCCTTCTCCTCGGCGGCCGCGCTCTCCTTCTCACGGCGGGCCACCGTGGCGCTGATCCGCCCCGCGATCTCGACCGGCGTCAGGCCGAGGTCCGCGAGCACCTCGCCCCGCTTGGCGTGCGCGAGGAACTGGTCGGGGATGCCGAACCGCCGTACGGGTACGTCGACTTCGGCCTCGTCAAGGGCCAGCGCCACCGCGGATCCGACCCCCGCGGCCCGGCTGTTGTCCTCGACGACCCCCACGACCCGGTGCCGTGCGGCGAGCCCCGGCAGCTCGGCGTCGACCGGCTTGACCCAGCGCGGGTCGACCACGGTGCAGGCGAGACCCCGCTCGCGCAGCAGCTCGGCGGCCTGCAGACAGACGGGCGCCATCACCCCGACCGCCACCAACAGGACCTCCGCGTCCGGGTCCTGGGCCAGCACGTCCATGCCGCCGATCCGGTCGACGGCGGGGATCGCGGGCCCCACGGACTCCTTGGGGAAGCGAAGGAGCGTGGGCGCGTCGTCGACATTGACCGCTTCCCGCAGCTGCGCCCGCAGTTGGTCGGCATCGCGCGGCGCCGCGATCCGCAGCCCCGGCACGACCTGCAGGATCGACATGTCCCACATGCCGTTGTGCGACGCACCGTCGACGCCCGTGACCCCGGCCCGGTCGAGGACGAAAGTGACCCCGCACTCGTGCAGCGCCACATCCATCAGAAGCTGGTCGAAGGCCCGGTTGAGGAAGGTGGCGTAGAGCGCAACGACGGGATGCAGTCCCCCGGTCGCGAGCCCGGCAGCCGACACCGCGGCATGCTGCTCGGCGATCCCTACGTCCCACACCCGGTCGGGGTACGCCTCGGCGAACTTCGAAAGGCCGACCGGTCCGAGCATCGCCGCCGTGATCGCCACGACGTCATCCCGCTCGGCCCCGATACGGACGATCTCGTCGCCGAACACCGAGGTCCAGGAAGGGCCGTTGGAGGGTGCGAGCGGCTCGCAGGTCAGCGGGTCCATCACGCCGACCGTGTGGAACCGGTCGGCCTCGTCCGCGAGCGCGGGTTCATAGCCGCGCCCCTTCTCGGTGAGACAGTGGATCAGGACGGGGCCGTGGAAGCGTTTCGCGCGGCGCAGCGCCGACTCGACGGCGCCCATGTCGTGACCGTCGATCGGCCCGACGTACTTGAGCCCCAGGTCCTCGAACATGCCCTGCGGCGCGAAGGCGTCCTTGAAGCCCTTCTTGGCGCCGTGCAAAGACTCGTACACGGTGTGCCCGATGACGGGGGTGCGCTGGAGTATGTCCTTGCCCCAGGCGAGCACCCGCTCATAGCTGTCGGTCGTGCGCAGCGTGGCGAGGTGGTTCGCGAGACCACCGATCGTCGGGGCGTACGAACGCTCGTTGTCGTTCACGACGATGATCAGCGGCCGGTCCTTCGCGGCCGCGATGTTGTTGAGCGCCTCCCACGCCATGCCGCCGGTGAGCGCGCCGTCCCCGATGACGGCGACCACATGCCCGCGCTCGCCGAGCACCTGGCGCGCCTTGGCGAGACCGTCGGCCCAGCCGAGCGCGGTCGACGCGTGGCTGTTCTCCACGATGTCGTGCTCGGACTCCGCACGCGAGGGATAGCCGGACAGGCCGCCCTTGCCGCGCAGCTTGGAGAAGTCCTGCCGCCCCGTGAGCAGTTTGTGTACGTAGCTCTGGTGACCGGTGTCCCAGACGATCCGGTCGACCGGCGACTCGAAGACCCGGTGGAGGGCGATGGAGAGTTCCACCACCCCCAGATTGGGCCCGAGATGGCCGCCGGTTCTGGCGACCGCGTGCACGAGGAATTCCCGGATTTCCTCGGCCAGTTCGTCGAGCTCGGCCTCGGTCAGCGCCTTCAGATCCCGCGGCCCCCGAATGGTGTCCAGAATGGCCATGCTCGGGCCCCCTCTCTGGTTTGTTCAGCTCACGGTGACGGCGGGCAGCCCTGAGGCGATGCCGTCGTCCTCCATCTGTGCGGCGATCTTCATCGCCTCTTCGATGAGGGTCTCCACGATCTTCGACTCGGGCACGGTCTTGATGACCTCGCCCTTGACGAAGATCTGCCCCTTGCCATTGCCGGACGCGACACCGAGATCCGCCTCACGGGCCTCCCCAGGACCGTTCACGACACATCCCATGACGGCGACGCGCAGCGGCACCTCCATGCCGTCGAGGCCCGCCGTGACCTCGTCGGCCAGCTTGTACACGTCCACCTGCGCCCGACCGCAGGACGGGCAGGAGACGATCTCCAGGCGCCGTTGGCGCAGGTTCAGCGACTCCAGGATCTGGATGCCGACCTTGACCTCCTCGGCGGGCGGTGCGGACAGCGAGACCCGGATGGTGTCGCCGATGCCCTCGCTCAGCAATGCCCCGAAGGCGACCGCCGACTTGATCGTGCCCTGGAAGGCCGGACCGGCCTCCGTCACACCGAGGTGCAGCGGATAGTCACAGGCGGCGGCCAGCTGACGGTAGGCATTCACCATCACGACCGGGTCGTTGTGCTTCACCGAGATCTTGATGTCCCGGAAGCCGTGCTCCTCGAAGAGCGAGGCCTCCCAGAGGGCCGACTCGACCAGCGCCTCCGGAGTGGCCTTGCCGTACTTCTTAAGAAGACGCGCGTCCAGCGAACCCGCGTTGACGCCGATCCGGATCGGCGTGCCGGCCTGGGAGGCGGCCCGCGCGATCTCCGCGACCTTGTCGTCGAACTGCTTGATGTTGCCCGGGTTCACACGCACCGCCGCGCAGCCCGCGTCGATCGCCGCGAACACATACTTCGGCTGGAAGTGAATGTCGGCGATCACCGGAATCTGCGACTTCCGCGCGATCGTCGACAGCGCGTCCGCGTCATCCTGCGTCGGGCACGCCACCCGCACGATCTGGCAGCCGGACGCCGTCAGCTCGGCGATCTGCTGCAGCGTCGCCCCGATGTCGGACGTACGCGTCGTCGTCATCGACTGCACCGAGACGGGCGCACCGCCCCCCACCGCCACCGGCCCGACCTCGATGCGCCGCGAGACGCGACGTTCCGAGATCGGCCGGACCGGCAGCTCAGGGAGGCCCAAAGAGACAGGCTCTCCAGGGGTCATGACGTCACCCGCGGTTTCCGGAGACCGTCTCACGGGCGGCGCGGAGGGACTCCTTGAGGGAGCCCATGGTGGCGAGGACGGCGGTCGGTTCGTAGCCGCAGTGCGCCATGCAGTTGGCGCACCGCGGGTCCTTGCCGCGGCCGTACTTGCTCCAGTCGGTCTCCTCGATGAGCTCCCTGTACGTCGGGACGTACCCGTCGCTCATCAGATAGCAGGGGCGCTGCCAGCCGAAGAGCGAGTAGTTCGGGATCGCCCACGCGGTGCAGGAGAAGTCCGCCTTGCCCTCCAGGAAGTCCAGGAAGAGCGGCGAGTGGTTGAGCCGCCAGCGCCGCCGGTTGCCGCCCGCGAAGGCCTTCTTGAAGAGTTCGCGGGTCTGCTCGACGCCCAGGAAGTGTTCCTGGTCCGGCGCCTTCTCGTAGGCGTAGGCGGGCGACAGCATCATCTCGTCGACCTGCAGTTCGTCATTGAGGAAGTTGAGGACCTCGATGATGTTCTGCGGCGTGTCGTTGCTGAAGAAGGTGGAGTTCGTGGTCACCCGGAAACCTTGTTTCTTGGCTTCCTTGATGGCCTCCACCGCCTCGTCGAACACGCCCTCCTTCGCGACGGATTCGTCGTGCCGCTCCCGCATTCCGTCGATGTGCACGGCGAACGCGAAGTACGGGGAAGGCGTGAACTTCTTCAGCTTCTTGCGCAGCAGCATGGCGTTGGTGCAGAGGAAGACGTACTTCTTCTTCGCCACCAACTGCCGCACGATCTCGTCGATCTGAGGGTGCATCAGCGGTTCGCCGCCTGCGATGGACACCATCGGCGCACCGGATTCGAGCACGGCGCCCACGGCCTGGGCCACCGGCATGCGCTGCTTGAGCACTCCGGCCGGGTGCTGGATCTTTCCGCATCCCTCGCACGCGAGGTTGCACGCGAAGAGCGGCTCCAACTCGACGATCAGCGGGAACTTCTCCCGCTTGCGCAGCTTCTGTTCAAAGAGATATGTCGCGACCTTGACGGTCTGGCGCAGCGGCATGGCCATCTGGCTCACCTCCGGGGGAGCAAAGAAGAACGGTGCCATTCGAAGAAAGCGGGAAGCACGGCGCGAAGAACGCGGAAGGCTGATATTCCACCGCGCACCGTGCCGATACGGACCAGTTCGTGCTGTGGGGCGTCAACGACCACCCGGACGGCGGCAACGGGCCGCCGGCCGGCGCGCACCGCGCTGTGCAGCGTCGCGGCGGACTCCATGTCCACCGCGATCGCGCCCGTGGCCAGCAGGTCGGCGCGTTCGTGCCCGCGGACCACGTGCTCGGAGCCGATGAGCGGGCCGGTGTGCACGGTGCGGCCCGGCACGGCCCGCACCAGCTCCTTGACCAGGAGTTCGGTTCCGACGCACGGGGTGCGGCCGTGCGCGGACCGGGTCTCATCGGCGACGACCAGGTCACCGGGGTGCATGCCCGGGGCGAGCCCGGCGCAGAAGCCGGTGGCCACCACGGCCGCGTCGTGCAGCGACTCCTTGCCGAGCGCACCGGTGACGGCCCGCTCGGCGTTCTTGGGGCCCATGCCCGTACGGAGCACGGTGACCCGTCCATGGGCGCCGCCGCGTTCGCCCGTGCGCAGGGCGAGTTGCTCGATGCCGAGCGCACAGGCGATCAGCAGCGGTGCGGGGTCCGGACGGGCCGGGGCTTTGGCCATCAGCTCCCCTTGCCGGACAACTCGCCGGACAGCTTGCCGGACAGCCCCGCGAACGGGTCTCCGTTGACGTACCTGCCGAGCGCTGTGAGCGGGAAGACCTGCCGGTACAGGTGGTAGTTGATGGAGAAGTCCCAGGGGAATCCGGTGCCGGTGAAGTACGGCTCGTCCCAGGAGCCGTCGGGCAGCTGGGTCTCGGCGAGAAAGGCGATGCCCCGCTCCACGGCCTTGCCGTCGCTCTCACCGGCCGCGAGCAGGGCGAGCAGCGCCCAGGCCGTCTGCGAGGCGGTGGACGCGCCGTGGCCCCGCCACTCCTCGTAGCGGTAGGAGCGCAAGTCCTCGCCCCAGCCTCCGTCGTCGTTCTGCACCGACTCAAGCCAGCCGACGGCGCGGCGGATCGCCGGGTGCGAGGCCGGCAGGCCAGCCGCGGTGAGCGCCGGGACCACGGAGCCCGTCCCGTATACGTAGTTGACGCCCCAGCGGCCGAACCAGGCGCCGTCCGCCTCCTGTTCGGCGAGCAGCCACTCGATGCCGCGCCGGGTGCGCGGATCGTGGGCCTTGCCCTCGACGGCGAGCATCTCGACGACGTGCCCGGTGACGTCGGCGGACGGCGGGTCGATGACCTCGCCGAAGTCGCAGAACGGAAGCCGGTTGGGGAACGGGCTTGTGTTGTCGGCGTCGAAGGCGGCCCAGGCGCCGTTCCTTGACTGCATGCCCAGGTTCCAGCGCATGCCGCGGCCGATCGCGTTCTCCAGGCGTGCGCGGTCGGGATGCTCGACCCGACGCAGGGCGAGGATGACCTCCGCGGTGTCGTCGATGTCCGGGTAGTTGTCGTTGTGGAACTCGAACGCCCAGCCGCCGGGGGCCAGTCGGGGCCTGCGCACCGCCCAGTCGCCGGGGCGCGCGATCTCCTCGCCGAGCATCCAGTCGGCGGCCTTGACCAGCTGCGGATGGTCGGCGGGCACGCCCGCGTCGGCGAGTGCGATGGTCGCGAGGCAGGTGTCCCAGACCGGCGACTGGCACGCCTCGATCATCCGGGCGCCGTCCTCGCGCCAGACGGCGAACCGGTCGAGCGAGGCAAGCCCGGCCTTCAGGACCGGGTGCTCCAGGTCGTAGCCGAGCAGGTGCAGCGCGATGACCGAGTAGACGGCGGGCGGCTGGATGCCGCCCCAGCAGCCGTCGTTCTCCTGCCGCTCGATGATCCAGCGGGCGGCCGTGTTCATCGCGGCCTTGCGCACCTTGCGCGGGGCGACCTTGTGGTAGAGGTGCAGCGCCTTGTCCAGGCGCTGGAAGACGCCGTCCCAACTCGCCACGGGGGCAAGGGGCTTGCCCGGGTTCGGCCGGCGCGCGTCGCTGTGCAGTTCGTCCAGCGGGAAGGGCGCGGGCCGCACGGGCCGCTTGGCGGAGACGATCGTGAGCGGCACGATCGTCTGCCGGGCCCAGCACCCGAAGTCATAGATGTTGAGCGGGAACCACTTGGGGAAGTAGATGAGCTCCGGCGGGAGTTCGGGCAGGTCGTCCCACTTCCACCAGCCGAACAGGGCGAGCCAGATGCGGGTGAAGACCCTGCTCGCGGCGATGCCGCCCTGGTCCCGGATCCACGCGGAGGCCTTCGCCATGTGCGGGTCGTCCGGGGCGTCCCCGGCGAGCCTCAGCGCGACGTACGCCTCGACGGTGGTGGAGAGTTCGCCGGGTCCGCCGTGGAAGGTGGCCCAGGCCCCGTCGTCGCGCTGCTCGCCGCGGATGAAGATCGCGGCCGCGCGGGTGGTCCGCTCGTCCCGGATCCCCAGGAACTGCCTGAGCAGCAGGTCCTCGGCGTCCATCGTCACGTTCGTTTCGAGGTCGCCCTTCCACCAGCCCTGGGTGTCCTGCTGGGCGAGCAGGAAATCGGTGGAGCGTTGTATGGCGCGCGTGGCGGCGTCGAGCGCTCCTGCCGTCGCGGCGGTCGTGGCGGTCGTGTCGATGGGCTGGCTGGCCGAGGCTGCGCGGGGCGTCACCGCTCCGGTGCTTCCGTCGGTCGTCGCTGTCATGGCTTCCCCTTCGTGCAGTGCGGTGAATACGTCTGCTGTGGGTCCGCCGTCGGCCGACGCGAAGCGCCGGCCGGCGACTGCGAGTCATATCCGCGCGATAGTGATCATCTCTTTCGTACGACGACGAAGTCGGCCAGCGCGACGAGCTGCGCCCGTACCCGGTCCGGCATCTGGATGTTGTCCAGCGCCTCGATGGCGATGGCGTGCTGGCGCCGGGCCTCCTCGGCGGTCCACTCGCGGCCGCCCGCCTGCTCGATCAGGGCGGCACGCGCGGCGAACTCCTCCTCGGAGAAGCTCTCGAAGTCATTGCTCTTCGCGTCGGCGGCGAGCAGCTCGGCGAGCTGCTCGGACGCGGCTCCGCCCGCGGCGAGCGCGGCGACGACCGGCAGGGACTTCTTGCGCTGGCGAAGGTCGCTCCAGGTCTGCTTGCCGGTGGCCTCCGGGTCGCCCCAGATGCCGAGGAGATCGTCCACGGCCTGGAAGGCGAGGCCGAGGTGGTAGCCGTACTTCTCCAGGGTGTCGGCGGTGTGGTCGTCGGCGCCGCCGAGGACCGCGCCGATGGAGACCGCGCAGGCGAGCAGGGCGCCGGTCTTGTTGCCCTCCATCTCCAGGCACTCCTCGACGGTGACCCGCTCGCGGTGCTCGTAGGAGATGTCCTGCGCCTGGCCGTCGATCAGCGCGCGCGTTGCGGTGGTCAGGCGGCGCGTGGCGCGGCCCGCCTCGACGGTGCCGAGCTCCAGGAGGATCTCGTTGGCGAGCGCGAAGAGGGCGTCGCCGACGAGGATCGCCTGGGCCGGGCCGTGCACCTTCCACACCGTGTCGCGGTGGCGGCGCTGCTCGTCGCCGTCCATCAGGTCGTCGTGCAGCAACGAGAAGTTGTGTACGAGTTCGACGGCGACCGCTCCGGGGATGCCGACCTCGGGCGCGGCGCCCGCGGCCTCGGCGGAGAGCAGGGCGAGCGCGGGGCGCACGGCCTTTCCGCCGTCGCCTTCGGACGGGTTGCCCTCGGCGTCGATCCAGCCGAAGTGGTAGGCGGCGACGGTGTCCATGGGCGGCGCCAGGCGGTCCACGGCAGACCGCAGCACCGGGGTGGCCAGCGTCCTTCCGCGCTCGAGCAGTGAGGTCACGTCCACCGTGTCGGCAGCCGTTTCGGCCGAGGGCACAGTCGGCACAGTCTCTCCTCTTGTTCCGGTGCTTGATTCCTGGGGACCTGACCCCAGAAGGTCCAGCTTCACGCGGCCTCCTCGACGTCGAAGAGGTGGTCCCGTGGGCGGTCGAGTGTGGAGAGAGCGGCCCGGGCGGCACTGATGCCACTGCGGACGGCGCTCTCCATGGTCGCGGGCCACCCGGTGGCGGTCCACGCCCCGGCCAGGTACAGGCCGGGAGCCTTGGTGCGAGCACCGGGCCGCAGCCGGCCCACGCCGGGAGTCGGCGCGAAGGTCGCCGTGCGCTCCCGAGTCACGAAGAAGTCCCGTACGCCGGCGCCGTGCGCGGCGGGAAGGAGCCGCTCGAGCTCCGGCAGATAGCGCTCGCGCAGCGCGGCGACGGGCGCGTCGATCTCGTCCTGGGCGGCGGACTGGGACAGCGCCAGATACTGCCCTTCGCGCAGCCCCGAGGCGTCGGTCCGGTCGAAGACCCACTGCACGGGCGAGCCGATGGCCGCGAAGAAGGGCCGCTTGAGCACCTTGCGGTCGTACACGACATGGATGTTGAGGATCGGCGCCGTGTCGATGTCGAGCAGCCGGTCGGGTTCGTCGAGCACGCCGTCCGGCAGCAGGTCGTGGGTCTCGGCCTGCGGCACGGCGAGCACGACGGTGTCGGCGTCGAGCGTCTCGCCGGGAACTTCGACCCGCCAACCCCCGTTCTCCGTACGGGAGATGGAGGTGGCGCGTGTCCTCAGTTCGGTTCGTACGCCCGCGGAGTCGAGCGCCTTGCGGGCCAGCGTGTCATGGAGATCACCGAGGGGCACGCGTGCCCAGCCGATGTCGGCGGCGCCGGGTTCGGAGAGCAGCCCGGTCTTGAACACCATCGCGGCGAGGCCCAGCGAGGAGTCCCCCGCGACGGCGTTGAGCGTGGCCACACCGACGAGGTCCCACAGGGCCTCGATGGCGCGCGCCGACTGGCCGTGCCGGGCGAGCCAGCTGCCGAAGTCCTGGCCGTCCAGCTGGGGATCGGCCGGGTCGAGCCCCTGGAGGGCGAGCGCCGCGCGCCCCACCTTGGCGCGCTCGGCGAGCGACAGATGCGGATACGTGGCCAGGCTCGCCGCCAGGTGCAGCGGGACGGGCAGCGCGGTGCGCCGAAGCCGTCCGAGCCGGTTCCGGTCGGCGTCGAGCACGGGCACGTCGAGACGTTCCTGCAGGGGCGCGAGGGCCGCGCCTTCGACGCGGTCGAGGAACCAGCGGTAGGCGGTGCAGCAGCGCAGATAGACGTGCTGGCCGTTGTCGACGGTCAGGTCGCCGCGCTTGAAGGAGAACGCGAGGCCGCCGAGGCGCGGCCGCCCTTCGAGCAGCGTCACCCGCAGTCCCGCGTCGGCGAGGGACAGCGCCGCGGTGATGCCGGCGAGACCGCCGCCGATCACCACGGCCGCGCCCCTGCTTTCCTCACCCTTCATGCTTTTCCCCCTTGACCGTTGAAGTCTGGGACGCCGGGGCGGTGCGGAGGGTTGCCCGCCGCTTGCGCGGAGTTGCACTGAGTTGCGCTGGGTTGCCTGTGTTCACCGCATTCGCCGTGGATGCCCGTCACGTATGCCTCCTGACGGCCTGTCGGGAGATGGTGCGGGCGTCGAGACCGGAGAGTCCGCGCACGGCGACGTACGCCTTCTCGCGGCCCGGCAGCGAGACACGGCCCCGCAGGACCGCCTCCGGCTCGCGCTCGATGCGGTCGAGAAGCCGCCGGTAGATGCCCGCCATGGCGGCGACACAGGCCCCGCTGCGCCGGTCGAGCATGGGAAGCAGGCGGTACCCCTCGGCGAAGAGCGCCCGCGCCCTGCGCACCTCGAAGTGCACGAGCCCGGCGAAGTCGGAACCGGCGGGCGGCTCGGAGCCCGAGAACCCGGCGGAACAGCCGAACTTGGCGAGGTCGTCGGCGGGCAGATACGTACGACCGCCCTCCGCGTCCTCGCGAACGTCCCTGAGGATATTGGTCAGTTGGAGCGCGAGGCCGAGCGTGTCGGCATACTCCGGCGCGCGCTCGGCGTGGAGCGCCCCCGGCTCCGTGCCGAACACGCCGAGGGAGAGCCGCCCGATGGCCCCGGCCACACAGCGGCAGTAGACCTTCAGGTCCTCCCACGTCTCGTAGGTCTCACCGCGGACATCCATCAGGACGCCGTCGATCAGCTCGTCCAGACCGCCGAGCGGGATCGGGAAGTACGCCGCGGCGTGCGCGAGCGCGACGGCCACCGGGTCGGTGTCGTCCTCGTCCACGTCACCGGTCTGGATGCGGGCGAGCAGCGCCCGGGTCTCGTCGAGCCGCTCGGCCTTGACGTCCGGCGCGAGCGCGCCGTCACCGATGTCGTCCACCCGCCGCGACAGCGCGTAGAGGGCCGACATCGCGCGGCGCTTGGGCATCGGAAGCAGCCTGATGCCGTACGCGAAATTGCGTGCTTGCTGTCCGGTGACGGCCTCGCAGTAGGAATACGCGGCGAGCACCGGCGCGGACACGTTCGGGCCTGACTCCACGGTCCGGCTCACCCCTCTCCTCGCAGAACCGCCCCCACCTCACGCAGCAAACGGAGCTTGGTGGGCTTCGGCGGACCAGGAAGTACGTCGTATCCGGCGACGGCGATCGCAGAGACCGCCGCCCTCCCCCCTGCCACGAACCCAGCGAGCAGCACCTTCAGCCGCCCGTGGACGCTACCCACCAGGGGGGTGCCTTCATTCAGGAGGCAGCGGGCGCGTTCTGCTTCATATGCAACCAGCGCGCGCACGGACGCGCCTGCTGTCGGTGCGGCCAGATCCCGCTCCTGGACATGAAAACGCTTCATGTCCTGGGCGGGCAGGTAGATGCGGCCCTGGCCCAGGTCCTCGGCCACGTCCTGGAGGTGCTCGACGATCTGGAGCGCGGTGCACACGGCGTCCGAGCGGCGGACGCGCTCGGGCGTCTCGGTGCCGGTGATGCCGAGGACGAGGCGGCCCACGGGGTTCGCGGACAGCTCGCAGTAGGCCAGAAGATCGTCGTACGTCTCGTAGCGCCCGACGAGCTGGTCCTGGCGGTTGGCCGCGATCAGGCCGAGAAAGGGCTCCGGGGTGAGACCGCAGCGGCGCACGGTGGGCTGCAGCGCCCGCAGCAGGGGGTGCCTCGGAGTGGACTCGAAGACCCGGTGCAGGTCGGCCTCGAAGGCGTCCAGGAGGACCAGCCTGTCCTCGGCGGCCTCGGGGTCCACGCCCAGGTGGCGGGCGTCGGCGCCGCCGGGTGCCAGGTCGCCGTCGCCGATGTCGTCGACGAGGCGGGCGTAGCCGTACACGGCCATGAGGTCGTCGCGCCAGGCGCGGGGCAGGAAGAAGGGCGCCACCGGGAAGTTCTCGTCCGCGGCCTTCTCGAGGACGGCGGATGCGTCGCGTAGCTGGAGATCATCCGTAGCCATTGCCGTCACATCTCCCGTTCTACACTGCCGACCCAATACATCCTATTTCGGACACGCCGCCCGGCCCTCCGCGAGGCGGACCGTGACCTGAGCCGGGGCGCCGCGCGATATCGCCCCACTTGCCGCGAATCAGCACCGGTACAGCTTACGTTGTACAACGCGGCGTGCATCGTCGGGGTGTTCCGCGCATCACAACAACACACCGATTGGCCCCAATCTTCCCTGGGCGCCCGCGACTTGAGTTGTCCACCGGTGCGTACGAAGACTCATGACGCGACAGGGCCCCACCGGGTTGAGTCCGGCGGGGCCCTGCTGCATACGGGTGCAGGTGACGGGCTACTTGCCCGTGAACTTCTCGTACTCCTTGATGACCTCGTCGGTCGGTCCGTCCATGCGCAGCTCGCCGCGTTCCAGCCACAGCACACGGTCACAGGTGTCGCGGATCGACTTGTTGTTGTGGCTGACGAGGAAGACCGTTCCCGCCTCCTTGCGCAGCTCGCGGATGCGGGCCTCGGAGCGCTTCTGGAACTTGCGGTCGCCGGTGGCGAGCGCCTCGTCGATCATCAGTACGTCGTGGTCCTTGGCGGCCGCGATGGAGAACCGCAGGCGGGCGGCCATGCCGGAGGAGTAGGTGCGCATCGGCAGGGTGATGAAGTCGCCCTTCTCGTTGATGCCCGAGAAGTCGACGATCTCCTGGTAGCGCTCCTTGATCTGCTCGCGCGTCATGCCCATCGCGAGCCCGCCGAGTATGACGTTGCGCTCGCCCGTCAGGTCGTTCATCAGGGCCGCGTTCACGCCGAGCAGCGAGGGCTGGCCGTCGGTGTAGACCTTGCCCTTCTCGGCGGGGAGCAGGCCCGCGATGGCGCGAAGCAGCGTCGACTTCCCGGAGCCGTTCGAGCCGATCAGGCCGATGGCCTCGCCGCGGTAGGCGGTGAAGCTGACGCCGCGCACGGCGTGCACCTTGCGTACGCCGCGCTCCTCGCCGCGCTTGATGATCCGGCTCAGCGCGGAGGTGGCGCTGCCCTTGCCCGTCTTCGCGCCGTTGACGCGGTAGACGATGTGCAGCTCGTCGGCGATGACGGTGGGGATGTGCCCCTTGCCGGTGTTCTTGTCTTCGTCAGCCACGGCCGTAACGCTCCTCAGCCTTCCAGAAGTACACGAAACCGACCACGCCGATCACGACGGCCCAGCCGATGGCGAAGGCCCACACGTGCGGCGGCAGGTACGAGGAGCCGTACTTGTCGATCATGGCGAAGCGGATCAGGTCCATGTAGATGGAGGCCGGATTCCACTGGAGCACGTCCCCGACCCAGCTGGGCACGCCCTCCTTGGTCGCGAGCATCGCGGGGATGCTGAACATGACGCCCGACGCGTACATCCACGTACGCATCACGAACGGCATCAGCTGGGCGAGGTCGGGCGTCTTGCTGCCCATCCTGGCGAAGATCAGGGCGAGCCCGGTGTTGAAGACGAACTGCAGGGCCAGCGCCGGAAGCACCAGGAACCAGGACCAGGCCGGAAAGATCCCGAAGCCCATCATGATCAGAACGAGCACGACCATCGAGAAGAGCAGCTGCTGGAGCTGTTGCAGCGAGAACGAGATCGGCAGCGAGGCCCGCGGGAAGTGCAGGGCTCTGACCAGACCGAGGTTGCCGGAGATCGCCCGCACGCCCGCCATGACCGAGCTCTGCGTGAACGTGAAGACGAAGACGCCCGTCACCAGGAACGGCACGTAGATGTCGTGCGGGATGCCCTCACGGGCGCCGAGGAGCAGGCCGAAGATGAAGAAGTAGACCGCCGCGTTGAGGAGCGGCGTCGCCACCTGCCACAGCTGGCCGAGCTTGGCCTGGCTGTACTGGGCGGTCAGCTTCGCCTGCGAGAAGGCGAGGATGAAGTGGCGCCGTCCCCAGAGCTGGTGGACGTACTCGAAAAGTCCGGGCCGTGCGCCGCTGACGGTCAGACCGTACTTGGCGGCGAGATCGGCCCGGGAGAGCCCGTCATCGGGCGGCGGAGTCGACAGGGATGCTGTCACGGCGACCCCGCCGTCATGCGTTGTCTCACTCACGAGTGGAAACTTTCGTCTTCAGATGCGCAGCCGGTCGGGCGTAGGCGTGGGCCAGGGACCGGGGTATGGCCCAGATGTTCTCAGACCCGAGCTTGTCAGATGACAGGAGGTCGGCCCAGTCGGGTCAGGCGCCACACCGTACGCCACTTCATCGGCTTGCGAGGCCCGCAGGGCGTCGTCCAGCCCTCCTTGAAACCGCCGAACCAGGCCTTGAGCGCGGGTCCCGAAGGGCGCCTGGCCAGGGTCAGGAGCATCCAGACGCCGAGGTAGACGGGGACCAGGAGGAGGGGCAGATTCCGGCGGGCGAGCCAGACGCGGTTGCGGGCGACCATCCGGTGGTAGACCGCGTGCCGGGACGGGGCGGTCGTCGGGTGGAAGAGCACCATGTCGGCGCGGTAGTCGATCATCCAGCCCGCGTTCAGCGCACGCCAGGCGAGGTCGGTCTCCTCGTGGGCGTAGAAGAACTCGTCCGGCAGTCCGCCGACCTCTGCGATGACCTTCGTACGGACGGCATTGGCGCCGCCCAGGAAGGTGGTCACGCGCGAGGAGCGCATCGGGTCGGCCGCGCGCAGCCGCGGCACGTGGCGCCGCTGCGTCTCGCCGGTGTCCGGATCGGCGATGCGGAAGCTGATGATGCCGAGCTTCGGGTCGGCCTCGAAGGCCTCGCGGCACAGCTGGGCCGTGTCCATGTTGGCGAGCAGGCCGTCGTCGTCCAGGAAGAGCAGGATGTCGACGTCGGTGCCGCCGGGGCCGAACGCCTCGATGCCGACGTTGCGGCCGCCGGGGATGCCGAGGTTCTCGGGCAGCTCGACGGTGCGTACGCCTTCGGGGACGTCGGGCACGGGGGCGCCGTTGCCGACGACGACCACCTCGACCGCGTCGCCGTCCTGCTTGGCGACCGAGTCGAGCAGGGCGCGCAGCTCCTGGGGCCGGTTGCCCATGGTGATGATGACCGCGCCGACCTTCAGGGGCCGGCTCCCCGCGGCACTCACTTCAGCCTGCTCGAAGCGAGGATGGACACGAGGTGCAGCAGGGTCTGCAGGAGTGCGATGCCGGCGAGGACCGCGACACCGATCCGCGAGAAGAGCAGGTCACCGCGGACCGAGTCCACGATCGCGAGGACCAGGATGAGCAGGGAAGCCTCGATGCCGAGCACGAGACGGTGGAACTTGAGCGCCGCGGCGGCCCTGCGGGCCAGGGCCATGCCGGAGGAGCGCGGCTCGGAGGCCGACTCCTTGACCGGCGCGAGGCCCTGCTGGTGACGGGCGACACCGACGAGGTCGGTCTCCGCCTTGATCAGGATGGCGCCGAGCGCGGCGAGCGTGCCGAGGAAGGCCCACAGCCAGTCGATCCGGCCCGAGCCCCACAGGTCGGCGGCCCGCAGGCCGAAGCCGACCAGGACCGCGGCGTCGCACAGGTAGGCGGCGACACGGTCCAGGTAGACCCCGGCCATCGAGTACTGCTTGCGCCAGCGGGCGATCTCGCCGTCGACGCAGTCCAGCAGGAGATAGAGCTGGACCATGACCACACCGAGCACGGCGCCCGTGATCCCCGGCACGAGAAGTGCCGGGGCGGCGAGGGCGCCGGCCACGGTCATCAGATACGTGAGCTGGTTGGGCGTGATCCTGGTGTTCACCAGGTAGCGGTCGCAGCGCAGCGAGATCTCTCGCATGTACAGGCGTCCCGCCCAGTGCTCACCGCTGCGCCGGTCCTTCACCCCTGCGGGGTGAACGACGGGGCGGAGTTCAGCTACCGATGGCCTTGGCATAGTCGGCGTATGCGTCCTTGATCTGGTCGGAATTCAGATTGAGGTGCTCGAGGATCGTGTAGCGCCCGGGGCGCGTCTGCGGGGCGTACTCCACGACCTGGACGAACTCGTCCACGGTGAAGCCGATCTCCTCCGGCGTCACGGGGAGGCCGTGCCTGCGCAGCACCTCGACCATGTACAGCGACTCCTCGCGTGCTCCGCGCAGGAACATCGCGAAGGCCGCGCCCAGGCCGCACTGCTCGCCGTGGCTGGCAGCGCGCTTGGGGAAGAGGAGGTCGAAGGCGTGGTTGATCTCGTGGCAGGCGCCGGACGCCGGCCGTGAGTCGCCCGAGACGGACATCGCGATGCCGGTCAGGACCAGACCCTCGGCCAGGACCTGCAGGAAGCCGTCGTCGCCGACGCCACCGGGGTGGCGCAGGACCGCCTCGCCGGCCTGGCGCGCCATCGCGGCCGCGAGACCATCGATGTCCTCGCCGCGCTCACGCGCGGCCAGCTCCCAGTCCGCGATCGCGGAGATGTTGGACAGGGCGTCGCCGATGCCGGAGCGCACGAACCGTACGGGGGCCTCGCGGATCACATCGAGGTCGATGACGACCGCTATGGGGTTCGGCACACCGTACGAGCCGCGGCCCGCGTCGTTGTCGAGCGTGGCGACCGGCGAGCACAGACCGTCGTGCGACAGGTTCGTCGCGACGGCGACCAGCGGCAGGCCGACACGCGCCGCGGCGAACTTGGCGCAGTCGATGATCTTGCCGCCGCCCAGGCCGACGACGGCGTCGTAGCGGCCCTTCTTGATGGCGTCGGCGAGCTTGATGGCGTCATCGAGCGTGCCGCCGCCCACCTCGAACCACTCGGCGCTGGGCAGCGAGGGCTCCAGGCGCTCGCGGAGCACCGCGCCGGAGCCACCGCTGATCGCGATGGCGAGCTTGCCGGTAGACGAGCAGATCCGCTGGTCGGCGAGGACCCCGGCCAGGTCGTTGAGCGCCCCCGGCCGGATGTCGACGACGACCGGCGAGGGGATGAGCCTCGTCAGTACAGGCACGCGATCTCCCTGCCCTTGGCGAGGTCGTCGTGGTTGTCGATCTCGACCCACTTGACGTCGCCGATCGGCTCCACGTCGACCTTGAAGCCGCGGTTGACCAGCTCCTGGTAGCCGTCCTCGTAGTAGAGGTCGGGGTCGCGCTCGAAGGTGGTCTTCAGGGCGTCGGCCAGCTCGTCGGCGGCCTCGCCCTCGATGAGCGTGACACCGATGTACTCACCGGTGGCGGACGCCGGGTCCATCAGCTTGGTGATCTTCTGGACGCCCTTCTCGGGGTCCACGATGACCTTCATCTCCTCGTCGGCGAGGTTCTTCACCGTGTCGAGGGCGAGGATGATCTTCTTGCCGTCGCCGCGGGCGGCGAGCAGCGTCTTCTCGACGGAGACCGGGTGCACGGTGTCGCCGTTGGCGAGGATCACCGTGTGCTTGATCGCGTCACGACCGCACCAGAGGGAGTAGGCGTTGTTCCACTCCTCGGCCTTGTCGTTGTCGATCAGCGTGAGCTTGAGGCCGTACTTCTCCTCGAGCGCCGCCTTGCGGTCGTAGACGGCTTCCTTCTTGTAGCCGACGATGATCGCGACCTCGGTCAGACCGATCTCGGCGAAGTTGCCGAGCGTCAGGTCCAGGATGGTGGTGTCACCATCGACGGGCACCAGGGCCTTGGGCAGGGTGTCCGTGTAAGGGCGAAGACGCCGTCCGGCGCCGGCCGCCAGCACGAGGCCGATCATGCGGGTTCTCCTTCATCGTGTACGGCGGGTGCTCCAGAGGAGACCCAGAAGCGGATGCTCTCGACGAGCACCACGAGTGCCACGGCCACGGCGAGTGCCGTGAGCGCGACGGTGAAATCTGTGTCGTGCAGCAGGGCGGCGGCCAGCGCGACCACCAGGACCCTGCCTTCTTGCCCGCCGATCGCCCGCACCAGCCAGTGCGGGGGCGCGCCGGTACCGCCCTTGATGCGGTACACCGTGTCGTAGTGATGGTAGGCGACCGCGGCCACCAGGCCGAAAGCCGCGGGCAGCGCTCCGTTCACATCGGCTTTGGCCGCCAGTACCAGGACAGTGCCGTATTCGGCCGCGCGGAAGAACGGCGGAACGAGCCAGTCGAGGGGGGCCTTGAGGGGCTGGGCCAGGGCGAGGCCCGACAGGACGACGTACGCCACCGCGCCCACCACGACCACGGGGCTGCCGTAGGAGTTGGTCAGCGCCGTACCGACGAGCCCGGCGCCACCGGCGAAGGCGATGACGGGCGCGGGCCGCAGCCAAGGCCGGGCGCCGAGCGCGGCGAAGGCCGAGGCCAGCGGGCCGTTGTCGGCGAGATCGCTGAGGGCCTGGGCGGCCCGGTCGGTCCGGGTCGCCTTGCGGGTCAGCGAGCGGAGCACGCGGCCTGCCGTGGTGTAGCAGGCGGCCAGCGCGCAGCCGATGATCAGCACGATGAGGGTGATGCGGGGCGTGGTCACCGCGGTGAGGACCGCGATCATCGCCCAGCGTTCACCGATCGGCAGGACGATCATCCGGCGCACCCAGACCGTCCACCCGACGCTGTCGAGCTTGTCCGAAAGGGCCGCGGTGGGGCTGGTGTTGGCCGTCGCGTCGTGGTTCGCCTCGTTGAAGGAGAAGTCCACGACATGGCGGCAGGTCTGAAGGACCATCGCGCCGAGCGCGAGCGCCCATACGTCGTCACCGCCGCGGGCCGCGCCGAGCGCGAGGCCCGCGTAGTAGGCGTACTCCTTGGCGCGGTCGAAGGTCGCGTCGAGCCAGGCGCCGAGCGTCGAGTACTGCAGGGAGTAGCGGGCGAGCTGCCCGTCCGTGCAGTCGAGGACGAAGGAGAAGAGCAGGAGGAAGCCGGCGGCGACGAAACCGCCGCGCGTTCCGGTCGCCGCGCAGCCGGCCGCGATGAGCGCGGTGAGCAGGGAAGCGGTGGTGACCTGGTTCGGGGTCAGGCCCCGGCGCGCGCACCAGCGGGCGATGTAGCGCGAGTAGGGCGAGATGCAGTACGTCGTGAAGAAGCCGTCCCGCGCCTTGACCGCGGTGCGCAGGCGTACGGCCTCTTCGTCCACGGCGGCGACGGCCTGCCGTGCCTCGTTCCGCGCCTGCGGATCGCCGGGCACGGTGGCGACCAGGGTGCCGAGGTCGGGGCGGTGGACGTCCTGCCCTTCGGCCTCGATCGCCTCGGCGATGTGGTCCGCGAGGGCCTCGACCGCCGTGGCGGAGCCGCCGCCGTTGCCGCTCGTCGTCGTGTGCAGGGCCCGGGTCAGGCCCGCCCGCGCCTCGGGCTTCGCGGAGACAGCGCCGGGCACCGCGGAGGCGGCGAAGCGCGGGTCCGTGAGGCCGACGCGCAGCGCGTGGACATGGCCAACGAAGCGCGCGTCGACGACCGCGACCCGCTGACCTGCGGGTACGGCGGCGAGCAGCGTCTCGGTTTCCGCCGCGTCGGAGGCGATCCGCACGTCAAAGCCCAGGGACCGCAGATCGCCTTCGAGCGGCGACCCGGGGACCGGCTGACCGGTCAGGATGGCGGTCGACAGACGAACTCACTCCTTGATTCACGGCGCGGCTCGCGCCGCGCACGTGCGTGATGAGGGGCGCCCCAGGCCGGTGCGGCCGGGCGGCACGTCGGCAGAGGCTATCGGATGAATACAAGCGGGCGTTCACCGCCCGTTTACGGCCCGATAAGCACGGCCTGCAGGGCCGCCGCCGACGCGATCATCATGGTCGATGGGGGCCCGGCCCCACAAACCGCACCTCATCGACCGGCATAAAGTGGACGCCCATGACGTGGATGATCACAGGTGGAGCGGGATATATCGGGGCACACGTGGTGCGGGCGATGGCCGGCGCCGGGGAGCGGGTCGTCGTCCTCGACGACGTATCGGCCGGGGTGCCGGAGCGGCTGCCGGCGGACATCCCTCTCATTCGGGGCTCATCGCTCGACGGTGATCTGCTGCGCCGGGTCTTCGCCGAGCACGGCGTGACGGGTGTGGTGCATCTCGCGGCCCGCAAGCAGGTCGGCGAGTCCGTGGAGCAGCCGCTTCGCTATTACCGGGAGAACGTGGGCGGCCTGGTGACGCTGCTCGAAGCGGTGGCCGATGCAGGGATCAAGCGGTTCGTCTTCTCGTCGTCGGCCGCGGTGTACGGCAATCCGCCCGCCGTCGACCTCGTGAGCGAGGACACTCCGTGCGTACCGATCAATCCGTACGGCGAGACGAAGCTCGCCGGGGAGTGGCTGGTGCGGGCCGCGGGGCGGGCGCACGGCATTGCGACCGTGTGCCTGCGCTATTTCAACGTGGCGGGGGCGTCGGCTCCCGAGCTCGCCGACACCGGGGTCTTCAACGTCGTACCGATGGTCTTCGACCGGCTCACCCGCGGCGAGGCGCCGCGGATCTTCGGGGACGACCACCCGACGCCTGACGGCACCTGCGTGCGTGACTACATCCATGTCGCCGATCTCGCCGACGCGCATCTCGCGGCGGCCCGCCGGGTGACCGAGCGGCCCGAGGGCGATCTGACGGTGAACATCGGCCGCGGGGCCGGCGTTTCCGTACGCGAACTCGTCACGCTCATCGGCGAGGTCTCCGGCGACACCAGGCCCGCCCTCGTGGAGCCCGGCCGCGCGGGCGACGCGCCGCGGGCCGTCGCGGACGCGGGCCTCGCCGCCAAGGAGCTGGGCTGGACGGCCCGGCGCGGGGTACGCGAAATGGTCGAATCCGCTTGGGCCGGCTGGTGCCTCCACCACCCCGAGGTGCGCCGCCCGTGATCCCCTCAACGCTCTGACCTGCGTTCATTTCCGCAGGTCAGAGCATATGACAACGGTGTTCAGTGCCGCGTTGCCAGATACCCCCCACCCGTAGTTCACTGTGATCGCGTCAAGCACACGACCGGGGAACAGAAGACCGATACCGAGCACACGGAGGCGGCTTCCATGGGGGCTGGGCACGATCACGGACACACGCACGGGGGGACGGCCACCAGCGCGTACCGGGGGCGGCTGCGTGTCGCGCTCTCGATCACGATCACCGTCATGGTGGTCGAGATCGTCGGCGGGATCATGGCGGATTCGCTCGCGCTCATCGCGGACGCGACGCACATGGCGACGGACGCCCTTGGTCTCGGCATGGCGCTGCTCGCGATCCACTTCGCCAGCCGGCCGCCGACCGAGTCCCGCACGTTCGGGTACGCACGCGCCGAGATCCTCGCCGCGCTCGCCAACTGTCTGCTGCTGCTCGGCGTCGGCGGCTATGTGCTGTACGAGGCGATCCAGCGGTTCATCACGCCGGCCGACACCGAGGGCGGACTGACCATCGTCTTCGGCGTCATCGGCCTCGTCGCGAACATGATCTCGCTCTCGCTCCTGATGCGCGGCCAGAAGGACAGCCTGAACGTGCGCGGCGCCTTCCTGGAGGTGATGGCGGACGCGCTCGGCTCCGTGGCGGTGCTCGTCGCGGCGGTCCTTATCCTGACCACCGGCTGGCAGGCCGCGGACCCGATCGCCTCGCTGGTGATCGGCCTCATGATCGTCCCGCGTACGGTGAAGCTGCTGCGCGAGACCCTGAACGTGCTCCTGGAGTCGGCGCCCAAGGGCGTCGACATGGCCGAGGTCCGCGCGCACATACTGGATCTGCCGGGCGTCGAGGACGTCCACGATCTGCACGCGTGGACCATCACTTCGGGGATGCCTGTTCTCTCCGCGCATGTGGTCGTCAGCTCCGAGACGCTGAACGCGATCGGCCACGAGAAGATGCTGCACGAGCTGCAGGGCTGCCTGGGCGACCACTTCGACGTCGAGCACTGCACGTTCCAACTGGAGCCGGTCGGGCATGCGGAGCACGAGGCGAAGCTGTGCCACTGAGGGTGTCAGGCCCTTCGGTACGGCAGACTTGAGGTTCGTAGACCGAAGCGAAGGATGGGTATGCCGATCACACCTGCCACCGCGGCGAACAGCTCGTCGAACGGCACCGGAGAAGCGATCTTGCTGGAACTCGTGGACGAGGACGGCAGGACGATCGGCACAGCGGAGAAACTCTCCGCGCATCAGGCGCCCGGGCAGCTGCACCGGGCGTTCTCCGTCTTCCTCTTCGACGAACAGGGCCGGCTGCTCCTCCAGCAGCGCGCCCTGGGCAAGTACCACTCCCCCGGCGTCTGGTCGAACACCTGCTGCGGGCACCCGTACCCGGGCGAGGCGCCGTTCGCTGCGGCCGCCCGCCGCACGTACGAGGAGCTGGGCGTCTCGCCCTCGCTGCTCGCCGAGGCGGGCACCGTGCGCTACAACCACCCGGACCCCGACTCGGGCCTGGTGGAGCAGGAGTTCAACCATCTCTTCGTGGGGATGGTGCAGTCGCCGCTGCGGCCCGACGCGTCCGAGGTCGGTGAGACCGCGTTCGTGACGGCCGGTGAACTGGCGGCCCGGCACGCGCAGGGGCCGTTCTCCGCCTGGTTCATGACCGTCCTCGACGCGGCCAGGCCCGCGATCCGCGAGCTGACCGGGCCCGCGGCGGGCTGGTGAACCCGTAGCGTCAGACGGTGCCGTTGGGCTTCAGGGGCAGGGCCGCCCAGATGACCTTGCCCCCGCTCGCCGTGTGCTCCACGTCGCAGGCGCCGCCCGCCTCCTGGGTGATCTCGCGGACAAGCAGGAGACCGCGCCCGCCCGTCTGTCCGTGGTCGGCCACCAGGGCGGTCGGGCGGTAGGGGTGGTCGTCCTCGACGGAGACCCGCACCCACTCGGCGCCGACCGCGACCTCCACCGCGAGCATCGGCGAGAGCAGGGCGGCATGCCGCACCGCGTTGGTGACCAGCTCGGAGACGATGAGCAGCAGGCCCTGCACCAGATCGTCCGATGCGGGCACACCCTGCCGGGCGAGCAGATCACGTACCGCGTGCCGTGCCTGGGGCACGGAGGCGTCGACGGCCGCGGCGGTGAATCGCCACACGCCCTCGTACGGCACGCTTCCGCTCCCCCGAGGGAGCGGGCTGTGCCCCCTCCCGTCGTCGTCCATCGTCCGGTCGCCGCCCTCGCGCTCGATTGTCACCACACGTCGAGTGTTGGGAATGCTCTGGTCCGGACCGCACTACTGACCATAAGTCAGCGAGTATCGACGGCATTTGATCGGTGCCGCATGACCGCGTCAGTTGCGTGACTGTTCCTGCCCTCTTGGTTTCTCTTTCAAGTTTTCTTCGGTTTGTACGGGTTGTTCTGGTCGCTCCGCGGTCGCTCCGGCCGTTCGGGGTCCGGCCGCTCGGCGACCATGCCGACGATCCGGCGCCCGCCGACGCCCGCGGCGATCAGGCCGAGGCCGTCGAAGAGCAGGGCCAGCGAGAAGAAGCAGCCGATCACGTACTGACTGCTGCTCGGCCACTCGGAGAGCACCAGGATGCCGAGCAGCAGACCGAAGGCGCCCTGCACCAGGGTCCAGCCGAACTGCGGGCCACGCACCACCAGGCTGCCGACGAGACGGAACACACCGCCGGTCAGGAAGAGCAGCGCCGCGAACATGGTCAGCGCCGCGGCCGCCACGTCGGGCCTGGCGATGATCACGACGCCGGCCGCGATGTTCAGCGCGGCCACGACGACACCGACCCAGAAGAAGTCCGTGCCGCGCGACTGCACCGCGTGCAGCAGGCCGACGCAGCCGCCGACCAGGAGCAGCCAGCCGAACAGGAGCATCGAGGTGAGTGTGGCGACACCGGCGTAGACGAGGCCGACGAGCCCGGCCACCGTCAGGATCACGCCGAGCAGTGCCAGCATCCCGAAGCTGCGGCTGAGCTGCCGCGCGTCCCGAGTCAGGGAGGTCTTGGCGCTCTTGGATGCGGCCATCAGCGTCTCCGTTCCGCGCCCCTTCTTGATCGTACGTTCGACGGCTACGGATAGCATCCGGCGCATGGAGCCGCAGCTGAGGCAGGCCGTCACGCACGGCGTCGCCACCGTCGTCATCGATCATCCGGCCAAGCGCAACGCCATGACCACCGACATGTGGCGGCGGCTGCCGGCGCTGCTCGAAGGGCTCGCCGCCGATCCCGCGGTGCGCGCGGTCGTGCTGACCGGCGAGGGGGCGACCTTCTGCGCGGGCGCCGACATCTCCTCGCTGCGTCAGTCGCCGGGCGATGCGCAGGAGCTGGCGGTGCGGGCCGAGGACGCGCTCGCCGCCTTCCCCAAGCCGACGCTTGCCGCAGTGCGCGGCCACTGCGTGGGCGGCGGCAGTCAGCTGGCGGCGGCCTGCGATCTGCGGTTCGCGGAGGAGGGCGCCCTGTTCGGGATCACTCCGGCGAAGCTGGGGATCGTCTACCCGTCGTCGTCCACCCGGCGCCTGGTGTCCCTGGTGGGGCCCGCGACCGCCAAGTACCTGTTGTTCTCGGGCGAGTTGATCGACGCGCAGCGTGCGCTGCGCACCGGCCTGGTGGACGAGGTGCTGCCGGCGGGCGAACTGGACAAGCGGGTCGCGGAGTTCACCAAGGTCCTCGCGGCGCGCTCCCAGCTGACGCAGGCGGCGGCGAAGGAGTTCGCGGCGGGGCGCACCGACCGGGACGCCCACTGGACCGGGCAGGCACGCGACGGCGGCGACACCGCCGAAGGGGTCGCCGCCTTCCTGGAGCGCCGCGAGCCGCGCTTCACGTGGACGGCCGGCTGAAACGGCTCTTGGCGCGGAACGTCTCGACCAGGTGCGCGGGCGCCTTCTCCGGGGACCCCGCGTCGTACGGCGGCTGAGGGTCGTACTCGGTCAGGAGCTGCACGGTGCGGGCCTGCTCGTCGCCCGCGATCCGGCCGACGAGGGCGAGCCCCATGTCGATGCCGGACGAGACCCCGGCGGACGTGACGTACTTGCCGTCGAACACCACCCGCTCCCCCTTCGGCTGCGCGCCGAACTTCTCCAGCTCCGCGAGCGCGAGCCAGTGTGACGTGGCGCGGCGGCCCTTGAGCAGCCCTGCCGCGGCGAGCAGGAGGGAGCCGGTGCACACGGACGTGGTCCAGGTGCTGGTGGCGTCGGCGGAGCGGAGCCAGCTCAGGAGCGGCTCGTGCGCCATGTGCTCGCTCTGGCCGGGGCCGCCGGGGACGACCACGACGTCCGGGCTCGGCACGTCGGCGAAGGCCCGGTCCGCCACGAGTGCGAGGGAGCCACGCTCGTTGCGCACCGGGCCCGGCCGCTCCGCCACAAGGACGGTATCGGCTCCGGGGACACGGCTGAGGGTCTCGTACGGGCCGACCGCGTCCAGGGCGGTGAAGCGTTCGAACAGGGCGATGGCGATCTGCATGGGGGCCTATCCGTGGGGGACGGGTGGCGCCGGGGCGGCGAGTGGGGGCTGGAAGCGGCGCCGGTACTCGGCGGGTGCCGCGCCGAGGGTCTTGACGAAGGCCCGGCGCATCGCCTCGGGTGTGCCGTAACCGCAGGCGCGGGAGACCTCGGCGATGCCGTCGGAGGTGTCCTCCAGGAGGCGGCGCGCGTGCTCGATGCGGATGTGCTCGACGTACTTGCCCGGCGTCATGCCGGTCTCCGTCTGGAAGGCGCGGGCGAAGTGCCGGGGAGAGAGCCGGGCACGGGCGGCGAGCGAATCGACGCACAGATCGCCGTCGGGGTGCTCGGTGATCCACTGCTGGACCTCGCGCAGGGGTTCGCGCTGAGCCGTCTGCGCGGCCAGCTGGGCGCTGAACTGCGACTGGTTGCCCGGGCGCCGCAGGAAGACGACCAGATGCCGCGCCACCGTGAGCGCCGCCTCCCTGCCCAGGTCCTCCTCGACGAGGGCCAGGGTCAGGTCGATGCCGGCGGTGACGCCCGCCGAGGTCGCGACATGGCCGTCGCGCACGAAGATCGGGTCCGGGTCGACCTCGACGGCCGGGTGGTCGTGGGCCAGCCTGTCGCTGTACGCCCAGTGGGTCGTCACCCGGCGGCCGTCCAGGAGGCCCGCCGCCGCGAGCAGGGCAGCGCCGGTGCAGACCGAGACGAGGCGCTGCGCGCGCGGGGCGTTGATGCGGAGCCAGTCGGTCAGGCGGGGGTCGGGGATGCGGCTGCCGTTGCCGCCCGGCGCCAGGAGCGTGTGCGGCACGGGGGCTTCGGCCAGGGACGAGTCCGGGACAAGAGTGAGCCCGCTCGATGTGCGGACGGGAGCGCCGTCCAGGGAGGCGGTGCGGATCCGGTACGCCGGCTCGGGGGCGCCTATGTAGGCGGATGCCCCGGTGAAGACCTCGACGGGGCCGGTGACGTCGAGACTCTGGACGCCGTTGTAGAGGACGACCAGGACCGTTCGCTGCTCCATGCCCTTGATTCTTCGCCAGGCATGCAGTGTCTGCAATGACGAGATCCCCACCTTTACTGCCATCGCGGCCGCGCCGGTGCCTGGGGCTTCACCTCATACCAACCAGTCGGTAACGTGCGTCCATGACTTCTCTCACGCCCTCGTCCCCGGCCGCCGCGCTGCACCCGCGCGCGGGACGTCGATGTCACAACATGCTCAACTCGCTGCACTCCACGCACTACTTCTCGCCCGACGTGGGCCGCGAGCTCGCCGGCATCGGGATCACCAACCCCCGGGCCGTCAACTTCGCCGTGCGCACGGCGGCGATGGGCCCGGTCGGCGCCGGGGCGGTCACGGCCGCGTTCTACAACTACAAGTACGACCTCGTCGCGGAGCACGTGCCGGCGATCTGGCGCGTCGCATCCCCCGAGGACGTACTGGCGGCACGCGCGCGTGCCGTCGACGCGACCCTGCGCCGGCTTCTCGGCGAAGAAGCCATCGCATCCCCGGAGATGGCGGAGGCGGCGGAGCTCGCCCTGCGCGCCGCCGAGGCGTGCTCCCGCTCCGGGCGCCCGCTGTACGCCGCGCACGCGGACCTGCCCGTCCCCGAGCAGCCGCACCTCGCGTACTTCCACGCCGCGACGCTGCTGCGCGAGCACCGGGGCGACGGACATCTGGCCGTCCTCCTGAACGCCGAACTCGACGCGGTCGAGGCCCTGGTGAGCCACACGGCGACCGGCAAGGGCATGACTCCGAAGTGGATCTTCAGCACGCGCGGCTGGACCCAGGAGGACTGGGACGCCGCCGTGGAGCGGCTGCGGGCCCGCGGACTGCTCGACGGCGCTGGCGAGTTGACGGAGGCGGGCGTCGCGCTGCGCGGGGACATCGAGGAGGCCACGGACCGCCTCGACCGCGCGCCGTACGAGCACCTGGGCGCCGCGGGCGTCGAGCGCCTGACGGAGCTGGGGTCGGCGTTCATCGGAGCCGCGCTGACGGCGGGCGCGTTCCCGGCGGATCTGCTCGGCAAGGCCTGAGCATGGCCCGTCCCCGTTGAGGTACCCGGACGTCGCGAGGGCCGGCGCATTCCGCACCGGCCCGCGAGACGGAAGGGAAACACCCATGCTCCGTGCGATCGCGGACATCCTGCGTCAGATCGGTGCCACCCTCGCCGCGGTGGTCACGCTGCCGTTCCGCGCCCTCGCCCGGCTGTTCGGCGGCGCCTCACGCTCCGGACGGCGGACGGGCCGACGGCCGATGCGACGGCCGGGCCGGGCACGCCGGGTCTGATCCCCCCGCTGTCGGTGCCACCTGCCACAATTGCCCGGCAACCCCAGTGAGAAGGCGGTACCGGAACGTGGCACCTCTGCAGACGTCCACTCCAGCATCCATCGAAAGCAGGATCGCCGAGGAACTCGGTGTACGGGAGCGGCAGGTGAAGGCCGCCGTCGACCTGCTCGACGGCGGTTCGACGGTGCCCTTCATCGCGCGCTACCGCAAGGAAGCGACCGAGATGCTCGACGACGCGCAGCTGCGCACGCTCGAGGAGCGGCTGCGTTATCTGCGGGAGCTCGAGGACCGGCGCGCGGCGATCATCGAATCGGTCCGTGAGCAGGGCAAACTCACCGACGAGCTCGAGGCGCGGATCCGCGCGGCGGACACCAAGGCGCGCCTCGAGGACATCTACCTGCCGTTCAAGCCGAAGCGGCGCACCAAGGCGCAGATCGCCCGCGAGGCGGGTCTGGAGCCGCTGGCCGACGGCCTGCTCGGCGACCCGTCCGTGGACCCGCACGCGGCGGCCGCCGCGTTCGTCGACGCCGACAAGGGCGTCGCCGACCCGCAGGCCGCCCTGGATGGCGCCCGCGCGATCCTCGCGGAGCGTTTCTCCGAGGACGCCGACCTGATCGGCGAGCTGCGCGAGCGCATGTGGGTGCGCGGCCGGCTCGCCGCGAAGGTCCGCGACGGCAAGGAGGAGGCGGGCGCCAAGTTCGCCGACTACTTCGACTTCGCCGAGCCCTTCAAGGAGCTGCCCTCGCACCGCGTCCTCGCGATGCTGCGCGGCGAGAAGGAGGAGGTCCTCGACCTCGTCCTGGAGCCCGAGGAGGCCACGGAGGGCCCGTCTTCGTACGAGGGGATCGTCGCCCACCGCTTCGGCGTCGCCGACCGCGGCCGTCCCGCGGACAAGTGGCTGCAGGACACGGTCCGCTGGTCCTGGCGCACCCGCATCCTCGTGCACCTGGGCATCGACCTGCGCCTTCGCCTGCGCACGGCCGCCGAGGACGAGGCGGTGCGGGTCTTCGCGTCGAACCTGCGCGACCTGCTGCTCGCCGCACCGGCGGGCACGCGCGCGACGCTGGGGCTCGACCCCGGTTTCCGTACGGGCGTGAAGGTGGCCGTCGTCGACGCGACCGGCAAGGTCGTCGCGACGGACGTCATCAACCCGCACGTCCCGGCCAACAAGTGGGACCAGTCCCTGGCCACCCTGGCGAAGCTCGCCAAGGAGCACTCGGTCGACCTCATCGCGATCGGGAACGGCACGGCGTCCCGCGAGACGGACAAGCTCGCCGGTGAACTCATCACCAAGCACCCGGAGTTGAACCTCACCAAGGTGATGGTCTCCGAGGCGGGCGCCTCCGTGTACTCGGCCTCCGCGTTCGCCTCGCAGGAGCTGCCCGACATGGACGTGTCGCTGCGCGGCGCCGTGTCCATCGCCCGCCGTCTTCAGGACCCGCTCGCCGAGCTGGTGAAGATCGACCCGAAGTCCATCGGCGTCGGCCAGTACCAGCACGACCTCTCCGAGGTGAAGCTCTCGCGCTCGCTCGACGCGGTCGTCGAGGACTGTGTGAACGGCGTCGGCGTGGACGTGAACACGGCGTCCGCCCCGCTGCTCGCCCGGGTCTCCGGGATCGGCTCGGGCCTCGCCGAGAACATCGTGGCGCACCGCGACGCGAACGGCCCCTTCTCGTCCCGCAAGGGCCTCAAGGACGTTCCGCGCCTCGGTCCCAAGGCGTACGAGCAGTGCGCGGGCTTCCTGCGCATCCGGGGCGGCGACGACCCGCTCGACGCCTCCAGCGTGCACCCCGAGGCGTACCCGGTGGTGCGCAAGATGGCGAAGAAGACGGGCGGCGAGGTCGCTTCGCTCATCGGCGACACGGGGACGCTGCGCTCGCTCAGGGCGGACGAGTTCGTGGACGAGTCCTTCGGTCTGCCGACCGTGAGCGACATCTTGAAGGAGCTGGAGAAGCCGGGGCGCGACCCGCGTCCCGCGTTCAAGACGGCGACCTTCAAGGACGGCGTCGAGAAGATCTCCGACCTCGCGTCGGGGATGGTCCTGGAGGGTGTCGTCACGAACGTGGCGGCGTTCGGTGCCTTCGTGGACATCGGCGTCCACCAGGACGGGCTCGTGCATGTCTCGGCGATGTCCAAGACGTTCGTCAAGGACCCGCGTGACGTGGTGAAGCCGGGCGACATCGTCAAGGTGAAGGTGATGGACGTCGACATTCCGCGCAAGCGGATCTCGCTGACGCTGCGCCTGGACGACGAGGCTGCGCCCGCCGGTGGGGAGCAGCCCAAGCGCGGCGGGCGCCCGCCCCAGCAGAGGGGGCAGCGGCCCCCTCGCCAGCAGGGCGGCCAGGGTCAGCGGCAGCAGAAGCGGCAGGGGCCGCCGCCGGCCAATGACGCGATGGCTGACGCGCTGCGGCGGGCCGGGCTTCTGGACCCCAAGCAGCGCTGACGTACTTGCCTGCGGGTGGGTGGGTGGTTCGCCGGCCTGGCGGCCGGCGCTTCCCACCCACCCGCCCGATTACCCCGCAGCGTCAAGGTGACGGAAGTTCCAGCACCTTGCCGTCAGCCACTTCCAACCGCCTTGTCACCCGCACCGCGTCCAGCATCCTGCGGTCGTGCGTGACCAGGAGCAGCGTGCCCTCGTAGGACTCCAGGGCGGCCTCCAGCTGCTCGATCGCCGGCAGGTCGAGGTGGTTCGTCGGCTCGTCCAGGACGAGGAGGTTGACGCCTCGCCCTTGCAGGAGCGCGAGCGCCGCGCGGGTGCGTTCGCCCGGGGAGAGGGTGGCCGCCGAGCGCAGGACGTGCGCGGCCTTCAGGCCGAACTTGGCGAGCAGCGTGCGCACTTCGGCCGGCTCGGTGTCCGGCACGGCGGCGCAGAACGCGTCCAGGAGCGACTCGGAGCCGTGGAACAGCGCACGGGCCTGGTCGACCTCGCCGACGAGCACGCCTGAGCCGAGGGCCGCGTGCCCCGCGTCCGTGGGGACGCGGCCCAGCAGGGCGCCGAGCAGCGTCGACTTGCCCGAGCCGTTCGCACCGGTGATCGCGACGCGGTCCGCCCAGTCGATCTGCAGGGTGACCGGGCCGAGCGTGAAGTCGCCGCGGTGCACCTCCGCGTCGCGGAGTGTGGCGACGACGCTGCCGGAGCGCGGCGCCGACGCGATCTCCATGCGCAGTTCCCACTCCTTGCGGGGCTCCTCGACGACGTCGAGGCGTTCGATCATGCGCTGGGTCTGGCGGGCCTTCGCCGCCTGCTTCTCGCTGGCGTCGCTGCGGAAGTTGCGGCCGATCTTGTCGTTGTCGCCCGCCTTGCGACGGGCGTTCTTGACGCCCTTGTCCATCCAGGACCGCTGCATCTGGGCGCGGCCTTCGAGGGCGGACTTCTTGTCGGCGTACTCCTCGAACTCGTCGCGTGCGTGGCGGCGCGCGACGTCCCGCTCCTCCAGATACGCCTCGTAGCCGCCGCCGTAGAGGTTGATCTGCTGCTGGGCGAGGTCGAGTTCGAGGACCTTGGTGACCGTGCGGGTGAGGAACTCGCGGTCGTGGCTGACGACGACCGTGCCGGCCCGCAGTCCTCGTACGAAGCTCTCCAGGCGGTCGAGGCCCGCGAGGTCCAGGTCGTTGGTCGGCTCGTCCAGGAGGAACACGTCGTAGCGGGACAGGAGCAGCGATGCCAGGCCCGCGCGGGCGGCCTGACCGCCGGAGAGGGAGGTCATGGGCTGGTCGAGGCTGACGCTCAGGCCAAGGGACGCGGCGACCTCGTCGGCCCGCTCGTCCAGGTCGGCGCCGCCCAGGGCCAGCCAGCGCTCCAGGCTCTGCGCGTACGCGTCGTCCGCGCCCGGCGCCCCGTCGACCAGGCCCTGGGTGGCCTCGTCCATCGTCCGCTGAGCCTCGGCGACGCCGGTGCGGCGGGCCAGGAAGGCGCGGATGGACTCGCCGGGGCGGCGGTCGGGCTCCTGGGGCAGGTGGCCCACGGACGCGCTGGGCGGGGAGAGCCGGAGTTCGCCGGTCTCCGGGGTGTCGAGGCCCGCGAGGAGACGCAGCAGCGTGGACTTGCCCGCGCCGTTGGCGCCGACCAGGCCGATGACGTCGCCGGGGGCGACGACCAGCTCAAGGGCGGAGAACAGCGAGCGGTCGCCGTGGCCGGCGGCGAGGTTCTTGGCGACGAGGGTTGCGGTCATCAGGGGGTCGAGTTTAGGCGAGAGCCGGGACCGGATCGTCCGGCGCCTCGGTTCACCCGCGCGGCCCGCTCGGCCCGCTCGGCCCGCTCAGCTTCTCCGGGTTGAACTGGAAGCGCATGTTCTGGATCAAGCCGTCGGCCAGGTCGTAGGTCAGACAGCCGCCTATGTAGTCGCCCACCTTGATCAGGATGCCCAGTTCGCCGTTGATCGTGGCGGGCTCCAGCGTGACGCCCGTCAGCGCGGGCTTCGCCAGGACGCCGAGGAACCAGCGCGCCACATGGTCCGTGCCGTACAGCGGGCGGCGGGCCGCGGTGACCTTGCCGCCGCCGTCGGACCAGGCGGTGACGTCGGGGGCCAGCATCTCCATGACCGCGTTGAGATCGCCGCCCGAGCAGGCCGCCAGGAACCGTGCGGTGACCTGGCGGCGCTGGTCCGCGTCGGTGTCGAAGCGGGGGCGGCGCGCCTGGACGTGCGCGCGGGCCCGGTGGGCGATCTGCCGGACGGTGGCCTCGGGGCGTTCGAGGACATCGGCGATCTCGGCGTGCGTGTAGCCGAAGACCTCGCGGAGCAGGAAGACCGCGCGCTCGACCGGGCTGAGGGATTCGAGCACGACGAGCATCGCCGTCGAGACGGTGTCGGCCATCTCGCTCTCCTCCGCGATGTCGGGTGACGTGAGCAGCGGTTCGGGGAGCCACGGGCCGATGTAGGTCTCGCGGGTGGCCCGCACCGAAGTGAGCCGGTTGAGCGACAGGTTGGTGACCGTGCGCACCAGGTACGCCTTGGGGTGGCGGACGGCGTCGCGGTCCGCCGAGTTCCAGCTCAGCCAGGCGTCCTGCAGGACATCCTCGGCATCGGCGACGCTGCCCAGCATCCGGTAGGCGGTGGAGTGCAGCAGCCGCCGGTGCTCGAGGAACGGGTCAAGTGCGGGCTTGGCGTCGGTCATCGGGGCATGCTCCCAGGGTGTCGACGGGGTGCCTAGGTGTACGCGTACCGCACCGCCCCCTCTTCACTTGCGGAGGCGGGCCGCCCGTACCGCGGTGACCAGGATCCAGAGGATCGCCGTGAAGCGGCCGAGCGGGAGCAGCAGCATGAGCGACTCGCTCACGAAGGTGGCGAGCGAGAGGAGCGCGAGCCCGGCCGACGTCAGGCCGAGGACCGTGGTCCAGCGGGGTGCCGACGTACGGAACGCGAGGGCACTCGCACCGACGACGATCCCCAGGAACGGGACGTGGGCGGGGCCGCCCGCCATGAAGGTGAGGTAGTGCAGCGTGTGCAGGGTGTCGCCGCTCGCGTCGAGCACGGGGATGGCGAGACCGATGAGCGCACAGGCCGCAAGGCCCGCGGCGGCGCAGAGGCCGGCGGCCCTCACGAGCCCCGCCCTCGCGGCCCCCTTGGTCAGCGCCAGCACGAAGGCGGCCAGCGGCACGGCGGACAGCAGCTGCAGGATGCCCATGCCGAGGACGACGCCGCCGTTGTCGGCGAAGTACGCCTCCGCCACCTTGTCCGCCTCGAACGGCGACGGATAGGTGGTACTGCCGGCGAGGCCGGAGAAGACCAGGCTCGCGATGAAGAGGACGGCGAAGCCGACTCCGGTGAGGGCGAGGCGGTTGGACGCGGGTGCGGCCGCTGTGGCCGGTGCGGGAGAGGTGATGGCAGACATCTGGCTAACTCCTGGATGGGGATGAGGTGTTGGTGACGTTCTGGTGCGGCGGCGACATCACGAGAATCTCGGTTCGCGCCGCGTACCGCGTCGTACGAGGGGCACGACCTGGGCTGCTCCCTACGTCGTATCCGCGGGCCGCGCCCTGCGCTCAGCGGCGTAGTGCACGGGCTCCCAGCCGAGTTCCGCACAGGCCTTGGCGTGCGAGGTGCGGAGCGTGGTGTCGGCCATCAGCACACCGAGGTACGGGGCCGTCCGGCGCTGCAGCCAGGCCGGGAGCCCCGGTCCAGGGCTTCGGCGCGTGCCGGTTCGGCGCCGAGCGTGCGTACGGCAGCGGCGGCTGCATCACTGCGGGGCAGGGCCAGGACGTGACGTCCGGCCGCGGTCAGCGCGCCCGTCAGGGGACGGCCGATCGCGCCGGTGGCTCCGGCGAGCAGGACCCTCATCGCGCCTTCCGCTCGGGCCGGGTGGCGCGGCCGCCCTTGGAGAGGGAGGCGGACACGGTCATGCGCTTGCTCATGCGGTAGAGCTTCAGCGGGCTGCCGCTGATCGTCTCCTTGTAGGCGACGGCGGGCCTGCCGTGCAGGAACCAGCGGCGCGGGGTGTCGTCGGCGTGCGTGAACTGGATGACGGCGTCGCGGCGGCCGAGGCTGACGGGCTGGTGGAAGTAGCCGAAGCGGAACGGCCTGATGGCCTTGCCGCGCAGCCGGCGGGCCAGCGCGTCGGCGGTGTACGCGGCGACGGGGAGGCCGCTCTGGCAAGTGCCGTGGACCTGGCCCCACGCCTGGCGCACGGCGGCGGCGTCGCCGATCGCGTGGATCTCCGGGTGCGAGGTCGAACGGAGAGTGGCGTCGACCAGGATGAGGCCGCGCCTGTCGACGGCGATTCCGGAGTCCGCCGCGAGGGCGGGGACCCGTACGCCGGTGGTCCACAGGCACGCGTCGGACGCGATGTGCCGGCCGTCCGCCAACTCGACGCCGTCGGGCAGGACTTTGGTGATCGCGGAGCCGGTGCGCAGGGTGATGCCGAGGCGCTCGAACGCGGCGTGGAGGTGGGCGCGTGCCTTCCGGCCCATCATGGTGCCCGGTTCGCCGCGGCTGATCAGTGTGACGCGCAGGCCCGGGTGGCTCTCGGCGATCTCGGTGGCCGCCTCGATGCCGGTGAGGCCGCCGCCGCACACGGCCACGGTGCCGCCGTCGACTGCCAGGCGGGCGAGCCGGGTGGCGAAGTGGTGTGCCGCGGCAGGGCTGTTCAGGGTCTCGGCATGCTCATCGGCGCCCGGCACCGCAGCGGTGTCGGTGGAGCTGCCGATGGCGTACACGAGGTTGTCGTAAGGCAGCTCGGCCGCGCCCTCCGGCGTCCGCACCGCCACTGTCCGGCCTGCGGTGTCGATGCCCGTCGCCGTGCCCTGCACGAACTCGACGCCCGTGCCCGTCAGGAGCTCGGGGATCTGATGGTCCGCCAGTTCCTGTCCGGCGACGACCTGATGCATCCGCAGCCGCTCGGTGAACCGGGCCGACGGGTTGACCAGCGTGACGCGGGCGCCGGTACGCCGGGTGCGGCGGGCCAGGCGGATCGCGCACAGCAGGCCGGTGTAGCCGCCGCCGATGATGACGATCCGGTGGTCGGTGCTCATGCGCAACTCCCCTGCTCGTGCCCCGTATTCGGGGGCGTCGTTTCGGTGACGCCCATGGGACAGACGAGCTCGGCCGCGCGTGACAGACCATCGATGTGATCCAGGTCACGGTTCCGATGGGGTGCGGGCTACCTTCTTATCGGTGCCACCAGGACGCTGTCCGTCGTCCGGGCCACCACGAACGACTCCCCCTTCGTCGCCTTGCCGTCCAGCGGGATGCGGTGCTCCCCCGGTTCGAGCACGTCCTCGAAGACCTCGTGGACCTGGGTGCGCGAGAGCCGGTCGAGGCGGTACGCGACGAGCTGGACCCGGCATGTCGAGGTGATCTCGACGTCCGCCGAGCCGTCCATCGCCGCGAGACGCGTCAGGCGCCGCTGCTCCGACGGGCTGCGGTCCAGGGCGTGCTCTATCTGCGCCACCAGGAGCGGGATGATCGGGGCGAGGCCGTCGACGTACGCGACCTGGAGTCCCGCCCCTTCGAACGCGGCGCGCACCCCGTCGCGCGTCGCGGCCGGGACCGCGCGGCCGAAGGCCACCGCCCCGTACGTGCGCAGCTCGTCCGGTGGCACGCCCGCCGCGTCCGCGGCGATATCCGCGCCGACACCGATCGTGCGCAGCGCGGCGGCGAGCTTGGCGAGGACGGCGACGCGCGCCCCGATCAGGAGCACCCGGCGGCGCGCCGTCGGCTCACCGCCGGTGAGCAACTGGCCGAGGGCTTCGCGGTATTCGGCACCGCGGAAGCGGAAGGGCCCTATGCCGTGGTAGCCGTTGAGCTCCAGGTCGGCCCGCTCGGCGGTCTGCCAGGCGAAGTCACGCCAGACATAGGCGTCGGCACCGTCCGGTGCCCGCTCGATGACGGCGGTGACCGCCCCGCACTCCAGGCCCTCGCATTCGGGGCATCCGTAGATGACGTGCCGGCCTTCGAGCAGCGGCGCCTCCGTTTCCAGGAGCAGTCCGCGTACGTGATGGCTGAAGATCGCGGGTGGTACGTCGGCGGCGAGGGGGGAGACGGCGTCGAGGTCGGAGAGCTGGAACAGCAGCGGTCGTCCGTTCACGATGAAGTCGACGAAATCCCGGTGGACTTGGTAGTCACCGTTGGCGAGAACTCCACCGGCGCGCATGGCCGGTGCCAGACCGAAGGTCGCGTACTCGGCAGACATGGTGTGAGTATCCCCACCTGAGACGTGATGTGAGCACGGCATCACGCATTCCGCTACGTTCCTGGGATGGACGAGGCGCGTGACAGCGATGTGATCGTGGTGGGCAGTGGTGTCATCGGTCTGACGACCGCTGTCCTGCTCGCCGAACAAGGGCGCCGGGTGCGGGTGTGGTCGCGGGAGCCCGCCGAGCACACGACCTCGGCGGTCGCGGGCGCGCTGTGGTGGCCCTACCGCATCGAGCCCGCCCGGTCCGTGGGCGACTGGTCGCTCCAATCCCTGTCCGTGTACGAGGAGTTGGCGACGCGGGCCGACGAGCCCGGCGTACGCATGGTCGATGGCGTACACGCCGAGACGCGGCTGGACGAGCTCGGGCCGTGGGCGGCCCGGGTGGCGGGGCTGCGGACCGCGAGCCGCGCCGAGTACGACGGCCCTGGCGTGTGGGCGCGGCTGCCGCTCATCGACATGCCGGTGCATCTGCGGTGGCTGCGCGAGCGTCTGGCGCGGGCGGGCGGGACCGTGGAGGTACGCACCGTGGAGAGCCTTGCCGAGCCCCTTGCCGGGGCGCGGTGTGTGGTCAACTGCTCGGGGATCGGGGCGCGGACGCTGGCGCCTGACGCCTCGGTGCGGCCGGTGCGGGGGCAGCTGGTGCTGGTGGAGAACCCCGGGGTGCGGACGTGGTTCGCCTCCGCGGCCGCCACCGCGCACACGTCGACGTACTTCTTCCCGCAGCCGGGCAGGCTCGTGCTCGGCGGCACGGCGCAGGAGGACGACTGGTCGTTGGAGCCGGATCCCGCGGTGGCCGACGCGATCGTGAAGCGGTGCGCGGAGGTGCGGCCCGAGATCGCGGGGGCGCGGGTGCTCGGCCACCGGGTGGGGCTGCGGCCGGCACGCCCCGCGGTGCGGATCGAGCGTGAACTCCACGACGGTGGCCGGGTGTTGGTGCACAACTACGGCCATGGGGGCGCCGGGGTCACGGTGGCGTGGGGATGCGCCCAGGAGGCGGCGCGTCTCGCGGACGGGACGGCCGCCTCCCCCTGATGGGACAGGGTCGGTCTTGACGGAAAGGGTCAGCCGGACTTGACCGGCTTCCCCTCGGGCTCCGAGTCGCCCCCGTTCTCGACCGGGCCGATCTGGATCTCGAACTCACCGTCGTACTGCGCGTGACCGGCGATCACGGCCTTCTCGACGGCTTCCGTGCCGTGCTCGCCCCGCACGATCAGCGGGTCGTGGCGCAGGTCCCGCATCAGCGCCACACACATCCCGATCATCACCAGGGTGAAGGGCGCCGCGACAAGGATCGTCAGATTCCGTAGCCCGGTGAGTGCGTCGTCCGAGCCGTCACCGATGAGCAGCATGATCGCGGCGACGGCGCCGGTGACCATGCCCCAGAACACGACGACGAGCTTGCCCGGTTCGAGCGCACCCTTCTGGGAGAGCGTGCCCATCACGATCGAGGCCGCGTCGGCACCCGAGACGAAGAAGATGCCCACCAGGATCATCACCAGCAGGCTCGTGGCCGTGGCGATCGGGTACTCGTGAAGGAGACCGAAGAGCTGGGACTCCGGGGTGTCCTGACCCTCCAGACCGCCGCGGTCCTTGACCGTCATCGCGCTGCCGCCGAAGACGGCGAACCAGATGAGGCTGACCGTGCTGGGGACGAGAATGACGCCGCCGACGAACTGACGGATCGTACGGCCCCTGCTGATCCTGGCGATGAACATGCCGACGAAGGGCGTCCAGGAGATCCACCAGGCCCAGTAGAAGACCGTCCAGCCGCTCAGCCACTCCGCGACGCCCTTGCCGCTCGAGGCCTCGGTGCGGCCCATCAGCTGCGGGAGGTCGTCGAGGTAGGCGCCGAGCGAGGTCGGCAGCATGTCCAGCATGATGACGGTGGGGCCCGCGATGAAGACGAACACCACGAGGAGCCCCGCGAGCACCATGTTGATGTTGGAGAGCCACTGGACGCCCTTCTCCACACCGGAGACGGCGGACGCCACGAAGGCCAGGCTCAGTACGGCGATGATGGTGACGAGCAGACCCGTGCCCGCGTCGTCCATCCAGTCGAGGACCTCGACGCCACTGCCGATCTGCAGGGCACCGAGACCCAGCGACGCGGCGGAGCCGAAGAGCGTCGCGAGGATGGCCAGGATGTCGATGACCCTGCCCCAGGTGCCCTTGGAGTGCTTCTCGCCGATGAGGGGCGTGAACACGGCGCTGATGGTCTGCCGCCGGCGACGCCGGAACGTGCTGTAGGCGATCGCCAGGCCCACCACCGCGTAGATCGCCCACGGGTGGAGCGTCCAGTGGAAGAGGGTGGTGGCCATGGCGGTTTCCATCGCCGCGGCGGAGTCGGCGGGATCCGTGCCCGGCGGGGGCGTGGTGAAGTGGGCGAGCGGCTCACTCACGCCGTAGAACATCAGGCCGATGCCCATGCCGGCGCTGAACATCATGGCGACCCAGGAAACGGTCCTGAACTCCGGCTCCTCGCCCTCCTTGCCGAGGGTGATCTTCCCGTACCGGCTGATCGCCAGCCAGAGCGCGAAGACCACGAAGCCGCTCGCGGTCAGCATGAAGAACCAACCGCCGTTGGTCATCAGGCCGTTGAGCGCGTCCGTGGAGACTTCCTCCAGGGAGTCCGTCGCCACGGCACCCCAGACCACGAAGGCCAGGGTGAGCACGGCGGTCACTCCGAACACGATCCGGTCGGTCTGTGGAGACCGGCCGGAGGAGGAGAGCGCCGGATCAGGCGCCTCTCCTCCGCCGTCCGCTTTCTGCAGGTCTTGCGTCACAAGTGCACCTTTCACGGATTTCGTATTCGTACAATCTCTGTGCTCCGCTACCCACTACCACATGTGACGCACCACTCAGCTGCTCAACAGGCGGTGTCGGGCCGACCTGTGACCAGGTGATAGGGAGCGCGCTCGTCGAGGAGCAGCGGCACGAGGGCACGGGCGGACTGCCGCAGCGGCACGTACGCGCCCGACCCGTCCCGCTTCGCCTGCACTCCGTGCAGGGCGAGTTCGTCCTTGATGTCGCCGTACTGGGCGGCGTCGAGCCGGTAGCAGGCGGGCGGGTCCTGGATCACCTCGGACGGTTCGGCGGGGTCGTTGTCGGCGCCGCCGATGTAGACGGGGCCGCTGTCGCGGAAGCCTTCGAGCCGGGCCGCGCCTGTGGCCGCCTCCAGTTGACCGCGCCGCTCGTCGGCGTAGGCGAACAGGCCGCCCAGGGCCGAGAGTTGGGAGTTCACGCGGCGGCGGTTGTTCAGCGCCTCGTCCTTCTTCTCGGCGTCGGTGAGCGGGTCTACCCGGCTTTCGATGAGCAGACCCGCGGCGTGCTTGATGCCGGAGACGTTGCGCAGGATGCGCTCCTGGCCGTCGCCCGCGGTCTGCTTGATGGGCTCACCGGTCACGGGGTCGGTCCAGATCCCGTACGTTCCCGTCGTGTACCCCGACTTGTTGGCGGCCGGCCTGACATAGCCCTCCGACAGGGTCTTCGCCTCGCCGTGGACCGCCTCGTCGGTGTTGAGGTTGCGCGGCCACAGGTCGAAGAGGTCCTTGTCGTAGTACTTGGGCGTCGCGCCGTACTCGTGCAGGTCGTAGATGGCGTCGGGCTTCCGGTCGCGGATGAGGGCAGCCATCGTACGGCCCTCCGCCGTCTGCAGCGCGATGTGGTCCCGGTTGATGTCGACGCCGTCGGAGTTGCCGCGGGTGTCGGCGGCGCGGCCGTCCGGGTTGGCGGTGGGGACGACGAGGAGCGTGGTGCGGGAGAGGAACTTGTGGGTCTGCTTGTCCTTCGCGTACGCCAGGTCGCGGACCGTCGACAGACACGCCTCACGGCCCGACGGCTCGTCGCCGTGCTGGCTGCAGATCAGCAGCACCGTGTTCTTCGCGGGCCGGTCGCCGATGCGCACCAGTTGGAGCGGCCGGTTCTGCTTGGTAGTGCCGATGCGGGCGACGGATACGCGGTCGGTCGACTTGTCGACGGCGGCGAGGAAGTCCTGCTCCTCCGGCTGGCTGGTCCAGCGCGCGCCGTTCGTCTCCTCGAATCCGGTACGTGGCGGGGTCCCCGATGCCTGCGCGGGCGCGGTCAGGAGCGGTGCGGCGAGCGCGGCGGTGGCGCAGGCCAGCGCCAGGGTGCGGATACGGGGTCTCATGAAGTGCTGCCTCCCGGGACGGGGCGGAACGGACGCGGCGGGGCCACGCCGTCGAGGCGGGATTCGCGGGGGGTGACGTCTGGTGAGGTGGTGAAGGCGCCCGCGCCACCGACCATCGGTACCTTCGCCGACGTACGGGAGAGGTCGATGGCGAGCGTCGGCGTGTCGGCGGGGGGATCGATGAGGTCCTTGTCGGTGCCCGCGACGATCAGGGCGAGGCGGTGCCCCTTCGGTACGACGTGGTCGCTCGCGGCCAGGTCGAGGGTGATGGTGTGCGGCTTGCCCGGCGTGAGGGGGCGGCCCTGGTGGTCGTCGGCCCAGTTGCCGAGGTCGGCCCAGCCGCGGCTGAAGACCGTGTAGTCGACGTCGGCGGTCTTCGCCTTCGTCACCTTGAAGCAGGAGCTGTCGCCCGCGGTGCTCGCGCCCCAGCAGGTGCGTTCGGTGAGCGTGGTGATGCCCTCGCCGGCGCTCGCGTAGTCGCGGATGGTGTCGGGGCCCAGGTCGACGAGGACCGCGGAGAGGTGGGCGGTGCGGGTCGTCGGGGTCGCCGTGACGGTCACTTCGGATGAGCCGGACAGGCGCAGGTCGCGGCCGAGCGGCCGGCTGATGAACCCTGCCTTCGAGGGGGTCGAGGTGTCGATCTGCGCGGCCCAGTCGGTCTCGCTCAGCTTCGGGTCGTCGGTGAAGGTCTCGCTGCCGGTGCCGGGGCGGGTGCCGAGGGTGCCGACGCCGGGTGAAGTGCCCTTGCCGGGACGGAGTTTGACCGTGTCCGTGGCGCGCGGGGGCCACACGCGGTCGGTGGTCCAGCGGTCGGGTGCCCGCTCGATGTCGGCCATCGGCTCGCGGTCGATGCCGTTGTCGTAGCCGAGGAGTTCATGGTCGAACCAGCGGTGCAGGGTGCGCACCCAGTCGCCGCGGCGGAAGTCGAACGGATCGACGTGGCCGGTCTGGCTGAGCCACACCTTGCGGTCGACGCCCGCGTCACCGAGCGCGTCCCACCACTGACCGAAGTGCTTCATCCGGACGTTCAGGTCCTGCATGCCGTGTACGGCGAAGACGCTGGCCTTCACCTTGTCGGCGTCCGGGACATGGTCGCGCTCGCTCCACAGCGGGGTCCAGTCGCCGGTGCGGGGCGCCCCGTCGATGAGCCGCTGTTGTACGGCGCCGCAGCGGGCCCTGGCCTCCGGGCTCTCCACGTAGTCCGAGAGCCATTCGGGGCCGCTGTCGTAGAGCGGGGCGCCCTTGGCGAAGTAGTAGTCGTACCAGGAGGAGATGGCGCCGATCGGCACGATGGTCTTGAGACCTCGCACTCCAGTGGCGGCCACGCCCTGCGCGACGGTGCCGTCATAGCTCTTGCCGATCATTCCGGTGGCGCCGTTGGTCCAGGTCGCCTTGGCGGACTGGCTTCCTGTCCGGGTCGTGTAGCCGCGGGCCCGGCCGTTCAGCCAGTCGACGACGGCCTTGGCGGACTGGACGTCGGAGCGGCCGCCGACGTCGACGCAGCCGTCGGAGCGGTTCGTTCCCGCGAAGTCGACGGCGACGAAGCCGTAGCCGCGGGGCACGAAGTAGTTGTCGTAGTAGAGCGGCATCTGGACGACGTCGCCGTTCGCGTCGTACGTCTTCTTCTGGCTCTCGTTGCCGCGCCCGCAGCAGGAGTAGTACGGGCTGGCATCCATGATCACGGGTATCTTCCGGCCCTGTTGGGCCGGTTCGCGGGGCCGGACGATGTCGACGGCGACCCGGTCGGTCTTCCCGTCGTCGTCTCCGTCGATCTGTGTGTCGACCCAGACGGCTTCGCGGATCGCGCTCTCGTACGAGTAGACGGGCTTGCTCTCACTCGGGGCGCTCGGCGCCCCTTGTGCGGCGCCCGGGGACATGAGGGTGGCCATCAGGGCGGCCAGGGCCGCCGTCACCAGGGATCTCCGGATCAAGCGTGTGCGTCGCGCACGTATCGGCATGGCGCGGAAGGTACACCGGTCAACTCCCGTGCGACAGAGGGCAGTACGCGGCGGCGACAGGTTCGTGGGGCGTATTGGCACATGTCGGCCGAATGGCGATCGTGTGACAGCTGCGGCCATGGACATGACCCGTGGCGGGAGGGCTCAATAAGGTCGGACCACTCATCTACCGATGTGCCCCTATGACTTGGAGTTCTCGTGCACCGCAGACTCATCGCCCCGGGCGCGCTCGCGGCCTCTCTGCTGCTGGCGATCCCGGCATCGGCCGCCGACTTCACCCCCGGGGCGCCGGGTATCGGCGATCCCTATTACCCGGCGAGCGGCAACGGCGGCTACGACGTGTCGCACTACGACCTGCGGCTGAAGTACCAGCCGAAGACCGACCTGCTCGAAGGCACGGCGACCATCAACGCCACCACGACGCAGGACCTGTCCCGCTTCAACCTCGACCTCGGACTGAAGGTCAGCGAGGTGCGGGTCAACGGCAAGAAGGCGGCGTTCAAGGCCACCGGCGAGCAGGAGTTGGAGATCACCCCGGCGGCAGGGCTGCCCAAGGGCACGCCGATCACCGTCGTCGTCCGTTACGCGGGCAAGCCGTCCGAGGTGAAGATCAACGGCTTCACCGCCTGGGCGCGCACGCCGGACGGCGGTGTCGCCGCGCAGGAGCCGGAGTCGGCAGCCTGGTGGTTCCCGTCGAACGACCACCCGCTCGACAAGGCGACGTACGACGTCTCGGTCTCCGTGCCGGACGGCTCGCAGGCCATCTCCAACGGCGTGCTGCAGTCGCAGAGTTCGAGGCTCGGCTGGACGCGCTTCAACTGGCGCTCGAACAAGCCGCAGGCCAGCTATCTGGCGACGCTCGCCGTGGGCAAGTTCGACATCACCACCGACAAGACGGCGGACGGCCTGCCCGTCCTGAACGCCTACAGCAAGGATCTCGGTGACAACGCCGGGGCCGCGCGGGCGAGCATCGAGCGGTCCACCGAGGTCGCGGAGTGGCTGGAGACCGTCTTCGGCAAGTACCCGTTCAACGCCCTGGGCGGGTACGTCCCGAACGTGACGAGCGGCTTCGCCCTGGAGACGCAGACGCGGCCGTTCTACAGCCCGCGGCAGTTCGCCAACGGGGCCAACGTGTCGGTCGTGGTGCATGAGCTGGCCCACCAGTGGTACGGCGACAGCGTGTCGGTGGACGGCTGGAAGGACATCTGGATCAACGAGGGCTTCGCCCGGTACAGCCAGTGGCTCTGGTCGGAGAAGGAGGGCGAGGGCACGGCGCAGGAGCTCGCGGACTACGTGTACGCGCAGCACCCGGCCGACGACCCGTTCTGGAAGGTCAAGCCGGGCGACCCGGGTCCGGAGAACCAGTTCGACATCGCCGTGTACGACCGTGGGGCGCTGGCCCTGCAGGCGCTGCGCAACGAGATCGGCGAGAAGTCGTTCTCGGCGATTCTGAAGGGGTGGCCGAAGGAGCACGCGTACGGCAACGCGAAGGTGGGTGACTTCGTGAAGTACGCGGAGAAGGTGTCCGGGAAGCCGCTGGCTTCCCTCTTCGACACGTGGCTGTATCAGCCGGTCCGGCCGGGCGCTCCTGCCGCGCGGGATGCCGGGGTCGCGCGCAGCGCGGGGGTTTCGGCTGCGCCGAAGTCCTGGAAGTCCATTGCCGCGACGAACGGCGTGCACGGTCACCGTCACGGGCACTGAGACTGAACCGCCGCTTCGCGGCGGATGTTCTCCCGCCCACCCACCCGATTGCCCGGCAGGGCTCAGCGGTGGGTGGGCGAGCCCGCCGCCGTCACCTCTGCCTCCTCGACTGTGTACGCCGAGGCGAACGTGAACGCCCGCGGGGTCGGCCCGTGCGACCGCAGGTGCGCGAGGCGCTCCAGGGCCTCCTCGACGGTCGGAAGGTGCCCTGCGGGGACCCACCACATCACCAGGTGCGCCTCTACGTGCCGTTGGAAGAATTCGCGGCGGCGTCGCATCACCTCGAGGTGACCGCTGCGGTAGGCGAAGTCCCACAGGGCTTCCTGGGTCTGCCACACCGTCAGGTTGACGATGACGTCCTCGCCCGCGGGGCGCAGTTCGGTGGCGTCGGCCGCCCCCTCCTCGACGAGCCGCCACACGAAGCCGGGCGCGCCGTCCGCGGCGGCGTTGACCGGGTCGAGCATCTCCACGAATGGCGCCATGCGCGGGTCGTCGAGGGGATGGCGGAGCGTGGCGACGTTGAGCTGGGCGAGGTGGGCGGCGTGCGGGGATGCGGTCATGGCCTCATCCCAGCACGGCTCACTTTTCTATGTCAATGAGGATTGTTTTTAGAGGGCTCAGAAGGTTCTAGGCGCCTCAGAAGGCTCGATCACCACGCAGCACTCCCCCGGACGGGCGTCCATGCGGGCGCGGACGGGTCCTTCCGTGCCGAGCAGGCCCTCGAGGAGTGCGAGATTCATGCCGCAGACGAGCGGCGGGAAGCGTTCGGCGACGGCACGGAAGGGGCAGTTGCGCATACGCACGACGCCCGCGCCCTCCTCATCGGCATCTTCCACGTGCGGTTCGTAGCCGCGATCGGCCAGCAGCTTCATGGCCTCTTCGAGGTCACCACAGGGCGCCGCCGAGCCGCGCAGAGCCTCGCCCCTGCGGCGCGCGGCCGCGCAGAGCCCGGCGTCGAGCCCGGCCTGCTCGGCGGCCTCGGCGAGCAACTCGGCGGCGGTGCGGTAGTCGCGGGCGGGCAGCGACACCGCACGCTCGGCCCGCGACCGCGTGTACACCTTGGCGGGACGGCCCGCCCCCGGCCCCGAACGGCCCGTGAGGCGGCGGCTGCCGCTCTCCAGGAGCCCGGCCTCGGTCAGCTTGTCCAGATGGTGCGCGGCGAGCGTGCGCGCGACGCCTGCCGCCTCCGCGGCCTCGTTGCGGCCGACCTCGCGGCCCTGCGCCGCCACGTACTCGTACAGGCGACGCCGCACCGGATCCTGCAGGGCCGCGATCGCTTCGATGTCCTCCACCGGGCCATTCTACGAACAACGCAGGTTGGAGATAGAAGAGCGGGACGTGCGCCTCCCGTGGCGACGGCGTTCCTGCCTTCGCGCCTCGCGGGCCAGCGGCAGGTAGCGCAGGCGTTCCGGCAGCAGCGGGGCCACCGTGCGGACGACGCGTCCGAAGCGGCGCAGTCGGCGTTCCTGGGTCGTGGTCCAGGGGAGGCCGATGGCCTGCCGCGCGTCCGGCGGCATCAGGCCGATCGTGAGGAAGCGGCGGAAGCGGGCGAGCGGCGGCAGGACGAGCGGCCACAGGGTGCGCAGCGCGAGGCGCAGGGCGCGCGGGCCGCGGTCGGGCGGCGGGAGCGGGCGGTCCACGGCGACCAGTTCCCCGGCGACGGCCGTCAGTTCAAGCTCGTCGGCGAGGACCTTCTCGTAGTACGGCCAGAACTCGTCCAGGGTCTGCGGCATGTCCCGGTCGTGGATCCCGAGGATGCGGCCCACCTGGAGCCACTCCGCGTACAACTGCCGCTCCTGGGCCGGGGTGAAGGGGCGGCCGAAGTACTGCCGCGCATGCCGGTAGACGGGGAATCCGGTGGCGTGGACCCAGGCGTAATAGGCGGGCGTCAGCGCGTGGTAGCTGCGGCCGTGGGCGTCCGTGCCCTGGATGGCCCTGTGCAGCTCACGGAGCCTGCGGCCCTCAGCGGCCGCGGCCTCGCCGCCGTACACCCAGGTCTGCAGCGACCGCAGCGAGCGCTCGCCGCGTCCCCAGGGGTCGGTGCGGAAGACGGAGTACGTGTCGACGCCTGCGCCCACCGCGGGGTGCGCGACCTGCATCGTGAGCGCGGCGGGCAGGGCGAGCAGGGCGCGGACGTCACCGGCGATGTCCCACAGGATCCCGCCGGGTGGTGGCGGCTCGGGGACGGTCTGGCGGCGTGGCATCACACGACTCCCGGAGGGTGACCCGACCCGGCCGGCCGGTGCCCGGTATGTACGTGTTCCAGTATGCGACGGCCCTGGCCGAGGCGGGCTCCGGGAGTCGGGGGCCGCGGTGGGGATCGCTCAGCCCGCGGCCGCCGCGTGTGTCTGCAGGATGAGGTCCGTGACCGCGTCCGGCTCGCGCAGCGTCGGGAAGTGGTCGCTGGCGCGCAGGCGCACCAGGCGGCAGCCGGGGATGCGTTCGGCCATCTCCTCGTTGCAGCGGACCACCGAGGGCTGGTCCAGCTCCCCCAGGGCGAGGGCGCACGGCACGTTCAGCTCGCCGAGGCGGTCGAAGGCCGGCGGGTCGGGCACGTTGTGCGGCTGGGTGGCGAACCACGCCGGGAGGACCGCGAGGAGGTGCGCCCTTGCCTCGTCGTCGTAGCCGGTGCCGGCCGCCGCCGAGCTGTGCATCAGCATGCTCACCAGGCCTTCCATGTCGCCTGCCTCCGCCAGCCTGACGAACTCGGCCATGAACTCCTCGGTGAAGAGGTCGGAGCGGCCGGTGATGCCCGGCACCACCAGGGCGAGACCCGCGACCCGCGCCGGGTCGTCGAGCGCGAGGCTGATGGCCGTGGCCCCGCCCATGCTGGACCCGGCGAGGACGGCGCGGTCGATCCGGAAGTGGTCGAGCACCGCGCCGAGATCCTCGGCCAGCGAGAACGCGGCGGTCGGGGCCGGCGACCTGCCGTAGCCGCGCGCGTCGTAGCGGATGACGCGGTGCCGCTCGGTGAGGCGCGGCAGGATCCCGTCCCAGATGCGGGAGTCTGCGACGCCCGGGTGCAGCAGGATCAGCGGCAATCCGTTGCCGCCGGAGTCCTCGGCCCATACCTCGCCGCCCTTGACCGACACCATTTGTCCCATGGTGTGAGCCTGCCGTGGCATGGGGGTTGCCGCCAGGCAGAACTCGGTCGACCTGTGGTGCGGTGCGCCCATGCGCCGGGGCGGCACGCCGTGCGCGACTGCGGATGCGTTCTGGTTGCTCGCGCAGTTCCCCGCGCCCCTTCGGGGCGCTCCCGCACCTACCGACCCGAACCCGTCGTCGTGGCTGGTCGCGCCCACGCGGCGGAGCCGCACATGTCACAGCCCCGCGCCCCTCTCGGGGCGCCCCGCTAGCGGCCCGTCGCCGTCCGTGCCGGGATCGGCTCGCCCACGATCCTGCTCGCGAGGGCCGACGCCAGCTCGGAGACCTGGCCGCGCAGTTCGGCCTCCGCCGATGCGCGCTCGGTCTCGATTCTGGTCTGGCCGGACGCCACGAGCTCGTCGCGCTCGCGCACGCCGTCCTCGCGGGCGGCGGCGATCAGGGCGGCGCCTTCCTCGCGGGCCCGCTGGCGCACCAGTGCCGCGTCGTGGCGGGCTTCGGCGAGCAGCTCCTCCCGCTTCTCGCGTATCCGCTCGGCATCGCTGCGCAGCTCGGCCGCATGTCCGCCGGTGATTTCTTCGAAGAACCCGGCGCGGACTTCGAGTACGCGGTCGATGCGCGGCAGAATGCGCCTGACCAGGAAGAAGACGGAGCCGAACAGCACGGCTGCGGCAACGACGTGTTGAGGATCCGGCTTGAGGGGTCCCAGGTTCATCGCGATGAGCTGCATGCCGGTGACCTACCCGCTCATCCGTGCACAACAACGCACATCTGCAAGGGAGTTGGGTGAGGCTCATCACGCCAGACCGAGGGCGCACGGGGGCTCAGTCCCCGAAGTCGTACACCGTCACGGCGATTCCGCGGGCCGTGAGCCGCTCGGCTATCAGCGGCTCGACCCGGGACCACTTGCCGCCCGCGAGTCCGCAGCCGATGCGCGGCATGTGTACGGAGGCGTCGAGTTCGGCTGCCTTGTCGGCGAGCTTGCACAGGGCCGTGTCGATTGCCTCGTAGCGCACGGGGACGCCCTTGCTGCCGGTGCGCATGCCGTGCTGGCCGATCATGTTGGCCACCCACAGGAGCGGTCCGACCTGGACGAACTGGGCGGCGCCCAGGCCGAAGTCGTTCTTGGCGCGCTCCCGGTGCCACCGGCGGTACGCCGTCTCCGGCTCGGGCCAGCGGCGCGACACCGCGACGACGAAGCCCTTGCCCCAGCCGCCCAGGTCGTTGCAGACATGGGCGATCAGCTTGGTGCCCTTGCCGAACGGAACGGTGGCGTCACCCCGGACATACGTGATCTCCGACATGACGCCACCGTAGGCGTTGCCACTGACAGTGGCCCGCGCGTTGTTACTTGCCGGCCTTCATGAGGGTCTCGGCCTCGCGGTCCACGTTGCGGCGGATCGCGTACCAGCCCGCGACCAGCGCCGCGGCGATGATCGGGATGAGGTAGAGCGTCTTGCGGCCGACCTCGGGGTCCTTCCACATCAGGGCGAGGACGGAGAGGAGGAACACGATCGTGACGATCTCCGTGACCGGGCTGCCCGGGAGCCGGAAGCCGGGCCGGGTGAGCAGGCCCTCCTTGGCGCGGCGGACGAACGCCAGGTGACAGATCATGATGATCACCCAGGTGCTGATGATGCCCAGGGATGCCACGTTCAGGACGATCTCGAAGGCCTGGCTCGGCATCAGGAAGTTGAGGCCGACGCCGAGCACGCACACCGCGGAGGTGAGCAGGATGCCGCCGTAGGGGACCTGGCTCTTGTTCATCTTCGCGGTGAACTTCGGCGCCGAACCGGCCATCGCCATCGAGCGCAGGATGCGGCCCGTGGAGTACAGGCCCGAGTTCAGCGACGACATCGCGGCCGTGAGGACCACCAGGTTCATCACGTCACCGGCCGCCGGGACGCCGATCTTGGAAAGGACCGTCACGAACGGGCTCTGGTCCGCCGAGTACACCGACCCGGGGAGCAGCAGCGCGAGGAGGATGACGGAGCCGACGTAGAAGAGGCCGACGCGCCACATGATGGAGTTCACCGCGCGCGGGACGACCTTCTGCGGCTCGGCGGTCTCGCCCGCCGCGACGCCGACCAGCTCCAGCGAGGCGTACGCGAAGACGACGCCCTGCATCACGATCACGACCGGCATGATGCCGTGCGGCAGGAAGCCGCCGTTGTCGGTGATCACGCTCAGGCCGGGCGTCTGCCCGCCGACGTCGTGCTGGGTGACCAGCAGGAAGATGCCGATCAGCATGAAGGCGACGAGGGCCGCGACCTTGACGATCGCGAACCAGAACTCCATCTCGCCGAAGATCTTCACCGAGATCAGGTTGATCACGAGGACGACGGCGAGGGCGATCAGCGCGAGCACCCACTGCGGGATGTCGGTGAAGAAGCTCCAGTAGTGCGTGTAGAGCGCGATCGCGGTGATGTCGGCGATGCCGGTGGTCGACCAGTTGAGGAAGTACATCCAGCCGGCGACGTAGGCGCCCTTCTCGCCGAGGAACTCACGCGCGTACGAGACGAACGAACCGGACGACGGCCGGTAGATGACCAGCTCGCCGAGGGCGCGTACGACGAAGAAGGCGAAGATGCCACAGACGAGGTACGCGACGGCGAGTGCGGGGCCCGCCGAGTGCAGGCGGCCGCCCGCTCCGAGGAAGAGTCCGGTTCCGATCGCGCCACCGATCGCGATCATGTTGACGTGGCGGGCCTTGAGGTCCTTGCTGTAACCGGCGTCGCCGGCATCCGCGGGGGCCCGGGACGCATCTGTGCGGGATGCGTCCAGGGCGGCCGAATCTACGGCGTCCTTGCTCACGGGGGGATCTACTCTCTGGTGCCCGGAAGAGCTCCGGGGTCCGGATGTGCTCCGGTCCACGACACCCCTGAAGTGCGTGGACCGACGCGACACCTTCCCCCAGAGATCCCCGGACATGCGGTGGCGCACATCACATAGCGGCACTTCTCACATGGTGGGCAGGGGGTGTACAGCCGCTGATCAATGGGTGTACAGCCCATTGATGGCGTCCTTGTACTTCTCCTTGATGACCCTGCGGCGCAGCTTCAGGGACGGCGTCAGCTCCCCGGTCTCCGGGCCCCACTCCTCGCCGAGGAGCCGGTACCGCTTGACCTGCTCGGTGCGGTTGAGACGGGCGTTGGCCGCGTCGACGGCCCGCTCGATCTCGTCCCGCACGGCCTCGCTCGCCATCAGGTCGCCCGTGATCCCCCGGGCGGCGGCCCACGCGGGGGCCATTTCGGCGTCCAGGACGAGCAGCGCCACCAGGTAGGAGCGGCCGTCGCCGTGGACGAGGGCCTGGCCGATGAGGGGGTGCTCCTTGAGGGCGTTCTCGACGAGCGCGGGCGAGACGTTCTTGCCCGTCGAGGTCACGATCAGTTCCTTCTTGCGGTCGGTGAGCCAGAGGAAGCCGTCCTCGTCGATCCGCCCGACGTCGCCGGTGGCGAACCAGCCGTCCGCGTCACAGACCGAATCGACGCCGCCGTCGGGCAGGAGATAGCCGTCGAAGACGGTTGCGCCGCGCACCAGGATCTCGCCGTCGTCGGCGGTGCGGATCTCCAGACCGTCCAGGGGCTTGCCCACCGATCCGAGCCGGAAGGCACCCGGGGTATTGATGGTGACGACTCCGGTCGTCTCCGTCAGGCCCCATGCGTCCATGATCACGAGGCCGAAGCCCGCCCAGAAGCGCACGATGTCCAGCGGCATCGACGCCGCCGCGCTCGCCGTCCACACCAGGCGGTCGAACCCGGCAAGGGAGAGCAGCGGATCGAGGACGTTCTCCTTGGCCCCGCGGTACGCCGCCTCGACATCGGCCGGCGGTTCCTCGCCGCGCTCCACGTACGCCACACGCGCGCGTACCGCCTCGTTCGCCGCCTCGATCGACTCCTGCTGCTCCTTCGGCAGCCCCGCGAGCGCGGCCCGTACCGACGCGGCCAGCTTCTCCCACACGCGCGGGACCCCGAAGAACTGCGCGGGGTGCAGCTCGCGCGCGGTCGCGGCGACGGCGTTCGGATCCGCGCACAGGTGCACGTGCGAGACACGGAACACCGGCAGGTAGATGCCGAGCATGCGCTCCGCGACATGCGCGAAGGGGAGGTAGCTGATGTGCTCCACGAAGTCGGGGAGTTCGACGACGGAGTCCAGGGCGACGCCGTTGAGGACGACATTGCGGTGCGTGATGCGGACGCCCTTGGGGTCGCCGGTGGTGCCCGATGTGTAGACGACGGTGAGCGGATCGTCGGCCCGGGACTCGCGCCAGGCCTTCTCGAAGGCGTCCGGGTTGAAAAGCCGGCCTCCCGTGGCGTGCAGGGAGCCGTAGGTGCGGTGCGGGCCCGCATCGGCCGCCTCGACGACGACCAGACGCTCCAGCGGGGCCGTGGCGTCCGACAGGAGGGGCTCCCAGCGGGCCAGTTCGCGTGCGCCCTCGACGATCGCGAAGCGGGCGCGGCTGTGCCGGGCGATGTGCGCTATCTGCTCGGGGGCCGATGTGCCGTACACGGTGACGGGGACCGCGCCGAGGTGCACGAGGGCGAGGTCGCTCAGCCAGTGTTCGGGGCGGTTGCCCATCATCATGAGGACGTGCTCGCCGCGCCGTACGCCGAGCGCCGCGTATCCGGCGGCGAGGACGGCGACCTTGCGGCGCGCCTCCCGCCAGGTCAGTGTCGTCCACTCCCCTTCGGGGGTGGTGCGCCAGGAGAGTGCGGGGCGGTCGCCGTGGTCCTCGGCATTGCGGAGCAGCAGGGCGGGGAGCGTGGTTTCGGCGGGTTCCCCGGGGAGTCGCAGGATCGTGGTCATGACCGCCTCCTGGCGTCATCGACGAAGCAAGTGACTGGCCGGGACGCTTTCACAACAGTGGTGAGACAGCAATACTGTTGCGCTGGATCGGTGCACAACTCGGTGCACAACGGGGTGCATATCTGGGGAGGCGATGCGCAGCCATGACGATGACGACGACGTCGGACACCGACGAGCCGACGCTCACGGTCGACGAGCTGGCCGCGCGCGCGGGCGTCACCGTCCGCACGATCCGCTTCTACAGCACCAAGGGCCTGCTGCCGCCGCCCGTCATCGGCCCGCGCCGCGTCGGCCACTACGGCCGGGACCATCTGTCCCGGCTCGCGCTCATCGAGGAGTTGCAGCACCAGGGCATGACCCTGGCCGCGATCGAGCGGTACCTGGAGCAGCTGCCGCCCGATCTGAGCGCCCACGATCTCGCCATCCACCGTGCCGTGGTGGCCTCTTGGGCACCCGACTCGTCCGAGGACATCGACCGCGCCGAGCTGGAGCGCAGGGCGGGCCGGTCGCTTGACGACGGGGATCTGGAGCGGCTGGCGGCGATGGGTGTCGTCGCACGGGCCGAGCCGCAGGGGACGTACCGCGTCGATCCGGGGCTGCTGCGGCTCGGCGTGCAGCTGCTCGACGTACCCATCGCGCACGAGACGATCCTCGCGGCGCGCACGGTCCTGATGGAGCACACCCGCTCGGCCGCCCACGAACTGTCCCGGCTCTTCCGCGACGAGGTGTGGGGGCCCTACCGGGAGCGCGAGTCGGACCCGGAGCACGTGGCGGCGATGCGGTCCCTGTCGGCCCATATGCAGCCGATGGTGGTGCAGGCCCTGGTGACCGCGTTCCAGCGCTCCCTCAAGGAGGAGCTGCGGGAGTGGCTCAAGGACAGCTGAACCACTCCCGCGGACTCCTTGGCTACACCTTGACGTTGGCCGCGGTGGCGGTCGGCGTCTCGTCCTGCGTGACCTGCAGCATCCGCGTGGCGTAGACCTCGGCGAGGACCTCGAGGTCCTTGCGCGTGTTCGCCTGACCGGAGTTGTCCCGGATGTCGAGCGTGGCGACGAACTTGCCCTGGAGGATCACGATCCGTTGTGAGGTCTTCATCGCGGGGTTCGTGTACCCGTAGGTGATGCTCGCGTTGCCCTGCGGCGGCCCGTCGAGGACCTTGAGCTCGCGGTGGTTGTTCTCCGCGTAGCTCTTCCAGGCGTGGAAGGCGCGCTCGGCGGCCGTGCCGTTCTTGTAGACGATCAGGTCGTAACTGGCGCTCTCGGCCTTGTCGCTGGTGCGGTAGCCGACCTGGCCGTTGGCGACGGCGCCCTTGCACTTGCCGCTCGGGTCCTTGCACACCGACGGCTTCTTGGCGGCGCTGTACGGCTTCGTCGAGACGGTGCGCAGGGCGGCGGGCATGGTGTCGAGGGGCGGCAGGATCGCCTTCGCGTCCTCCGCGCCACTCAGTGAACCGGCGCCCTTGCCCGCGGATCCGCCCGTCGCCCCGCCGATGGTGCGGCTGTTCGACGATCCCGAACCCGACTTGTGCTTCTTGTTCTTCTTCTTGCCTCCGCAGCCCGTAAGGGCGAGCGAAAGGACAAGCACTCCGACGCCTACCGCTCGCGTCGTTCCCCCAGTTGTCAACCGCACAGCGGTCATCCTCCGTTTGTCGTGATCATGCTCTACGGCAGGATACGACGTCGGAACCGGGGTCCCGGGTTCCGCCCCCTTGCGTGCGGAACCCGGGAGATGACCGAGGTCAGGCGTCGCTGAACTTCTCGCCCTTGTCCGCCTTTTCGACCAGCAGCGCGGGCGGCGCGAACCGCTCCCCGTAGCGGTCGGCCAACTCACGCGCGCGTGCCACGAATCCGGGCAGGCCGCCTTCGTAGCCGTTGATGTACTGCAGCACGCCACCGGTCCAGCCGGGGAAGCCGATGCCGAAGATGGAGCCGATGTTGGCGTCGGCGACGGACGTCAGGACGCCCTCTTCAAGAAGACGCACGGTGTCGAGCGCCTCGGAGAAGAGCATCCGCTCCTTCATGTCCGCGAAGGGGATCCCGGCCCCCGGCTTCGCGAAGTGCTCGCGCAGGCCCGGCCAGAGACCGGCGCGCTTGCCGTCCACGTACTCATAGAAGCCCGCTCCCCCACTGCGGCCGGGGCGCTCGAACTCGTCGACCATGCGGTCGATGACGGAGTCCGACGGGTGCCCGGCCCAGGTGCCGCCGGCCTCCTCGACGGCGCGCTTCGTCTCGTTGCGGATCTTGCGCGGCAGGGTGAGGGTCAGCTCGTCCATCAGGGAGAGGACCTTCGCGGGGTAGCCCGCCTGGGCCGCGGCCTGCTCGATGGAGGCGGGCTCGATGCCCTCGCCGATCATCGCGACGCCTTCGTTGATGAAGTGCCCGATCACGCGCGAGGTGAAGAAGCCCCGCGAGTCGTTGACCACGATCGGTGTCTTGTTGATCTGGCGTACGAGGTCGAAGGCGCGCGCGAGGGCCTCGTCCCCGGTCCGCTCGCCCTTGATGATCTCGACGAGCGGCATCTTGTCGACCGGCGAGAAGAAGTGCAGGCCGATGAAGTCGACGGGCCGCGTGACGCCCTCGGCGAGCTGGGTGATGGGCAGCGTCGAGGTGTTGGAGCAGAGCAGCGCGTCCGGCTCGATGATGTCCTGGATCTCCTGGAACACCTTGTGCTTGAGCGCGGTGTCCTCGAAGACGGCCTCGATCACGGCGTCGCAGCCCGCGAGGTCCTGCGGGTCGGCGGTCGGCGTGATGCGCGCGAGCAGCGCGTCGGCCTTCTCCTGGGTCGTACGTCCCCGCTGCACCGCCTTGGCACACAGCTTCTCGGAGTACGCCTTGCCCTTGGCGGCGGCTTCGGCGGACACGTCCTTCAGGACGACCTCGATGCCCGCGCGGGCGCACGAGTAGGCGATGCCCGCGCCCATCATGCCGGCGCCGAGCACGGCGGCCTTGCGCACCGGACGCGGCTCGATGCCCTTGGGCCGGTTGGCGCCGGAGTTGACGGCCTGCAGGTCGAAGAAGAACGCCTGGATCATGTTCTTCGCGGTCTGCCCGGTGACCAGCTCGGTGAAGTAGCGGGCCTCGATGGTCAGCGCGGTCTCGAAGTCGACCTGGGAGCCCTCTACGGCGGCCGCGAGGATGTTGCGCGGGGCCGGGTAGGGGGCGCCGTTGATCTGCTTCTTGAGGTTGGCCGGGAAGGCGGGCAGGTTCGCGGCGAACTTCGGGTTGGCCGGGGTGCCGCCGGGGATCCTGTAGCCGGGCCTGTCCCAGGGCTGCGCCGACTCGGGGTTGGCGTCGATGAAGGCGCGGGCCTTCTCGATCATCTCCTCGCGGGTGGCGGCCACTTCGTGGATGAGGCCGTTCTCCAGGGCGCGCTTCGGGTTGTACTGGGTTCCCTGGAGCAGCACCTTGAGCAGCGCGTCCGCGATGCCCATCAGGCGCACGGTGCGGGTCACGCCGCCGCCCGCCGGGAGCAGGCCGAGGGTGACCTCGGGCAGACCGATCTTGGAGCCGGGCGCGTCGAGCGCGACGCGGTGGTGGCTGGCCAGGGCGATCTCGTAACCGCCGCCCAGGGCGGCGCCGTTGATGGCGGCGACGACGGGCTTGCCCAGGGTCTCGATGCGGCGCAGGGAGCCCTTGATGGCGGTGCCCGTCTCGAACGCCGCCTGGGCGTTCTCGGGGCCGACCTGCATCATTTCCTTCAGGTCACCGCCCGCGAAGAAGGTCTTCTTGGCGGAGGTGTAGATGATGCCGCGGATGGAGTCCTGCTCGGCCTCCGCGCGGTCGGCGATCGCCGCGATGGAGTCCTTGAACGCCTGGTTCATGGTGTTCGCGGACTGGTTGGGGTCGTCGAGGACGAGGGTGAGGATGCCGGTGGCGTCCATTTCCCAGCGGATAGTGGTGCTTTCGGTCATGGTCTTGTCTCCGTGAAGTCTGTTGCGGTCGGGGTGGGCGGCTACTGGGGTGGGCCGACATGTCCGTTGCCGTCTGCGGATCGTGGTGGGTTGCTCGCGCAGTTCCCCGCGCCCCTGAGGGAGACGCGCACTTCGTGCGCCGTCTCCCTCAGGGGAAAGCGCGGCGAAGCCGCAGCTTTCAGGGGCGCGGGGAACTGCGCGATCAGCCACGACGAGACAGGCAGTCGGCAACGGTCAACAGCCCCACCGGCGCTTAGCCGGAGACCCGTTCCACGATCGTGGCGATGCCCATGCCTCCGCCGACGCACAGCGTGGCAAGCCCGTACCGCAGGTCCCGCCGCTCCAGCTCGTCCACCAGCGTGCCCAGGATCATCGCCCCGGTCGCGCCCAAGGGATGCCCCAACGCAATCGCGCCGCCGTTGACGTTCACCTTGTCCAGCGAAAGGCCCATGTCCTTCACGAAGCGCAGCACCACCGCCGCGAAGGCCTCGTTGATCTCGACGAGGTCGATGTCGTCGATGGTCAGACCGGCCTTGGCGAGCGCCTTGCGGGCGGCAGGCGCGGGGCCGGTGAGCATGATGGTCGGCTCGGAGCCGGAGACGGCCGCGGAGACGATCCGGGCACGCGGCGTGAGGCCGTTGCGCTCGCCGACCTCCTTCGAGCCGATGGCCACCAGCGCGGCGCCGTCGACGATGCCGGAGGAGTTGCCCGCGTGGTGGACGTGGTCGATCTGCTCGATCCAGTGGTACTTCTGCAGCGCGACGGCGTCGAAGCCGCCGAGGTCGCCGATGTCCTTGAAGGACGGCTTCAGCTTGGCGAGCGAGTCGGCGGTGGTGCCCGGACGCATGTGCTCGTCGTGGTCGAGGACGACCAGGCCGCTGCGGTCCTTCACCGGCACGACGGACCGCTCGAAGCGGTTGTCCTTCCAGGCGGCCGCGGCGCGCTCCTGGGACAGGGCCGCGTACTCGTCGACGTCACGCCGGGTGTAGCCCTCGACGGTGGCGATCAGGTCGGCGCCGATGCCCTGCGGCACGAAACCCGTCTCGTAGTTGGTCATCGGGTCGGCGAACCAGGCGCCGCCGTCCGAGGCCATCGGAACGCGCGACATCGACTCGACGCCGCCCGCGAGGACGAGGTCCTCCCAGCCCGAACGCACCTTCATCGCGGCCATGTTGACCGCTTCCAGACCCGAGGCGCAGAAGCGGTTCTCCTGGACGCCCGCGACGGTGTCGGGGAGCCCGGCGGCGATGGCCGCGATGCGCGCGATGTCGGAGCCCTGGTCGCCGACGGGGCCCACCACACCGAGGACGATGTCGTCGACGGCCGCCGGGTCCAGGCCGGGGAACCGGGCACGGATCTCGTGGATGAGCCCGACGACGAGATCGATCGGCTTGGTGCCGTGCAGGGCGCCATTGGCCTTGCCGCGTCCGCGCGGGGTGCGGATCGCGTCGTATACGTACGCTTCGGTGGTCAAGACGGAGGCCTTTCGCATGGAACGTGAGGGTGAGGTGAGGGGAGGCTGAAGGCCGGACGGGCTCAGGCGAGCAGGGAGCGGCCGATGATCTCCTTCATGATCTCGGTCGTGCCTCCGTAGATCGTCTGGATGCGTCCGTCGGTGAAGGCCCTGGCGACGCGGTACTCGGTCATGTAGCCGTATCCGCCGTGCAGTTGGAGGCAGCGGTCGGCGACGCGTTTCTGCAGTTCGGTGGCCCACCACTTGGCCATCGAGGCGTGCACCGCGTCGAGTTCCCCGTTCGAGTGATCGACGATGCAGCGGTCGAGGAACGTACGGGTGACCGCGCACTCGGTCGCCATCTCGGCGATCTCGAAGCGGATGTGCTGGAGCTTGGAGAGCGGGCGCCCGAACGCCTCGCGCTCCTTGACGTACGTCGTGGTGATCTCCAGGAGGTACTCGGCGGCGGCGATCCCGGCGACGGCGATGCCCATGCGCTCCTGCGCGAGGTTCGTCATCAGGTGGATGAACGCGCCGTCCAACTCGCCGAGGAGGTTCTCCTTGGGGACGCGTACGTCGTTGAAGAACAACTCGGCGGTGTCCTGGGACTTCTGGCCGATCTTGTCGAGGTTGCGGCCGCGCTCGAAGCCCTCCATGCCGCGCTCGACGACAAGGAGGGACAGGCCCTTGGCGCCGCCCTCCGGTGTCGTCTTGGCGACGACGATCACGAGGTCGGCGATGATGCCGTTCGAGATGAACGTCTTGGAGCCGTTGAGCAGCCAGTGGTCGCCCTCGTCGGTGGCGGTGGTGCGGATGCCCTGGAGGTCGGAGCCCGCGCCCGGCTCGGTCATCGCGATGGCCGTGACGATCTCGCCGGAGCAGAAGCCGGGCAGCCAGCGCCGCTTCTGCTCGTCGGTGGCCAGCGAGGTCAGGTACGGGCCGATGATGTCGTTGTGCAGGCCGATCGCGAGGCCGGGCGCGCCCGCGCGCGTGAACTCCTCGGCGATGACGGCGCTGTAGCGGAAGTCGGCGTTCCCGCCGCCGCCGTACTCCTCGGGGACGGCGAGCCCGAGGAGCCCCTGCTTGCCCGCCGCCCGCCAGGCGTCACGGCTGACGATGCCGTCCTTCTCCCACTCCTCGTAGTGGGGCAGCACTTCCTTGGCCAGGAAGGTGCGGACGGTCTCGCGGAACGCTTCGTGTTCGGCGGAGAAGATCTGACGCTTCACCTATGGCCTCCTAGAGCCAGCCCTTGACGGTCTCGATCCACTTGGCCGGCTCGGGGCCGACGGGAATGACGTTGAGCATCGTGACGCCCGCCTCGCGGAAGGCCTCGACGCGCTCGCGTACGTAACCGGCGGGCCCGCACAGCGACATGAGCTCGCAGAACTCGTCGGGGACCGCCGCCTCGGCTTCCTTCTTGCGGCCCGACAGATACAGCTCCTGGATGCGCGCGGCCTCCCGCTCGTAGCCGTACGCGACCGCGACGTCGTTGTAGAAGTTCTTCCCCGGGGCGCCCATGCCGCCTACGTAGAGGGCGATTTTGGGGCGCGCCAGATCGCGTGCGGCGGCCGCGTCCGCACCGATGGCGAGCAGCCCGCCGGCGACCGTCTGCAAGGGTCCGAGCGCCGGATCGCGCTTCTCCTTGCCCTCGGCGAGCGCGGCGCCCCACACCTGGTGGGCCTTTTCCGGGATGAACAGGGTGGGCAGCCAGCCGTCGGCGATCTCGGCGGTCATCCGGACGTTCGCCGGGCCAAGGGACGCGATGTACAGCGGCACTTCGGAGCGCACCGGCTTGGTGAGGATCTTCAGCGGTTTGCCCAGCCTGCCGCCCTTCTCCGGGGGCAGCGGCATGTCCGTGACGCCGTGGTGGTCGATCACCTCGCGGCGCAGGATGCGGCGGGTCAGCTCGATCGCCTCGCGGGTGCGGGCGAGCGGCTTGTCGTAGGGCCTGCCGTGCCAGCCCTCGACGACCTGCGGGCCCGATGCGCCGAGCCCGATGATCGCCCGGCCGCCGGAGACCGCGTCGAGTCCCGCGGCCGTCTGGGCGATGAGGGCGGGGGTGCGCGAGTAGACGTTGAGGATCGCGGCGCCGATCCGCATGCGCTCGGTGCGTGCGGCCAGGTAGCCCATGATGGTGGGCGAGTCGAAGCCGTACGCCTCGGCGACCCAGACGGCGTCCAGACCGGCGGACTCCAGGGCCGCCACGTCGTCGGCGGCCTGCCGCGCGTCGCCCTCGTAGGCGAGCGGTGTGGAGAGCTGCATCAGTCGGCTTCCTTCGTCGGTACGTCGGTCGGGGCGAGCGCCGGTACGTCCCAGTCGCGGGCCACGTCCGCGGTGTCGGCGCCCGCCTGTGCGGGGCCGCGGCGGATGTCTGTCGGGGTCGCGGAGAAGCGGGGCGCGGGCGCCGGCTGGGTGATCCCGCCGTGGTCGACGAAGGTGCCGCGGGCGGCGAGGTGGTGGTGGGCAGGGGCTTCGCGCAACGAGAGCACCGGGGCCACGCACGCATCCGATCCCTCGAAGACGGCCGTCCACTCGTCGCGCGTGCGCTCCTTGAAGCGGGCCGCGACGGCCTCCCGCAGATCGCCCCAGCGCGCGATGTCCTTGCGCGGCGGCGCCTGGTCCGGCAGCCCGAGCAGCGCGACGAACTCGTCGTAGAACTGCTGCTCCAGAGCGCCGACGGCCATGTACCCGCCGTCCGCGGTCTCGTAGTTGCCGTAGAACGGGCAGCCGCCGTCCAGGAGGTTGGCGCCCCGCCGGTCCTGCCAGCCGCCGGCCGCGAGCATGCCGTGGATCATCGAGGTGAGATGCGCGGTGCCGTCGACGATCGCGGCGTCCACGACCTGCCCGGTGCCGTGCACGCGCGCGTGGTTGAGCGCGGCAAGGATGCCGACGACCAGGTAGAGCGAGCCGCCCGCGTAATCGCCGACGAGGTTCGCCGGGACGGTGGGCGGCTCGTCGGGGGCGCCGATCATGCCGAGGGTGCCGGTGATCGCGATGTACGCGATGTCGTGCCCGGCGCGCTGGGCGAGCGGGCCCTCCTGCCCCCAGCCGGTCATCCGTCCGTAGACGAGCTTCGGGTTGCGGGCGTGGCAGTCGGCGGGCCCGACGCCCAGGCGCTCGGCGACGCCGGGGCGGTAGCCCTCGATGAGGACGTCGGCGCGCTCGACCAGGTCGAGGACGCGGTCCGCGCCGTCAGCCGCCTTGAGGTCGACGATCACGGACCGTTTGTTGCGGTTGGTGATGTCGTACTCGGGATTGATCGCGAGAGCGCCGCCGCCCGGCCGGTCGACGCGTACGACATCGGCGCCGAGGTCGGCCAGGAGCATGGCCGCGAACGGGCCCGGCCCGATGCCCGCGAGCTCCACCACGCGCACTCCGGCGAGTGGACCGTGAACGCCCTTGTCCGGCACTGCCATTGAGCCCCCAGCTCTGTGACACAACTGATGTAACACCAGTGATGCTAAGAACGTGTTCCACTCTGCACAAGACCCTAGCAAGCAAGCGCTTAGACAATTCCACGACCGGCCCACGGACAGGCCGTGCCGCGCCTAACCTGGGACTCATGGATTCCGTACTGGTCAGCGCGTGTCTACGCGGGGTGCCGTGCCGGTTCGACGGCCGCGACAAGGCTTCGCCGGAAATCGACGTGGCGGTCGCGGGACGCGAGGTCGTGTCCTTCTGCCCGGAGGCGGCGGGCGGCCTGCCGACCCCGCGCCGCCCGGCCGAGCTCGTCGGCGGTGACGGTCACGACGTGCTCGACGGGACGGCACGAGTCGTCGAGGACACGGGACGTGATGTGACGGCGGAGTTCGTGGCGGGCGCGCGGCGTGCGCTCGCCGCGGCGCGCGCCCACGGCTGCACCGAGGCGCTGCTGATGCCGCGCAGCCCCTCGTGCGGGCGCGGCCTGGTCCACGACGGGTCGTTCGGCGGGGAGCTGGTGGCGGGCGACGGGGTGACGGCCGCGCTGTTCGAGCGGAACGGGATCGCCGTGCGGGCGGCTCCCGGGGTGTGACGCGCGACGGTGCTCCGGGGCTCAGTGGGCGAGGCTCACCGGGCGCGGCCGTCCAGCTCCGCCACCAGCTTCTTCGTGGCGATCACGCGGTAGCTCTCCTCCACCCAGTCGCAGAGCAGCGCGGCCGACGGTGCGCCCTTCTCCTCCAGCGGGATGGTCACCCAGCCCGCCTTGCCCAGACCGTACCCGGCGGGCTCGGCGCCCGGTGCGGTCAGGGCGTGCGCATGCTGCTCCTCCTCCTTGAGCTTGACGGTGATGCCGAGGGGATAGCTGCCGTCGTCCATACCGAGGAAGACGAACACCTTCTTGTTGACCTTGGCGACGGTCTCGCCCCACGGGAAGTCCTCGGTGGCGCCCGGCATGCCCAGAGCGAAGTCCCGCACGCGCGTCCACTTGGTCAGGGCGCCCTTCGAAGGCCCGCTCTTCGCGACGGCCATGGTTACCTCCTGGTACGTCGTCCCTGAACTCACGCTAGCCTCAGCCACCGACAACGGCGCGGGGTGACGGCGGAGAGGTGCCATGAGCAGTCAGAACGGCAAGGAACGTACGAAGAACCGCACGAAGAACCGCACGAAGGACCGCACATACGACATCGTGCTCTTCGGAGCGACCGGCTTCGTGGGCGCGCTCACCGCGGAGTATCTCGCCGCGCATGCGCCCGAAGGACTGCGCTGGGCGATCGCGGGGCGCGACAAGGGGAAGCTGGAGCAGTTGCGGGAGCGGCTGACCGGCACGCACCCGGCCTGTGCCGGGCTCCCGCTCCTCCACGCGGACGTGGCCGACCCCGCGTCCCTGCGGGAACTCGCCGCCCACGCGCGCGTGGTGGCCACGACCGTCGGCCCGTACATCACGTACGGCCAGGAACTCGTCGCCGCGTGCGCGGAGGCGGGCACGGACTATCTGGACCTCACCGGGGAGCCTGAGTTCGTCGACCTCATGTACGTGCGCCACGACGCCCGCGCGCGGGAGACCGGCGCCCGCCTCGTGCACGCCTGCGGCTTCGACTCGGTCCCGCACGACCTGGGCGCCTACTTCACGGTGCGGCAGCTGCCCGAGGGGGTGCCGCTGCGCGTCGACGGGTTCGTACGCACCCATGCCACGTTCTCCGGGGGCACGTTCGCCTCCGCGCTCAACCAGTTCGCGCGGGGTCCGCAGATGATGGCCGCCGCGCGGGACCGCCGGCGTCACGAGCCGCGCCTGGTGGGCCGCAAGGCGTACGCCCCGACGAGCGCTCCCCGGTACGCGGGCGAGGTCGGCGCGTGGGCGCTGCCGCTGCCGACGATCGACGCGCAGGTGGTGCAGCGCTCGGCGCGGGCACTTGAGCGGTACGGCCCCGACTTCCGCTACCGGCACTACGCGGCCGTGAAGACGCTGCCGTTCGCGGTGGGCGGCGTTGCGGCCGTCGGCGCTCTGGCGGCGGCCGCGCAACTGCCGCCCGCGCGGCGGTGGTTGTCGGACCGGCTCAAGCCGGGCGAGGGGCCCAGCGCCGAGCGGCGGGCCAAGAGCTGGTTCTCCGTGCGGTTCGTCGGCGAGGGCGGCGGACAGCGGGTGTTCACCGAGGTCTCCGGCGGCGACCCGGGGTACGACGAGACGGCGAAGATCCTGGGCGAGGGGGCGCTGTGCCTGGCGCTCGACGACGACCTGCCCGCGGTGGCCGGACAGGTGACCACCGCGGTCGCCATGGGTGAGGCGCTGACGTCGCGCCTCACGGCGGCGGGCATCACGTTCCGGGTGGCCGCTGCCCTGTAGCGCGTTCCGGGTGGCGCGCCGCCCGCTCAGCCCGCTGTGGCCTCCCGCAGCGCCTTGCGGCACAGCGCGTCCGCCCGCCTGGTCGACTCCGGGAGCCGGTAGCGCGGCGTGAGGCGCAGGGTGTGCGCGCAGGCGTTGTCGAGGCTCACCCGGTGGCCGACGGAGACGAAGACCGGCTTGACGCCCTCGCGGGTGCGCAGGGCGCGGCCGATCTCGTCCGTGCCGTCGAGCAGCGGCGCCGCGCTGCCCCGGGGTGCGTCCGGGGCGTCGTACGAGAACGTGAAGGGGTTCTTGGCGACGCCGATGGTGGGCAGTCCGGTGAGCACACCGAGGTGGCTTGCCAGGCCGAAGCGCCGGGGGTGCGCGATGCCGTAGCCGTCGCAGACGAGGAGGCCGGGGGCGGTCTTGAGGTCGCCGAGGGCCGCGAGGACGGTGGGGATCTCGCGGAAGGCGAGGAGTCCCGGCACGTAGGGGAAGGCAACGCGGCCCACGGCGGTCGCCTCCTCGACCACGTCGAGCGTCGCCCCGTCCAGGACGACGAGCGCGGCGGCCACGACGTCCCGCTCGTCGTCGTAGGCGACGTCGACTCCCGTGATGTGCCCGGTGCCGGGCGGCGGTCCCGCTTCGTCGAGGACGACCCGGGGGCGCAGTCCGTCCTGGACGGCGCGGGCGGATGCCTCGTCGGTGGGCCAGTCGGCGGGGGTGGGCGCGGGTGTGGCGTAGGTAGTCATGGTGCGGCCAGCGTAGTTTCCCGCGGCCGCACCGGCCCCGACGCCCGGACGGGGGGGGGGGGCCCCCCGCGGCGGGGCGCCCCCCCGCCGGGTCGCGACAGATGTGAGGGTGAGAGGACTCTATAGAGGCGGCCAGAAAGCGAAAAACCG